>CAZACJ010000004.1:33822-52049 GCA_964483385.1 uncultured Pirellula sp. | reverse complement strand
GTCTTCTCGGTCAAGAAGATCGCGGAAGCTAGGTTGCTGAATAGTGCCTTGCGGTGCGACGGGCTACGTCCGAGTACTCGACCTTTTCTAAGGTGCCTCATGATTACGTCTCAGGTATTCGCTAAAAATGGTTGTCTATAATCTTTACTTTGTCGGCATCAGCAGGGGGTGTACCCAACTGAAACTTGAGATGACGCGTTTGACCGCGTCAAGCAGTTATCGCATTGACGAAGGGATTCGCATCCCGAGGTGCAGTCCGATACCGCTGAGCTTTTCGCGAACCTCGTGTAGCGTGGTTTCGCCGAAGTTTCGAACCTCAAGCAATTGGTCTTCGGTGCGTTGGACTAGGTCTCTGACGTAACGAATTCCTTCACTTTCCAGGCAGTTGTTCGCGCGAACCGATAGCTTCAGGTCATTGACCAGCATGTTCAATTTCGCTTCCAGTTGGGCTTCGGCACTACCGGGGCCACCACGAGCGACTGCGTGAACTTGCCGTCCTAGTTCACCGGACTGAACGAATGGGTTGAGGTGCTTACGAAGAATCTTCGCACCTTCAACCATCGCCAATTCCGGAGCGAGGGAGCCGTCGGTCCAAATTTCGATGATCAAGCGGTCGTAGTTTGTTTTTTGACCGACGCGGGTTTCCTCGACGGTGTAACGCACTCGAACCACTGGGCTGTATACCGCATCTACGGGGATGATACCAATTTCGTGGTCACCGGTATTTTGCTCGGAAGCGGCAACATATCCACGACCGTTCTCGACGACCATTTCCATCATGAAGTCTGCATCACCCGTAAGGGTTGCGATCACGTGGTCTTTGTTGATGATTTCGACATCGGAATCGGTTTGAACGTCTGCACCGGTGATAGGACCAGCTTTCGATCGCATAACGGTCAGAACACGAGTGTTGTCGCTATGGTTTTTGACAACTAGTGCTTTGACGTTTAGTACGATCTCGGTGACGTCTTCAAGGACGTTGGGGATCGAACTGAACTCGTGCTGAGCTCCGCGTATCTTGATCTGGGTGATCGCACTGCCTTCGAGGCTCGAGAGCAGGACACGTCGAAGACTGTTTCCGATAGTTGCACCGAAGCCCCGTTCGAAGGGTTCCGCAGTGAACTTGCCGTATGTAGAGCTCAGTGTCGATCGCTCTGCCGAGACTTGACTCGGCAACTCTAAACCGCGCCATCTTACGTGCATATCTAAATCTCCCGAAACAAACCAAACCGTTGAATTCAATACCTTGAAGGATCCGTGGGACCTGAGTCAAATGACTTAGACCCGACGTCGCTTACGAGGACGGCAACCGTTGTGTGGAATCGGTGTGGTGTCTTCGATTTGTTTTACCGTAATACCAGCAGCTTGGAGAGCAGTGATCGCTGACTCGCGGCCCGAACCTGGACCTTTGACTCGAACTTCGATCTCTTTGACCCCGAACTTAGCCGCCTTCTCAGCAGCTTGCTGTGCTGCCATTTGACCTGCGAAAGGGGTGCTTTTCCTCGAGCCTTTGAAGCCGCAAGTACCAGCACTTGCCCAGCAAAGGGTGTCTCCCCGAGTGTCGGTGATGGTGACCTGGGTGTTATTAAACGTCGCCTTGATGAAAGCGATTGCGGAACTGACGTTGCGTCGAACCTTGCGTCGTTTGTTAGCGTCTTTGTTTGCTTGCTGCTTTGCCATACTTCAGAGCCGTTTTAATCTGTTGAACGTCTATGTCGTCGTAAAATGAATCAGTTTCGTGAAGCGGATACTCGGATCGGTGCTTATCGGAACGTTTTTCCGATAGGCTCCCTGATCCTCTGAACCCGGTTTGGTTCTCTGGCCAGTATCAAAAATCCTTCGAGTACACAATTTTTGTGAGGGAGCGTGGAATAACACAAGGTGCGTCCACAGATCCCAAAAATTACCGAAGGTCCTTGACCCCCTTCTTCCCGGCCACCGTCTTTCGAGGACCTTTTCGGGTCCGAGCATTGGTTCGTGTCCGTTGTCCGCGAACAGGCAATCCGAGTTTGTGGCGCATGCCACGGTAGCACTTGATTTCGCGAAGCCGGTGAATCGCTTGACCGATTTGCCGACGCAAAGGACCTTCGACGGTAAAGTCTCGCTCGAGCAAACTGGCCAAACGGCTCAATTCGTCTTCATCGAGTTCTCTCGCTTTTTTGGTCGGATCGATCTTCGTATTGACGCAGGCTTGTCTGGCGATGGATGGTCCAACACCATAAAGATACTGCAACGAGTAAACGACCTGCTTGTCATTAGGAATGTCAACACCGAGCAATCGCGGCATGCTTGCCTACCTCTAAACCGTTAACCAGACAGGATTTAACGAAAAAATAAGGAACCGAAACGGGTGGAATTTGGCAAAAGCCATAAGAATTCCCCGAGTGCGGTCTAGGAAGGGGAGAAGTGTACCCAACAAACCGGGAGTTCTGCAAGGGTCAAAAATTGGTTTGAATCGCTTTTTTCCCTTCGGTTTTTCCTGTTGTGTCTCAAGAATCGAAGCGCGCGGAAGGTCCCAAATGGTGGAAAATTCCAATTTTATTCTTTATTTCGGGTCGTTCATCCAGGTGGGGGCTGGGATGGATCGCAACCGTGCAAGTAGAAACAGGAGGCCCGTCCAAATCACTAGGATGGGGATTTCAACGTTAAAATCCAGCTTTCCTGTCTGACGCAAAACGGACAATAGGCTAGCTAAAAGGAACAAGGGGCCGATGACCACCGAGAATTTGTCGAACCCACCCAGAAGAAAGGGGACGACCCCTATCGTTGCGAGCCCAAGTGTCCAAACCCAATCGATCGACGGTGCGATGCCCAAAGCACTCAGCAGCCACCCAATTCCGACCGCAATCAGGAGTATCGGTAGCAACAGGGTTGTTTTGTCCGACATTACCTTCTCCCCCCTTTTCGATTTACCAAGCCACCTTCTTTGTTACCACTTGCTGACGTTGAGTCGTCGCAATCGGTTACTCCATTTAATCCGCCATCAGTTTCTACCGTGATTCAATCGGTTTTTCCTACAATTAAGCTATCGAGGCTTTTTGTTCTCAGCAACCGTTCGCTGCTTTCCTTCCATTGTAACAACTCAATCCCTAGAGACACCCCTTCGAGACACCTTCGAGAAGTCTCTCCGGGGGGGCCTAGGAAGTAGTACTTGGGTTTTGCGGAAACGCATAAGATCGCTTAGGGGTCGAGATGGGGTTACGGAATCCCCCATTTCTTTTTCAATCCCCACTGCAGGACAAATAGGGCGCCGAGCGATAGGAATTGGAGCCAAGAATCGATCCCGGTGTCACCTAGGCGAAAGGACTCAATTGCAGTTTCCGTTGCTTGCCTCCTTCGTTCTTGGAGTTTTCGGATTATTTCGGCACCTTGGTCGGGATGGAGCAATTCTCCACCGGCGGATTCATTGAGTTTGGAGAGTTGTCCGAGTAATTGCCAATCGGGTAGGGGTTGTAGGGTCTCAGCACTTTGGTCAATGACCACAAAGGGCAACCGAGATTCCAGGGCTTTACCCCCTGAACCGATAGTCGTTGCACGCCATTCATAACGCCCTGGAGTTGGAAGTCCGGTGAATGCGGCGCGCATGCTCGTGGCATCGCGTGGGGTTAGTTGGAATTCGCCAATTTCTGTTTCTTTCGCAGGCATGTCGTCTTGGTTGGACTCCTCGTATTTCCAAAGCCTCAAGAAGATATTTTTTGGCATGGCGGTATCTTGGCTACCTGGAATCCAGGTAGCGACAACATCAGCAGGCTGCTGTAGGAGCAATCGTCGGCGACTCATGGAAAGTTGCAGTCCTTCTTCAACCGCTTCGCGCCTTAAGCCCCAGAGGGCAACCTGTCGCCAAAACTGTTTGAATTCTTTTCCTTTTCCTTGCCTTAGCCATTGGTAGGTTGAATCGAATGCGAGACTCATTACTCGACCTTGGCCTGCTACTCCCGTTACCATCAGAGGTTGTAAAGCGTTTCCCGTAAGAAGGACTTTCACCCCTGGTACGTTTTTGATTCCTTCCCAGCGATTGGCACCCGCTAAAGGGCGGAATTCTCTCCAGATGGCGGAAGTGTCGGCTCCGGGTTCTCCAAGTTGCAGTAGCCGATCGCTGGCAACTGGGAGTAGCGGCAGTGGGCCTGGGTAGTGATTGCGCAAATCGATGGGGCCATCGAGTGGTTGTCGAGTTCGATCACCCATCATGATGGGCAAGAGATCGGCTAGTGCTGTCTGGTTCCATCCTCCAGGTGCGTAGGTATGAAATCCACCGAGCGTGATTAGGCCAGCTCCCCGGGCAACTTGGTCAGCGAGTAATTTAGCTCCTGCCGGTCCAATCGCACTCGCGTCGAGGTCTCCTAAGATGAACAAGTCGTACACGCCATTACCGACGCGTTGAGCAAGGTCGACTGGCCATTTCTGGACAGGTTCGCGAGCGATCCACAGGCGATCGACTTGCATGTCAGGTGATTCGAGAAGAGCATTCGCGATAAACTTGGCTTCGGTCCTCGGTTCTCCTTCGATATACAGAACGCGTGCTCCGCCTCCGCGGACATTGAGATAAGAGGTGATTGTATTGTTCTCGAGAACTCCTTCTCCCTCGAGCGGTTGGGCTTCGATCCAGAGTTCATAGGAGCCTATGTCGGGTGCGATCAGGGGAATTTGGAACGCGAGGCTTTGGTCGGATTTTGTCGGTCGGACGACGGTTTGTTCAACCAATCGCTTACTGCCGTCTTTGGCGACTATTTTCATACTGATCGATACGTCGCGATTCGCTGCTCCTCTCGCGTGGAGCAAGCCTCGGACATAGATTTGATTTTTTGTGTAAGCTTCGAGTTGTTCGGGAACGCCTTCGAGCCCCAGGTCGCGGGCTTGTTCGCTATCCCCCCTGGGGCCAATCCCAACAAAGTAAATCGGGATATCTTGTCTAGCGAACTGTCTTGCAATCTGCTGTGGATCGGACTTGGCTGGACTTAATGTCTGTGCGCCGTCACCCATCCAGATCACTGCCATGAGCGGGTTTGAGTAAGCTCCGTTGGCAACCCCGCTCAACGGACCTCCGATATCAGTACTGACCCCTTCGGCTTTCGGTGGCAATGTGACTGGAATGGCTTGTTCCGTATTCTCGACCTCGCCGAGGGATTGAAGTTGTGTATCGTAGAGGAACGGCGCGAGTTTGATCTGTTTTCCGAGTTGACTGCGATTGCTCCAGAGGGTGTTCCAGAGTTCCAGTTGTTGCTCCCAACGGGTTTTAGGCCCCTCCCCCGCCCCAAGCTGCATGCTGGAAGAGCGATCCATCAGTACAGCAACCGTTCCATTTGGTTCGCGTTGCTGGGTCCAACTAATTCCTGGTTTAAGGATCGCCAAAAGTAAGACAAGAATCATCAAGAGTCGCAAACTACGGAGGGTCCAGCGCTGAACCAGCGTGAGCCCTTGGGAGTCCGTCATGACGAACCAAACGAAAAGCAATCCGATGGCGATTAAGCCAACAAGGCTGTAGCTACCAAATACGGGCGAAAAGCTCCAATCCATTACGACTTCCCTTTCGTACGGGTACCGTAAAAGCGGCTGGACATGGTTTGTTCCGCCATCACCATCATGGCGAGAATCACCCATAAAAAAGGAGATAAATCGCGGCCGTATCGCCCTTCACCTATCGAACTTTGTACATCCTCCTTGTTCTTGGCTATCAGAAGTTGGTCTTTCCCTATGCCTGTTTCAAGGTCCAAGCGATTCGCTTTTTTAAGAGAAAGTTCTTCGCGGTCGATGTTGACGCTAAAGCCACGAACTAATGGTCCACGAGCCCTTACACCTCGCAATCGATATTGCCCAGGTTGCTGGGTGTATGTGTACTGTAGAACTTCGTCGTCGGCTTCGACTCGGATGACTTCTCCATTGGGCTGTTGCAACTCATACGCTTTCGGAAACTCTTTTGGGTTGTTTTCCAAGACAGCTGTAACGCCTACGTTGTAATTTAGAGGGTGTTTATTTTGCGTTGCTAGATATTGAACCGTTCCTAAGAACAGTGCGAAACCAGGCCATGCATCTGCACTGGTTGTGTAGAGTTCACTCCATGGTTCGCGAGGGTTCGGTTCCGGATAAGGTAAGGTCATGACAATGATTCGTCCCGAACCTCTAAGCGATTCAATGAGAATCGGATGCTCGGTCATCGAAGCATTCGCAATCACAGACGCCGATTCCTCAAGGGACTCGATTTCCCAGTATTGATTGATGGGGTAGTTTACCCACGGAATCTCTTTAGCGGGTCGTTCAAAGATATTCCAAAGGGGATGAGATTCGACGACGGGGGTAAGAACGACCGTTTCTCCCGCAGTCTTTGGGCCTCCGCTTTCATTTGTCGCGTTATTCTGTAAACGCTTCAATCCACGAACTCGCCCGGGTAGCAAATTCGCAAGTCCACTGCCACCGTTGTTATTCACAGCGTCTCCATTCGCAACTCCAGCATCTTGATTCCATTTGGCTTGAGGACCCAATACCACCATCAGTCCTCCTCCACTTTGCACCCAACTCGCGAGCTTATCTGATTCGTCACCACTGAGTTCGGATGGATCGTAAAGGATGACCGTGGAGTATTTTGAAAAATCGAGCTGTGAGATTCTAGAACGAGGCTCAACGTCCACTCCGTTTTGCTTGTCGTTGATCTGGCCCTCTTTGCTTTCCGAGGAATTCGTCGCGGGGGGGCCGAGCATGAGGGCGACGAGTTGGCCGTCTATTGCACTATCGCTAATGACCAGCGATCGGCCCTGGTCTTTGGCTTCTACAGTCAAAAACAACTCGTTATCGCTCTCGAGAGGATCCGCTCTTGATAATCGGAGCATCGCATGATTTGTGCCTTCGGCGAGATCTTTCCAGAGAAGTCTTATCTTGGTGCCTCCAGTGCTTCCCGGCTGCACCACTTGGCGATCAAGCAACTTCAGTTCTGGTACAACCCATTTACCATCTCGGGAGATTGTTGGTCTTCGGTCTACAGGTTCGGCAAGCAGTTCCACCATGACTTGTTCCTTAGCCTCCCCTTCTAGAGCTCCCAAAGATACGTCGAGGGTAACGCTACCTCCGGGGATGACACTTTCGGAAGAGATTTTAAGTTCATCGAGTCCCCAATTCCGTAGATCCTCATCCGGAACTCCTAAGTCGATCACTTGAAGGAGAACCTTCGGTTGCCGTTCTGTGGTTGCCGACGGTTCGGACTTGGATTCTCCGGAAACTGTGGATTCCAAATCAGCGGTCGCGATGTTCTTCCAAGCTCGTTCTCGCATGTCTGAGAGTACGTAGACTTCTCTCCGTTCCAGTTCGCTTTTTCGTACCATCGTTACGGCAGCTTGGATGCGTTCCGTCAAGTCGGCAGCCTTTCCTTCAACGGTGACGCGATCTAGCTGTCGCTCTGCGGATAGTCGGTCTTGATTCATGCGACTGATTCCCTCATTTCCCAAAATCGCAACTTGGCTACCGATGGGAAAACGATCCATTAACCATCGCGACATTTCTTTGGCATCTTCAAGTCGCGTATGGTTGTGGTACTTGTAGCCCATGGTAGGGGACGTATCGATGATCAATGCCGCTGCGACCGGACCGTCGGTATTCGTAAGTGGGCTTTGGTCGGAGCGTTTCAGCACTGCCCAACCGTAGTACGCAGCGCCGCTCCAGAGTAAGAGTGCGAGAATAGTTGGAATTGCAATCGCCAATAGTCCTCGCCTCTTTCCCCACAAGACCAAGGCAGCTGCGCTTGCCAGTAATGCGAGCAGACCGAGCAGTCCACCGAGGGTGGCATTGGCGAATAGACCGGAGGCGACCCGAGGTGATGCGAGGGCAAAGACGAGCACCAAAACCATAAGTACTCTCAACAGCAGCAACAACCAGCGTTTTACGGACCAGCCTCGCTGAGCCTCTACTGCCGTTTTGCGCACAAACCGAATTGCAGGAAAGTCTAGCGTCTTAGGTTGTCTGCGGCCGAGCAAGTGGAACACGACCGGAGCAAGAGACGCTAAGCTTCCGAGCAAGAGCGACACATGGAGAAAGGTCATCGGATTCCACCGTTGTCCGTTAGGAAATTGCCAGTTGGCGGATTGCTTTGAGTTAGAACCGATTTCTTCGCGAGATCAAGTATTCCATAAGTGCTTTATCGTATGGCACACTGGTATCTAGGGGAACATAGTCGATCTTTGATTGCAAAAAAGATGCCTTGAGTTCCTCGCGGAATGCTTCGACGTTCGCCCGGTACTCTTCGCCAATATCGTCGGCATTTACGGAAACTAACTCGTCATTTTCTGGATTTCTCAATTCGACGAGCCCTTGAAACGGGAATGTTACCTCTGCTTCGTCTAACACATGAAACACAATAACGTCATGGCCGGCATGGCGTAACATTCTCAGTGTATCGGCGGCCGACTCGGCATCCGAAAGCAAATCGCTCATTACCATGATCAGCGAACGATGCTTGAGCATTGCCATGAATTGTTCGATGGGTTTGCGCAAACTCGTTTTTCCACCCGGCTTTAACTTGGTCAACTGGCTTAGGATGGCAGCGAATTGACTTCGTCGTGATCGCGGAAAAATGCTCGCTTTTAGCTTTTCGTCAAAGGTGACTAAGCCGACGGGGTCTTGCTGCATGAGCATCAAATAAGAGAGCGCTGCGGCTAAACAGATGCAGTAATCGAATTTCGTTAGTTGTTGTCGGTAGGTGTAATTCATGGATCGGCTTGTATCCATGAGTATGTAACCAGTCAGGTTCGTTTCGGCCTCAAACTTCTTTACGTAGTACCGATCGGTTTTCGCAAACGCAAGCCAATCGATGTCTTTGGGGTCATCGCCGTGTGAATAGCGGCGATGTTCGCTGAACTCAACTGAAAAACCATGAAACGGACTTGCGTGCATCCCTTGCAGGAAGCCTTTGACGACCATCTGAGCACGCAGATCGAGTCGCTTGATCTGCGAGGCTAGCTCGGGTTTTAGGTACTGCTCTACGGCTACCATTGCATCCACACCGATTTCTTATGCAGGAGACCAAGGGATCCGACAGTAACCCCATTGGCCGTTGTTTTCATCGACACCAATCTCGATCCACTCCAAACGATCACCAATCTTGGAGTAGAGCTTGGCTCGAATGCTCTCGGCGATCCAGCCGGCTATTTCTTCGGCTGTCGTGTTGATGATGGGCAACAACATGCAGTCTTCTTTGGGAAATATCCAGCGTTTTTCCCTGAATCGCACCAGCACTTCTTTCTCTTGTACCTCCACCTTGATCATCGGGTGGTGTAGAGCGACAAGCATGTGATGGTCGAGCTGGCGAACAATTTCCGCGAGTGCGTCACGAAAAGCGATGAAGTCGATGACGTAGCGATTCTCATCGAGGGCTCCACAGACCTCGGCCCGTAGTCCGTAATTGTGACCGTGCAGGCACTCGCAGATGTCTCCCGCGAACGTGATGAAGTGAGCAGAAGAAAAGACCAACTGCTCTTTGTTCAACAAGACGCGGAAAGATTTTTCGGTCTGCGAATGCTTGGGGGTTGAAGTCATCGTGTATGAGGCTCTCTAGGAATGATTGGTCGGTCGACTCTCGGCAAATCGATCCGCAGTATTGGTTAATCCCACAGGTATTCGGCGGGGCGTTGACCTGGAGGATTATCTCGACTGAAACATCGGGGCTTTTGCATCGCCGCGCGAAAGGACGAACGCGAGCAAATCAAGGACTTCGTCTTCATTGAGTTTGTCGAGTAGTTCGGCAGGCATCAATGAGATCGCAGACGTCTTCTCTTGTGCGATGTCGCTGCGGTCGACCGTTACGGTCTTGGTCGCATCTTCTGGATCGACGACGATGGTGACCTTACCTCCAACATCATTAACAATTCGTCCAGTATGAACGGTGCCGTCCTCCATCTGCAAGACCATGGTCTTGTACTGATCGGAGATCACTTGGCTCGGGCGAACAACGGCATCTATCAAATCTCGAATCGCAAATCGCCCAGCGACTTGGGTCAAGTCCGGTCCAGTGGCTCCACCATCACCGCCGAATCGATGGCAAACGACACATCGTGCTGCAGCATACATGTTCTTGCCATTCTCGAAGTTTCGACCCTTCATGCGGTCAGAAGCGAGCTTGACAATGTCTTCTGTACTGTAAGCCTTCCCCGGTCCCTTGGGCTCAGGAAGTTTGGTTGGCAATGGAGCTGGTTTTCGTACTCCTAACGCTTCCAAAACGAACCGTTCTTGGTCGGTCGATAATGCATAAGCATCGTTGGCCGCGTTGATCAAGAATTTTTGGTAGCTGTTTCCACCTTTCCACTGTTGGGCTTTTTCGAACCATTGAAAGAAGGCTTTACGTTGATCGACGGTCCAGCCTTCTTTGAGGTTTCGCATGGAAAATGCCAAGTGGAACTGCTGTAGGTCTGGTTGGTTTTCCAACATCGCTGCGATGGAGGCTCCGTAGCCACGGTTTCGTTGGAGGATTTCAGCGTAATCCGCTTCCGTTTTTTGGCGTTCCTTCGAAAGCAACGGTAGCGCTTTTTGGGCGAGCACTGGCGATTGCAGGTAGGTAAGCAGAATCACCAGTTCACGATCCAGCATGTCGTCACCCGAAGGGAACAACGGTTCGATTGCGCCTAAGAGTCCGTTTCGAAGGGGTTCGTCGAGTTCGCCAAGTCGAATCAGAATCAGTTGTACGGCTCGGGCGAGTTCTAGCTTTTGGGATGCTGAAAGAGATGCTGGCGAAAGCGTACCAAGTTTCATCAGCAAGGGTTCTTTCATGCTCGAATCTCCGACGCGAGCAAGTCCGACAGTTCCTGTGATGATGGTGTTTGCGTCGGTGCTTGCAAGAACCTTCTCTGCCCATTGGTTGGACGGTACGCGTTCGAGTGCGACGCGTGCTGCATATCGAACGTGACGATCTGCACTGGCGAGGTGTCCTACTAGTTTCTTGACGGTTTCAGCGTCTTTCGGAGCATCATTGTGGAAGGCTTCGATGGATTCTCGAATCGATCTCTCGCTTGGTAAAACGTCGGCAACGGCCGGTGTCGTCGGTTCTTTTCCTTCGTACCGAACGCGATAAAGTTCGCTTTGGGTGCCCCGTCCACCAACGGTAAAGTACATGTAACCGTCTTGGGAAACCGTCACATCTGTGAGAGGCAATGGAGTTCTGGAAAGGAATTCTTCTTTGGTTGCCGAGTAGGACGCACCTTCGGGCTTCATGTGAATCGCATACATGGTCCCAAACGTCCAGTCGCAGATGTAAAGCGCCTTTTGATACTTGGCAGGAAATTTAGCACCCGTGCCGAACTCGACGCCAACAGGAGAACCAGGACCGATGTCGACCAAAGTCGGCAAACTATCTGGATAGTAGCCGGGCCACTTGCCCGTTCCACTGCGCCACCCAAATTCGCTCCCGCTTGTCGCATGTACGACGCGGGTTGGGCGGTACCAAGGCGTACCCATGTCCCATTCCATGTCTGCATCGTACACAAACATGTCACCGGCAGCATTGAAGTCGAAATCGTATTGATTGCGGTATCCGACGGTGAACATTTCCCATGTCTTTCCATCTGGGTCAGTCACTGCGATCCATCCGCCCGGAGCCACAATTCCAGCCGCATGTCCGTTCGCGTCCCACTGACGTGGCAACAGTAGATCTTCGTCCCAGTTCGGAACGATCCGACTCGTTGTACCTTCTGGAAGCTTGCCGATCAGCTGTTCTTTTCTTGCTCCACCCATGGTTTGCGGTGGCGCGTTGGTGGTTCGGTCGGTTGGAGGCAGCGTGTGATTTCCACTGCAAACATAGATCGATTTGCCATCCGGAGAAAGTCGCAAAGCATGTGGGCCGTGTTCCCCACCACCTCGAAATTCCTTGAGTTTTGTCACTTCATCGAATTGATCGTCACCGTTGGTGTCTTTCAAACGGTACAAGCCGCTACCGACCCCGCCATTAACGCAGACATAAAGGCTATCGAAGGCGTAGAGCAATCCTTGTGCGGCTGAAATGTTGACCGGGATTTTTTCAACCTTTGTCTCCTCTTGTGAACCAGGTTTCGGTGGGGTGACTCGAAAGAGGCCTTTGTCCCCTTGGTCGCTGACGATCAAACGGCCCTTCGGATCTGTTGTGATGCAGACCCAAGATCCGAGTTCGTCGCGTGGAACTGTGAAGAGACGATCGATTACAAATCCGGGTTGTACCGCGAAAGCACCTCGCTCGCCGCCACCGGATTGATTGAGCACTTCACCCCAAGGCCCATCCCCGTAGCCAGCAATTCTCTTCGGTGCCTTGCTTTCTCCGGGGCGATCTTTCGGCGCGACTTGCCATGATTCGTCGGTCACCACAGTCTGTACTTGACCTTGAGCGTCAAGCCAACCGAGTTTAGCAACCAAAGCTGCCACGCCACCGGTGTTCCAAGCTTCGAAAACAATTTCGTTCTTCCCCTCGACTAATGCGGAGGTGACATTCACCGTCATCCCCTCTTCCCAAGCATCGCTTCGCCCAACATTTTTACCATTGACGGATACCGACATGCCGTTGTCCGCTGAGGCTGTAAGCCACGCTTCCGTCGCTTTCGAGGCGTTGAACGACTTGCGAATGATATAGCGAGTATCTGGATTGTCCCCCCAAATCCATTGAGGACGCTCCCCAGCCTTTAGGAGTTTATCGCGTTGTGAGCTTTCTTCGGGTTTTTGTACCCCTTGTATGTCAGCAAGCTCAGGGGTTTGACGATAGATCTTGCTTGCGTCCTGCGCTAATATCTCGTTAGGGATTAGGCAGAAAGCTCCGAAGGAAAGGGAGCCTATGGAAAGGGAGGTAATCCACCAAGCTAGAGCTTGACGGGAAATGCGTCGGGAAGGGGAGTTTGCACTCATAAGGTGAGATTAATTGAGGAAGGGAGGATTAGTTTCTGTTAAACAAATTTGGTGTCCGTGGGCGGTTGTAAGTGATACTCTTGCCCCTAAGGTACAACAGGTCATGTTGTTCTGAAATACCTTCGGAAACCGTCTTTTAGTGTACCGTACTGTCGGGGGTAGCTGCTAGCAACAGGGACGAAGGAATGAAAAGAATCGATTGAATCTGTTACGCAGCGGGTGATTACTTTAGAATGTGCCACGCGACTGCGGATTGAGAATTCGCAGCGGGGAAACCTGTTCGCTCTTGGATATCTTAACGAACCCGATGCGAGGAATCTGTGCGTATCATTGTATGTGAATCGGCGGAAGAGGTGGCTGAGCGTGCGGCGGTCGAGTCGATCGAATACCTCGGTGAGGCACTTTCCCCACGTGAAAGTGTTGAGGTTGACGGCGGTTCGGATGGGGAGTCCGGATGTGTCCTTGGTTTAGCTACCGGTAGTACCCCCTTGGGTTTGTATCGCGAATGGATCGAGCGATATCGCTCGGGTGAGATCAGTTTTCGGAAAGTTACAAGCTTTAACTTGGATGAGTACTGCGGCGTCCCCCCGAGTGATCCGCAAAGCTATCACGCTTTCATGCAGGAGAATTTGTTCCGTCACATCGATATTGATCCCGCAAAGACACACGTACCGATTACCGAATGCGAAGATCTGTCTCAAAGTGCTGAACGCTATGAAGCGATGATCGAGGAAGCGGGAGGTATTGATTTGCAAATCTTAGGGATCGGTAGCGACGGACATATCGGTTTTAATGAACCTGGCTCCTCGTTTTCGTCACCGACTCGGGTTAAGACCTTGGCGCATCGCACAAGACAAGACAATGCAAGATTTTTTCAATCGATCGACCAAGTGCCCCGCATGGCATTGACGATGGGATTGGGAACGATCATGAGTTCTCGCTCTATCTTTTTGTTAGCGACTGGGCAGGGAAAAGCAAAAGCGATTCGCGAAACAGTTGAAGGACCGATTGCAGCCATGGTTCCCGCATCGATTTTACAATTCCACCCTTATGCGACGGTGATTGTTGATCGTGCTGCTGCGAGCGAACTGTCCCATATCGATTACTACATTGAGTCCGAGAGGAATCGGCAGACATGAGCGATAAAGGCTCTCGTCCTAGTTCCATCCCGTTTGATTCCTTGGCTCAGACAGCGGAGCATCGCCGATTAGAAGAGTCGACCTTGCGTCAATCGAATTGGCAACGCTGGGGGACTTATCTTTCGGAACGTCAATGGGGCACTGTCCGTGAGGATTACTCCGACAATCAAGAAGCCTGGTTCTTTTTACCGCATGATCACGCAAGGTCTAGAGCTTACCGATGGGGAGAGGACGGACTGCACGGTATATGTGATCGGCAGGGGCGTTTATGTTTTTCGTTTGCGTTCTGGAATACACGCGATCCGATTCTTAAAGAACGACTTTACGGACTTTCTGGTCCCGAGGGGAACCACGGAGAGGACGTTAAGGAGTGTTACTATTACCTCGATGCCACGCCGACTTGCTCGTATGCAAAAGCGCTTTACAAGTATCCTCATGCGCGTTTCCCTTACGATCGATTGCATGAGACGAGTCGATCTCGTTCCCGTTTCGAGCCTGAATTCGAGTTGTTAGATACAGAAGTTTTTGACGAGAACGATTACTTCGATTGTGAAATAGAATATGCCAAGCAGGGTCCAGACGATCTTTTAATGCGTTTGACGGTTCATAACCGAGGTAACAGACCCGCTGTGTTGCACTTGCTCCCGCAACTGTGGTTTCATAATTCGTGGACCTGGGGATGTACTCACGATGGTTGTGCGGCGAAACCACGGTTGCAATTGATCTACCCCTCGGATGAACCCTCCGGAGTGGTGTTATGCGACCACGAGACTTTAGGTCACTTTCAGTTTCGCGTGCAGCCTGAACTGGATCAGGAGCCTCCGGTTTGGTTGTTCACCGAAAATGAGACAAACATCGAGAAGCACCCCGGAGCGCTCTCATACGGCAAGTATTTCAAGGATGCTTTTCACGAGTACATCGTTCAGGGTGACAAGTCGAAGGTGCAGTCGCAACCCTTCGGCACAAAGTGTGGCGCTCACTATATGGCCATCATCCACCCATCGCGACCTACTGTACTTCGATGCCGTCTCACCGGAGCCGGCGAGAATGCGATTCCAAATTCTGTGCCATTGGTTCAAGGTAAAGTTCCTGAATCGTACGTGCCTTTGGCAAAAATCGATAGCGACTTCGATGAGATCATCGCAGCTCGAAAAGCAGAAGCGGACGCATTTTATTCCGCAGTGATCCCGAACAATTTATCCGACGACGAGAAACTCGTGGCACGCCAAGCTTACGCGGGTTTGTTGTGGACCAAACAATTCTATTACTACGTCGTGGATGCTTGGATGCAAGGTGATCCTGAAGGACGCCCACTACCCTCGTCGCGACTGCAAGGTCGCAACAGTGATTGGCAACATCTATTCAATCGGGATGTCATCAGCATGCCCGATAAGTGGGAATACCCCTGGTACGCCGCTTGGGATCTAGCATTTCACATGATTCCAATGGCGCGGGTGGATGTTGAGTTTGCCAAGAATCAGTTGATCTTGTTTTTGCGTGAATGGTATATGCATCCCAACGGGCAGATACCTGCTTATGAATGGGCATTGAGCGACGTGAACCCACCCGTTCACGCTTGGGCTTGCTGGCAGATCTACAAGCAATGTGGCGATAGAGAATTTCTGGCGAGGACCTTCCAGAAGTTGCTTCTAAACTTCACTTGGTGGGTCAATCGGAAAGACACCCGCGGACAACATGTGTTCAGCGGGGGCTTTTTAGGATTGGACAATATCGGCGTTTTTGATCGCAGCGCACCATTGCCCGGCGGAGGGATACTCGATCAAGCCGACGCGACTGCTTGGATGGCTTTCTACTGCGGTTGCATGCTTCAGATGGCGTTGGAGTTGGCGGCAGATAGTCAAGCTTATTCCGATATGGCGAGTAAGTTCTTCGAGCACTACGTTGCAATTTCGGAAGCGATGAACTCCTTGCATGGCACAGGCTTATGGGAAGAAACAGACGGCTTCTATTACGATCATCTCTATCGAGATGGCAAGAGCACCGCTTTGAAAGTGCGATCGCTTGTTGGCCTGATACCGCTATGCTCCAACGTAATTTTGCACGACTCTGTGATCGACAAGCTGCCTGGGTTTAAAAGCCGAATGGATTGGTTCTTGAAGAACAAATCGCAGATGTCCGATTACATGATGTACTTGGAACGCAAATCAGGCGTGGAGTCCAGTGGGGGGATGCGCCTCTTGGCCATCCCCTCGACAGATCGCTTGCGCCGACTCCTAACCTACATGCTCGATGAAGCAGAGTTCTTTTCCCCGTACGGCATTCGTTCACTCTCCGCAGCGCATCTGGAGAAGCCGTTTGTCTTCGAACATGCCGGTGGCACGAATTCGGTCGGCTATGTTCCAGGGGAAAGTAACTCTGGCATGTTTGGGGGAAATAGCAACTGGCGAGGGCCTGTTTGGTTTCCTCTTAATTATCTGATTGTCGAATCACTCCGTTCGTATCATGAATACTATGGGGATAACTTCACGATGGAGTGCCCCACGGGTTCCGGGAATCATAAGAACCTGCGGCAAATAGCCGATGAAATCGAACGTCGCTTGGTGCAGCTCTTTTTGAAGGATGCTCAGGGGCGGCGGCCTTGTCACGGACAAGATCAACGATTTATTCATGATCCCAACTGGAAGGATCTAGTTCTCTTTTACGAGTACTTCCATGGTGACAATGGTCAAGGATTAGGAGCAAACCATCAAACGGGATGGACCGCGTTGGTTGCAAGCATCCTTGAACATCAGTCAGCTTGCCGTGAAGACGCTTGAGTTTTTTGCAGGGATCGGTGGACTCCACGCTGCTTGCCCTTGGCTGGACGTCTGCTGCGCGTTCGATATCGATCGAGATGCAAGAGAGGTTTATCAAGCGAACTTCAGCAACCAATATCAAATTCGCGAATTGGCATCGGTCAGCGCCGCCGAATTAGAAAATTATGAAGCAGATCTTTGGTGGTTGAGCCCACCATGTACACCGTTTACTCGTAAGGGGCAGCAGAGAGATGATGCAGATCCTCGCACGCAAGGGTTTTTGCATCTGATGTATCTAGCGACGCTTCTCAAGCCACGTTGGATTGCTATCGAGAATGTCGTTGGGTTCGAGACATCAAGAACGGCTTTTCGAGTCCAAGAATTACTGACGCAATCGAATTATGTTGTGGAGATTGTTCAAAAGTGCCCGAGCGAATTTGGTTGGCCAAATCGTAGACCCCGCATCTACATTTTGGCTCGCCAATCAGATTGTCGTGAGCCCGAGATTCTGTGGCCTAGTTCGTCGGTAGTAGACTTGCGCGATTTTATTGATCCACAGATATGTAGTAAGAATTCACCTCATCTTTGGATCGATCCCGAGCAGGAGCGATTTCTTCATGCAATGCATCGCGTTATGCCGTTTTCGGACAGCCATGAAATCGACTTGCATGGCGGCGAAGTGGGTGCTTGTTTGACGGCTTGTTTTGGATCGGGATATGGAACCTCGGCGATTCGGTCCGGCTCAGTTGTTTGGCAGGAACAAGGCTGGCGTCGGTTTTCGCCTCGTGAAGTCGCAAACCTTTTAGGCTTTGCAAAAGATTTTTGCCTTACCGAAAAACTAGGGGATCGGCGATTGTGGCACTTGCTCGGTAACTCGTTATCATTGCCGGTTGTACGCTCTCTACTGTCTTTTACCAATTCCCCAAAAGGTCTATGAAATGCAATCTGATGCCATCGTATCGCGAATCGCAACGATTCGAATCGTTGAAGTATTCCGATCGTTTCGAAAGATCGTGGATGAGATTTACCCGAGTAAATTTTTTGTCGCGGCGGTTGTCGGCGTAATTGCTTTGGTGATGTCGTGCCGTGTTGAGGCGCAAGATTCAGTACCTCCCAATGTACTGCTTATTTTATGCGATGATCTTGGGTATTCCGACATCGGATGCTACGGAAGTGAAATCGATACCCCAAACCTAGACGGACTGGCGCAACATGGGCGTCGATTTGCGCAGTTTTACAATACAGCTCGCTGTTGGCCGACCCGAGGTGCTTTGTTGACCGGCTACTACGCACAACAAATTCGTCGCGATAGCGTTGTCGGAGTAAAGAGCGGTGGACAAGGTCAACGGCCAGCATGGGCCAAGCTGCTTTCGGATCGATTGCAGTCCTTTGGGTATCACTCATATCATTCTGGCAAATGGCACATCGATGGCTTGCCCACAAAAAATGGATTTGAAAAGTCTTACAGTCTCCAAGACCATGATCGCCATTTCTA
>CAZACJ010000004.1:30530-33722 GCA_964483385.1 uncultured Pirellula sp. | reverse complement strand
CTTTCGAGATATCGGAAGGGGTGGCAGACCGTGCGCAACGAGCGATGGGACAAAATGCAGCAACTTGGTCTCGGTGTTGGCGTCGGCCGCGTCAGTCAAGTCGAAGAGGAAATCGGACCTCCCTACGCATTTCCCGAAGCGATGAAGAAACTTGGGCCAGCGGAAGTGAATCGTCCCGTTCCATGGGATACTCTGACATCGGAGCAAACAGAGCTTCAAGTCGCAAAGATGGCAGTGCATGCTGCCATGATTGATGAAATGGATCGTGCCATTGGTCGGATCATCGATCACTTGAAGCAACGACCAGGGCGCTGGGAGAATACGTTAGTTCTCTTTCTTTCCGATAACGGAGCTAGCGCGGAGATTATGGTTCGAGGCGATGGCCATGACCCTCAAGCAGCACCTGGAGCAGGAGAGACTTACCTGTGTCTCGGCCCTGGTTGGTCAACGGTTGCCAATACCCCTTTTCGTCGCCACAAGACTTGGAATCACGAAGGTGGCATAGCAACTCCGATGATTGCCCACTGGCCCAAGGGGATTACACCGCAAGCCCAGCCAATCGAGACTCCAAGGCATGTGGTTGACGTGGTACCAACGATTTTGGACTTGGCGGCACGGTCGAAACAGAATGCTCAGAGTCTTCCGACCGAAGGGGGCGCGGAGGGAGCGAAGCAACCTCCTGCATTTGCTGGCGAGAGTTTTCTTGCGGATCTACAAACCGACATCGCTCAGAATGCGAACGTGGTAAATGAAAGGCCACTTTGGTGGCAGCACGAGGGTAATCGAGCGCTGCGTTGGGGTGAATGGAAAATAGTCGCAGCCGGAAAGGATGCGCAGTGGGAACTATACAACTTGAATACTGACCGCAGTGAAACCCAAGACCTTGCGAGTCGCCATCCGGAAATAGTCGATCGATTGTCCAAGAAGTGGAACGAACTCACTGAACGTTTTACGCAACAAGCTACTTCTGACCTTTAGTGCCGCTTCTTGCTTTTCCAAGTCCCACCGTACTGATAGAGCGGGTTGCCCGGTTTGACTTGTTCAAGGCACTTAGGGCAAACGAAAAACCAATTACGCGTTGCGTCATAACGAACACGGTAGAGCACATCGCTAACCTGTTCGCAGTGCTGGCAAGCCTTGGTTCGAATACGTTTGATCGGCAAAGGTGATCTCCTTGGATGCATAACACACGTTTGCATAGATAGACGAAGTTCTATAAAGTGTAGATCAATGGCAATCGGACGAAGTTGCAACTGGACTTCGTCACTCGCCTTCGGTTTGATACTTGTCTTCGCCCGGAATTCTCATGCAAAATCGTTTTATTGGTGGCCTTAGCCTGCTCTTAGTGACATTCTTCGTCTGCATCATCGGCAGCGGGGAAGTTTTCAGTGAAACGCCGGAAGAGCAATGGCGTGAGATGGTACAACGAGCGATGCAGTTGCGGGATTCCTATCTAAAGGTTCATCCTTTGCAATCGAATCGCACAGTCCATGTGGTGCTATGGACTCCAAGTGACCGCGAACCTCTCGATGGATATCGCGAACGACTCTCACGTGTGATGATCGATATTCAAGAGTTTTATCGATCCGAGATGGAACGATTGGGATTCGGCCCAATGACATTCTCGCTCGACATGGAAAGTGACAAACAAGTTCGTATCCATTTAGTGCGAGGTAGATACCCATACGCTCAGTACAACGTGCGAAGTGGTGGCCCGATTCGACGTGAGTGCGTCCCTGTACTACGTGAAGCAGGTATCGATGCAGATTTGGAAACAATCGTTCTTTTTTGCAATATGAGTCAATGGGATCCGATGGCGATGACAATCAGCCAAAACAGCCCCTATTACGCAACCGGAGGGATTCGCCAAGGGACAGCCTGGCAAGTCGATTCCGCACTGCTTGATCCTGCGCGATTAACCGAAAAGAAGCCAATAGTGACCGATGGGCAATACGGTCGCATTTCGGTAGGGAGGTACAACAGTATTTTTGTGGGAGGTGTCTGCCACGAACTAGGACATGCGTTGGGGCTTCCTCATAATCGTGAACGACCAGAAGAAACAAAAGTCCTCGGGACGTCATTGATGGGAAGTGGTAATCGAACCTATGGCGAAGATCGACGCGGAGAAGGTAAAGGATCCCAGCTAAGCCTAGCAGACGGATTGCGTTTATCCGCTCACCCTTTATTTACCCATCAGGTCAATGGGATTGACTTGCAACAAGACGCAAAGATCACTGAACTGAAGATCGAGTTAGCCAACGATCAGCAATCATTTGTTTTGAGAGGCAAGGTTTCAGCTGATCCGATCGCCTACGCGGTCATTGGCTATCTGGATCCTGCTGGTGGAAGCGATTACGATGCGACCACAACAGTAGCAATTCCAGATGATCTAGGGAATTTTGAGCTGCAATGTCATCCCGTTGACCCTGCCGAGTCCGCTGCGTTGCGAGTTGTAGTTTGCCAAGCAAATGGTGGACGCATTCAGGATGAATCACTATCCGTACCATATTCTGTGCAACCAGATGGCAAAGTGGATATCGAACGATTCAGGTCAAAGCTAGAGATCGAGCCATTCCTTCAGGCAATTCAGGACAAAGACGTTCAAGTGGCGAAGGCTCTCTTACAGGAGCTTGAATCTCGCTACGGTCAGTCTGAACCGCCTGTCCAGATTCTATCCGTAGCACGTTCTTTGATTCGTACTCTTGAAGGCTCAGCCCAACAAACGCTTGCTTCGATTGAATCGAATCCGTGTTGGTTGTCAGATGCTAAACCTGAGCAAGCGAAGGTGGGGTGGAAGTCGCCGACGTTCGATCGTGTACCGGGCGACGAAGTTGCATTGAGTATTGGAGGCAAGTTATTTGGACACGGATTTTATGCTCACGCACCGAGCAAGTACACTTACAACCTCATGACGAAATGGAATCGCCTCACTGGAAATGTGGGACTTGCGGATGGACATGACGGAACCTGCGTGTTTGTCTTGCGGGGCGATGGGAAGGACCTCTGGCGATCACAACGGATGAATCAAGGGAAGATAGAATCCTTCGACGTGAAAGTCACGAATGTGTCCACGTTAGAGCTGATTGTTGAAGATGGTGGGGATGGCAACGGATCGGATTGGGGACTGTGGACAGATGTTCAGTTGCATCGTTAGTAATCCCGTTTCGCACGGTGATTCCTTCCCGTGTCTGT
>CAZACJ010000004.1:0-30430 GCA_964483385.1 uncultured Pirellula sp. | reverse complement strand
ATGTCGTGTAGCCGTCTGACAGCGATCGCAGGAAAGAGAAAAGGTAGGGGCAGGAAGAAAACGAATGGAATTGGTCCAAAATCAGGGGAGTCTTGCCCACGCTGCTTGAGAATATACGCGTAACTCAGAACGAAAATGAGAAACGGAATAAAGCAAAGCAGATAGGTAGTTATCGTGAAACGTCGATACTCAGAAACACTGGCTCGCCCACTGAAATTGGTAAAGTCTAGGAGTGAGTCGAAAAAGGAAACCGCTCTTTTGGGTTCAGTTGGGGCGTTCATGTCTGAGTTTCATTCTTCGGTTGTAAATACGGCCACGACATGAAGTCCACTTAGCAAATCTAGACGATTGCCTTCGACGTGAAAGCCGTCTACGGTAGCAAGTATCTTTGAAAAACGGTTTTCAAGAGCTTGAAGCTCTGGTGGTCCGGCGCGTTCGGTAGCGGTCAGCCTCCCAATGGTTACACTACGATTTTCAAGCAATGCATAGGAGCCCACAATTCGATTGACTCCTCCGAAAACAATTAGTTCGCCTCGTTGAAATTTCATCGTTGGACGGCTTTCCGTTTCGATGGGTACTCCCTCGAGGGACTTGAGTTTCCAGTCTTTGCCGGCAGCTTGATTGACTTCAGTCATGTCGCAAACATGCAACCTCCAGCGATAGGTCATTTCAGCGAGATTGGGTGCTGCAGTCGGTTTGCTGGTTTCATTTTGAGCTGGGTAGATGATTTGTCCTTCTTTGATGGTCTGAATTACTTTGATATCCTTGATCTCCATCGGATCCGTTTTTATTGGATCGCGATCGAGGATTACAAGGTCTGCGAGTTTGCCAGTTTCGAGCGTCCCTTTGCGATCTTGTTCATCGTATTGCTCAGCAGCCCAAGCTGTCATGCACTTAAGGCCTTCGTAAGTTGAGACGCGTTGGTTTTCCCCGATTGTCACTCCTGACCTTGAGATTCGATTTACGGCAGACCAGAGCATGGTGAGTTGATCGAGAGGAGCAACGACAAAGTCGGTGTGATTGGTTGGGCGTAAACCGGCTTGAATCGCTTCCCGCATGGGGCTGATTTCCATTGCCTGTTCTTTACCACGATTTGCTATGTGGGCGTCAGCAAAATAGAACGTGTGCAGAGTGTAAAACGATGGGCGAATTTGGTGCTTTACGAACTTCGGTATGTGATCCTTGCGCATAAACTGTGTATGGATCGTGGTTACATTCCAAGGTCGATTGTCATCTCCTTTGCGAGCAGATTCATACGCTTCTAGGAATGAATCGATTGCAGCATCTCCATTGCAGTGGACGAGCATTGGGACATTCAGGTCGTGGACTTTCCTTACCATCGCATTGGCTAGTTCTTGCGGAAAGGTTGGTTCTCCTTTCCATTCTTTCTCCCCGCTAGGTCCTCCGGTGAGATAGGGTGTTGTAAAAAAGGCGGTTCTGCCTTGAGGAGAGCCGTCGAGCGTGATTTTCACTCCACCTACTTTGAATCGGTTGGAGTATTTACCCCACTTGTTAATGGGGAATTCTGCGAGGACTTTATCGACATCGGTGATAAAAGGATAACAAACCACATCGATGATGTTTCCTCCGGCATCACTCACTCGACGTATAGTTTGGAACTGCGCGTGGTGTGTTGCTCCCTCGTGGGCCGTAGTGACACCCGCCTCGGCATACAGCAATTGCCCTGCGTAGCTCCAATCGATCTCTTGCTGCGCCGTGAGTGTCTCCGACTGCTGCGAGATGGGTAGGTAAGCCATTTCCATGATGAGTCCCCAAGGTTCATCGGTACCTGGCTTGCGTACAATCACACCTCCCGCTGGGGTCTTGGTCTGAGCGCTGATCCCGTATTTTTTCAGAGCTAGGGAGTTCAATACGCATCCATGCATGGAGACGTGATCGACGCGAACTGGATTATCCGGAAACGCTTCGTCGAGATCGTCGCGATTAAGCAGTCGACCTTGCGGCATCACACTATCGTCATAGCCGTATCCGGTGATCAATTCTCCCTTGGGGATGTTTCGCGCTGCAGCGTAGTTTTTCAGAGTGGTGATAATGCTAGGTACGTCTTTACCCGGCCCGGAAGGAGGCGCGTACAGTTTGCATTGATTGGCGACTACCAGCGAGTTGATGTAGTGACTGTGGCAATCGATAAAGCCAGGTAGAAGTGTCTTTCCACCTAGATCGATGAGTTTCGTCGAATCACCTTGGTGGCGTTTTGAGTCCTCTTTTGTCCCTGCGAAGAGAATCTTTCCGCTCGCGACTCCGAGCGCCTCGACATAGGTTGGCGAATCACCAACCATGGTCAAAATACTCCCGTTATGATAGATCGTTTCGGCTTGTTGACCGAAAGCGAAACTAGTCAGGATGAACAGAAAACAGAATTGCAAAAGGCGAACTACCACACGTTTCACGTAGGGCTCCATCGAATTTGTGGAATGATGCTGTTAACTTCACATCATTGTATCCGCAATTTGGAAGGGAGTCCTGTGTGCAATTCGGCGCACAACTATCGAGCGATTACGGTAGCTCGATGGTTATCGTGCGATTGGGTTCGTCCTTAGCGGTGACCTTACCGAAGTCAACTGCTGAGACGGCTTGTGCAAAGTCGCCTGCAAATCCAAGGGTGATTGTGGCGGAGTTGCCAGATGTCGACATCTGGAAGTTTCCTGAATTCAATTTTTCTTTCAGTTTTTGAAGAATTGCGTTTGCATCGAATGGACTCTTGGACTGCAGAACAAACCGAACCGAACCTGGGCCTTGGGGAGCGGCAGGTGGTGAACCTGCGCCAGGTCGCCCACCGGGGCCACGCCCCGCGCCTGGACTTTGGCGGTCAGGCCCAGTTGGAAACTGCGAGCCTGCATTTGGAAATCCCGGTGGGGCAAACTCTTCTCGATTACCTCGAGTCCTGAGCCCTTCGGGAGCCATACTTCCGCGAGGCTCTCCGTCCGGTACCTGAGTCGGGTCGCGACGACCAAGCCCACCGCTGACAGCATCTCGCTGCACGAGGTTATTGTGGGCCATGTTCGCTTTATCTCTTGCATTATCCCATACGTGCATGTACTTCCCTTTGGAATCGGTCGATTTATCCAAAGTCCCTTTCGCCCAATAGGCGTTGATTTGTTTCAATGCGTCGATCGCCCCTTGTTTGTCCACGCGTTTCACAGCTTGCTCAAAAGGTTTGCGCAACATCCTCATGGAGATGAACCCATCTTTGTTCGCCTGCATGAACAACTTGTTCGCTGCATTAAGATCTCCTTTCGCCTCTTGAACCAGTCCTCTTACATACAACATGAAGGGATCGTTGAATGTGGTGTAAAGCTTGGATGCGGACTGATCGATCACCGAAATCAACTCATCTGGCAGATATGGATCGACCGGTGTCATTGCGGCGCTGAGAACTGTTAAGTCTGCGCCGGGATCGTTTGGGTGCTCGTTGCGGAATTGTTGCATCAAGCCTGGCACTATCGCTGTCTCGTATTGCAAGGCTCGTGCAAGATTCACTAATCGAGTTGTGCGGGTGACAGGTTGCGCTGCTACCCAGTCGACAATTTCTTGGTTTGCTTTTCTGCGATTCTCCGCCACATTCGCCAGGGGTGAATCCGCCGGAACGTACGAGGGGACGTAGTCCTGACGAAGAAACCAGAGAGGGGGTACTGGAATATGTTCGAAGCCCGACGTGATGTCGGGAGTTTTTGGAATCGTTCCGTAGAGCGAAAATGCTCGCCGTCCCGCTGCATTGGCTTTTTCTAGTCGTTGCTTGAATTCACTTTCCGATCCAATTCCTATCTGGATCACATCCCAATCTACCAAGTAGATGGAACCAGCAATTTGACTCATGGGAATCTGCCCCAGTACATTCACAACATCGACGACTTTAGGCTTATCTCCAGCGTTTTCGATGATCAGTATCAAATACCCGAAGCGAGGTGGGAGGAATCCGATAGTATTCGGAAAGTTTGGGGGAGGTATGCGATCTCGATCCTTCCCGTCATACATCATCTCCGGCGCAGCGCTCTGAAATTCGTCGAACGTCATCAACTTGGTCAACTCACCCAATGCATCACTGTTTTTGACTAATTGGTGTGGATACTCAGGGTCAGAGTAATATCTCAACAATACAGCATCTTGTCCTTCAAATTTCGTTTCCCCTAAAACACGCCAATGGCGGAAGCCTTCGTCGAGAGGGGTGCTTTCAAGCGTTTTGTTCGACATGTGTTTGAGAACATCTGAGCCTTTTACACGTTTGACGATAGCTTCCCAAGAAGCGGTCGGCCCGTCTTTTTGTCGTTTATCGAAGTCCTCATCCGAGATCATACGCAGTGCTGCACTCGCATTCCCTTGTCGCCCAAAGCTCGCGAATTCCTCTGCGAGTCGAATTGCTGCTTTATTCGATGAAGTGACCTCTGGGCCCAATCCTCCAGTAGGTAGGAATGAGGTTGGCTGACTGGAGGGTGTGGTGTTCGATGGATTTGTCGCGGAGAGGTTGGATAGCGTCTCACTTTGTTTTGGTTGCGAATTGATTTCCGTTGGTTGGAAGGTATCTGCAATCGATGGTCTACGATTCATCCAAAAGTACGCGGCAGTACCGAGTAATCCAACTGCCGAAATGCCGATGATCAAGGGCCATGGCATTGCACTAGCGCCACTTTTATTGCTTCCTGATAGTGTGCCTCGCGCTGGTTTCGGAAAATCAGTCGATGGAAACTGATAGGTGGTCGAGGATGTGGGTGACGGTGGAGAAACAGATCTCGTCGACGAATAGGCAGGCTTGGGAGATGGCTTCTGCATGTTTGACTCGGTTCGCGACGTTGTACGATCGTCGTCTTCCGCATCTTCGATATTGTCGTCTTCAGTGACCGCCCTCGGGTCAGGGCTACTTTGTGATTGCGAGGGTTTCACCAAGAGTTGCTTACCACATTTTGGACAGGAAATTTTCTTTCCTGCTACGGAAGAGTTGGCGCGAAGCGTCGTGCCGCACGGACAGCGGAATTGAACTGACATGAGTCGGCCTTTGTCGGAATACTTGCCAGATAGAAAAGTTTTTGCAAAGGTCGTAGTAGCGTTGGTAGTTCCTGCTTCAACAACCTATTCATCATGGCGTGAGAAAAGCGTAATCAACAATTGTTATTTTCTCTATTTTCTCACCGCGAACAAGTTCAGGCTCACAGATTCAAGGCAATTTGATGAACTGCATTCACCGAATGAAATCGAAAGTTTTTTCACGCCGTCGCGAACCGTTTTTCAATTTCTTGGTCTTGGATAGGGTAAAGCAAGTTCACCAGTGCATCATTGTAAGGAGCACTATCATGCGTAAGAAACCTCTCGAAGACTCCTTTTTTCGAGCCGATGAGTAAGCGTCGCCGAGGATACCCATCCGAGACAAATGTCAAACGAGGCGTCCGCATTGTTCATGGAGACAAGTTGCTGCAGGAGAAGTTAGGACGCAATGATCCCTGTCCTTGCGGTAGCGGCAGAATATTCAAGCGATGCTGTCTCGATTCAGGTTGCTTTTGATGGCGTGAATCGCGACGACTACTTTTAGAGAGTGAGAACAGCGGTCGACTGCCGTTCTGGAGTACATATCACAACCCTTAGCCATGGCAGTGATAGCTGCCAAATGACGCTCGTCGTCATGGCGCTCTGGACACCCTTCGTCGATCGTTTTTTTATTTCAGATAGCAGAGCTACATCATGGCAAACAAGTCATTATTTCAGAGTGTGACAGACCGATTTCGAAAAGCGGATGCTACCAATGAAGCTGGTGGATGCGCGTACAAGTTGGAGCCGAAACATGCATTGGCCCAAATTGCTGCGACAGGTGCGTTCGGCAAAACCTTTTACAGCACCGCGGAAACTCAATTGCAAGATGTTTTGAATTTGATTGATGAAGTCGATGATAATGTGTTTTTGGCTAAATTGGCTTTGTACGCCAGAGAAAAGGCGTACATGAAAGACATGCCAGCCGCATTGTTGGTAGCTTTGTCAATTCGAGACAACGAGTTGACGCATCGTGTTTTCAATCGTGTCGTCGATAACGGACGCGTATTGAGGACGGTGTTTCAGATGGTCCGTTCCGGGCGCATTGTACGCAAGGGAAAAGATGGATCATTGATCAGAAGCCGTAAAGGGTTGTCAAGCTCTTTGCAACGCGCGTTCCAACGATGGTTCAATGAGGCATCAAATACCAAGTTGATCAACAGCGCGGTCGGTAACGATCCGAGTTTGCGAGACATCTTACGGATGGCTCGTCCGACTCCGAAGGACAACGAGCGCCGTGCCTTGTTCGGTTGGTTGGCAGGTCGGAAAACCGAGAGATGGGAACCGGCGACGGAAGCGGATTTACCGGCTGAAGTTAACGCGATCAAAGCGTATCGATGTGCGAAGAGTGAAGTAGAGCAAGCGAGTATTATTCGCGGGTTGCGCAACGTCCGTTGGGATTTGTTGTCAGATGCTGCGAAAGGACCGTTGGTCTGGGCGGAAATCGCTCGAATCATGGGTCCGCAAGCATTGCGAATGAACTTGAACACATTGATGCGGCACGGTGTTTTTGAACAACACGGTGTTTTTGAACAACACAGTGTTTTTGAACAACACAGTGTATTTAAACAGGGCAACGATGGTACAGCTCCGTTAAGCATTGTCGACTATGTGGCAGCAAGAATTTCGGATGAAACTGAGATCCGTAGATCAAAACAGTTTCCGTTCCAATATTTTGCGGCTTACATGAATGTCAATAACGATGTTCCGAACGAAATCAGAGTTGCATTACATAAAGCAGCAGAGATTGCGTGCGGAAACGTGCCGAAGTTATCTGGACCGGTCGTGATCGGGTTGGATACTTCAGGGTCTATGAGCAGCAATGTTATGGGGAATTCGCATTCTGTTGGATACGGTGCAGGTGCAATGTCAAGAATGCGTTGCATTGATGTTGCGGCATTGTTCGCAGCTGCCTTGGTTCGAGCCAATCCGGATAGCGTTATCATCCCGTTTGATACGCAAGCCTACGATTGTCGCATCGATCCGAACGACGCGTTTTTAAGTTTGGCGGAACGGTTGGCAAAATACGGCGGTGGTGGAACGGATTGTTCTCAACCGATCGTTGCGGCTAACAAGAAGTACGCCAAACGAAAGTTTGCGGGTGCTATTTTGGTGAGCGACTGTGAGAGCTGGGTCAGTGTTGGACGAGACGGAGCTACTGGTTTGATGACCGCGTGGGGTGACTTTGTGAACCATCAACGCAAGTTAGCTGGTGACAAGGTGAATCCAAAGTTGGTCTGTATTGACTTACAACCGTACAAAACGGTTCAAGCTTACGAGCGAGCAGATATCTTGAATATCGGTGGATTCAGTGACGCCGTTTTCGATGTGATCAACGGGTTCGTGAGCGAGGGCGACAGTCGGTTTGTCAGTCAAGTGGAAGCCATCGAGTTATAGTTTCCAATCGACATGACAGAACGCAAAAGACGCTACCCTATTCGGCGAAATTACAGGTAGTATTGGTTTGGACCGCGAAAGCTATCCAGATTCCAATCTACAGCTTGTATCGTCGAATAGGGTTTTTTGTCTCTCTAAGAAAGTATGATGCAGTCCCGGCGATCCTATCGATCTTGTTGGATTTTGATGAGCCTTGGAGTCTCTTCCGAAGCTTCGATTGCTGCGATTGTTTCTCTTACTGTCGCTGCCTTGAGCTTCTTCAAGTTTTCTGGGAAATCTTGCTCTTCGTTTTCAAAGTAATCGGCGAGTTGATTCAACTTCGGAATTACCGTTTTGGCATTGGTGCCATAAAGCAACAGAATCTTCATGAGTTCTGGGGTGCGGATTTCACTGGCCCAAGGGTTCTGATCGCGAGTGTACATCACCAACGCTTCGAGACCCTCTTCGATATGGTGTTCAGCCAGCAGTTTTAGACCTTCGACGCGAATGTTGTCCGCGAACATCTCACCACTTGGAGCTGGTTGTACGATGGCTTCGTAGATTGCAGGTAATAAGGGTTTGATTTCATCGAGAGATAGTTTGCTGTAGATCGAGCTTATGCTTCCGCGAGCTCGGCCATCTTGGTTTCTCAATCCGGCACGGACCGCGTTATACAAGGCGGGGCGATCGACTCCATCGAGAGAGCGTTGTAGCAAACCGTCTCGGTCGAATAGTGCGAACGAAAGGTAGCGTTGTTGCATTCCTCGGGGATCTTTTTCGGGATCGACTTGCGCTAAAAGCTCCAAAAGTTGAGGAATCGCCTTATTTGCAGCTTGGCCGATCCCCGCTAAAGCTTCGGCGGCTTTTACGCGAAGCCAAAGGTCTTCATGAGTTAGAGATTTTTGTAGCGATTCGACAGCACTCGCGGCGCGTCCTCTCAGCTTCGCGATAGCTTGGCAAGCACCATAACGGGCATGAATGTCCGGGGAATCCAGCATTTTAAGCAGCGGCTCGATCGAAGTATTTCGGCGTCGGCCAATTGCCATCGCCGCACGTTCTCGAACCACAGGCGACCAACTGCGAAGTCGTTCAATCAGTTGCTCATCGCTCAGAGAGTCATAGAAGCTGTTTCGATCTTTGTTGTTCCATCCACGTCCATCGGCAATGATTTCAGCTGCTGTAGTGGGATCGATCGTGTTGCGAGTGGTTGCCTTTTTCCCAGTGATGTAGAGTTTCTTTAGGGGAGTTGCATAAGCTAATAAATAGCTGCCTGAGCAATCCCATCCCGCATAACTATCGCGATCCTCTTCGGGTGGCCCAAGATGGACGAAGCGTGCATCGCTGCTACGGGCTAAATCAAAGTACCAGCTACCGAACTCTTTCATCCAAGCCCCGGTGGCATTTGGTCCCGAGAGGGACACACCTGGCATAGCCCAATGCATATTAAAAAAGTTTCCCGTATGTCCGGTATCGCGCTCTGGGCCGTGGGCAGCCAAGCTCATGCGAGAAAAGAAATCCGCCCCCTGTGCTTCGTCGATCAAATGAAAAAGTGTGGCCGCCATACCACATTTTCCATTGTCTTCGTGCGTCTCGATCCAGGGATGATGATCTCCGTAGGGAATCGCCCCTTTGTCGATGTAAAATCGCATGAGCCGCACACTCAGTTCGATGGCTCGGTCGATTGCTGGATCCTCTACTCCGGCTTGTCTAGCAAGTACCAGCGAGATGGTAAGTGGCAATCCTGGTGAGTTCATCATGCCATAGCCGTAAAGTCGTCCGTCGGGTCTTGCAAAACGGTGCCCCCAGGATCCTACCGCGCTCTGCCCATTGGCCGCTTGAAGAGCCATCCTCGATAAACCTTGCATCACCGAATCATCACCGGTGGCAAGCTTATACTCGGCAAGAAACATCATGACGTAGCCGTAGTACCAAGTTTCCATACCATCGTTTTGGAAGTTCGCAGCCCATTGCGCTTCGTTTTTTACGAGTGGTAGATAGGCTGGGTCGCCGCTCGCGAGCAGCGCCATAGCGTTCAGTGAGCGAGGAATCGGGTCAAGCCGTTTGCTGTAGTCAGCCTCGGCCATCCGAGCCGCCAGTGCTTTGCAGCCCATGTCGAGGATACGCGTGGACTTTGGACAATCGTAAGGAGCGGTCGGACTATAGGTACCGAGAATTGGAAGGTGGATTTGGATATCCTCAGTCACTCCATTGCGCCACCGGGTCAAGCTTAAGTTGCCCTTCCCAGCGTCGGATTCCGCAATGGTTAGCGCTTGGCCGAACTCAGTTCTTGGATCCGATGCAAAGAGTTTACCGTTGACCCCAAGAATGACATCGCCAACTTCGAGAATTCCATCTGCCGGTGAGCCCTTTTTGACTTTCGTTACAGCGATCTGGCGCGCATCCGAAGTCACCATTTTGTCGCAATAGATCCAGCCGCGTAAACCAGTGGCTCCTAGGTTCCAGTCATGCCTCGATTCTTTGGGGATTTTTGCACCTTGCGTCAGGTCGATAGCCGATTTCTCCTGGCAGAAAACACTTGTCGCAACGATGTTGATGAAGACAAAAGTGATCGTTCTGAAAAGGAGTTTGAAACGCAGATTCATAGTCGATTGTTTTCCTTTTTGGTTTCGCGAAGGCGTTTTGAATCGTCATTTCTCGGAACAAGAATCGGTCGCGAGAATGGAGCTAACGTTTTCTCGTTTTGGACAAGAGCCAACTATTCCAAAGAATCAAAGAGTATGTTCTATTCTGCGGTTTTTTCCCAGGACAATCTGAGGAGAAACGCCGTCTCTTCCCCTGGAAATCTAGTCCAATGTGAAAGCTCTCACGCCTTGTATCGTTTGTAGGAGAGTCAGCTTGACGATTGATGTGAATCGGAGTTCAAAAGAGTTCTTTACGATCATTTCCACGTCGATTCGCTTTCGTTGGATGAGTGATCGATAGATTTCATGAGATTTCTCCATTTGACAACATTTTATCCTCCCTGGAATTTTGGCGGGGATGGTTTGTTCGTGCAGCAATTGGCTCGGGCACTTGTACGCGATGGCCACGAAGTCGAAGTTGCTCATTGCGTCGACGCTTTTCAGACGTTATCTGCCTCGATTCCTACCCTGAATAATGAACTTACCGACGATGGGATTGTCATTCATTCTTTGAAGAGCAAGTGGGGAGCATTATCCCCTTTGGGGACACATCAGACGGGTTACCCAGTTTTTAAAGCCGCAAAGCTTCGGCAGATCCTTCGTCGAGAGTTTGATGTAGTTCATTTTCATAATACGTCGTTGCTCGGACCAAAAGCATTTGAGTTGGTTCCGCAGTCGACGCGAACCGTTTCGCTTCATACTTCGCATGAATTGTGGTTGGTTTGTCCTACCCATACGCTTTGGAAAAATGACGCCAAAGTGTGCGATAAACGGACTTGTGTTTCCTGCACGTTGCATTACAAGCGACCTCCTCAGTGGTGGAGATATACTGGGATGCTGCATCGTGCTAGCAAGTGTGTGGATCAATTTCTGGCACCATCGGAATTTGTGGCGAGTACACTAGCCGAACATGGATTTGAGTATCCCGTAGATTACCTACCGAACTTCACTGCAGATGATTTAGCAGTTACGGCCAGGCCTTTGCAATCGTCCCCTAAACCCTACATTTTTTATGCGGGAAGATTGGAGCCTATCAAAGGCCTGAGATGGGTTATCCACGCGTGGGAGGAGATCTCGGAGGTTGATTTGATTATTGCAGGTAGTGGAATGCAACAGAGAGAATTGCAAGAAATGGCGGCATCGAACCCACGCGTTAAATTCCTTGGGCGACTGCCTAGGACAAGTCTTGGGCAATGGTACGCTGGTGCATTGGCGTCGATCGTACCATCCATCGGATATGAGAATTGTCCCTTAGCATGTCTCGAGTCGTTCTCATGCCGGACACCTGTTCTCGGCTTCTGCCAAGCGGGTGTCAAAGAGTTGATTGATAAGAGCAATGGCGGGTTGCTTTATAAGACACCTGAGCAACTAAAGGCGGCGGTTCAATGGTTACTTCATGACTCATCGTTCAGAGACCGGTTAGCCAGTAACGGATACGACGCTTGGAAATCAAATTGGAACGAAAGATGTCACCTAGATCGCTACTATGCCATTATCGAACAAGTCCAGGCTCGCAAGAGAAGTAGATAGATTTGGGTGGTAGTTGATGCCGGTTGTTCAACGAAGCCATCTCCAAAGGAGTGCAAGAAAGCAAAACGAAATGACAAGTCTTTACAGTTGCCTTGTATATCGCGTAACAAACTTAGGGGACATGATTCAAACACTCGCGTTGAGTCGCCTCCTGCCACCGGTTAATGCTGTATTTCGGCACGCTATGGGGCGAACTAAACCGGGGCAGTTGTTGGTTGTTAATGGGTTTCTTGACCGAAATGCTCCACCTCAAAACATTCATAACACGCTGTTTGCTGGGGTAAGTGGCCCATATTGGCGCCACCGGAACTATTTTGCTTGGTTGGGGAAGTCTAGTTTTCCTATAGGCGCACGAGACCCGAAAACAGCTCAGCGGTTAATCCAAACCGGGTTGGCTGTGGAGATGATTGGCTGCGCAACAATGACCTTTCCGAAGTACTCAGGTCCTCGCACAGGGATCTACTCCGTAGATTATCCGGGGCCTGGTACATCTTTGACGCATTTCATCTCACGGACAATGCGCGTCGATGAGCAATGGAAATTGGCTTCCGAATACTTGAACCTCTACCGAACAGCGCAAGCCGTATACACGTCGCGTCTTCATGTGGCGCTGCCATGTCTTGCGATGGGAACTCCCGTTTACATCGCTTCACCCGATCGGGCACCGCTACGTGAAAGGTTTTCATTATTTGATGAGCTCGGCGTTCCTTATGGGCGACTTTGTGAGGTTGATTTGAGTCAATGGGCTGAAAGATACCGAGGATTTCTTGCTGAACATCTTCAAATACCAATTGTCGAAAGAGAGCCGATCCAACCTGTACTGACCGAGTCAGACCGTCTGAGTTTGGGCGAGCAAATTCAAATGGCCCGCTTTGATACCCAATCTTGGATATCAAAGCATCTTGAATCTGCTTTTCACAATTTGAAATTAAGACTAAAAAAGGAAACTAAGCCAAGGTAAAGCTTTGACCTGGTTACTCACTCTTGGGAGCCGGATTTGCCTCAAGTGAGACACGGACGAGTTGTTTGTCGTTGCGTGCAAAGATACTCTTTTCTGCAAATGCAGGATGGGACCAGCATACCCCGCCGCGTTGACCCAATTGATCAATTGTCGGTTCGATCAACTGGCTACGGGAAAGGATTTCTAGTCCATCGCGAGAGAGTTTTGTAATCATTAATTCACCTCGCTCGTTGAACATCCAAACGCGATCTTCGTGACGGATCATATGAATCGTTGCCCATCGCGCTCGAGGAACCGCCGTTCGATCTTCCCACAAACGCTCACCAGTCGTTGCATCCAAACATCGGAATTCTCCATAACTGTCTGTTCCATAGACCAAGTTGTCTTGGACGATACAAGTTCCGATCATGGAGTGCAATGACTCGGTATTTTTTTCGTCAACTCCGACCGCTCGCCAGATCACCTCGGAGGTTGTTGAATCTTTGGGGACACGGACCATAAGTGAACCGTCGTAGAATGAAGAGACGAAGAGCTGCTCTCCAGACAAAACGGGGTCGCCAATCCCAATCGGCATTCGCGAAGGTGGAAATGGATGACTCCAGTAGACTTCACCTGTCGTTGGGTCTAATCCACTGAGACTGTCGCCAGTCCAACAAACTAAGACATCCTTGGAGTTTTGTTGAATAATGATCGGCGAGGAATATGCACCTTGCTCATTGAGAGATCGCCATACTTCCGCTCCTGTGACCTTGTCGAAAGCGACCATGCAGGCGTTTTCGGCACCACATACTTGTTGTATCACTAGGTTTTGATAGATGAACGGAGAAGCTGCGATACCCCAGATCGGCATCTTGATCTCGTAGTCGGTTTCAAGATCAAGTTTCCAAATGACTTCGCCTGTCTCGGCATTCAGACAGTGAAAGTGTCCCATTGCTCCGACACAGTACGCTCGCCCTTCGTCAATCGTGACGCTTGCACGCGGACCCGCAGTGTAACTAATACGGTAGTCCGCAGGATACTCGACTACCCAATGCGACTTGCCTGTCTTCGAATCCAAACAGTGTATCCGTTCCGTTGCGTCGCGATCTTTGGGTTGTCGATCCATGACGTAGACTCGTCCGTCAGCGACCGTGGGGCCAGAGTACCCTGGTCCAACTTCAACGGACCAAGCGTATGGAAGTTGCCCCTCTGGTAACGTCTCGACGATTCCACTTTCTCGCCAAACACCATCGCGCTTCGGGCCACGCCATTGAGGCCAGTCTTCGCCAAAAACGGAACTGCAAAGACTCCCAAGGAATCCACAGCAATACAGACCAAAAACCAAGACTGGTTGTCTTCCTGTCCAATTCATTCGTATTTGCCTCTTCGTCGCCATAAATAAACCCGATTTCGGGCACTTCCAAGGACTTAGCTGTTTCTATCGAGCCCTTCCTAAACGGAATCATTCGGCAAAGAGGTCATCCGGGAAGTTTCATAGATGATGGGGAAAACACGCTCAGGTGACTAGATCCAGATGAAAGAATTCTTGCAAGTAGATTGGAAAGAAAAAGAACTTGATGCGGACAACGTCACCCAAAATGAAGGCAATTTCAAAATCTCCGACGGCAGAACGCCACGTACGAAGGGGCTAGTTTCCTTACGTGTTTGTTCAAGTCCGGCAGTTGGCGACCGGCTACAATACCCGGACCGCTGCGATAAAATTCTGCTGACTGGTACCTATGTTCCTGAAAAAACCGATGAAAAACACGATGATGATCTTCTCCGGAACCCTGATTGGCCTCATCGTTACAGGCGTATTTGGTTGGACTTTGATCGCTCGCGGAGCCTACGAATCCGCCGAGTACAAAGTCATCGAGTCGGATGGGAAGTTTGAGATTCGGGAGTACCCAGATCTAATGCTAGCCGCCACGACTACCAAGAGCGATCTTCAGGGCCGCGACGGTAGTTTCATGCAGTTGTTTCGATACATCTCTGGCGCCAATGAAAGCAAACAAAAAATTTCGATGACCACACCCGTTTTCATGGAAAATCAAAACTCAGGAGAGCGGGTTCAGATGGGATTTGTCATGCCCAAAGAGGTAGCTGACCAAGGTGTACCGAAACCGACCGGTGAAAAAGTCGAAGTCCGCAAAAGAGACGGTGGACGGTTCGCAGTCGTTCGGTTCTCTGGAACTCTGACCGCCAAATCCGCAAAGGACGCGGAAACAAGATTGCGTGAATGGATCCAAACCAAGGGGCTTGAACCATTGTCCGTCGGTGACTCGAACGGAGTCGAGACTGCTGGCTATGATCCTCCGTTTACCCCCGGTCCTCTACGTCGCAACGAAGTCTTGATTCGGATTCGATAACCTCTCGTAGAACAACTCGACAAGTTTGCAACCGATCCAATTCTCTTCGGTGGAACGCATCTCGATTATTACAAAGCAATTATCCCACTGCAGGTGATGGTGGTGCTCCTGCTGCCAGTATTCCAGCTTTGATTCAGTGTTCCAGCTGTGTTTGAAACGGTGTACATTCTAGGGGTATACCAAGCAGTTCTCTTGTTCAATCTTTAGTTGAGTCTCGAACAAGTACTGTGCTTTCTTTCGCGAAGAGGTGCATAGTGGGCCGTCCATCGAAAAGTCGGGCTAGTCACGCTAAGTCGGCGATCGCAATCGCAATTGCTCTGTTGCCTTACGGTAAATCTTCAGTCGCAGAGGACTGGCCACAGTTTCTTGGAAAGTCGAGAAATGGCGTTTCCAGCGAGAGTTCGTTGATCGACGCATTCCCGCAGAACGGTCCTACTGTTCGCTGGAGAGTACCCGGTGGAGTGGGTATGTCCGCCATTGTCGTTCAAGGTGAGCTTGCACTGACGACTTGGAATGCCGAAGGCAAACAGTGGCTGGTCGCCATGGGAATAGCGGATGGGAAAGTTCAGTGGAAAACCCCGATGGGTCCCGCATACAAAAACGCCATGGGAGACGGGCCGAGGGCAACTCCCACCATCGACGGTAAGAGCGTTTACGCATTCTCTGGGGAAGGCATACTGCTTGCCGCGGATCTCCAGAGTGGCCGAGTCCTTTGGAAAAGGGATCTGATGCAGGAACTATCTGCAAATCCGTCAGAATATGGGATGGCCTGTTCGCCGCTCGTGGTCGATGGTCGTGTGATCGTACAAGCGGGGGCACCGGATGCCGCCATCGTCGCCCTGGATAGCAGCAATGGTGAATTGCTTTGGAAGAGTGGGGCAGGGCACGCGGGGTATTCGTCCCCTATCCTCAGTGAACTCGCTGGGACGACTCAGGTGATCGCAGTCAGTGGTACTGCAGTCATGGGAATCAGTCCAAAAGATGGCGAGTTGTTATGGAGCTACCCATTCGAAACAGATTACGGTTGCAACACTGCATCACCAGTCGCAGTCGACGGAGGAGTATTTGTCTCCGCTGGCGAAAACCATGGCTCGGTTCTCTTGGAGATCAAACAACAGTCGGGGAAATTTGTTCCCTCTGAGAAATGGAAGTCGCTCGATGCGAAAAGTGTTATGCGGAATGAATGGCAAACGTCGATTGTTCTCGGCGATTACCTTTATGGATTTGACAACGTGGGGGCAGCTGGACCTATCACTCACTTCGCATGTATTGAATCCAAGACAGGGAAGGCCGTTTGGCAAAAGACCCGCTTCGGCAAGGGGAATATGGTCTACGCCGATGGTAAATTCTGGATAACTACAATCGACGGAGAATTAGTCATCGCTCGCGCGGACAAGTCTGGTTTTAAAGAATTAAGCCGTACAGCGCTTGTAGGAAAAAATCGCCAAGCGATTTCCATTGCAAATGGATACGGTTATCTGCGCGACGACAATGAAATTGTCTGCGTCGAACTGAAGAGCAAGTAGATTTGACTTGCTCTTCGCGAATTGCTCATGCCCGGTTACTTGTTGAATTCTTGTGTAGCAAGTTTTTGAAATGCGACACGAAGCTCTGATGCATCTGCATTGGGGAAATTCGCGCGCTGCACGAATAGCAAATAAGCTCGGCCGCGTACTGGATCAATCCAAGCCTGCGTGCCGTAGGCCCCACCGTGACCATAAGTCCCCTTGGAAAGCATCGACGTGGGGCCTTGAGGATCCTGAACGACACAGCAACCGACGCCCCATGCGTTGCCGCTTGTGAAACCGGTAGCAAGATTGCCAGTGGTCGGTGTACTCAATGCACGAACGGAAGATTCACTAAGGAAGCGTTTACCATCCCATAAGCCATTGGACAGAAGCATTTGGCAGATTTTTGCGTACTCGGCAGGTGTAGAGAATAGCCCACCATTTGCCGCCGGAAGACGATTCTTGTCAGTTGGTTCTTTCCCAGCCAAAAGGAATATCGGTGATTCCTTGAGTTCCCCTTCAGGGGTCCGTGCGTAGCTCTTCGCAAGCCGTTGCTGTTGCGTGGTGGTTAAGTAGAAATTGGTATCAACAAGTCCCAGTGGCGCACAGAGTCGTTTCTGAAGAAACGCATCAAAGCTCATCTGAGAAACAACTTCCACAATTCTTGCAGCTGTGTTTATCCCCGTTTGGCTGTATTGCCATTTTGATCCCGGAGCGAAGTGAACAGGTAAAGTGGCGTACTTCTCCGCCGCGTCGGCAAGTGATGCGTCGGAATAGGGTGCTGGTAACTCACGCATACCAGAAGTGTGATTGAGCGTTTGAAGTACACTTACCCTTACTGGCTCTCCCGCTTCTGTTTTTAGCCCCTTCATCTTGGGTAGATACTTGTCAATCGGATCATCGAGCGACAATTTCCCCTCATCGACAAGCAACATCACACAGATGGCAGTAACGGGTTTGGACATCGAAGCGATCCAGAAGAGGTTCTCGGGCGAGAGTTCCTCTTTGGTTTCGAGATTGGCATATCCCGCGAATGCAAGTTGCAGCACGCGATCCTTGTCGACGACCATCGCTAATGCGCCGGGAATTTCTTTCTTTGCGACAAAATTCTCGATCTCGTCACGCAGCTTCGAATTGGGAGTGCCTTCTTGAGCACGACCTAGCGAACAAAACGCAAGCGACCCGCAGGCTGCTTGAAGCATGGCGATTCGACGCGAAATATTTTGATTCGAATGAAGATCGATAGACATGGATCAGTCTCGTAAAGAATGAGAGGGGAAATTGACTTGTGGTATACAAGGGCTCTGCTGATTATAAACTTCGATGAAGTATCGTGCGAAGCGGAAGGCCAGGGACTCGAACCCTGAAACGCTGTAACGCCACTGTTTTCAAGACAGCTTCCTCATCCGGCCGGTTGCCTTCCTCATTTGCCGTTGCCACGGCATTAGGGACACAACCTGCCTTCAGTGGTTCACGATCCATGCATGATATGGTTTGCATGGTGAGCTGCCAGCCTTATAAGATTTACTAAGGTCTGCTTTTTGTGAAAGCAGAGAGCAAAGTTGTGGGTTATACTAAACCAAGTTCACAACGACTCATTGAACCGAATTTTCTCCGGGAGCACTACGTCATGCCTTGGTCGAATTCAAAATTGGTGCCCGCTCATCATATTGTTGGTTCGGAAGAAGAGTTTTATCCAATTGAGGTTCTTGCGAATCCGGTTTACTCGTGAATCTCTTTCTCTGTGGACGTATACGATTCAGTCTACGGCGATCCCTTAATCGCATGTATGCGGTTTGGATTTGCTTGAGGAAATGTCTCTGTTCGTTTTTGCTACTCACGGCGTTTGCCCTTGGAGATGAGCCACCCGAAGAAACATTTTCGGATGATGAGATCGCATTTTTCGAGAACCGAATTCGGCCCCTCTTAGCAGAGCATTGTTACGAATGTCATAGCGGTAGGTCAGAGACAGTACAGGCCAAGTTGCGTCTCGACCGCCGAGCTCTTGCGATTCGTGGTGGCGAATCCGGTGCTGCCATTGTTCCGGGGAAGCCAGAGGAGAGTTTGCTGCTTGCGGCTGTTCGCTGGAACGGTCTGGAAATGCCTCCCGAGCGAAAGCTAAGTAACGAGCAAGTAGCCGACTTAGCGCGTTGGATCGAGTCAGGTGCCCCTTGGCCTGAAACGGAGAACTCAGATCCCAGCGACTTAGAGTCCGGTAATGTCGCCTCAGGGTACGATTGGGCGAAATGGCGGAAGGAACATTGGGCCTTTCAGCCGATCAGTAATCCACAGCCTCCCGCAGTTCGCGATTCATCATGGGGCAAAACTCCGGTCGATCAATTCATCTTGGAAGGGCTTGAGTCAAACGGCTTGCAACCTGCCAAGCCAGCGGATCCACGAATTCTGATTCGTCGAATGTACTTTGATTTGATCGGTTTGCCTCCGGCACATGAAGCTGTGCTCGCATTCGAGCAAGCTTATTCCGTCAATCCGGCCAGCGCCGTTTCGGAAGTTCTAGATTCACTGCTGTCGTCTAAACACTATGGTGAGCGTTGGGGAAGACATTGGTTGGATGTCGCGCGTTACAGCGAAGGATTCGGTGGGTTCCTCGACAATGCCGGCTACGATCATGCCTGGCGTTATCGTGATTGGGTCGTGGATGCCTTGTGCAAGGATATGCCTTGGGATGACTTTCTTCGTTTGCAAATTGCCGGGGATTTGATTGGAGACAAAACCGATTCCATCGCCACAGGTTTCTTGGCGATTGGACCGACCTATATCAGTGATGGTGGCGATCCAGACAGCACTGCGCAAGCTCGCGCAGAGACATTGTCGGATCGCATCGATACAATCGCGCAAGGAATGCTCGGATTGACGGTTGCATGCGCCCGATGCCACGATCACAAGTTCGATCCGTTACCTCAAGAGGATTACTATTCACTTGCAGGGATCTTCAACAACAGCGCGACGCGCGAAGTTGCATTGGAAGCGGACGAGGTGGTCGCCGCATACCATCAGCATCAAGGGATGATTCAAGCACAGGAAAAAGGATTAGAGGAAGCGAGAAAAGAACTGCTTGAAAGTACAGATGAAGAGAAGAAAAAGCTAATTGCAGATCGTATCCAGCTTCATGAATCACAGCTTGGTGAGCTGAGGAAATCCGCACCCGCGGCTTATGGAAAAGCTCACGCACTGCATGATACTGGAGCTGCCGACATGACGGTTGCGATTCGAGGGAACTTGCTCAAACCTGGCCCAATAGTCGCACGGCGGTTCCTTCGAATTCTCGAAGGTGATGATCGTACCGCATACTCAGAGGGAAGTGGGCGTCGGCAATTATCAGAAGCGATCGTTGCTCCTGCAAATCCACTGACGTTGCGAGTCTTCGTCAATCGAATTTGGATGCACCATTTCGGTCAAGGACTCGTTAGGACCCCGAATAACTTTGGAGCATTGGGAGAGAAACCGACCCATCCTCTCCTGTTGGACTGGTTGGCATCGAGTTTGAAACAGACAGGATCGATCAAAGAGCTACATCGAACGATCATGATGTCTTCGGCCTATCAAATGTCGAGCGAAATGAGTGAATCAAATAATGCGAAAGATGCCGATAACCGTTTCGTCTGGCGTTTTAATCCAAGGCGGATGGAAGCAGAGGTGTGGCGCGATACCTTGCTGAGTGTTACCGGCGAGATTGATTTGGCCACGGGGGGGCCACCGACCGACAATATAGAGAGTCGACGGCGAACCCTTTACTTCAAGGTTAGCCGCAATGGCGATGTTTTTCCTACAGATGAATTCCTGAGACTTTTTGATTTTCCCCTCATGCGTTCTTCGGTCGCAAAGCGCCCTACAAGTATTGTGCCACAGCAATTTTTGTTTCTTTTGAACAGTAGCTTTATGCAGCAGCGTGCTCTTGCGTTTTCAGATCGGTTACTGCGAGAAGCGAATACCGATGCCGATCGAATCACACTGGCCTATCGACTGCTTTACCAACGTCAAGTCACCGAACTGGAATTGGCACTTGGACAAGCGTATTTGACATTTGCTCAAAATGATTCCGAACGGAAAAAGCTCTGGGAGCAATACAGTCAAGTATTGCTAGGCTCCAATGAGTTGATGTATTTGCCTTAGTCACGTCCTTGGTACGGGGAGTACCTTCACATGTTTCATCGAAACCCTTTTCCAACGACATCTCGCCGAGAGATGCTCTCTCGCATCGGTGCCGGTTTCGGCACGTTAGGATTAGCTAGTCTCCTCGCAAACAACTCGTCGGCAACACCAATGCCGACTCTACTTGGCACTGAGCACGCATCCGTACCGCATTTTGCTCCAAAAGCGAAACGTGTGATTCAGCTATTTATGCCGGGTGGACCTTCGCAAGTCGACACGTTCGACTACAAGCCCGCGATTGCGAATTACGCGGGGCAACGACCGGAGTCGGTCGATCGCAAGTCTTTGCGAAACACCAAAAACGGGTTGATGCCGTCCCCCTTCTCCTTCAAGCAGTATGGGAATTGCGGCAAGTGGGTAAGCGACATCTTTCCGAAGGTGGGAGAATGCGTGGATGACATCTTATTCATCCATTCAATGCATACCGATATTCCTGAGCATGCTGGGGCAATCATGATGATGAACGTTGGGCATCTGCAGCCCAACCGACCTAGCATGGGAGCGTGGATGGTGTACGGACTAGGCTCGGAGAATGAGAATCTACCGGGCTTTATTGCGATGAGCCCTCACGCCCAGCCACGCGGGACTTTGGCGAATTGGGGAAACGCATTCTTGCCAGGTGCCTACGCAGGCACTTACATCAACATCCACGATATGCGAGTGGATAGCGTTCTGAAAAACCTTAAAAACAACAAGCTCAGTACAGAAGAGCAAAGGCGACAGATCGATCTTCTTGCCCAATTGAATCAAGTGCATCTAAAACAGCAGAATGGTGATGCCCAGCTTGAAACCAGTCTGAAAACAATGGAGATGGCCTTCAGGATGCAAATGGCTGTTCCTGAAGCCTTTGATGTAGATCGAGAAACACCAGCAACGCTAGAACTCTACGGAAAAAGTGAATTTGCAAAAGGATGTTTGCTTGCACGTCGATTGATTGAACGTGGGGTTCGATGTGTTCAGTTGTCCCACTCCATCGACGGCTATGATATCGCTTGGGATACCGGTCACGATGATATTGTAGGGGGGCACAAACGTTTGGCAGATGCTTGTGACCAAGGTATCGCAGCATTGCTGAAAGACTTAAAGCAACGTGGTTTACTGGATGAAACGTTAGTGATTTGGGGTGGTGAATTCGGACGTGCCCCAACCTCCGAAGGACAGAAGGGACGCGACCACGACCATTACGGATTTACGGTCTGGATGGCAGGTGGTGGGGTCCGAGGCGGGATGAGTTACGGTGCTACCGACGAATTCGGATTATCTGCAATTGAAAATCGAGTGCATGTTCATGATCTGCACGCAACCATCTTGCACCTGATGGGAATCGATCACGAACGATTGACTTATCGACACAGCGGACGAGATTATCGATTGACGGACGTTTCCGGAAAAGTTATCCACGATATCATCGCTTAGGGTGTTATTCTCACCAAAAGATCGTTAGCCAATTTACACGCTTCCAAAGAATCTAGATCCTTCATGCCATATTGCGATTTCCTGTCGTCGAATCCCCGCTTACCCGCTGTGGTTGGACTACATAAGCATCTTCGGTTTTGCTCGATAGCTGCGGCTTTGCTGTTGTCTATGGTTTGTGTAGCCAGAAGTTCAAATGCTCAAGACACTCAAGCGTTTCCTAAACCTGATTCGATCAAGGGACTTCAAGTTCAGATGGTCGAAGACGCAATCAAGTTAGGGGTGCGCCACGGTGCGATCAATTTTGCTCTCAATGGCATGTATGCGACTGAAAGTCAGCCCGATGCATCGAAATGGGAGAGCAGCGGCAAGACCTATTTTTTCTCCACCCGCTATCTCGCTAATATCGATCGGCAGGTCAAGACTCTCTCTGATGCGGGAATTGTTGTCTACCTGATTTTGTTGGCCATGCCCACAGGTAATCCACAAATCGATTCGCTTGTCATTCACCCTGCCGCACTTAAGGATCGAAGTTACACCGTGGCAGCAAGCAATGTACAAACCGACGAAGGGAAAGCTTGGTTGAGGGCGGCATGCGAGTTTTTAGCGCATCGATACTCCGGCGTTGAAACACCTCATGGTCGAGTCTGGGGATGGATTATCGGCAATGAAGTTAACTCACATCACATGTGGCATTATCGTGGTCCTAGCTCTCTGGATGCCTTGGTCGATGATTACGAAAAGATCGTTCGAATATCGCATAACGCGCTTCGGCAGGTGTCCCTCCACGCCCGGGTCTATCTCTCTTTGGATCATCACTGGACCCAATCACACACACCAGAAGATCCGTTGAAATCGGTCTCTGGGAAAGCCCTCTTGGAGAGCTTTGCCAAGCTCGCGAAAGAACGAGGGGACTTCGAATGGCATCTGGCATACCATCCTTATCACTCGAATTTGTTTCGGGTGGATCTTTGGAATGATCCACAAGCTCCCCGGCGAGCAGATACGCCAAAAATCACCTTTCGGAACCTAGAGGTTCTGGAGCAATTCATGAATCAGCCGGAATTGCAATGGAAGAGCAAGTCACGCAGTATCATTCTGAGCGAACAAGGTTTTCACAGCAAACAAACACCTCAGAGCGAAAAAGAACAAGCAGCAGCTTACGCTTATGCGTGGGAAAAGTGCAAGCGGTTGCCAATGATCGATGCGTTTATCTACCATCGTCATGTCGACCACTCTCAGGAAGGTGGACTGCGACTTGGACTCTGGAGAAATGTCCCCGGTTCCATCGCAGACCCTGAAAGCACAAAGCCCATTTATGATTTATTTTTAAACGCGGGCACTGATGGGTGGCAAACTATTGCAGACCCCTACCTGCCAATTACAGGCCTGAAGAGTTGGGATCAAGTCCTCGCGATCCCTGAATAGCGAGGCTCCTATGCCGATCGAATTCACAGATAGAGCCCACAGATAAGGCCTACCTTCGACCTCGTTACTGAACACTTTGCTGTTCAGGGGTGAGTGAGTCTTGCAGCCGTGACAACAATCCGATGAGCTGGGTAACCTCTTTCGATGAAAGTGCACCTGTCATACTAGTGCGGATCGCTTGGCCCGCTTTCCAGAGTTTCTGAAGTTTCCGTTTTCCTGCGGGGGTAAGTTCCACAGTCTTTGCACGGGAATCGGTAGGGTGACTAGTCCGCTGTACCAAACCGCTTCGTTCCAACAAGACGAGCATGGCTCGAACGGTACTGGCATCCGAGGAGATGCGTTCAGCTAGCTCCCGTTGTGTCAGGGCACGGTCTTCGCGCAGAGCAAGCATCAGCACGAATTGGTCAGCCGTTACTCCGAATTCCTGTAGAATCGCATCGGTGCTGCGATGCAAAGCCATATAGGTTGCACGCAGCGCGAGAGGTAAGGCTCTTTCCTGGTCGATCGACGGATTCATATTTATCCATTGCTTGCAGATTAAAAAAGCGTAACTTCAGATGTTCGGCGATGGGTGATCAATCATTGGTTTGTTGTGGACGTCGTATCTCATTGTATCAACCGGCAAGATGAAATGTTTCGAATAAGTTTCGTGCAATAAAACGTGCGTATACGCACGAAATGGTTGAATCTGATTTATGCGGTGTTGTAGAATGACAGCTGGTGCGACAGCACCCTTGTCTTGGGACAGGCGGGTCCCGGCGAGCTTATCATTTATTTAAGGGCATGGCGATGAGATATCTGCTGGCTGTTCTTCCACTCATTTACGCGGCGTCATTTCCAGTTTTCGGGCAAGAGGAATCGCCCAATTCACAGCCTCCGCGACGCGACGGGGCTCGGAATCCTTTTGGTGGCCCGATTGAGTTAGGCCCTGAGGATAAACAGATCTTCGAGGATCCTGCAAACCAAATTGTAGAAGTACGAGAAGGGATTCCACACGGCAAGTTGGAGATGATCGATTATGAATCGAAGACCGTTGGCACGACTAGAAAAATGAATGTGTATACTCCGCCAGGGTACACAAAAGAAAAACAATATCCAGTGCTGTATTTGTTGCACGGAATCGGTGGGGATGAAACCGAATGGCAGCGATTCGCAAGTCCCAATGTTATGCTTGATAATCTTATTGCAGATGGAAAAGCCGTTCCCATGATTGTGGTGATGCCCAATGGCAGAGCGCAAAAGAATGATCGCGCAGAGGGAAATGTGATGGCTGCTGCCCCCGCCTTTGCAACCTTTGAAAAAGATCTACTTGATGATGTGATCCCAACCATTGAGTCGCGTTACTCCGTCAACACAGACCGACTGTATCGGGGGATCGCCGGCCTCTCCATGGGGGGTGGGCAATCCTTGAATTTTGGTCTCACGAATCTTCCGAAATTTGCCTGGGTTGGTGGTTTTTCCTCTGCTCCAAATACGAAAGCACCAGATGTTCTAGTCCCCGATCCGCAGCAAGCGAAAGAGCAACTGAAATTACTGTGGCTCTCATGCGGCAATAAAGACGGATTGATCCGATTTAGCCAGCGTATGCAACGTTACCTCAAAGAGAAGGAAGTCCCACACGTATGGAACGTCGACTCCCACGGTCATGATGCAACCCACTGGCGCAACAACCTCTACTATTTTTTGCAGAAGGTCTTTCAAGATAAGGCTGAATCGCAACCCCAAAAGACAGAGCCACAACCACAGTCTCCTTACAATCCGAAGAGCCTCGATGGGATAAAAGACGACTTTAAGCCAGCACCTACCAATCAACCTGGTAAAGAGTATCCACAGGTCAATTCCCAGGGGAGGATCAAGTTTCGGATTGTTGCCCCGGAAGCAAAAAGCGTAGGGACAACCTTCCGTGATAGCACCGATTTTGTCCGCGGTGAAGATGGAGCTTGGATCGGCTACTCACGCCCACTCGATGAAGGATTTCATTACTATGAACTGGTGATCGATGGTGCCAAGGTTCCTGACCCCAACAGCAAGTATTACTTCGGAGCCATGCGTTGGGGAAGTGGGGTAGAGATCCCCGCACACGATCAAGAATTCTATGCTTTAAAGAACGTACCGCATGGGCAGGTTCGTGAGGTTTATTTTCATTCTCCTAGCACCAACAGCGAACGCAGAGCGTTCGTCTATACGCCACCCGACTACGACAGCGATACCAGCAAGAAGTATCCGGTGCTTTATTTACAGCATGGTTGGGGAGAGAACGAATACGGGTGGAGTGTCCAAGGGTATGCGGGTCTGATTATGGATAATTTGATCGTAGAGCAAAAAGTCAAACCGTTTTTGATTGTCATGACCTATGGCATGACCAACGAAGTCCAAATGGGACAACTGCAAAATTTCGACATCCGGGATTTCGAGAAGGTGCTGGTCGATGAACTCGTACCTTATGTGGATAGCCACTTCCGAACGCTGACTGATCAACCTAATCGAGCGATGGCTGGATTGTCGATGGGCAGTATGGAAACAAAACAGATCACGCTTCGCAACTTAGATAAGTTTTCCCATATTGGACTCTTTAGCGGTGCGACGATCAGCAAGGATGATGCAGAAAAAACGGAAGGCTTCCGTGACAAAGTGCAACTCGTATTTGTAAGTTACGGGAGCAAGGAGGTTCAGGGAGGCCAAACGCGACGAGGAGGTAATCCAGCGGATTCAATCGAACAATTGAAAGGGTTCGGAATCAACGCGCACTATTACCTTTCCCCTGAAACAGCACACGAATGGCAAACTTGGCGACGAAGTTTAAAAGAGTTCGCGCCACTCCTGTTTCGTGGTGACAAGAAAGAGCCAGTCGCTAATGCAAACGCGCCTAGAGCTAATCCAATTGCTCAACCTGCACAGGATCCGGCAATGGATACCAGGCCCGTTGTAGAAGTGAAGGTGGATAGGAAAATAAAGGATGCCTTCAAGGATGCTTTTATCATCGGTATGGCTGGGGATCTTCCTAATCGTTATTCCGACGAGGAGTTGGCCCTCGCATCCGAGCATTTCAATGCAATCACCCCAGAAAATTGCATGAAGCCAGAACGTATCCACCCAGAGGAGAAACGTTGGAGCTTTGAACAATCAGATGCTTTGATGGCTTGGGCAAAAGAACATGGAATGTCTTCCCACGGCCATACGTTAGTCTGGCATGCTCAGACTCCAGATTGGTTCTTCGATGGTGGAGAAGCGAAGGCTGTCGAAGAAAGAATGCAGGAACACATTACGACATTGGTTGGAAGATACAAAGGACAAATTCAAAGCTGGGATGTGGTCAACGAAGCGATAAACGACAACGGAAATGCGGAGACAGCCAAGACGGAGCATTTGAGAAACTCCAAATGGCATCAAGCGTTAGGACCAAGTTACCTTACCAAAGCGTTTCAATATGCTCGAGCAGCAGATCCTGATGCTGTGCTGTACTACAACGATTACAACATTGAGTCTGGGCCGAAGCATGCCAGCTCGATGGTACTACTGAAGCGATTGATCGAGGAAGGAGCTCCCATTGATGGTGTTGGAATCCAAGGGCATTGGCGAAGTGGAAGAGTTCCCTTCGGGGATATCGAGAAGGCGATTCTGGATTATGCCAGCTTGGGGTTGAAAGTAAGTATCACGGAACTTGATGTGACGATTGGGGGGCAATCCGGAGGACAATTTGGCGGTCCCGGCCCCGGTGCAGGTCCAGGACGCAGGCCTGGAAGGGGTACACCTCCGACGATCGAAGAATTGAATCAGCAAGCCGAGGATTACGCGAAACTTTTTGCGATCTTCCAAAAGCACGAGGAGAAGATCGAAAGGGTCACCTTTTGGGGCCTAAGCGACCGAAGGACTTGGAGATGGGGGCAAAATCCGCTTCTGTTCGATTTCAACAATCATCTCAAACCTGCTTATGCCAGTATTCTTGGCGCAGCTATAAAGAAGTAGAATACTGAAAGTATTCGTTCTTTGTTGTGAGTGTTCGGAATCATGATTCGCGCCTTTCTTAAAAAGTCGATTCCATTGGCATGTGTTGTATTTGCGGTTTCCGCGAGCATGCCGCAGAGCTTTATGTTCAATCGAGGCTTGTGCTCTGAACCACCAAACGCACAGGCTCCATGGACAGATCTACCCGCCTCGACGCGAGATTGGATCGACTTTAAGAAACCGTCGGATGCAGAAGACATGATTGGACCGACGGGATCGCAGCTAATCCCAGAGAATCCAAAAATCACCTGCCAGTGGAAGTATTCAGATGGTGTATTGGTTGCTTCTCCAAAGTGGGACAGTGTCCAAACTCCAAATGCTTATGAAAACTTTCTGATGCACATCGAATTTAATGTCAACGAAGCGGGGCAGGTCGAACACGAACGAAATGGTAATTCAGGTTTGTACCTGCAGTTGCGTTACGAGTTGCAGATTCTCAATTCCTTCAGCGTTCCATTTGAGTCTTATCAAAAGATTGACTGTGGTGCACTTTATGGCTTCAAAAAGCCTGATCAAGCAGCTTGTTTACCGGCAGGTCAGTGGCAGTCCTTTGACATCGCGTTTCGTGCAGCAAGGTTTGCGGAAGGTAAGAAGATCTCCAATGCAAGGATAACCGTTTTTCAAAACGAAAAGCTGATTCATGATGACGTCGCCCTACCTCGTCACACAGGGGCAGGAAAAAAGGAGGGGCCCGAGCCGATGCCTATCAAGCTACAAGGTCACCATAACCGAGTGCAATTTCGGAATTTTTGGATCAAGTCGCTGCCCTAAGTTTCCACTGATTCACGGGATCGCGTCATGAATCGATTCATGAGATCTGGGACTTCGATGTATCTCTTTACTATTTCAGATAGCTTCTGAGTCTCTCGGCCTTGATAGCATCATCTGTGCGGCGCAGATCGGATACGATTTCAATTCCGCGATTCGATGTCCTCTAGTTTTTATTTTCATGCCCCCATTATCATGCCAATATCTGCACGGCTGTTTGTTCACCCAGTACCGAGTTCGCAATTACTTCACTGGTCCAAACCCGATATGTTTTAGCCAAAATACTTCCTGACTAACACCGGCTATACTAGGTTGGAAGAACACTTGCATCTCCCCGAGAAAGAACTCCTAAAACAAACCCTGAATACGATTGGTTCATTTCCATGTTTTTCCGGCTATCTCGCTTTCAGAGACGATTGTATCTGGCTAGTTGCTTTGTATTGTCTTTATTCCTTAGCCTGTCGGTATCGAGTTTTGGCGTATTGCTCGGGTCGGAACCGCCGGAAGGGCCACTGTACGCTTGGTATCGCGAAGAGGGGATAAAGACACAAGGTGCCCTCGTATCGACTTGGGAAAGTAGCGTGGTAAGTGATGACCAAACCAAACGAGCGTTGACTCGCATCGTGGGTAAACCCAAGGCGTTGCGAGTTCAAACTGCGAGTGGTCCTAAGACAGTCCTGCGTTTGGATGGTTCATCCGCTTTATGGCAAGCTGTCAGTTCTTGGGGGACATTGTCGATGGAACGTACGATTGTTCTTTTTGCCCGTGTACCCAAGGATAAAACAGGAACATTATTCGATGGTAGTACGCGAGTCGGGAGCACTCCAGTTCAATGGAACGAAGGTCAGTGGAAACCTAAAGAGGTGTTTCAATCGAGTCGGAACGAAGGGAATTGGCAGGCACATTTCTTTTCGTTTCGTGCAGACAGTACGCCATTGGGTGGGTTTATTCTAGGAGCAAACGTGGCCACGCAAGATGGAATCACGTGCGACGTTGGGGAGGTTTTAGTCTATCCAAGATCGCTCAGCGACCAAGAGCAACAACAAGTAACCCGATATTTACACAGCAAGTGGGGTGAGCCAACAGAGTTGCCAAAAGAGCTTCAGCCACAGTTCGACGAAGTGTATCAAGATCCTCGGGTCGTTCGAACGGTCTTGCGCAAACAAGGAGACCAAGGTGTTCACACTTACCGCATTCCTGGATTAGCTACCAGTGCAACGGGTACCCTCATCGCTGTTTTTGATCTGAGGAATCAACAGGGTGGAGACTTGCCTGCCGATATCGATGTGGGCATGATGCGATCGACTGATGATGGGGCAACGTGGAGTCCCATGCAGCGGATAATCGATTTCGATAGTGCTGTACCTGAGTCGCGAGGAAATGGCGTTGGAGACCCCGCCGTGCTCGTTGATCGTCGAACCGGCACCCTATTTGTCGCAGCTCTTTGGTCGAAAGGTAATCGAGCTTGGAACGGTTCCGGACCCGGAATGAATCCCGAAGAGACAGGTCAGTTTGTAATCGTCAAAAGCACCGACGATGGTGTGACTTGGTCTGCTCCGATCAATATTACTCCTCAGGTAAAAGACCCAGCATGGAGACTTTGCTTCAACGGGCCCGGCAACGGTATCCAGCTTCGCGATGGTACTTTAATCTTTCCCGCTCAATTCAAAGACGCAGATAATGTGCCCCATTCCTGTTTCATCGCAAGTGTTGATGGTGGGGAAACTTGGAAGATCTCTCCGGCTGCAATCCCAGGTCAACCACCGACTAGTGAAAGTGCAATTGTAGAGTTGGCGAATGGATCGCTACTTCTCTCCATGAGAAACGAGTCCAAGGCTGGGGTACGAGCTTGGAGTCGTTGGGATTGGAATGGAAACATCATGCAAGGGCAATGGTCGGATCTGTGGCTCAATGTAACGGACCCAACCTGTATGGCTAGCTTGATACGCCATCCACATGGCGAACTGTTGTATTCGAGTCCCAATCATCCTCAGAAACGTGTTGCCTTGACGGTGCGTAGCAGTGTTGACGATGGTCAAACATGGAGCGCAGGTCGATTGCTTGAACCGACCGGAGCGATGTACTCCTGCATGACGGTTCTTCGAGATGGCAGAATCGGCATCCTTTATGAAAGTACCGAAGCTGCCGGACTTGTGTTTGCCACCTTTCCATTGGATTGGGTGCAGGAAGGGGCGAGTGTCCCGAACGTGCCGGAAGCAAGACGCGAGACCACTGGGAAGT
>CAZACJ010000003.1:112880-155845 GCA_964483385.1 uncultured Pirellula sp. | reverse complement strand
TCTCAATGGGTTTTGAAAAAGTGATTGGCTTGGATCGTTTTGCGAACCAGCCTGAGTTCTCTGGAAAGGTCGTCTTTATCCAGATGGCGGGTTCTGAGGCAAAGCTTCCCGAGGATATTGCGCTTGAGAACAAAGTCGTAATTCTCGTTGCGGACGATAAGGCGGCGGGAGCTAGTTCGGGGCTCATCAGCCGCAAGCGACCATCGGTTTTTTTGCGTGTTGTGGAATCGCAACCGACTTCAACTTCGCAAATGGAGCGAGGGGATGGGAGAGTTCGTGGGGTAAGCAATATTGCAGGTAGCATTCATCGGGACGCAGCGAAGCAGTTGTTGCTTGCGGTCGGTGGAAACGAAGAGTGGTTAACCGTTCCAGAGGAGAATGCCACAGATGTTCATACGACCGAAGCCGATTTGAAAGTTGAGTTGCGGCTGCGCAAGGAGCCGATGGCAGTCCCGAATGTGTTAGCTTGGCAGGAAGGCTCCGATCCAGCGTTGCGCGATGAGTATGTTGTTATTGGAGCGCACCTTGACCACTTGGGAGTGCGTGGAGCGGAGTATTTCCCGGGTGCGGATGACAACGGTTCGGGTTCGACGGCATTGTTGAGTGTGGCGAAAGCGATTACATCGAATCCTACGAAGCCGAAGCGAAGCATCTTGTTTATGTGGTTTGCGGCTGAGGAGATGGGAATGGTCGGTTCGGCGCATTACGTGAACAATCCGCTGCTCCCGCTGGACAAGATGGTTTGCATGTTGAACGTGGACATGGTGGGCAGGAATGAAGAAAAGCAGGGGGAATCAGCTAGTGAGAATGAGCGAACGTTGCATTTGGTGGGGAGTCAGAAGGGTGATCGCTCGCTACATGACATGATTTTAGAGGCTAACAAGTCGATCAATTTTGAGTTTGAGTTCGACGAGGAAGGTGTCTTTGGACGAAGTGACCAGATCTCGTTTTTTCGCAAAGGTACTTCGGTCGCTTTTTTGTTCGGTGGTTTCCATCCCGATTATCATCGCACAACGGATACGCCATCCAAGATCAACTATTTGAAGATAGTTTCTGCTGCCAAGTTGTATTTCCTGGCATCTCATATGGCTGCGGAGCATGGACCTTTTCCGGTTCCCGAAGAAGCGAAGGCTGAGGGGAAATAAGGGAACCCTTAGTATTTTCTCGATGATCTTCTCGATGATCTTTTCGACAGTTACAGGTGCTCAGCCGCAGCGCGGTGGAGCATCTCGCGGTGAACGATAGTTGCTTGTTCACAACGTTCATCCCATCTGGGAGCTTCTTGTTTAACAAAAGCTCTGTGATCGCGGAATTCTATCGCTCCAGAGCTTTTCGATTGCCCTAGACGAATCTGTTCGATGACGCTTCCGTTGGATCCGAGAATATGATTATCTGTCTTTTCCCAAAATCGCTCCTCGCCATCACGGTATTGCGTACCTAGCAGTTGGTGTAATCTTTGCAGGGAAACAGTAGTCCTATTGGTGAAAGCCTCATAACTAAGAAAATGTATTCGTCCTGAAAGGGACGCTTCGAGTGCCTTTCGGTACCATGACACATACAACGCCAAGCGATCGTCAATGGTCCAGCTTGCATCTGTTTCTCCCCCCCAGTCTCGGAGTAGCATTCGTTTGTAATATCCGAATAGAAAATTTTCCGGGTACGTGAACAACACCACGACCTTGCTTTCGTCCATGGCTTTGGCATGCGGTAGAATCCATTGCGGATATTTAGATGCATCAATCAGTAGCCCTTCAGTGCGACTTAGAAGTTGCTGATAAACGGTATCGTCGAATTGAATACCGTTCCAAAATTCGCAATCGAATCCTTGAGGACACGAGCATTGAGCCTTCCGCCATCCCTGGTGAACATCAAAGAGTTCGCCAACAAAAGTCGCGTTGGGGCGATTGCTAAGGATTTGGCCGAGTAGGGTCGAACCACTGAAAGCAGTCCCGAGAATGAATAGGGCTTTGGGTTGGTTAATCTTCACTGGCTCGCTCCAATTTATCGCGAAATTTCTTCATCGGATTCTTGAGTAAATGTAGAAAGGCAAAGATCACTACTGGTTGCTTTTATCGTACTAGAAAAAGAGTTTTAGGAACTCGGTTGTTTCGAGGATGAGCAGGTAGAGGACGGTAGGTAGAGGACGGTAGGCAAACGAGTACCGTGAGGCTGCGTACAAAAAATCAACGCGGTTCGGGGCAAACTTCAAGGAAGAAGCTGTTTTTGAATTACATATCGTCAAAGTGCGACCAAAGATTTCAGGCAGATCGTTCAATGAGGATGGCGACAGCTTCGCCGCCACCGAGACACAGTGCGGCGATGCCGCGTTGAAGTCGGTGCTGCGAGAGCGCATGCATGAGCGTAACAAGGACCCGTGCCCCACTGCAACCAATGGGGTGTCCTAGAGCGATGGCACCACCGTGAACATTGACACGTTGTGGATCGGCTTTCAGTTCGCGGATGCAGGCGATGGTTTGCGAAGCGAATGCTTCATTGATTTCGATGAGATCGATGCTTTCGAGGGTGCATCTGGATTGATGCAGGGCTTTTTGGATGGCCAAGACGGGTGCGTGAAATAAGTCCGCAGGAGCGACACTTGCGACGGATGTAGTAACAATACGAAAGGAGTCTTGAAGCGGGAGCGAGCTAAGGAGTGTCTCGTTGACGACGAGTAGAGAAGCGGCTCCGTCGCTGAGGGAAGACGCATTTCCCGGCGTGACGGTACCATCGGTAGCAAAAGCTGGTTTCAGGCGAGCAAGTTTTTCGGGAGTCGAATCGGAACGTGGTCCTGCATCATTTTGGACAAAAGCTCCATTGGCAAGTTGGATTGGGACAATTTCTTCGCGGAACAATCCTTGGGATTGCGCAGTCAGTGCTCTTTGATGGCTTTGATGCGCCCACTGATCCTGTTCGGAGCGAGTGATGCCAAGTTGCTCAGCAATTCGTTCTGCATAGCCCCCCATGAGTGATTTACCTTGAGCGCAGGTTAGCCCGTCGTATTCGATCGTATCGACGAGTTGCTCAGAGCCGTACTTCCAGCCATTGCGAGTATTTCTCAGAAGATGAGGAGCTTGGCTCATGCTTTCCATACCACCTGCTATGGCTGCATCGTAACATCCAGCTTGGATTGCTCTTACGGCCAGCATTACGGCGTATAGTCCCGAGCCACATACTTTATTGACACTTGCGGCACCGATGTAGTTAGGAAGTTTTGCGGCATGAACCACCTGACGCCCGGGGGCTTGGCCAATCCCGGAGGAGAGAACATTCCCGAAGATCAGTTCGCCGATGTGTTCGATTGGGCAATTGCTATGTTGGAGAGTTGTTTGTACGCAGGCTGCCGCGAGTTCTGGAGCAGAGTATTGTGCTAAATCGCCAAGAAACTTTCCGATGGGGGTGCGTTTCCCAGCAAGAATCCACGTTGCATTTGCGTTATCTCTCATCGTAACTTCTCCTTGGCAGTCTATCGTACACGAGAATTGAGGGTAGGCTAGAAGTGATGTGCGGGGAGATCAAAGCGCATCGGCAGTGGACCTGGGGATTTTTAGAACGCAGAAAGTTAACCATGACGGACGGAAAGAAAAAGACGGGTGGGGATTCGACGCGGAAGCCTGGAAAGGGATGTGCGGGTAAGAAGGTGGAGGTTCATACCGTTGAAGATTACTTACAGACAGGGTGTATGAGGTGTGCGTTAGGCGGGACTCCCGAATGTAAAGTGCATCGTTGGACGGAGGAGTTGAAGGCGTTGCGGGCAATTGTGCTAGGAAGTGGGCTGACGGAAGAGATCAAGTGGAGTTGTCCGTGTTACATCTCGAAGGGACGAAATGTCGCGATGTTCGCGGCGTTAAAGGAGGCTTGTGTCTTGAGCTTCTTTGACGGGGCTTCCTTGGAGGATCCGCATGAGTTACTGGAGTTGCCTGGGCCCAATAGCCAAGCGGGCCGAGTGATAAGGTTTACATCGATAACGCAGATTGAGCGATGTGATCGAGCCATCCGAGGATTGCTTGAGCAAGCCATTGCTCAGGCCAGTGAACCGAAAAAGAAGCGGGAATCTGCCGAGGCGATCACTTATCCCGAGGAGTTGCTGGAAGCATTCGAGGAAGATCTCACGCTTCGCGAGGCCTTTGAGGGTCTAACGCCGGGTAGGAAGCGTGGGTACTTATTGCATTTTTCGCAGGCTAAGCAGTCGGCAACAAGGCGATCTCGTATAGCGAAGTGTGCCCCGACGATTCGGAAGGGGAAAGGTCTGCACGACTAACGTTCTGGCTTCGAATAAGGCCTGGCGTACGAGTGCTTGCGGGGGGAGACGGGTGCTGTACGATGATGAAGAGGTTGCGTGAGGCGAAGAAATACATTAATGGAATTGGGTCAGCATGAACACACGTAGGATTATCTGCAGAGGTTTCTTCGTAGGATTTTTGTTGTTCAACTACGAAGTGGGCGGCCCCGAGGGAGTGGGTGGGGCCGAGGTTGCCGTCAATCCCCAGGAACCTGAGAGTAGCAAACTACCTGTTGCAGTCGAAGACTTGGAAGGCAAGACAGTGCAGGGTGATTTTCAGGCGATCGATGACAAGGTGTTGTTGCTTGGGACGCAAGACGGTCAGAAGCGAATTCCGGCGGACTCATTGTTAAAGGTTGTGAAATTGGGAGTGGATCGAACGGAGGGTGAGGGTGGGATCGAGGTGATGGGTACGGATGGAACGCGATTGATGGTTCAGGGGGTAGAGGGAAAAGACAAGCAATGGAAGTTGCGGTTAAAGGATCAGCAGGAGGCGATGCTGTTCCGGGGTGAGGTTGAGTCGATGAGGCTAAGGTCGCTCGACACCAATGCAGAGGCGGCTTGGGCGAGTTTCCGTAGGGACACAAGGACGGCTGATGCATTGATTGTGGTTCGACCTGGTGGCGCGTTGGATCGGATCGACGGAATAGTGCGTGAGATTCGCGAGGGAAAGGTCTCATTTGATGTAGATGGGCAAATTGTTGAGGCCGGATTTGAGAAGTTGGCCGGAGTCTTATGGTACCGCAAGGAGGGTGATCGAAAGGGAAGCACACAAGGGGGGTATAGAGTCGAGTTGTTGGATGGATCGCAAATCGTCGGTTCCTCGTTACAGCGCGTCGGGGAGATGATCGAGGTGCAAGGTGCGTGGGAAGGAACCTTAGCAATACCATCTCAATGGTTTGCGTCGATCGACTGCGGACAAGGAAAGGTAGCCTTGGCATCTTCGTTAGAGATGTTGGAGGTACGAAGTCAGAGTAGGCTGAGTTTTGGTGCGTTTGATGCGGTGTTATCGAAGAGCGAGTTACCGAAGTGGGTAATGCAGCGCGATGGTCGGAGAGATTTGTTATTTCCCGGTCCAGGTGAGTTAGTGATTCGTGTACCTGATGGAATGAGCAAGTTTCGCTCTAGAGTTGAACGAGTGGCGGAATCGGATTTGGCTTCTGCGGTGAGAGTTGAGGTATGGGTAGATGATCAGATTGCCTTCCGCCAGGAATTAGGAGCCGGCCAGCAGGGTTTGGATATTGAGGCGACTGTGCAACCGAACAAGCGGATGAGGATGCAGATCGAGGTGGGCGGTAAGCTGAAGGTTGGATCGAGAGTAGTATGGCGTGAGCCTCGCTTTTCGAAGTGATTGGATCTTAAGTAAATTTCTCAGATTCCGATTTGGTAAGCGGGGCGGGGTGTGGCATTCTCCGTGTAATCGGCTTGGATCAACCGTGCAAGGATTGCGGTTGAGGGAAAAGAATCCATTGGATGGAAGATGAAGTTACAGCGAAGGGAACGGTAGGAGTTGCCGATAGAAAGGCCTGCCGATGTGGAATGAGTCCGCAAGCATCTAGATCATGGCTATTGGGTTAATCACTTTTTCGAAGCGAACTTTCTCTAGCGAATAGGATTTATGAAATTGCCAGACTTTAGCAGTGTACGTAACGTGGTGTTGGAAGAGCTTTGTCGTACGCATCAATTGCTACCCAATGCGTTTCCATTCACAGAGCGTTGGTTGCACAAGCAGGGTAGTCCTTGTGGGGTATTTTATTGTTTGCATGGTCCTCGCAGCATTCGGCTTACGGCAGTATTGGATTTTGCCACTGCGAGGGTGTTATTTTACGATTCGACGGGGCAACGATACGAAACGCGATGTGTCAAGGATTTGATACCTGTGGTTGCATAGCGGATTGAGAGTCGATCTCGTCGGGGATCCATTGAAACAGAACGGAATTGGAAATGTTGATCTTATCGAGGAAAGAATCCGAGAGGATTTGTTTAGGAGACAGCGTCGTTTTGACGATTGTTCGGATTCAGGGAGACAAGGTTCGCATTGGGGTGGAAGCACCGAACGATGTTAGGATCTTGCGACGCGAGTTAGAAGTAACTTCGTTGGAATCGACTCGTTTACCGAACGGGGTACGAGTTGAGCAAAATCGCAGGGCGGCGTAGAAGTCGCGTTTTGTGTGCAGAATAGAAAAAGGCGGACGCCGATTCGATGAACCAACAAGCATCGAGTCGGCGTCTTGTCATTTTGGGATGAAAGGCTCGCCTAGAGTTAACTTACTGGCAGGTAATTACTGGCAGGTAATTACTACTGGCGGGTAGCTTATCGAGGGGTAACTGAAGTTATTATTCGACGACTTTCGCGTCGATCCACTTCATGAGGCTTCTGAGCTTTTGGCCGACTTGTTCGATTTGATGTTTTCGTTCGAGACGGCGGGAGGCTTTGAAAGCTGGTGCTCCGGCTTTATTCTCGAGGATCCATTCTTTCGCGAATTGACCTGTTTGGATTTCGCGGAGGATTTTCTTCATTTCCTTTTTGGTTTCTGGGGTAATGATACGAGGTCCGCGGGTGTAGTCGCCGAATTCTGCTGTATTTGAAATGCTGTAGCGCATGTAGTTCAAGCCGCCTTGGTAGAGCAAATCAACGATAAGCTTGAGTTCATGCATGCATTCGAAGTAAGCCATTTCTGGTTGGTAACCGGCTTCGACGAGTGTTTCAAAGCCAGCCTTAACGAGTTCGCTTACGCCACCGCACAGGACGACTTGTTCGCCGAACAAGTCGGTTTCGGTTTCTTCTGCAATGGTTGTTTCGATGACACCACCGCGTGTTCCACCGATTCCTTTGGCGTAGGCTAGTCCAATTTTCTTCGTTGTTTCCGACGCACCGGCACCGAGAGCGATCAAGCAGGGTACGCCACCGCCTTTGGTATATTCGCTGCGGACCAAGTGGCCGGGGCCTTTAGGAGCAACGAGGAGTGTATCGACCCCCTTTGGAGGTTCGATTTGGCCGAAGTGAAGATTAAAACCGTGTGAGCACATCAAAACGTTGCCTGGAGAGAGGTTTGGTTTGATGTGAGAGCGGAACAAATCCCCTTGGACTTCGTCCGGAAGCAGGACGTTGATGATATCTGCTTGTTTGCTGGCTTCGTCGATTTCGAGGGGCTGGAAACCGTGGCTAACTGCGAGGTCGTAGTTCTTGCTACCGGGGCGTTGACCGATGATCACTTTACAGCCGCTATCGCGTAGATTTTGGGCTTGCGCGTGACCTTGAGAACCGTAGCCAAGGATGGCGATTGTTTTGCCTTTGAGATTGGAAAGATCTGCGTCGTTATCGTAATAAATCTTTGCGTTCATGCTGTGTGGAAAGGATTGAAAAAGAGGAAGTGGGGAATGAAAAAGGCCAGAGAGAGTGCTAGGTCATTCGGGCCGATAGTTTGGAATCTGCGTTAGGTTGACACTAGGAGTTCGAGGGATCGAGGAGAGTGTTGGGGTTGCTGCCTCGTATCATAGCGATTCGTCCGGTGCGAACTAATTCTTTGATCTCATAGGGACGCATGCGTTCGATGAAGGCTTGGATTTTGTTTTCACGTCCGGAAATTTCGATCATGAGTTCTTCAGGACCGACATCGACGATTCTTGCGCGGAAGATATCCGCAAGCTCTCGGATTTCACTTCTTTTGGTTCCAGAGGGTGCCGCGACTTTGATGAGCATCAAGTCTCGCTCTACATAGTCATTCGAGCTGATGTCTTGGACGGAGACGACCGTGACAATCTTCTCGAGTTGTTTACGGATTTGCTCGACGATACGATCATCGCCGCGGACGACAAAGGTCATACGCGAGAGCCCCTCGATTTCGGTTTCACCGACAGCAAGGGAGTCGATGTTGTAACCGCGGGAGGCCAGCATGCCAGAAATATGCGCCAAAACACCCGGAACGTTTTGGACGGTTGCGGATAAAACGTGCCGCATTAGTAGAGAGACTCGCTAGGGTGATCGATAGGGGTGGGGATGCGGTAGCACTAAGGAATGTCTATTCGCATATACTAGAAACGGAATCATAGGTTGAAATGCGTCTTTTCTCAAGGGACAACGCGAACGAAGGGGATGAAGGTTGTGCAAACAGGGGCTAGAGAAGGTTACGAATTGTTGGACTTTGGTGGTGGTAGGAAGCTAGAACGCTTTGGTTGTCGGGTTGTGGATCGCCCTGCGCTAGGGAAACGCATGGAGAAATCGCAACCGGGGTTATGGGAATCAGCGGAACTAATCTACGTTGGGGAACGCATGAATGCGAACGGGGGAGGGTGGCGTGCTTCGGGAGTTGGGGAATGGAATTGGCAGGAGGGATGGGATTGTCGGGTTGGCGGGATGTTTTTGAGGATACAGCCGCAGCAGACGGGGCAGTTGGGGGTATTTCCTGAGCATTGGCAGCAGTGGGGTTGGTTTAAGCGGTTGATCGCAGCGCGTCGAGATCGAGGTTTGGGGACACGAGTGTTGCATCTGTTTGCCTATACGGGGGCAACGACATTGTGGTTGGCTGGATGTGGTGCGGAGGTAACTCATGTGGACGCGATGCGTCATGCGGTGCAATGGGGGCGTGAGAATGCGGAGCGCAGTGGGATGGGTGGGTTGCCGATTCGTTGGATTGTCGAAGATGCGAGGCGTTATGTATCGAGGGAGTTAAAGCGAGGGAGGCGTTATGATCTTGTGCTGTTGGACCCTCCGAGTTACGGACATGGACGGCGCGGAGAGGCATGGGAAATTCATCGTGACTTAGTTCCCTTGATGCGCGATTGTTGGGGACTCTTGGGGGATGCGGCAACAGGTGTTGTATTGACGAGCCACAGTGAGCTCGTTTCGACGAAAGAGCTGCGGATGGAGATGGGGCGAGGGGAACGGGAGGCGAGAGCAATGGAAACGGAGGAGTTTGAAGCATTTTTACAGGATCGTTTGGGCCGTCGGTTAGAATGCGGAGTGGGGATTCGGTTCTTTGTGAAGGGGGCCGGGTTATGACGGCTTAAATCGACCGTAAGGCAGGATTGGCTGAATGGGTCGAAACTGTGCAAAGCAGTGGGGCAAATGGGTCGGGGATTTTTGGAGACGAGACGATGGTTAGTTCGGACTTGCGAAAAGAGAAGGCGGTGGTGCTTTACGATGGGCGGTGCAAATTTTGCATCGGTCAGATCGGGCATTTGCGTCGGCTCGACCGCGCCGGATTTTTGGAGTTCACGTCTTTGCATGCGCCGGAAGTGTCGGTTCGGTATCCGGATTTATCGTACGAGCAGATGATGGAGCAGATGTGGGTTGTTGCTCCGGGTGGGGCCAAGTATGGAGGAGCAGATGCTTTGCGGTATCTGAGTCGTCATTTACCTTTGCTTTGGCCGCTCGTGCCTTTTTTGCACTTCCCTTTTTCGCGGCCGATTTGGGTTTGGCTTTATCGTGTAGTTGCTGAGCGACGGTACCGGTTAGCAGGGGTGGAGTGCGACGAGGGAACCTGCTCACTTCACGGAAAAGGGCATTCCAAGGGGGGCTAACAAGACTGCAGCGGGCTTGTTCACTTGAGGGGTTTTCTCAATTTTGAAGAAACGCTCAGCGAACTCGTCTTGGAGTGATAAGGTCGGATTTGGTAGTGTTGTGACTTGGAACAAACACTCCAACGGGGATCGAAGGGACCGAATCGATGTCGAAAATGGCCAGTATCAAGCAGACCGTACACATTCGTTGGATGATTCGGCGGGACTTGCCCTCTGTCTTGGGAATTGAGTCGTCGAGTTTTGAGTTTCCTTGGACTGAAGACGAGTTTGTGCGTTGTTTGCGTCAACGCGATTGCATCGGGATGGTAGCGGAGTATGCGGAGCAGGTTGTTGGGTTCATGATTTACGAATTGCAGAAGTCCCGCATTCATGTATTGTCGTTTGCTGTTCATCCGGACTACCGGAGGCAGTCTGTTGGGAGTGCGATGGTACAGAAGCTAGTATCCAAGCTAGCGTATCAGCGACGTAATCGGATTATCTTGGAGGTGCGAGAAACGAATCTTGCGGCTCAATTATTCTTCAGGAGTCTTGGGTTTAGAGCTACGGGTGTCTTAAGGAATTTCTACGAGGATTCCACCGAGGACGCATTTCTGATGCAGTTTCGTAGCTTGGTGGCGGATGCGAGTGACGATGTTCATGGGGATTCTTATCGCGGCATGGCTGGATAGTTGATCGATAATCAGAGGTAGGTTACTGGGGGATTAGGATGGCAGCTCGCAAAGGCAAGGTACTCTTTCGTGCGAGACGGTTTGATGTCGAGCAAGTTTTCGAAGAATTGCCTGACGGCCAGAAGCTGGAGCGACACATTGTGCGGCATCCGGGTGCAGTGGTGATACTACCGGTGTTACCGGATGGTCGGGTATGCATGATTCATACGTATCGCATTGCGATCGATCGCTGGCATTTGGAGTTGCCGGCAGGGACGATGGACAAAGGAATTTCAGCGTTGGAACTGGCGCACGAAGAGTTGCGTGAGGAGACGGGGTATAGTGCGGGAAAGATGGTTCCACTTCATACATTCGCGATGTCACCCGGAATCCTCGATGAGAAAATGCATTTGTTTTTAGCGACAGAGCTTAATGAGGGTCAGACGGCTTTGGAGCAAGGGGAGCAGATCAGCAATCGTTTATTGAGTTGGTCTGAAATTGACCGATTGCTTCGAGATGGACAAATCGCTGACGCAAAGACTTTGGTCGGACTATTATGGTACATGCGTTACCGCGCGAATGCTTAGCCTTTCTCAAGGCTTGGAGGCGGGAATGAAACGCGGAGCCAGCCACAATCAAACAACTAGCAGAACATCCATGTTATGATCCGAGAATATCTACAGACAAACAAACACCGTTCCCGAGGCAAGTTAAAGGTTGCTTTTTCCCATGTAGCTATCGAAGCCGCCTACGCTGGTTCCTTGGCTTTATTGGATTACTTCCGCCGCCCTTTGGAAGTACGAACCAAAGGAATTGCAAACTATGTGAGCGACGCTGATTTGGCTGCAGAATCGGCGATTGTCAATGTGTTGAGGGACGCCTATCCGCAGCATGCGATTCTGTCAGAGGAGTCGCATCATGATCGAGCGGATGCGGCGAGTTGTTGGATCATTGATCCGCTGGATGGGACGAATAACTTCATTCACGGTATACCTCATTTTGCGGTATCGATTGGGTACTACGAAAAAGGGAGGGGAGTATTGGGGATTGTCACTTCGCCTGCAACTGGGGATTGGTATATCGCAGCGAAGGGCGAGGGGGCTTGGTTTAACGGTGAGAGGATGCGAGTGAGCGAATCGCAGGTGCTCGATCAAGCGATGGTAGCATGCGGTTTTTACTATGACCGAGACAGCATGATGCAGGCGACACTCGACACTCTTGGTGATTTATTCCGTCAGCAGATTCACGGGATTCGACGATGTGGTGCCGCTGCCTTGGATTTGGCTTACGTGGCCGGCGGTTGGTTTGACGCTTTTTTTGAGTATCGGTTAAGTCCGTGGGATTACGCGGCGGGTTCGATTCTATTGGAGGAAGCGGGTGGCAAGGTGACAGATTGTCTAGGAAATCCGTTGCCGATGGACCGTACGAGCACGTTATGCGCGAGCAATGGACGGTTGCAAGAAACGATGTTGGAGTCCGTTTCGCTACGGTGTCCAAAGCCGCAAGCTTGAAGAGTCGCCGGTACCGAAAAAAGTGATTGAATTGGCGGTTTCGCGAAGTACGCTGGAACTTGCCATCTGGCTATCCTTTGGGAGGGAAGCCGGTAAGCCAGAGAAAGCTTAGCGGTTATTCCGCGCGGTCGTACGGGTTCTTCTCGATTTACGGGCTGGAGGTACGTTTGGAGTCCAAGAAACGAGAGCCATTAGACCGAAATTGCATGATGAACCTCGCGAGAGGGGCCTATCGCACCAAGAAAGGAAACTTGGACTTCGTCCTATCAACCATCCATAGCTAGCAAAACGCGGAAGAAACATCATGGAGACTTCGCTTGAGACTCGTCGTTTCTCGATGAAACAGGCCAAGCAGATTGTCGGAGACTTGCAGTCTCCGATTCCTTGGGTTTACTGGACCGATTTTTTGGTAACAATCCTAGCGGGTCATGCTTGTTTTTCGGCGACGCTCCATTTGCCCGATGTTCTGGCTGGTGAGAGCGCGGTGGCTTGGTGGACGCTCAAGGGAGTTTTCTACACGGCAACGATCTTGCTATTTCTGCGTGCGGCTATGTTTACGCACGAGTTGGTGCATTTGCCCAAAGAAGGGTGGACGGCATTTCGCGTGGCTTGGAATGTCCTTTGTGGATTTCCATTTTTGATACCGTCTTTTACATACTATCCGCACGTGGACCATCATCGACGCAAGTCTTATGGCACGGAGGAGGATGGTGAGTATTTGAATTTGAGTCATCAACCACCTAGCGCGATCGTGCTATACATGCTTGGGGTCTTGGTTACGCCAATTGTTGGATATTTGCGCTTTGCGGTTCTATCGCCGATTTGTTGGCTATTTCCTTCTTGTAGGCGTTGGACCTTCACCCATGCCTCGACGATGGTGATGGACGTCACGTACAAGCGCCCCGAGGCGGGCAAGCGTGTTTACCGGATCATGATCATTCAGGAGGTAGCTTGCTTCTTGGTTTGTTTGGGGTTGTTTCTTCATGGACCGCTTGTTGCAAAGACTTGGTTAGATCCGTTGTGGATCCAAGCATACTTTGTCGGTATTGGGATGATCTTTATGAACAACATCCGAACGCTAGGTGCACATCGATGGACGGGACCTGGGTCGGAGTTAACCTTTGAACAGCAACTGCTTGATTCTTGCGACTACCCTTATCGTCCATGGATCACTGAATTGTGGGGCCCGACTGGTACTCGTTATCACGCCACGCATCATTTGTTTCCCGGGATGCCTTACCATAATTTGGGTTTGGCACACCGCAGGTTGATGGCGGATTTACCTGCTGACAGCATTTACCGTGAAACGGTGAAGGTAAGCTTGCTAGGTGAGATTGCTCAGTTGTGGAAGCGTAGTTCAGAAGTAGCACGCAGGAGGCGGGAGGAAGCGAATCAACATTCTTCGACTTTGCCAATGCCTTCGCATTTCGTCGGCTCGCGTATGGCGGCCGACGGGAAGATGATTACAGGAAATCACAACGACGGTAAAACGTCGTCTACGGAGCGTACAGACGCAGCTTAGGAGCAAAAAACTCCAATGACCTCGCAGTTACCAGATGCGAACCCGTTTTTCGACTGGTAGGAACATTGGAGCATTTGGTTTGACATCAAAAGCTTCGTAAAACCCATCTAGGTTGGAGACGATTCCATTACAACGGAATTGGCTGGGAGAGTGCGGATCGGTTTTCACCCGCTTGCGCATTTCCGCCTCGCGATATTTTCTGCGCCAAACTTGAGCCCAACCGACGAAGAAGCGTTGCTCACCTGACATTTCGTCGATTTTTGGTGAGGGTTGTCCGTTGAGTGAGAGTTTGTATGCGGTGTAAGCGACGCTAAGTCCGCCGAGGTCTCCGATATTTTCACCGAGAGTGAATTTTCCGTTTAGTCGAACACCTGGGAGAGGTTCATAAGCATCGTATTGAGAAACGAGTTGCTCGGAGCGTTTTACGAATTCTTGCTCGTCTCGATCGGTCCACCAATTTCTAAGATTTCCACGCCCGTCGTATTTGCTACCAGAATCGTCGAATCCGTGGCTGATCTCATGGCCGATGACCGCTCCAATTCCGCCGTAGTTGACAGCATCATCTGCATCTAGATTGAAAAATGGGGGTTGTAAGATTGCGGCGGGAAAGACAATTTCGTTCATCGAAGGGTTATAGTACGCATTGACTGTTTGGGGTGGCATGAACCACTCGGTGCGATCGATCGGTTTGCCCAATTTATTCAATGCATACCGGTGTTCGAATTCGGCAATTCGAGCGATGTTACCTACAACATCATTCGGATCGATTTTCACGCTGGAATAGTCTTTCCATTTGTCAGGATAACCGATCTTCGGAGTAAATAGCTTAAGCTTTTCCTTTGCTTGGGCTTTTGTTCCATTTCCCATCCACTCGAGTGCATCGATTCTCTTCTCGAAGGCTTTCATGAGATTGCCGACAAGTTCGTTCATGCGTTCTTTCGCGCGCGGAGAGAAGTGTTTTTCTACGTACAGTTTACCTATGGGCATTCCGAGCATGGCGTTGCAAGCATCGACACCTCGACGCCAAAGAGGTTCTTGTTCTTCGACACCACTGAGTACGGTGTCATGGAAATTGAAATGGAGCTTTTCCAGTTTCTCCGTCATCACAGGAGCGAACGTGTTGATGGTCTGGAAGGCAAGATAGGCTTTGAGCACGTCCACATCGGATTGCGCAAGCGTTTCTTGGGCGGCTTCAAAGAAGCTTGGTTGTCCAACGATGACTTCTTGTACATCTGCGAGCCCAACGGAGGCCGCGTAGTCTTTCCATTCAATCCCTTTATTCTTTGCGACGAAGTCGGATATGCTGAGCTTGTTATAGCGTTTTACCGGGTCACGCAGAGAGACTTTGTCCCATTGAGCAGCGGCGAATTTGGTTTCTAACGCAAGGATACCCTCCGCGTAAACTTTGGGGTTGTCCCATCCGATCTGCTTGAGCATCTCTTCGATGTACTGAACGTACTTTTCTCGGCGTGCTACGAGTTCTTCGTCGTTATCGAGGTAGTAATCGCGATCCGGCAGGGTGGTTCCATCTTGTCCGATATACACGGCGTATTGATCTGAGCGTTTTTCATCGACATCGATACCTGCTCCGAAGAAACTGGGGATTCCTACGATGGAAAGTTCTCCAGCGATGCGGATGACATCTTTGCTTGTGGATATCGATTTGATTTTGTTGAGCCATGGCTGGATTGGAGCGACGCCAGCTTGATTGCGGGACTCAATATTTGTGTAGGACTTGTAAAAGTCCCCAACTTGCTTAGCGATTGCGGAAGGATTCTCTGACTTGCTGGCTTCTTCGATGATGGTACGAATGGCAGCATTGGTTTCGATTGCGAGGATCGTGAATGCGCCGTAATTGGACTGATCGGGTGGAATATCCGTGTTGTCGAGCCACTTCTCATTGACATAACGGAAGAAGTCATCGCCGGGGCCGAGGGTTTTGCTGAAGTTTTCGAGTTCGATCCCGGAGACTTGGATTTTCTTTGAATCGCTGACGTCCTGGGCTAGCGCCAGGTGCGATGGACAAGCAACGAGGGATGTTCCAAGAACTAGGCTTGCGGACAGGGACAATCTTTGCATTTTGTTGGCCCAACGGGTGTAGATTCTTTGTTGTTGACGCATTGCAACCTCTCGAAGTGACATTAGGGACTTGAGCACTAGCAAGAATCCTAATCCTGATAAGAGTAGGTTGGAAGTGGTCTTTGTGAGCTGAACTGGCCGGTAATTGGACTGGCTTGTGCTCAGCGGGGACGTCCAAGGGCGAGGATAGCGGTCCAAGCAACAATGGGTGAGCACCATAGCAACCATTCGCAAAGTTCTTCGAAGGCCCTCAAGCGAGGGCTCAGTGGGGTGTCCCAGGGGAGATAGACATTGTCGTGCGTGGTAGAGAGGATCGCCTCATAGTTCAGGGTGCTTTTCGGATCGACTCCGGCTTGTAACAGGCTCATTCGTAGTGGGAGGGATGCTTCTCTGCTGAGTGCTTGAACTGCAAGGGGGAAGACCAGACCGTAATCTGGATCAAGCGTCCAGAGCTTCCCTTCGTTTCGGGCTTCGAGGACGACGTGGCCACCTAGTCCGACGAATCTGGAGGAGACACCGTTACGTTGCAACAACCACTGCAGGACGGCGGCTCTTTCGGAGCAATCGCCGCGTCCGACGGAAGCAAGAAGTTTAGGGTTTTGAGTTCGGAGTAAAGGAGAGTAGAACTGGCCAGCCATCCATTGAATCCAGTTTTCCATAGGGGTAATTTGTCGGGTGACGTCGTGAATTGTATTGCGGAATACGAAGCTATTCGCATTGACCAAGAGTGTTTCTACATTTGTCGTTGTTGCAATGTTAGGCTGGGAACTGGAGAAGGCTTCGAAACGACTTAGCCGTTCTTTAGATTTTGCATCGGCAAGCCAAGCAGGAGAAAGAAGAAGGACAGTGCTGATGATTGCAAGGATAGCGAAGGGAAAAAGTACGCCATGGGACTCTTTTTCGAACCACCTTGTTACGGGAAATTCCGTAGCTTTCACTCACAGTACTCCTAGTTTGCTTGGCGTGTTCCGTTCGCTACACTTAAGCCCGTCGCTGATTTGCGAGGACTTTAAGTTGTCAGGACGTTCCGTGCAGAAATCGAACCCATGCTTAGCGTTCGTGTTTCGCTGTTCATCTTGAATGAACAGGTTTGTAACGAAACGATTTTGTAATGAAACGATTTCGTAATCGGTTGGATGCGTAACCCAACGGGTTCGCAAAAGTCGAAATTGCGTACTTGGGGGTACCGATGATGGAGGAGGTGGGTACATCCGGTCGTTTGAACACCGGTATGAACTCGATGCGTTGGACAGAATCGTTTGAGGATTTCGGGCAGGATCCGTTGTTCAGTGATCCATCGTTACGCCCCTATGCTCCGACACTGTGTCGCATTGACGCGACGAGTTCGTCGGCTCCGTTTACAGGAGAGGCTGGCAAGGGGCAGACGCATTCTGATCGCAAAAAGGAGCTGAAGGGTTTAGTGCAGAAGTACATTCCTTACAGTCCTGGAGTGTATGGAATTCTCGATAGTTTGAATCGATTGATCTACGTAGGTAAGAGCAAGGCTTTGCGTTCTAGGTTGATGAGTTACTTCTTGCCTGGTGCGACAGACGAGAAGGCTGGTCAGATCATTCAGCATGCGAGATCGATCGTATGGGAATTGCAGCCAAGCGAGTTTGCAGCATTGCTGCGCGAGCAGGCTTTGATAAGGACATGGCAACCGCGTTTGAATGTCGTGGGGATGCCGAATCGCAGTCAGCCAGCCTATTTGAATATAGGTCGTGGTCCGGCTGAATCGTTTTACGTCTCGCGGCAATGGGACACACGAGCGACGATTAGCCGAGGGCCTTTTTATGGATCATCGAAGTTATATCGAGCGGTCGAAATACTGAATCGGTACTTTTTGCTGCGGGATTGTTCTGCGAAGACGAAGATGCTGTTTTCAAACCAGTTATCGCTTTTTGATATTCCAGCTCGAGCAGGTTGTTTGCGATCGGAGTTGGGGAATTGTCTAGCACCGTGTTTGGCGGAGACATCGCGTGCGAGGTATCAAGAGCAGGAGTCGCGCGCGAAGGCTTGGATGCATGGAGAATCAGGAGCGGTGCATGAGGAGTTGCTCAGGCAGATGCAGTGTGCTGTGGAGCGGCTGCAGTTTGAGAGGGCGGAGCGTTTGCAGCAGGATGCAAAGGTGTTGCGTTGGTTGCAGGGTAAGTTAGCTCTGATGGAGCGAGCGACGCATAATCCTCCCACCCTTTTTCATGTACCTGCGACTGGAAATGCGAGGTTTCCCAAGCATGGGATTTTGTATCTGTTGCGGAGTGGTGGAGTTGAGTACGCAGTAGCGAACCCAAGGTGTAGTGGTGGAAATTCGGATTGGAAAGAACAAATATATCATTCGATTTCCCGCTGGTACGGCGGTAGTGACAAAGTGGATATTAGCGTGTCGTTCTCACGTAGTTATGAGTCGTTGGGATTGGTAACGACATGGTTTCAAAAGAATAAATCCGATCGCAAGCAGTGCGTAGAAATCCTCAGTGGGTCGGACTTAACGACGTATTTTCGCGGATTAGAAGCTAGTGGTGAGAGCATCTAAGCGTCCGTGGACAGGTTCGCGGACGCTTGACCGAACTTGCGAATTGCAAATGACTAGGCTACCCTGAGTCTAGGTGTTTGCAGGTTGTAGATTCGGTTCATGTGACGTTTCATTTCTCGCCTGAGGCTAGTGATGCTTTTTCCTATCAGCGATGACGACCGCGACGTGTCGATCGTTCCGTACATTACGTATACGCTTTTGGCGGCGAACATCTTGTTGTTTTTTGTTCAGCTTTCTAATCCTGAGTTTACGTATGGTTGGAGTGTGATCCCCAAAGAGATAACATCGGGGGTGGATTTGGTAGAGCCACAAGAAATTGTGGTGAATTCTCCGATATCTGGTGGTCGAGAGGAGCGGGTAGAGATTCCACAGGCACCCGGTCCTACTCCGATATGGCTAACCTTGCTTTCGTCGATGTTCATGCATGGAGGATTGGGCCATATCGCTGGCAACATGCTTTACTTGTGGATTTTCGGAAACAACGTTGAGCATCGTTTTGGACACAAGTGGTTTTTAGCCTTTTACTTGATTTCGGGGATCGTTGCGAGTTTCGCTCAGATTGCGATGTCGCCGGAGAGTGTGATTCCGAATCTTGGAGCTTCCGGGGCAATCGCGGGGGTTATGGGAGCTTATTTGGTGTTATTTCCACACAACCGTGTGAATGCCGTATTTTTGTATCACATCATTACGATCCCAGCGATCTATGTGCTGGGATTGTGGATTGCAATGCAATTGTTCAGTTCCTTTGGATCAATTGCTTCGACTACGGCGAGCGCCGGAGGGGTCGCGTATTTGGCGCACGTTGGGGGATTTGTGGCAGGTGTGGTAGCAGCGTTGTTTTATCGAATGCAGTTGCGTCAGGAGCCGGATTCGATTCTTCGAAGGCAATATGACCGGGATCCGATGGCGCGTCGACTTTGGTAGACCGCAACTTGGTTGCCTGAATGTTTTTCACCGACCTCTAATCGCATATTTTTTTCGGCATATGTATTACCGTGGGGATTTCGGTGGGCGAGGATTGGGGTTTCGAGTAGTCCGTGATGGATCATCACCCTCTGCTCTGGGACTACTGGGATGGGCCGGGAGGATGGGGGAAAGTTCCTTGACGAAGTCTTGGGCGTCGCGAAAGCTACGGTAGACACTTGCGAAGCGAACAAACGCGACTTCGTCGAAGCTACGGAGTCGTTGCATACAGAGGTTTCCGATGTCTTCGGAGGTCACTTCTCTTTCGTAGTGATCTAGCACATGGACTTCGATCTCGATGGCCATCTGCTGGATGTCTTCGGGTTTGATTTTTCGTTTCCAGCAAGCTTGTGAAAGGCCACGTTCGATTTTTGCGCGGCTAAAGTCTTGGCAAGTTCCGTCCCGTTTACGGACTTGTAGTAGACCTTCGACCCGTTCATAGGTCGTGAAGCGCCGTTGGCAGTGATTACAGTAACGTCGGCGGCGAATGGCACGGCCGTCTTCAACGTTACGTGAGTCTTTTACGCCGTCATTGTCATTTCCGCAAAAGGGGCATCGCATTGTCCGTGTTCTCCGTGTCCTTTTCCGGTAGCTATCGAATTATCCGGTTTTTCTTGCATGCTGACGGTCGATTGAAGCAATTGTCGCAGAGATTCATAGGGAATCAAGTTCCAATGAAAACCCTAGCCGAAGACGTCGGTGAGGCTATCATACGGTCGTCTGGGGAGAATTTTTTGGTTTCCTTACCTATGAATCCACAAACTACGGTTAGAAAACATGGAAGCATCTGGCGACACACAAAACGATCAAAACTCGGCGATTCCTTTCGGGGGAACGGAGGAAAAGGTTCAAGGCGCAGCGAGTGGATCTGTGAGCGCATATCGGTATTTGCTGTACGCAGCGCTCTTTATGCTTTTGGGGATCAGTGGTTTGATTTTCTTGGGCAGAGAACGAAATAAGCTGGTTGGCCAGAAGGTCGGCGAGTTGGACTTTAAGCCATTGCTGAACACGGATGAATCTGCATCCGTAGCCATGGCAAGGGGTGAATACAAGTTGATACATTTCTGGGGGACATGGTGTCCTCCATGTATGTCGGAGTATCCGGAGGTAATCAAACTGCAGCGAAAGTACAAAGATGACCCACGTTTAGTCGTTCTCAGTATTTCTTGTGGCCAAACGGTGCCAGAGAATCTCGAAGAGTTGGAATTTGACACCAAGTATTTTTTACAGGGTGTAGGAGGGGATATGCCTGTGTATTCTGATCCTGTGATGTATTCCAGGGTTCAGGTTGCCAATATGATAGGGCGACAAGGATTCCTCTATCCGATGACGATGTTGCTCGACAAGGAGATGAAAGTTGTGGAGACTTGGTTAGGAGCCACGAGAGTTGGCGAATTGGACCGCGCGATTGAGCGGGTTCTTGGATCTCGATAAGCTCGATTTTCGAATAGGTTATCAGCGAGAGAACATGACCATCTCCAAAGTTCAGCGATGCATTGGGATCACGATGGGCGACCCGACAGGAATCGGCCCAGAAGTAATCGCAGGGGCTCTTGGGAGCCCAGCGTTATCTCAGAGACTTGGTTCAGTGCCATGGACACCGGTGGTCATCGGTAGAGCATCGATCTTGCAGCGCGCAGCCCGAATAATGCAAGTTGATTTAACGTTTGAAACTTGTGAAAATTGGGAGCAAGTCGAAACGGTAATTGGTTTATCGTCTTCAACTTGTGACGGCATACCGAAACGAATAGCGTGTTTACAGGCAGCGAATGGGGAAAGCGAGTCTGCGCGGGATGGTTGCATCGATGCGCGCGGTGGACAAGCTGCGTATGATTGTTTGTTGCGTGCTACTGAGCTATGTCGTGCAGGTCGGTTAGCGGCGATGGTAACAGCCCCGTTGCAGAAAAAGGGGATGGAGCTAGCTGGGCACCATTGGCCAGGTCATACCGAGTTGCTGGCGCATCTGTGCGGAGTAGAGAATACTGCGATGATGTTGTATCTCCCCCCTGGAAAGCCTAATCACGGCGGCCCCTTTGGATTGGGAGTGATTCACGTTACATTGCACATGGCTTTGCGAGAAATTTTTCAGTGGATCACCGAGGAAAGTGTTCTGCGTACGATCCAGATGACGGAGAGTTACTTTTCCAAGCTCATGTCATCGGAGATCGATCGCAGGCCTCGAATTGCAGTCACGGCTCTGAATCCCCATGCAGGGGAATCAGGGCGATTTGGACGCGAAGAGATCGAGATTATTGCTCCAGCGGTGGCGCATGCGAGAGATGCTGGGATCAACGCCTCGGGGCCTTGGGCTGTCGATACTTTGATGCCTAGAGCGGCGCGCGGCGAATTCGATGCAGTGGTCGCGATGTATCACGACCAGGGGCATATCGCTTTGAAGTTGTTAGATATGTTTGAAGCCGTCAATATTACGCTGGGATTGCCCATTGTGCGAACGAGCGTTGCGCACGGAACGGCTCATGATATTGCTTGGAAAGGGATCGCGGATTCGGCGGGTATGGCGCAAGCGATTGTTGCGGCGGTGCATCTGTGCAACTAAGAGCGTGCAACGGCGAGCAATTCCAGTCCCTTACGGATTGAGTCTTGGTAGTTATCGACTGTGACTTTTTTGTCCCACTCAATGATCAGAAGAGTACTCTGCTTGAACCCAAATTCTTGGAGCTGCAAGTTCGCAAGTTCGGCCCGCCTTGTCGTGGTGAGGTATGCCTTCACAGCTTCGATGGGTTTTCCTCTTACAGCATATCGTTCGTCGAATGGAGTTTTTTCGTCGAACTCGATGTAAGTAACTCCTAGAAACTTCGAAAATGTTGCGAGGAATTGCCGGGTGGTCACTGTGATAGCAGGGGCTTGTACACGAGCGTCGTGAATCAAGGTTCCCACGAATTTCTTCGATGCCTTATTTTTTCCTGATCCGACCACGATACGTTGTTCAAAAACGGTGACTCGTGTGGTATCGGTTTCGACGACAATGGCTAGATGGACGGGAGTGAGTCGCCCTTTTCTGGAAAGTTCGAAACCGAAGTATCGTTCTGCATCAATTTCGGGGAGGTTGTTGGTGGCATCGAAGCCGGCATCGTTGATCGCCTTGAGCAACGCAGCTACTCGTTGTTTATCCGCCAAACTCGTAGCGATTTGCGAGATAATAGAGATAGCGACAATAATTAAGAAGATCCAAAACGGCCCCATGGTAATCTCTTTGGTGCATGACCGGCATTAGGGATTATCTTGCATTAGTGTTTATCTTGCGGAGAGCAGTTCGTTGACTTTAGTTTCGATTGCTTTTCCTCGCACGTGGATTGCTGCAACTTTTCCGTCCCGACCGATCAATAATGTAAACGGGATTGCGGAGACGGCGAGGTCTTCAGCCAAGGGAGTTTTCATCCCGGACTTTGTTGGATCGCTGCTGACGTAAACAGACCAAGGTGTTGGTTGTTGCGCGAGGAAGGATTCGAGATCCGAGCGTTGGTCATCGAGGTTGATTGCGACGACTTCGAAACCTTCAGCATGCTTTTCGTCATAGACTTTTTTGATATTTGGGATTTCTTGGATGCATGGAGCGCACCAGGTCGCCCAGAAGTCGACCAGCACTACCTTGCCTTCGTATTTCGCTGGGTCGAATGGCTTGCCTTGAGTATCGACTAGAGCGGAAAGGTCCAGTGGCTTCCCGATGGTTTCGGTGCGGGTTTTGTATCCTTTGACCGCTAGTTCAATTTGCTCTTTCAGTTCTGGAGTTTTCGTCGATTCAAGTTGCGTAGCGGCGATATCGAGCAATCCTTTGGCTACATCGAGATTACCGGAGTATTCAAATTGGTTGGCGCATTGGCCGAGTGCCATGGCAGTCCAAGGGGACGGGATCTTTTCCATGAGGCTCTTTGCGCTAGCGGTTAGAGCTGCGGGATCGGCAGCCATGGCTTGGCGTGTATCGAGAATGGTCAAGTAGGATTCGAAATCCGGAAGGCGTTGGATTTTCATTTGCCAAGCGCTCATGCCGAGATTTGGATTTGGCACATCGCGGTATTTCGCTTCGATCGTATTGACGAGTTCATCGCATGCGAGGGCGTTTGGATCTTTTGGTGCAGACGGTTCTGTGGCCGCGGGACCTGTTGCCGCGGCACCATCGAGAGCTTTTGCGGCCTGTGCGACTGCCATAAACAAGGTGGCGTCGTTTGAATCAGCTTTTTCAAGCAGGTCTTTCGCCAAGCTGATGACTTGTTCGGTGCTCGCAGCTTGGTTTTGAAAATCGATGACAGTAGTCATCAGTTGCAAGCGTCTTGCTAGGCCGGCGACTTTAGCGTCTTCGTTGGTACTGAGTTGTTTGGAGAGATTTCGAAGCTCGTCAGCGGATGGGACATCCTTGAAGGCAGCCATTTGCGCGAGGGCTTCGAGCTTTCCGATCCAGCTTTTCGCCGTTTGGTCTTCGGAGGCGGCGACGGCTCGTAGGGAGTCGGCGGCTGATTGTTTCATCCGGGCGAGTTCCATGCCGCGGCTGAGCACTGTGTCGGTGTTTACCAAACGTTGTCCTGCGTCGGTTTGGAGTTCTCGCATTGCTCGATCGATGCTGCCGAGGAAGGCGAGCCAAGCTTCCGGTTTATCGGCTTGGATCATCTTCAACGTCATGTAGCTTTTTTCAGCCAGAGCGGGATCGACTTGGCCAGGCGTAAAGGAGGGGAGTGAGGGAACACTAGGTGCTCCGCCGGCAATACCGCTAGGTGCAGAGTTGGTTTGCGAGGGCAAGGTGTTCGGCTGTTTGTCGGTTGTGTTTAAGGCTGTTGAATTTTTGGGGGTAGCAGGGGCATCAGCGGGGCGGAATCCACTGGTTGCAGAGCTGATTTCTTCGGCTGGTTTTTCCGAAGAGCATCCGAGTGGGGCGACGATTGTTGTCAAGCAAGCAGCGCTGAGGGCGAACCCTTTAGCAGAATGAAGTAGCTTGACCAAGTAAGTTGCTCGCAATGTAACTTTCACTGTAGGATTCTCTCCGCCCAAATCTCAAGAAAACTGTCGTTAATCCGTCGGCATGTAGCTTGCACTACTCCCCCTTGCTAGGCAATACTGCTTGGCCGTTTTTCCGAAGTTGCCTTGCAAGTTTTTCGCTGAATTGCTTCGGGAAGTACCTGTTTTGAATCGTTGTGAGAAAGGTCGTTAGATTATGAAGACAGCGTCGAATGAATTGATCTGTGCACCGAATGCTCACCGTTCAATACCGAGTGTGGGACTTGGGTTTTGGAAGATTCCTAATGCGAGCACTGCACAGATGACTTACGACGCAGTCCGGTTGGGGTACCGGCATTTGGATTGTGCAGCGGACTATGGGAACGAACCGGAGGTTGGGCAGGGGATTTCCAGGGTGCTGGGGGACCGGTTATGTGGCCGAGACGATTTGTGGATAACCAGCAAGCTCTGGAATACCTATCATCGAGCTTCGCATGTTCGGAGAGCTTGCGAGAGAACTTTGCGGGATCTTCAAGTTGATCATTTAGATCTTTATTTGATTCACTTCCCGATTGCTTTGGCCTATGTTCCCTTCGAGCATCGATATCCCGCTGGCTGGTTTTTCGATCCTCAGGCGGAGTCTCCGAAAATGATTCCCGATAGTGTTCCAATCGCCGAGACTTGGGGAGCGATGGAGCGATTGGTGGAGGCTGGGTTGGTGCGAAGCATTGGAGTTAGCAATTTTGGTGTATCGTTGATTCGCGATTTGTTATCGACGGCATCAAAGCGACCTTCGGTGCTCCAGATCGAGTCCCATCCTTATTTGGTTCAGCCGAAGTTAATACGTTATTGCGAAAGCGAAGAAATCGCGGTGACAGCCTTTTCTCCGTTGGGTGCACCGTCGTATGTTCCATTAGGGATGGCCCAAGCGAGTGATTCGGTGTTATTGCAGCCGAGTGTATTGGAGATTGCCGAGGCGGTACAGAGAACGCCGGCTCAAGTCGTTTTACGGTGGGGCGTACAGCGTGGAACTGCCGTGATCCCAAAAACGGAAAAGCTTGAGCGATTAAAGGAAAACATCTCGTTGTTCGATTTTGCGTTAAGCGAAGCTCAGATGAATGCGATTGCGGCACTGGATCGGGGGCAGCGTTTCAACGATCCTGGTGTTTTTTGTGAACAAGCATTCGGATGTTACTTTCCGATTTACGAGTAAGTGGAAGCAGTTGGGCTTCGGATGTTGTTCTACTTTTTATGTCCTTGATACGGAAAGAGATTTCGCTAAATCGGCAGGGGTGCGCCCCCTTGTCGCGAGCGGTAGGGAGTTGCTGAGATAGACCGAGTCTTGCTGCCTTTTAATTTGAGGACTGAGCAGGTGGCTTGTTGGGTTTCCGTAGAGATCTCCAAGCAAAGAGTATTGCAGCGCAGAGGGTGGCAACGATCAGGACGAGAGTCCACTGAGTGTTAGCGCCAATTTTTTCGGCGATTGGTTTGGCGACATTGGTGGAGATGGTTTCTAGGCCAGTTTCAGCAAGTTGAAGGGTTCCATCGAGGAAGGGTTCCGGGTTTGCGATAAAAGCAGCGAGAACCGATGCCGTGGAGAGTGCGAGTTTATTGCGCCAAATGAAGTCCATGGCTTTGTCGCCGTAACGCGACAGTACACCCATGACATCGGGATTGGAAGCGATTTTTGCGGTAGCGGCATCGTCGGAAAGCATGACCAGTCGGCGAGCGTTTTGTGAAGAGAGGTTTGTCAGCGCGCGTGCGGCGGGGGCGCCACTTGCGGTTAGAACTTTCTCGGCTACCACACCGTGTTTGACAAGTGCTTCTCCAGCATCATCGCCGAGGGTAGCAAGTAGGCCGCGACGAACGGGGGAATCGAGTACTTCGATGGCTTCATCACCGTGTTTTGCAAGCAGTTTTGCTGCAGAAGCGATTTCGTCGCCACTGGATTCGAGCAAGTTGACAGCGCGCGGGCCCACTTTTTCGATCGCTTCGATTCCTTCGTCGCCGGTCCGTGCGAGGACGGATTGAACTTTGGCGGTGAGTTTCTCGACACCCTCCTCGGACACTTCTTTAGAAAATTTCTTTGCAAGTTGTTCGACAACTTCTTTGGCGATGCCGAGTTTGCCTTGGGCGGCGGCATTGCACGGGAAAAGCGTTAGGCACGAGCCGATGAAGATCGTTGCAAAAAAGCGATTCGCAGTGCAAGGGTTTTGAGAATTCATAGGGGGGACTTTGCGGTAGTTTGCTTAGGTGTTTTATTGGATAGAGAAGAGCTTAGGGAGCAGCGTTTTGTTCTGAAGTCGGCTGTGTTTCTGTGGGGAGATTAAAAAGGGAGTAGATAGCTTGTTTGCGAAGGTTTGCGCGTTGGAGAGACCATTGATTTAGCTGTCCGTCTAACCCTATTGTTTCGGAGTCTCCTTGGCAAATCAACTTTTTTAGTTGGGACAGGCTTTTGGAGAGTTCGATGGAGAGTTCTAGTTCGGGGGAGGCGAAGTAATCCCAGAGGCGAGAGACGATTTGGTCGACGACGATGGCAGCGAGGAGACCGATTCCGAAAGTGGCCCAACCAGATGCGGCGCCGGTTCCTAGGAGCCCTGCAGAAACTCCGAGTCGGACCGCAACTTGCGCAAGGACTTCGCCGGCGACGAGGGAGACGAGTTGGCTTTCGATATCTGACGAGAGGTCATCGGAAACTGTTTCTGCGGCCGACCGCAAGGCAGCTTGAAATTCGGAGGCGAGGTCTTCATCGGAAGTTGTTTTGATAGCGGCGTATTCGGGCAAGTCGGCGATGTCTGCTCGCATGCTGAGGAGCATTTGATTTTCTAAGTCTTTTACTTTGCCGAAGCGTTCGAGGACAGCTTGTCGGATAGCGAGTTCTAGGTCCGTGGGTGAGAGAAGTTGTTCTTCGAACTTTTGTTTGAGGAAACGTTCGTGTTCGGTGCCGTCGTTCCATGGCAAGCGATCACGTATGAAACGCCACTTGCTCGACCAGCTCAAGCATGTTTCGGAGTAGGAGTGGACTTGAGTGAATGCGCGAGCGAAGAGTGCATCGATGGACGGGTAGCCGAGTTCTTCAAGTGCATCGACTTGGGATTGGGTGCGATCGAGATGTGAATCGAGCAGTTTTTTCAGTGCGACTAGGTCCAACTCCTTTGACTTCGGGTGGTTATCTTGGAGGCTTGACCCATTCGACGACATCGACGGCTCGACGCCAACGGGTTGCTTTGAATTGAAACTCGGCGAATTGCGAGCCAGAGTCCAAATCAGGGCGAGCAAGCCCAATATCGCCATTCCAAGCGTAGCAATGGTGACTGCGGACAAACCAGTTTGTCGGGGCGATCCCTTCATGGGAGCGTCCTTTAGGTAGCGGAGCAATGTTTGTAGCGAGCGAGATGTTCGAGGGAACATCTATGGCGCGAGTGAAGATTTTAACTCATAAAAACCAGAAGGGTTCCTGGTTACGGGTCAAAGAAATGGGAGTACATATCGCGACTAGCGGACGTATCCTGGAGGATATACCGGGCCTGGACCGGCTGAGTAGGCGCCGGGCGGGGCGGAGTATCCCGGCGGAGCAGAAAAACCTGGAGGTGCGGCATAGCCTGGTGCAGGAGCGTAACCGGGTGGCAGTACATAGCCAGGTTGAGGGGCGTAAGGATTTGGGGGCACCTGTTGTTGCGGTGCTGGCGGATAGAATCCACCGTTGGGGGGCGGTGGAAGGTTTAGTTGAGGTTGCGGATACCATTGCCCCTGTTGCGGAACACCCTGTTGCGGAACGCCTTGCTGAGGCACTTGATGTTGGGGATATCGATGATCTTGTTGTTGGTAGCCTGGTAGGCTTTGAACGGTGACTGGATATTGTTGCCCGTTGTAATTGACAGCAGGACCGTTCGATGTCTGTTGCCACTGAATCCCTTGTTGGTGCAAGTCTTGCGTGACTTGTTCTTTGGCATCGGGGAGTTTTTCTCGGTTCCATTGGATTTTTGGAACACCCCCTTCCCAATCGACGGATAGAGCACCGGTGGTAAGAAGTCCGGTTAAAACGGTAAGGAATATTTTAGAGCCAAGGGGAGTCGAAGCGATAGCGCGAATGGGGGCCGGGGCAAAAAGCAGGATAGTCTCAGCGATCCGCTGCGCGGTGGACTTATCAATTGTCCTGGTCGGCTTCTTCGCCGTATTTGTAGGGGACTTGAAATTGGCCATGGAAGGGAATCGGCTCCTGCCTTGAATGAAAAGACCTTGGCAACTGGCTTGTAGGCCATCAGGGCATTCGACCGCAAGTGCAGTACGCTTCTGAGATCAGAAAGACAAGAAATTCATCGAGATTTTCGCTGTTTCCTGGCGTCGTCCAGTGCCGCTTGTATAGCTTTTGCACGATTGGGGTTGTCTGCTTGGCCGGTCAATTCATAGAGGAATCGACTTGGGTAGGTCGGTCGTGGTTTTCCCCATTTGAATCGGCTTTGCGGCAAAGTCAGGGTCAGTTCATCTTGAGCTCGAGTGACACCGACGTAGCAGAGCCGACGTTCCTCATCGACACTGTCGAGCTCCTCGGAGATTGATCTTCGATGCGGCAGTACACCTTCTTCCATTCCGATCATGTAGACGATGGGGAATTCAAGCCCCTTCGCACTGTGATAGGTCATTAGGGAAACGGCGTTAAGCCCCTGGCTCTTTTCTTTGGAGCTTCCGTACTCGCGTCCCGAAAGTGTTACGGAGGTAAGGAATCCATCGAGAGTAGGTTCGGTATTGCTGAACTCGTACTGACCGATTGCGTTGAATACGGATTCCAACGAAGCGATTCGCATCGCGGACTCTTCGGGGTCGCTGTAAAGCCGCTGGATTTCTTCCCGATACTTCAGGGAATTGAGCAACTTCATCAAACCATCAGCCATGAGGCTCGCGTCGTCATCTCCCGCGGCATCCTCAGAAGGTGACTCGTATGAGTTTTCGGAAGCAGTGGTCAATTCTGCATCAGCTGAAGCAAAAGGAGGAGAGTCTGTTTCAGTCGGAGCCGACGGCTGGGTGTGAAATACTTGGCTGTATTGTTTTTGAAGTGACTTGAGAGTTTCGATCCCTCGTTGTGCGGCGGTGGGAAGCGTACCTACGAATGCGGGATCATTCATTACTTTCCAGACGCTGGTCGAAGTGCTGACTGCTTGGGCCAAGAGTTTGTCAACACTTCCCGCTCCCAGCCCCCTAGGTGGAACATTGATCACTCGCAGCAGTGCGAGTTCGTCATCAGGCGTGTCGATCCATCGGAGATAGGCAAGGCAATCACGGACTTCCTTTCGGTCGAAGAAGGACTGAGTACCGGTGATGACATAGGGTACGTTTTGTCGGCGAAGTTCCATTTCAAAGGGGCGTGGTTGTTCGTTGGTTCGAAAGAGGATTGCAAAATCACCCGCCGAGACGGATTTGTCTCGTTTGATTCGATCCGCGATTTCTTCGACGACACCTTTCGCTTCTTCATTCTCGCCGGGGAACTGAAGAACACGAGGAGGTTTTCCGTTTGGACGAGCCGGGCGGAGCACTTTGTCGTGTCGTTCGCGGTTGAACACGATCAAGCGGTTTGCCATGCTTAGGATGGCGTCTGTAGATCGATAATTTTCTTCCAGACGTACGACTTTGGCTTCGGGCCAATCTTTGCGAAAATTTAGAATGTGTTTAACTTCCGCGCCTCGCCATCCATAAATTGACTGATCGTCATCACCGACAACGCACAAGTTGCGATGATCTTGCGCGAGTGCTTTGATGATTCTGTATTGGCATCCATTCGTATCTTGATATTCATCGACGAGGATATGGTCGTAGCGTTGCGATTCCGCAAGACGGACTTGTTCGTTCTCCGTCAGGAGTTGTTCGGCGAAGACAAGCAAGTCATCGAAATCAAATGCAGCTTGGAGCTTCAAAGCGCGTTGATAGCGGCGAAATCCGCTTGCGGCGATATGTTCTTGATCGTTCACAGCCGCAGAGTCTGCGCGTTCGGGGCGGACACCGGCATTCTTCCAGCGACTGACAATATTCAGGAAATCAGCGGGCGAGAGGGTGTTTTCATGGACTCGAATTTCACGCAGAACGGTGCGAGCGACACTTTCGGCGTCGCTTCGGTCGTAGATGGTGAATTTATCTGGGTACCCTAGAGCGTGCGTCCAGCGTTTTAGGATTTGCACGCAATGAGAATGAAATGTGCCGATTTGGGGTCTTGGTACGGGTTTTTGGCCGCGTTTTACCCGTTTCGGAAGTTTCAGTTGGTGTCCGATCCTCTCCTGCATCTCAAGAGAAGCTTTGTTGGTAAAGGTCACCGCCAAGATCCGGTCTGGAGCGGTCTTATGCTTTATTAGATTCGCTACTCTAAAGGTGACGACGCGTGTTTTTCCAGTCCCAGCGCCGGCTAGGACGAGGAGAGGGCCGCCGAGGGTGGCGACGGCATCGGCTTGTGCGGGGTTCAAGTCTGGCATGCTTGAAATGTAGCGGAGGAAATCCGCTTGTGAACTGCTTAGGGGAAAACCTGTCTGCAAGGTGGTGATGTGAGCAAAATGGACTCGACGGAAAGTGTTGGGGAGGTTAAACTCCTCGACCTAGATTTTCCCAATTTGTTGGAATTTGCATTTTTGGATCAGTTTCAAAATCATGTACGCGATCATTAGCGACGGCGGCCGTCAATACAAAGTCACCGAAGGATTGTTGTTGGATATCGACTTCCGCGAGGCAGCCGAGACGGGTGACTCTTTGGATTTTGATCGCGTTTTGGCGATTGGCAGCGATGCTGGATTGAAGCTTGGTCAGCCAACGCTCGCCGGGGCAGTTGTTAAGGCTGAAGTTGTCGGGCTTGAGCAGGGCAAGAAGGTCTTCATTCAGAAGTTCAGTCGCCGAAAGAACTTTGATGCACGTACGGGTCACCGTCAGAAGTACACACGTGTGAAGATCACTTCGATTGTTGGCTAAGTTAGCGATCTACAGGTTGATAAAGTCGCTTGACTGGCAGTAACACGCGCAGACATCTATTTCTAATAGGCTACCGGGGCAGTGGAAAAACCACTGTGGGTCGTCTAGTTTCCTCTGCGTTGCACCTTCCTTGGCTTGATTTGGATCACCAAATCGAGCTTTCTCTCGGAGAGTCGATTTCGACTTTTTTCCAGCGTTGTGGCGAAGCTTCTTTTCGCGACGTTGAAACGCGTTGTTTGGAAGAAAGTGTTGTGCTTGAGCCACATATTGTCTCGCTTGGCGGGGGAGCAATTCTTCGAGATGGGAATCGCCGCATTCTTCGCGAAGCTGGATGGACCGTTTGGTTGCGGTGTTCGCACAAAACTCTTGCGGAGCGCATTGGGCTTGATCAAGGGGCGGGTAAGGTGCGACCTAGTTTGACAGGACAAGATGTGGTTAGCGAGATTGAGCAAGTAATGAGGGTACGGGAGCCGTTGTACAGGGAGTCTGCTGATTGGGTGATTGATGTAGAGGGCCGCACCGCAGAGGAAGTGGCTTTTCAGATAGTGGAATGGTATGTATCGCTGGCTGAGTAGTTTGTTGACTACCGAGGATGTTTGTTGACTACTGAGGATAGAGTACGCAGCGAAGGGGAGTAGGGAGAACCAGTCGACTTACAATTCGACTACAATGCTACTGGCTAGTAGCGGAGTGCAATGTCTTGGCGGTGGTCCTAAAGATGAGGAGAGAGGATGTTTGAACCATTTGGGCTCTTCTTGTTACTATTCGCAATTGGAATTCTTGCCAGCCTTTGGATCAACGATGCGATTTATCGATGGTCCTATTATTCCCCAGCGATTTCATCATGGCAGAAGCGAACGGGGGAGTTGGGAAAGCTTCATTGGGCTGAGCGGATCCCGGTAGTTGGATGGTACTTGAGGTCCAAGCGAGCGGAGGACATTCAGCAATTTGGCCGTTGGTTTTGGGTAAGGCCTGCGCTCATTGAGTTGTTTTTTCCGTGGGTGCTCGTCGGTATCTTTAGCTGGTTACGTCAGGGGAATGGGGTTCCGGACGGGGTTAGTGTTGAGGTTGGAGGGCAAGCCACAGCGTTATTATGGGCCCAATACAACAGTTTGGTCATCCTGTTATTTTTGCTCACGATTGCAACATTCATTGACTTTGATGAGCGGATGATACCTGATGTGGTCACTGTACCCGGCACCTTGATAGGGTTATTTGGATCGACATTTTTTACCGGCTGGAATTTTCTGGAGCAGGTTCAATTGACTGAGCCGCCTTTTTCGCAAGTTGTGCGGTCGTTACATGCAAATTCGCCGGAGGGGATTCCTGTGGCTTGGCGACAGGGGCAGTTTTTTTCTTTGCTGTTGGTGATCTTCTGCTGGTCGATAGGATGCCTCTCATTGGTGGACTTTCCGTGGATCACACGGCGAGGTTGGAAAAAGGCTTTTGTGTATGCTTGGGTTCGTTTTTGGCAGGCCGGAAATTTGCGAACGGCGGGAATGATGTTGTTGGCTGGCTGGATCTTGTTGCCGCTGGGTTATTTCCTATTGACTGCGGATAGTTGGGATCGGTTGGTAAGCAGTATGGTTGGGATGTGTTTGGGTGGGTTTCTAGTGTGGGCTTTTCGTATGGTCGCTACTGAGGTTCTGGGGATGGAAGCTTTGGGCTTTGGCGACGTGATGCTCATGGGGATGGTGGGTGCATTTTTGGGTTGGCAGTTGGTGTGGTTAGCGTTCTTTTTGGCACCGCTGTTTGGAATTGTAATTGTACTGCTTCGATTGTTGCTAACAGGGGACAACCGAACTCCTTTTGGTCCCTATTTGAGTGCCGCGTCGGTATACTTGATGTTGGATTGGAAGCGTGTCTGGGGTATGGCGAGAGAGTGGATGTTCCCCGCAACGATAGCACCTTGGGTGTTGATTGTCTTGCTGTTCCTATTGGGGGTGCTGTTATGGATAATCCATCGTATTGAGCGTTTGTTTGGTTGGAGGTAGTTCACGAAGGTGGTTTAGAATGGTATCGAACCAGCAGTACAACTTTCGACGTTTGACATTTTGTTTTGGTTTGTTTTCTGCGATCGCCGCATTGCTTGTCGGTCTTGGGCAGAACTCTTGGTATTTACCTGCGCTGGTGATCTGTTGTTCGACTGCAGCATATTTTCTTACGGATCGAGCGGGTGTATTTGTCTTGCCTCGCTATGTCGTGTATGCGGGGATGATATTGGGGGCATTGTTGGCGGGGTATGAGTATGTCACCAACATGAATCCTGATCGGTTGTTATGGGTAGGTAATCTGTTGGTGTACGTACAGTTACCTTTGTATTTTCAGAAGAAAGAGACACGTGTATTCGAGCAGTGGGGCGTGTTCCTGCTATTGGAATTGGTGGTCGCTGCGTTGGTAAATGACAACGTTTTGTATGGGATCTTGATGTTGCCGGTCTTGGCAGTTGGAAGTGCTGCGTTGATGGCGCTTGCTCAGTACGTCTCGTATCAGCGTCACAATGAATCTTTGACAGAATCTACTAATTGGTTTGCAAGAGTCGTGCATTGGCTTGGGCGGGAAAAGACGCCGACGGTACGGGCATCAGGATTGGAGTTTCGAGCTTCGCAGGGAGCGTCATTAGTCTCTGGCCAAAGTTACATGCCGGTGGGATGGTGGAGAAGCATTTTGCCTTTTGCGACAGCCATGCTTGTGTTTTCGGTTGGGTTCTTTTACATGCTACCTCGGCTCTACAGTGAGACTTGGGAAGGCGAAGGATTGGGTTGGGGAGGAAATCGGGTTGGATTTAGTGATCAGATTTCCTTTTCGACGATTGGAAAAATCTTGCAGAATGACGCGCCAGCGTTTCGCATGACGCTGACGAATGAGTTAACTGGCAAGACATATCGTCCCAATCAACCACCTTACATTCGCGCTACGGTAGTACACCGTTACGTTGACGGACCAGGGCAAGGAAGTTGGCAACCTGGGGATCGTTACAATTACCAGCGTCGCTCGTTACCTTTCCGGGAGTTGCACGTGCCCAAGGAGCTTGATACAGATTTATTGGCGAGGAGAGATACGGTTCGGGTGCATGTTGCGGAGCGCTCACCTTTTGGTGACGTGGTATGTTCGTTGCCACCGTATGCTCAGTCGGAGAAGAATCCATTTCGGACCTCGCGGCGCGATTGGCGCATGATTGACACACGCCCTGAGGCAGTTAGTGACCGCCCACCGAAGCGACGTTATTCCTTTTTGACTTATGCCTTTTTGGTAGGTCAAGAAACGCCGGTGCTTGAGGATCAATCGGATGTTTACGAGGATAAACAACCGAGCACTTTGTCGACATATGGAGAGGAAATCACTTTGTTTCCTCAAGCCTTAGAGGTCATGCGCCCTGAGATTGATCGGATACTCGGATCGAGCAAGCTCCCGTTGAATAGCCGGTTGTCGAAAGCGCTGTTTCTTGAAGATTATTTGGCCAACAGCGGCGCGTTTGATTACACGTTGACACTTACGGGCCCGAAGGATCCTGGGATCGACCCCATCGCTGATTTTGTGCTGAACAAAAAGCGTGGGCATTGTCAGTATTTTGCAAGTGCCTTGGCGTTAATGTTGCGGTCGATGAATGTGCCGACACGGCTTGTGATTGGGTTTCGTCCGAGTGAGTACAACGACTTAGGAGGGTACTTCCAAGTTTCGCAGAATCACGCGCACGTGTGGGTAGAGGCGTATTTTACAGCAAACGAAATTCGGGAAGCCGAGGATTCGGTACGAGCAAGCGTCATGTTACCGCCTTGGGTGACCCGAGGCGTTTGGTTGCGTTTGGATCCCACGCCGCCGGTCAATGGTTCCAATGCGGGTGGGACATTGCGTGTTTCGAGTACTCAAACTCTTGATGCGATGCAGGATTTGTGGAATGAGATGGTGATCAACATGGACAAGTCCAAGCAAGGGGGCTTGTTTTCTTTGTTTGGCGAATCGTCTGAAGGGTCCTATGCCAATTTTTACTTGCAATTGCAATCGTTGCTGACGCGGATGCAGGATAGTCGATTTGTCGGTGGTTTTCTTTCACCTGATCGTTGGTTTTCTTGGCGAGTTGCCGTAGGTGTCATTCTCCTCGGATTGCTTTTGCTCGGTTCGTGGAAGATACTTCCGTCGCTGATGCCAACGTGGATGCAGCGAAGGTTGCGAGGCTCTGGTCAGCAACGTCAGCGGGTTCGTTCGCGGATAGAATTTTATGAGAAGGTGAGCAAACAACTGCGTCGATTGGGATTTCAACGTGCGGTATCGCAAACGCCTCAAGAATACTTGGATTGGGTAGACAGAACGATTCGTCGGGCCGGTTTGCAATTGGATATGCCGGTGATTGCTGAAGCCTTTTATGCAAAGCGATTTGGGGAGAAGCAAGAGCTTTCGCCCGAGCAACTTTCCGTGATTGAGGCTGTCGTTCAACGACTCGATGAAGTGCTTGGAAGTTCGGAGTTGCGTTCCGGAATCAGATCACAGATAACGCAAGCGGTTTAGATCGCTACAAGTGGAATAGTAAATCACACTAAATTGCAAGAAAGATTGAAACGAAATGGACCACCCTGATATTGCACTCGCGATCGATCTTGGGGCCTCTGGTGGCCGAGTCATTGCCGCTGAATTGCGAGGTGATCAGATATTGCTCAAAGATGTTCATCGGTTTGAGAATGCACCGATGCAGATTGGAAATCGTCTGCTTTGGAATTTGCTGACTCTTTGGAAGGAAGTTGAAACAGGATTAGGCAAAGCAGTCGAGGAGTATCGCGACCACATTGTAACCCTAGGGGTAGATACTTGGGGTGTCGACTATGTGTTGCTTGACAAAAACGACGATCTTGTGGGCCCTGCCTTCTGCTATCGTGACCCTCGAACTCGAGGGTTGATGGATCGGGCTTTTCAGCAAATATCCCGGGAAGAAATTTTCCAGGAGACCGGGATCCAGTTTATGGAAATCAACACGCTATATCAGCTATACAGTATGCGGGTCGAACAATCCCCAATCTTGGATATCGCAAGTCGCTTTTTGATGATCCCCGACTTTTTTCATTGGATGCTTACCGGTCAGAAAGTTAACGAATTCACGAATGCTTCGACAACTCAGATGCTACAACCCGGGGGGGGAGGTTGGTCGACGAAAGTGCTGGAACGACTACAGATTCCGTCTAGGTTATTTGATACGCCGGTTCAGCCGGGTCATGACCTAGGGCCAGTTCGATCACATATTCGCAGTCGTATTGGTTTGTCGGAGAACGCAAGAACCATCGTTCCGGCAACCCACGACACTGGTGCGGCGGTGCTTGCAGTTCCTGCAGATGGATTTGCGCAGAGCCAGCCCAATTGGTGTTACATCAGCAGTGGGACTTGGTCTCTCATGGGCGTCGAGTTGAGCGAACCGAGACTAAATGCGAAATGCGCTGAACTTAATTTTACGAACGAGGGAGGTGCGAACGGAAGTGTCCGGTTGCTAAAGAACATTGCAGGATTGTGGCCATTGCAGCAGTGCCGAGCGAGTTGGCAAAGGCGCGGAAAGCCCTACGACTGGACTACACTGGCAACGTTAGCAACAGAAGCCAAGCCCTTACAGCATTGGATAGATGTACAGCATTCGTCATTTGTTGCTCCAGACGATATGCTCGATGCAGTTCTAGACTACATCAAACAGACTGGGCAAACGGCTCCATCGACAGATGGAGCAATTGCCAGAGCTATCCTAGAAGGCTTAGCGATGCGTTACCGCATCTGCTTGGGGATGCTTGAGGATTTATTGGGATATCGATTGGAGACGATACACATTGTCGGTGGAGGAGTTCGCAATCAACTCTTATGCCAAATGACCGCCGATGCTTGCAATCGAACAGTGGTAGCAGGACCTGTTGAGGCGACTGCTTTGGGTAATGTGATATCGCAAATGCTCGCGCTCGGGCGGTTCAGCAACGTTGCCGAAGCCCGAGAGTGGATGCGCAAATCAAGTTCTATCGAAGTGTATCAACCACGCCGCTCGGCGGACTGGGATGCCGCATTGGAACGCATGAAGCCACACTTGTAGGACCTATGGTCATTACTTGTCCGCGGTGCTTCGCTCGATTTAGAAGCCATTCTTTTTGGCGAAGGCCATGAATTGCTGCCAGTCATAAAGGAGCAAATCGTGTTCGCCTTCGCGGATGTGGTAACCGATCGAGGAGCTTCCGATCGGTGTGTTTGGCTGCGGTAATTCTTGTGCAGTGAACCCGGGCTTTCCGTTTAGTTCGTACGCGGGGGACGCGTAGAAGCCGGAGAGGAGCTCACCGAGTGGATCGGCCCAGCGATCTTTTGTTGCGCTAGCGATGTATACAGGTCGAGGGGCAATCGCTGCGATCAATTGATGTTGATCAAAGGGCATAGATTCTTCGCGGTCATTAAAGCGGCGAAAGTTGCGATTGAACCAGTGAGGAAATGAGGTGTTAATACGGGCGACGGATTCACCGTAAGCCCGTTGACTCAAAGCTGCGCCACCGCATCCGGAGTTGTTCGAGATGACAATTCGGAATCGTTGGTCGTTTGCTCCGGCCCACAAGGCTGTTTTACCGAGTCTTGAGTGCCCGACGACAAATAACGCATCGGAACGGATACCATCGGTTTTTTGTAGGACATCCGCCATGCGTGATAGTCCCCAAGCCCAGCCGCCGATAGATCCCCAACGATTTGGAGTTTCTGCTGTGCATTTGAATTCTGGGAAGAGAGCATGCACACCATTCTCAAAGCCGTCATCGAAATCGGGATCGACATCACCATAATGTGCGGTCGCGACCGCAAAACCTTGATCGATGATTTCGGAGATTGGCCATCGGTCGCTTTGATTTGCGCGGCTTGCTTCGGTCGCTCGATTGTTTTCAACTCCGGGGTTTCTCGCATCACACCAGCTGCTCGTCAGGCGAACATTTGGGTCGTCACAAGTGGATTGATTACCTCGGAAATTCAGTCCGACAAAACACGGAACGCTGTCGTTTCCTTTTGGGGACCAGAGGATCATATCGATCCGGACCGACTTCCCACCACGGGTTAGGGTTATCGCAATTTGTCGACGGCGAATGTTCGGTTGTGGTTTACCGCCGAGTACGGCCTCCGCATCATCGAAACATTCCGACTCGACTTCGACTTGGTCAGTCGGTAGTTGTCCGTACTCCTGTTCTGCAAGCATAGAAACGAGAGCGAGGCGATGCATTTCCCAGGCTTGTGGCGTAGAGACCTTGGTTGCGTTGGGTTGAATCGCTGCAATTTCGGTTGGTACCGGTGACTGCAGAACGGATGGGATGTTGAGTTTGGGGACTAGGGATTCGTCGTAATTTGGTGGTCGAATCTGTTGAGCGAGGGTCGAGGTAGGGGATCCAAGAAACGGGCAAGCAAGTGTGAACATTGCGAGCCATGTACGGAACTTGGAGCCGTAACGTGAACGAAGTTGGCTTCTCGAGCAAGTTTCTTGGAGGATGATTGAAGTTGTCATGGGACAGGTCCAGGTTGGGATGTTCTGTGAACTTGCTCTGATGTTTTGGGGACTTGCAGTGTGACCAGGGGTTTAAGTTTAATCCCGAGATCATCTGGGGAGCGGTTTGCGCCCGAGCAACCCATACAAGCGACAGAGTTATTGTTTGATTGGTTCGAATCGCAGTCGCCAGCGCGCTGAAGATTTGACAGAAAGCGGACAGCTTTCAAGAGAACGAAGCCGATGCAGGGGACAAGGATGAGCGTAACTATAATCCACTGCATCGGAGGCTCCGTTGATCGCATATTGCGAGGTAAAGATCGAATTCCATTGGGGCAAGAAGTCGATTAAGCGTCAGCGACGTTGACGTACACTTTCAGGGCGTTATTGTCTTCGACCAAAAGCCGCATCATTTCTTTGTACTGATCAAGTCCATTGACTGGATTGGTAAGAATCTTCTCAAGGACGCCGGGGAACATAACTTCGCCTAGAGCGAGGTCGCGGATCCCCATTTCAAAATGTTCGCGATTGGCGTTGACGCTACCGAGAAGTAGCTTGTTGCCGAGAACCCATTCGATGTTGATTTTATCGGAAGGGACGGAGGTGGTGTTTTTCCCACCGGTGATGCTTGTCCAGACGAGAGCACCGTTGTGGCCGAGAGCTTCCATGGCACCGAACGCGATTTTCGAGGAACCGGTCGCATCGACGATGATATCTGCTTTACCGACTTTCTTGGCTAGGTCTTCCAAGCTGGTTTCGGAGGTTGCAACATAGGTAGCTTCCATCCCTTCGACGATGGAGCTTTTCAAGTGCGGGCCTTTGGCACGCGCCAGCGTGAATACTTCAAGTCCCTTGAGTCGCAGTACGAGCGTAGAGAGCAGCCCGATTTGTCCAGCACCTAACACAAATGCTCGTTTTGGGCTCCAGACCTTCATCCGTCGTTGTGCTTCGTACGCTTGGTGGATCGCTTTGGCGGCACAACTCATCGGCTCCATCAGCACGTGCAGATTCTTCAGCCCTTTAGGAACGCGAACGATGTAGTCTTCGTGATCTACGAAGTATTCGGTCAAGTAGCCGTGCAGAAGGTTTATACCACGTTCGTAGTATGTTTCTTCGCTCGTCATGTCGTAGGTACCGATCTTGTCGTAAATCGAACCACCGGGGCGACGCACTGTAGCGGTGACGTAATCACCTACGCGGATGTTGCGAACGTTTGGGCCGACTTGTTGAACGATCCCAAAGGATTCGTGTCCGAGGACAAGGTAGTTATCGCCGGGTGGTGGATTGCCATAGAGGGCTTCGTTGATTTCGCGATCGGTCGCATCGACACCAACTTTTAAGACCTTGACCAAGATCCCTTTGCCGCCTGGAATCGAATCGAGTTTTGGTTCAGGAATATCGCATTGGTGAACACTATTTGGGGTCCCGGGACGGACTGCGATCGCTTTCATGGATTTCGTTTCTAGGATGAAGGTGAAATAGTAGGGTGATCCAAGAGGAACAACCTTATTTAGCTTATTTAGTATAACGTCTGCGGGAGTTTTACCCACAGGTCAGTTCACGTAGGATTTGCAATTCAGGGGTGGCGTGTGAATTCGACTATGGCGAAGGGACTGTGACTATGGCGAAGGGACAGCGGGGAGGCTAGGGGTTCTTGTAGCGAGGTCGAATTTGTCGCCGGAGTTTCCGATGAATTCTTGGCGAATGACTGGGTTGGAATATGAGTCACTAGACTGTGGCGGTTCATTGCTCTCGGTTGGGGATGCCGCATCCATCCAGTAAAAGGTGACTTGGCCTTTTCCTAGAATTTCAGCGGCCGATTTTTCGACGACAATTGCCGTGGATTCATCAATCCCAATACCGAGCATTTGCGGATACTTCTCGACGAGGCTTTGCAGGTCTTTTTGACGTGCGCGTTGGGTGAAGTGTTGATCGATGGCGACTCCGCGAAGGAATCCAAGGCCACCGCGTTCATAGCCCGGTGCCATGATTCGGAAGTTATCGATTGGAGTCGCGCGAGCAAGGTACTCCGCTTGGATGGAAGCCCCGGCGGACGAGCCCGCGATGACGCCGCCGCGTGCGAGAACTTCTTTCATCAATCGATGGGCTTGGGTTCCGTAATAGGAGTCGGCTAAATTCCATTGGCGGCCGCCACCGAACCAAATTCCGGTAGCCTCTTTGAGCGGGGCGAGAAAGGACTCGTCTTGGTTTGCTTTGTTGCGATCTTTCGTATGAATGAGATGGCAAGACTCCACACCCATGCGTTTCCATGTTTCGAGGAGGTCTGTCTCGTTACTCGCATCGTCGGATTCCGAGCATGGGACGAAGACGAGTTTTGCTTTTTCACCACCTGCGCGTTGGACGAAAAGGTTCATCGCCGCACGTGGAGTCGCACCGCCGCCGATGATGATCAGTGTGCCATTCTCAACAAGTGGCGTTTGGCGATTTGGCGGGGGGAATGGTGCAAGGGTACGTTCAATCGCCATGCGTCGCCATTGTGTCCAATCTAGCAAGTACTCTTCGGTGAGCTGCCGTCTTTGTCTTCCCGGGACGAGTGCTTGGATATCTTGCGAGTTGCGTTCTACGATCGAGTGTTGTTCGCCTGGGAGATGTTCGGTTGCTGGTACTTCGATGACTATTGGGTCTGGGCCGTAAGTGATCATTTTTCGTCCCGTTAGGACGAGAACATTTTCGGGAGGCAATTGTACTGAAACGCACTTCCAACTTGGGTCAAGGGATCGTTTGACATCTGCCTTTTTCGTTACGGCTTGAACTGCGTTGCTAGATGAAATTTGAAAAACAGCGTCGAGGAAACAGTCGAGTCCCTCGCAGGGGTTCGAGATAGAATTGACAGGGTTATCTATCGCAATGGAATCGGAAGAGAAGAAGTACTTGCCCATAGCGATACACGAAGGGCCTGCCCAAGCGACGGTGGCGTTTGCTTGGAGGGCTTGCTCAATGATTGACTGCAACGTCTTTTTCTGTTCGCGAGGGATGGCTTCAGGGATTAGCGAGTCGTCGATGAGAAGTAAGATGGAATTTTTGCTCCACAAATGCTGCGAGATTGCTTGGGTTGTTGAATTCGCAGGGGGACTCATTAGGGTGTCGATTGTCGCGAAGGTTACCTTTGCGAAGCGATTGAGAAGAGATTCGGGAAGCGATTCGGGCAACGAAGGGTGGGGTGGTGAAACTTCTTTCCGAGGAGATCCGGATCCGCTTAAGGGATCCAGGACAATCAGTTGTCGGTCGGAAAGGTCAAAGATAGGATTTTCGAAGTGCTTGATGAGGGGTTCGCGTGAGGGAGCGAGTAGGATGATGCCGGGGGTGCGTAGTTGCGAGGGCCAGGTTTCGAAGCGTTCAAAAAACTCTTGGGCTTCGCTTGGCATGCTAAGGAACAGTAGTGCGAAAACTTTTGCAAGAAACTTGTAGCAACTTTGCTTGTAGCAACTTTGATCGTGATGATTTCTAAAGTTCATGGCTTCTGCGTAGCGTCTTGAGATTTGAGGACAGCAACAATACCGTTTGGACCGCAAGCCCATAGGCTGCCATCGGGGGCTTTTTGCGCGGAGTGTAGTGGTTGGTCGCTGAAGGGAATCCAGTGGTCACCATTCGAACTCCATTCTCCACCGCTAGGTCCAACGGTAATCCAGTGCGCAGCAGAGGAGTTGGTTCCAGAGTTCGAATCGATAGTGATAGGCTTGGGCAAATAAGTAACGCAGGAGCGAAATCCTCTCGGTGGCGATTGTTGTGGTGATCTCCATTGTTGAGATTTTGGATCGAAGATCGCTACATTCCCGTTTGGCGAGTCTGGTTTTTTGTAATCACCGCCGACTGCGATGATGGTTCCATCGGGACCGATATCGAGGGAGAAGATGCCAGCAGATGTGTGGCTGGGAATGGGATCCACAAGTCGTCGCGCAAAAGTGTTCCCGGAGTCGATGCTAAAAAGTACCGTCGCTGGGCCTTCTCGTCCCCCAAGTCCGATCCAAGCATGGAGTTGATTGGAAGAATGAGAGACGAGCAAGCTTGAGTTGCTTGCAGCAAAACCGGCAGTGCCCGGTTCGATGTTGAGACTTGGAGAGTTCGATTGTTTCCAGGTAAGCCCTTGGTCTTCGGTCCGAAGTACCATGAGTTGATTGTCGACGGGATCCCCAAAGGCGAGACCTTGGGAGTCATTCCAGAAACGAAGCCCATCGATGAATGCATCGGGGGACGGGTGTTCAAAGGTGCGAGTCCATGAAATACCGGCGTCATCTGTTCGGTAGATACGGCAAGGGGTACCGGCTGTCGCGACGATCAGAGTTGATTGTGAGAAGGCGTGAATCGAGCGGAGTTCGACGGTTTTTGCATCGCTTGGTGAGGGTTGTAGCTCAGGGATGGGGTGGCTAGTCCAAGTTCTGCCGCGGTCGAGGGTACGAAACAGGGCGGTTTGGCTACCGCATACCCATGCTGTGTTCTGATCGACGGGAGAGAGTCCGCGAAAGGAGCTAACGGAGGGAGTCGGGCGTAGGCTCCAAGGTTCTTGGCCTATGGCTTGCGGAAAGAAGA
>CAZACJ010000003.1:87146-112780 GCA_964483385.1 uncultured Pirellula sp. | reverse complement strand
TGCCGTCGATATGAAGAAGAGTGCCGGCGATATGCAGAGGGCGATCAGGAATGGGGGCAGGAGTGGAGGATACGGGAAGTTCCGAATTCGATTCGGTGCGGAGGGGAGATTTGTGGGGATAGTGGTAGAAGGGTGTACCATGGGACCGGGGGGGGATTCAAAGAAGCGAAGGGGAAACCGTAGCGGCGATGCTCTTTCGTGGGAAAATGATTAGAATATCAGGGACGATGCGCCTAATCCTGTGTAATACGTTGCCGTAACAGAAGATTCCATCCAAATGGGGTGACTTTTCCGCTCGGTTGGTGATCGTTTGCTTTTCGTTGATCGCGTTGAATTCTTTAGTTGATTTTCCGTTAGGACTAGTCCATGAGCAACACTCCGAACCCAACTGACCCGAGCCGCAGAGGTGACCGCTATGAGGATTCTACGCCGTTGCAATCGGAGTTTCAGCCAAAGGTACCGTTGCCACAAGAACCGGAACATAAGCTATGGGAGGGAGGATATTCTCCGAAAGCGATGTACGGGACTTGGTTGACCCTTGGAGTGATTAGCATTGCCGTCATTGTGGCTTTGATTTTACTCCCAATTCTGGGAGTGATTCCTGAGGCCAAGCCAATGTTTTGGGGAATAGCGATGGCTGCGATTGCCGCGTGTTGGATCATCGGGGCTTTCTTGTTTTACTATCGTCGTTGGAGCATGCATTACGAATTGACAACCCAGCGATTCATTCACACGCAGGGGATCCTAACGAGGACAACGGACCGGATCGATGTGATTGACATCGACGACGTTTCCTACACGCAGGGACTAATTCAGCGGATGTTGGGGGTTGGGACAATTCGCTTGGTGAGCAAAGATCGTTCGCATCCTCAGTTGAATTTGTTGGGGATCGATCAAGTCGCTCGGGTAAGCGGGATGATCGACGATGTCCGCCGCAAGGAGCGCCGCAAGCGTAGTCTCCATATCGATGCAAGTTAATTCGCTCGAGTCGTTTATACCGGTTCATCCCAACGAGTTTCAGGCTGCGATAGAGCATTCTGGCGAATGTGATCTTGTTGTTTGGGAGAAGGTCCGTTCGCTCAAGGGAAAGCTATCCGAGACAATCCATCGCCGGACGCGTCGAGACTTTGGGCCCTTGTTAGAGTCTTATGTCTTGTTCGACCCGGACCGCGAGAGCCCAGAGACTCGCTTGCAACGTACTTGCACTGCAGCGGAGTTGTTTGAGCAAGCTGAGCGGTTGTTAGAGCAAGCGAATTATAGGCGGCTAAAACCCAGTGAGATCTACCAAGCGGTTCGTACGACATCGGCTTGGGGCGGCAAATTGCGCATACGCATGAGCGACTACAAGCGATTGCGAGTCTATGCGCGAGGGGACACTACGACCACGCGAGAGGCTCGATTGTGGTATCGTTGGTTCCGGCGTGCGGAGATAAGTGTTCCGATCTATAAACAACTTGTCGTGCTTTTTGAGAGAAGAGCGCCGAAGCCGAAGGGGAGAGCGGGTAAGGAACGAACAGACGTGCACGAGCTTGTTCATTGCAGGATGTTCAAGAACATTCCACACTCGGACGTCGACATGTTGTTGCCTGGTTCCATACGTATCTCTTGGCTCGACCAAGGCAAGATTGGGATTCCGACCTTGTGGGGATTTTCCGTGATGGTGACCCGCTTGGTACGCAACGTTTGGCTTGTAGCGATTCTCACAGCATTGAAGATTTTCAGCGCTGCGTGGATCTATATTGCGGTGGTGGTGGCTGCGATGTTTTATGGGGTGAAGTTATTCTTTTCCTATCGTCACGCCAGGAATCGGCATCTGTTGCAGGTAACACAAAGTCTTTACGGGCAGACGCTGGCCAATAACAAGGGGGTGTTATTGCGGTTGAGAGATGAAGCGGAGCAACAGAATTTAACGGAAGCGATGTTGGTATTATTCGTTTTGATGGATCGAAAAAGTCGTGGGGAGCCGTTGTTGTTTCTCGAGCAGTCAACGGTTTTGGATCAGGAGTGCGAATCGCTGCTGGAGCGGCTCGGGCTAGGGAAAATCGACTTCGACATTTCTTCAACTTTGCGATTTCTTAGCGAGGAGAGATTTTTGAACTTAGAGGCTGGGATGTGGGAAATTGTTGAAACCTGAGATATTTCGACAGTCGGTTTAGGAAACTCTCGAATAGTAAGCACTCGTCGAAATCGTGTTTTTTGGTAACCTAACGACGAACGTTGGAAGTTGCTGGTGTTCATTCCTTTCTACCATTCATAGAAGTCCTTCTATGTTCGAGAATTTTTCCCTCGCTCCCCCCGATCCAATTCTTGGTCTAAACGCTGTCTTTGAGAAGGATCCGAGACCGAACAAATTGAATTTGACGGTTGGGGTATTTAAGGATGATGCAGGTCGCACACCGATCTTAGAGAGTGTGCGGAAGGCCGAAGCAATGATTTTTGAGTCACAGAAGACAAAAGGGTATTTGCCGATCGAGGGTGGCAAGGACTTTATCGACCAAGTGAATCGATTGGTCCTGGGATCTGAATTTGACTTCGGTCGCGTTGCCACTGCTCACACACCCGGTGGTACGGGGGCGTTGCGTGCTGCGGCCGATACGTTGTCCAAAGTGATGCCAGGCCGACGATTTTGGGTCAGCAATCCGACTTGGGCTAACCATGCGGCGGTATTCCAAGCTGCTGGATTTCCAGTCTTAAATTACACCTACCTAGACGGAGCGAAGACAGGATTGGATTTTGATGGGATGATGCGGCAATTGGAGACTGAAGGTGAGCCTGGGGACGCGGTTTGTCTTCACGCTTGCTGCCACAATCCTACCGGTATCGATCCGACTCTTGCGCAGTGGGAGAGCCTTTCGGCACTGCTGGCAAAAAAGCGAATGCTGCCATTTTTAGATTTTGCTTATCAAGGCTTTGGCGATGGACTTGAAGAGGATGCTCGTCCTTTGCAAGTGTTGCTTAAAGATCATCCGGAGTTGGTGATATGCGGTTCGTTCTCCAAGAATTTTGGGCTGTACTCTGAACGCGTTGGCGCGTTGTTGATGGTATCAGCAACGCCGAAGATTACCGAGTCCGTATTGAGTCAGATGCGAGTATCGATTCGTTGTAACTACAGCAATCCGCCAAGACATGGAGAAGCGATTGTCGCGACGATCTTGAGCGACGCGACGTTATCGAAATTGTGGCGGAGCGAAGTTGACGCGATGCGTCATCGCATTTCGCAGATGCGAACCGGTTTTATCGAGGGAATGAAGCGAAGGGGCAAAGACTTTTCGTTTTTGGCCTCGCAGAAGGGCATGTTCTCCTATACCGGTCTCAATGCGATGCAAGCGGATTGGCTCAAGCAGGAGAAGGGGATCTACATCGTCGGGACAGGCCGAATCAACGTAGCAGGTTTGACGACGAGTACGCTTGACCACGTTTGCGATGCGATTGCACTAGCGTAGGTTTAACGTTGTACTACGCGATAGCGCAACCATGCGCCAACGATGAGTAGAAAGGCATTGCCAATCCAGAGGGTGATAGCAGGCCAAGAGCCATCTTTGGCGCGATCGAGTGCGAGTCCGAAAAGTGGATAATACATAAGCAAGATCGGGAGGAAGCAGACCCCGAAGGTCCATGCATAGTCTGCGGACTTCATGAGAATCGCCATCGGTACCCCGATCCAAACGAAGAAAAAGCAACTAAAACCAAGTGCCCATCTTCTGTAGGGTTCCAAGCCAAGTCGGATGAGGCGATTTTTGCTCTCGTCGATCTGTGTCGTTAGAGCTTGGAGTTTTGCATCGGAGAGTTGGTTGTATCGACCGGTGCCTAGTCCCACAGCAACTTGGATAGCCATGGACTCGCGATGCCGATCATTGGCTTTGTTTTGTTTCTCGATTTCATCTGGTATTTCGCTGATCGCAAGCTGCGACGGACGCAACGATTCGCTTCCTTTTCGGGAAGCTTGGGTCAATGGCATACTGATGCGTTCCGAGCCCGGTAACTGGAACCGCGTCGAAGCGTCATTATTGATTTCCCCTTCTGAGTTAATCAACTCAAGAATCAGACGATCCGCTTCTGGATCGATAGCAATCTGAGCCTTTTCAGCGAAGATGGTCAGCGGTTTGCCGGTTGACTCATTAAACAAGAAAATAGTAGGCCGCAGCAACCATCGCCCCTCGACGGCTTGGACGTGAATGGTAAATCCTTTATCGGTTTCATAGGACTTTCGAGTTCGCAATCGGTTGTAAAGGATTTCTTCGACCGATCGCAGGATGACTTTTTCCATTCCGGGTTGTCCCCAGGAGACAGCAAGGTCATTGATCCATACGGAGGGGATACTGACGAGCAGACCGAGGATCATCGTTGGGCGGATGACTCGCAGAGGAGAAATACCTGCACTTTTTAATGCGATGATTTCGTTATCGGAGGATACGCGTCCGAAGACGCTGCAGACGGAGAAGAGCAGAGTCGCAGGCAGTGAAAACTGCATCGCGATCAAGCAGATAAAAGGAAGGATTTTAATCAGGGCTAACCAGCCCAAGCCTTCGACGATCAACTGCTGGCCAACAAGACCGACGGAGATGAGCAACGTCATGGCCGTCGCGGTCATGGCGAAGAGTTTCAGTACATCCCAAAGGATGAGTCGGTTGATCAGCGAGGGGAACATGGGCGAGAGTGTACAGCAAATCGGCGAGCCGATTCGACACCAACCTGAGGGACTGGGATGGTGTTGCGTCGAAAAAGCTTGAACAAACCGACGACTGGAATGCTAGCTTTTGCCTATTCGAAGCAAATCGGAGCTATCGCCGAAGCGATCGGCACGGACACCGACTTGGTGAAGCATCCAGAGATACAGGTTGCAAAGAGGTGTATTCGAGGGGTAACGCCAATGTCCATTTTTGTTCAGGTGGCCACCCGCTTTACCAAGCATGAGAATAGGTAAGTCGTCGTGGTTATGTCGATCACCGTCAGATATACCGCTACCATAGACAATCATCGATCGATCAAGGAGGGTTTCGCCACCTTCATCGACGGCTTGGAGTTGGTCGGCAAGGTAGGCGAGTTGCTGTAGGTGGAAGAGGTTAATCTTCTGCAATTTGGTTTGTTTCTCTTCGCTTTTTCCGTGGTGGGAGAGGTCGTGGTGGCTTTCTGGGGCACCAATTTCGGGGTAGCCGCGATTGCTACCTTCGTTTGCCATCATGAAGGTCAGGACGCGAGTTGCATCGGTACGTATAGCGAGTGCGATCATATCCATCATTAGTCGGCAATGTTCTTCCCACACTCGTGGGACGCCGGCGGGCCGCGAGTAGTTAGGCAAACCGTTTTCACCGAGTTGAAGTTTATCGGATCGTTGCAAACGATTTTCGACATCGCGCACGGCGTAGAGGTATTCATCGAGTTTTCTGCCGTCGGCTGCCCCAAGTTTTATCTTCAGGGATTTGGCGTCTTCGAGGGCGTAATCGAGGATGCTTTTGCGGCGAGCATTTCTAAGTGCTGCCGGTGTACCGTCGGAGACTTTTTCGGGGGTACCGAAGAGACGTTCGAAGACAGCCGAGGGATCCATTTCTTTGGCGAGGGGACTTGATTCATTTCGCCAAGCGAGGTTGCTTGAATACGCGCAGGAATAGCCGCTGTCACAGTTACCGGATTGTGCAGAACCTTCGAGTCCGAGTTCGAGGGAAGCGAAACGTGAGGACTGCCCGATTCCTTGCGCAGCGACTTGGTCGACAGAGACCCCATTTTTGATGTCGGCCCCGTCGGTTTTTTTAGGATGAGCACCGGTGAGAAAAGCGGCCCCGCTGCGGGCGTGGTCCCCTGCCCCGTCACCGTGATCGCGAGCACCGTCTAGGGTAAGGCCGGTAAAAACATTCAGTGCCTTTTGATGTTTTGCTAGAGGTTCGAGGGTACGTGGGAGTTGTACATTAGCGCCTTCGTTCGACGGGGTCCAGTCGGCCATGTGGATGCCGTTGGGTACCATAATAAACAACATCCGGATGGGCTTACTCTCGGCAGCTTTTGCCGCGCGTGAAATCGGGCTCATCGCATCGAGCCAAGGAAGAGCGATAGAGGTACCGATACCTCGAAGCAGCGTGCGTCGATCAAGTGGTTTCATGGTAGGGGCTCTTCTCTGGTGCCTTTGCGTTGAAAAGGGTCGCTGGTAAGGATCGCAAGGAGCAGATCTTTGAAGCGATAATCATTCTTCGAAGTATCCGACAGGATTTTGTCGATTGCGCAGCGGTCGTAGTATTCTATTCCGCGTCCGATTGCGTAGGTCATCAGTTTTTCGGTCAGCGTTCGAACGAATTGTTCGGATTTCTTTTCGCGGATCAGCCGTATCAAATCGCCTGGGTTTTTGATCTGTTCTCCGGTAGGGAGTTCTCCGCTAGCATCGATTGGGTTGCCGCGTTCGGTAGTTCGCCAGCGCCCGATCGCATCGTAATTTTCCAAAGCCAAACCGAGGGGATCCATTTGTTTGTGACATGCTGCGCAAGCTGCGTTCGCACGGTGTTGTTCAAGTTGTTCTCGCAGGGTGCCGGTGAGTTCTCCTTTTTCTAGTTCGGGGACACCTGGCGGGGCGGGTGGAGGAGGAGTACCGAGGATGTTATCGAGGATCCATTTACCCCGTTTCACCGGGCTCGTGCGTGTCGGATTGCTCGTAACTGCGAGGACGGATGCGTGAGTGAGTATGCCTAGTCGTCTTTGGCCTTTGAGGGAAACCATTTGAAACTTTTCGCCGGCGACGCCCGGGATGCCATAGAACCTTGCGAGAGATTCATTCATAAAAGAGAAGTCGGCATCGAGCAGTCGTAGGACGCTCATGTTTTCGCGCAAGATGTAGAGGAACAGATAGTACGATTCCGTTCTGGAGAGATCGCGGATTGAGTCATTCCAATTCGGGAAGAGTCCTTCGTTGGGGGCAAATTGATCGAGTTTGCGCAGGGTCAGCCATTGGCCTGCGAAGTTGCGCACAAAATCACGAGCTCGTTCATCGCGGAGCATGCGGTCAAGTTGCGCTGCGAGGACTCCTGGTTGTCGCAGTTGATTTTTGGACGCTAGTGTGAGCAATTCGCGATCCGGGGTGGAGCTCCAAAGGAAATAGCTCATACGGGTTGCGAGTTCGAATTCATTCAAGAGTGGGTATTGCCCTGCTATCCTTTGGCTGGGCTCTTCGATCTTGAAGAGGAAGTGTGGGGAAACGAGGATTGCAGCTACTGCCGTTTGAAGTCCTGCTTCGTAAGTTTCCCCTGCTTTGACCGTCTGGTCTACGATCATGGCCAATCGGTGAAGTTCATCGTCGGTCGCTGGGCGTCGGTAGGCTCGGCTAGCGACGCGTCGAAGTACATCTTTAGCTGCTTCCGTGACAGAACGAGTTGCCGAAGGAACTGAGTCTCGCACTAGTTCGCGATGGATCTCGGGCAGTGCCGCATCGGGAATCTTTTCGACAGGTTTTTGTCCGGTGATTCGCAGGTCGTAGATATAGAGGTTTGTGTCTTGAGCTGGTTGTCCATCTTTGGCAGGGATGTAGTGATCATTGACAAAAGCGATTTCGAAGATGCGTTTACCGGTTCGTAATCGCAGTGGTATGGTGAAGGCAACTGGGTTATTCGCGTTGGGGGTTTCGACGGTAACTTCTTCGACTTTTTTACCATCGATAGAAATCACTACTTTGGGAAAACGTCCTTCCGCCGCAGAGCCGGCCATACCAAGTTCGAGGGTGTAACGACCTGTCCAAGGGGCTTGCTCTTCAAAGGTGATTTTGCCATTGGAAAAGAAAACGAAACGAGAGCCTTCAAAGTTACCACCGCTATCTGCTGTAAGCTGTGAGAGTTTTCTGGGGGAATCAAACATGGGCCCAGAGGATGGTGCGACGATGACTTTTTGGCTGATTTCTTCGGCAGCGCGAACGTACTTTTCCATCAAGAGGGGAGGGAGGGTAAGAACGTCGCCGATGTTATCAAAGCCGTAGCCTACGTCATCTCCGGGAAAACCCGTGGCGGGTTCGTAGTCGATACGGAAAAGGTCGCGAATGGAATTTCGGTATTCGATCCGATTGATTCGCCGCAGGGTCACAGCACCGGGATTGGGTGTTTTTCCACAATCGACATCGTTGAGGGTGGAGCGAATCCATTCAATGATGAGGGTAGATTCCTCTTTGGATGGTTGTGGAGCATCTGCGGGGGGCATATCTCCGATTTCAATCCGTTTGCCAACACTTTCCCAGATGCGTCTTTGGCGGAATACTTCGCGCGCATCTTGGAAGTGATTTAGAGCCAATCCACTTTCGGCTTCTGCTCCGGTGTGGCATCCCAAGCAGTACTTCTGAACCAGCGGGCGGATTTGTTTGGAAAACTCTTCGTTTCGTACCATCCAGTCGGTTCCATACGCGGATTCAATTCCAGCGGTAAGGAACAGTGACACGAGTAGCACGACGGCAAAAAACTCGGCGATTTGCGGCTTGGGACTAGTCATAGGGGAACAATGACGATGCGAGTGGCTGCGGGAAGCCAGTTTTACCGGATCGGGACGCTTCGACAAAACAGGGGTGTAGATGCCAAGGCCTTCGAAAGAGTGCTTAAGAGCGACAATTGAGGGACTTCCATCTGCCCAATAGTATACCTTATCGAGCACCAGCTGGTGTTAGCAGCTAGAGAGTTTTAGGGACGCACAGGAAATTCATGCACCATCGTATCGCCACACCGACCCTGCGGATTCGGAATGCAACGAATTATGGGATTCGTCATGAAGAAGACTACGTCTTGTATTGGATGACCGCTCACCGGCGACTCCATTCGAATTTCGCCTTGCAGCGCGCTGTTGAATTGGCGTTGGAGTTGAAGAAGCCGTTGGTGGTGATCGAGGGCCTACGGATCGGTTACCGATGGGCTTGCGACCGATTTCATCGTTTCATCGTCGACGGAATGCTTGATCACGCCGATGCGGCGAAGAATTTACCGATCACTTATCGGGCTTATGTTGAACCGAAGAAGAACGATGGTCATGGTTTGATCGAGACGTTGGCTCGACGTGCATGTGTGACGGTAACGGACGATTATCCTTGTTTCTTCCATCCTCTTCTCTACGACCGAATCGTCAGCAAGTGGCCTTGTGCTGTCGAAATAGTCGACAGCAACGGAATTTTGCCTATGCGCGGAACGGATCGGGTCTTCACGGTCGCGCATTCGTATAGAAGGTACATGCAAAAAGAGGTAGCTGCATGTACACCTGCTTTTCCTTCGCAGAATCCCTTTTTTGGAGTTGAGTTACCCCGTTTCAAAGGCTTTCCATCGGAGGTTACTGAGCGATGGAAGTTACTTGAACGGCAGGACTTGGAGTCGCTGTCTATTGAGTCCATGTCGATCGATCATAGCGTTGGTCCAACCGTAGAACGGGGAGGGGTGGTCGCAGCGCACAAGCGGTTGCGGCAATTTGCTGAGAGTCGGCTAGGGGATTACGACAGAGCTCGCAACGAGCCTGATGAACATGGTTCGAGTTCGCTATCGGCTTACTTGCATTTTGGGCATATAAGTGCGCATGAAGTTTTCGAAGCGATTGTATCGAAGGTCTCCGGGTGGGATTGGGGACGGATAAGCAAGCCGAACGGAAAGATGAATGGCTTCTGGAATCTCGGGGAAAACGCCGAAGCTTTTATGGATCAGTTGATGACATGGAGAGAAATCGGCTTCAACATGTGTGCGTTGGATCCCGACTACGATAAATACGATTCGTTGCCGGGGTGGGCCAAAGAGACCTTGGGGAAACACGCGAAGGACAAGCGTCCTTACGTGTACACCCATGAGGAGTTCGAGGAGTCTCGCACGCATGATACGTTGTGGAATGCTGCTCAAAGGCAATTGGTCCAAGAGGGGCGAATCCACAATTATCTCCGAATGTTGTGGGGCAAGAAGATTCTTCACTGGACTCACTCCCCACAGGTAGCATTGGAAACCATGATTGAGTTGAACAACAAGTACGCGCTCGATGGTCGAGATCCGAATTCTTACAGTGGTATCTTTTGGGTGTTGGGCCGCTACGATCGAGCTTGGGGCCCCGAGAGAGAAGTGTTTGGAAAGATTCGCTACATGACTAGCGAGTCGACTCGATCCAAGTATTCCGTGAAGGGATATTTGCAACGATTCTCAATTGCTCAAGAGGCAGAACCTTCCAAGAAGAGCAGGCGGACATCGTGATTGCAGCTTTGGTATATCCCCATCAATTGTTTGCTGATGGCTCGCCGAGAGGTCGTGGCGTTGATTTTGTAGCTCCCTCGTGGATGCAAGAACTCTCTGCGGTTTTTCTCGTTGAGGACCCCCTGTACTTTAGGCAGTATCGATTTCATCGACAGAAGTTAATGCTGCATCGGGCATCGATGAAAGCCTATGCCGATCAGTTAACGCGTTCGGGTAAAAGGGTCGTATATGTCGACTCGAAACGACTTGAGCACTCCGGTGATATCGCGTCGATAGTTTCTGAGCAGAAGTTCGGTAGAGGTAAAGTAGGCGGGGTAAGGATTGTGGATCCGGAGGACCATAATTTAATGCTCAGGTTGAGAGTTGGATGTCGACGGCATGGGCTCGAATTAGAAGTCGTCGAGGATCCGAATTTTCTTACCTCGCATGCTTCGATCGATTCATTCGTTGAAGGAAAGAAAAAGCTGTTCTTTACGAACTTCTACATCGAGCAGCGCAAGAGACTTGAGATCTTGATCGATGCAAAGCAGAAACCGATTGGGGGGAAATGGAGTTTTGATACTGAAAACCGCAAGCGACTTGCGGCAGGTATCGTTCCACCGAGCATAGGCCTTGGCGGCTTAAATGAAGATGAAGGAGTTGATGATCCTCAGGATGCTCAAGAACGTAGATATCAAGAGGAAGCGGCAAGGTATGTCGACAAGGAATACCCAAATGCTTACGGAGACAGAACCGGATTGTGGTTCTCTTCAACACATGAGGGATCTCAGAAGCATCTGCAGAGATTTATCAAAGAGCGACTTGGGTTGTTTGGAGACTATGAAGATGCGATCGCCAAGGAGCATCCGTTCGTCTTCCATTCTGTTCTAACTCCGATGCTCAACGTCGGTTTAGTGTCACCAAGAGAGGTGGTCGATGGAGTGTTGGGTGAGGCGGAGCGGATGTCAGGGAGGAAGGGGGAGATCCCGATGAACTCGCTTGAGGGGTTCATTCGGCAAGTGATTGGTTGGAGAGAGTACATGCGTTTGGTGTACCGAAAATTTGGTACTCAGCAGCGGACAAGAAATTATTGGGATCACTCTCGCCGTTTACCCGCTTCGTTTTACGACGGTACTACGGGGATCGAACCGGTGGACCACGCCATTCGGACGGTTTTGCGTTATGGGTACTGCCACCATATCGAGCGCTTGATGATTCTGGGGAACTTCATGTTGTTATGCGAGTTTCATCCAGATGCAATATATCAGTGGTTTATGGAGATGTTTGTCGATGCCTATGACTGGGTGATGGTTCCGAATGTTTACGGCATGAGTCAGCATTCTGATGGGGGGATGATAACAACGAAGCCCTACATCAGTGGATCGAGTTATGTATTGAAGATGAGTGATTTCAAGAAGGGGGCTTGGACGGCCGTTTGGGACGGGTTGTATTGGTCGTTTGTAGCCAAACATCGGGGCTTTTTCGAGCAAAACCCGAGGATGAAAGTCATGGCTAGTCAGATCGATCGGATGGGTGATAAACTGGGTGTACATCAGCGAGCTGCAGAAGCGTTCTTAAAGACGCTCTAGCGGTGAGCCACGCGGTATCCCGGACTCCCATTAGAAGAAAATTTTATGAGTAATGCATTCGACTTGGCCGCATTCTTTTCAAACACGGGAGCAGACATTTCGCTTCAGACTTCTGGGAAGGGGCCTGATGGATCTTTGCCGCTTACCGATGAGATGCTCAAGACTTGGTCGAGCGGAGATCTTTTTGGTTGGACGCAGAATGCGGGGATGGGTTGGGATCCCAAGAAGATGCTTGGTCCTCAGTTCTTGTTGTTGAGTACGCAGGGAGGGATGCGTGGAGAAGATGGTCGACCGATAGCGTTGGGGTATCACACGGGACACTGGGAAGTCGGCTTGTTGGTGCGAGCAGCGGCAGAGTGGTTGCATGACAAGGGTGGTGTTCCATTTGCGGGGTATGTTAGCGACCCGTGTGATGGGCGTTCGCAAGGAACGACAGGGATGTTTGATTCGTTGCCTTATCGCAATGATGCTGCGATTGTGTTTCGACGACTGATTCGATCATTGCCGACACGTCGCGGAGTGCTAGGGGTAGCGACTTGCGACAAGGGATTGCCAGCGATGATGATAGCGTTGGCAGGTTGTGCCCAGTTGCCGAGTGTGGTGGTACCTGGGGGTGTGACATTACCTGCTCGCAGTGAAACCGGTCCGGAAGAAGATTTAGGGAAAGTGCAGACGATCGGTGCGCGATATACGAACGGAATGATCAGTTTGGAGGAGGCGGCTTCAGCGGGCTGTAAGGCTTGTGGTTCGCCTGGGGGAGGTTGTCAGTTTTTGGGTACTGCAGCGACGAGCCAAGTGATCGCAGAGGCGCTTGGGATGACAGCGCCGCATGCGGCTTTAGCGCCGAGCGGTCAACCGGTTTGGTTGGATCTTGCGAGGCAGTCCGCGAAGATTTTGTGGGATCAGCATCAACGCAAAGCGAAGTTGTCTGATATTTTGACGGAGGATTCGTTTCACAATGCAATTGCGGTGCATGCGGCTTGTGGAGGTTCTACAAATTTGCTGCTACATATTCCGGCGGTTGCTTTTGCAGCGGGGATAAAGCGTCCGAGTTTGGAGATGTGGAGTGATTTGAATCGCAAGGTATCGCGGTTCGTGGATGTGTTACCGAATGGGCCACAGTATCATCCGACCATTCGATTGTTTTTGGCGGGTGGTGTACCGGAGATTATGTGGCATTTGCGCGAGTTAGGAATTGCGAAATGCGATTGCAAGACTGTTACTGGATTGACATGGCATCAGATTTTGGATCAGTGGAAAGATTCTCCAAGGCGGCTTGCGATGCGAGCGTTGTTACAAGAACGTGACGGAGTGGATCCTGATGAAGTGATTTTGCCACCGCAGCGGGCGGCTAAGGCGGGGATGACGAGCACGATTTGTTTCCCGCGAGGGAACATTGCACCTGAGGGGTCAGTTATCAAATCCACGGCGATTGATGCGAGCGTGATCGATGCCGACGGGGTGTATCGCAAGACGGGTCCGGCACGGGTGTTTACCTCGGAGAAGGAAGCGGTGTCGGCGGCGAAGGGGCAGCATCCCAATCCGCTGAAGGCGGGAGACATCGCGGTGCTGATCGGATGTGGGCCGATGGGAACTGGGATGGAAGAGACATATCAATTGACGAGTGCATTGCGTTACTTGGAGTATGGCAAGCACGTCGCGGTGATCACAGATGCTAGGTTTTCAGGAGTCAGTACGGGAGCTTGTATTGGACACGTAGGCCCTGAGGCATTGGCGGGGGGGCCGATAGGAAAGATTCAGGATGGTGACATCTTGAGGATTGTGATTGATAGGCGGAGTCTACATGCAACGGTGGATTTTATAGGGACTGCTGAAGAGACGTTTTCGCCGGAACGCGGTATTGAGATTTTGGACGGGCGAGGGCTTCATCCAGCCTTAGCTGCAGATCCACGATTGCCGGTGGATACACAGTTATGGGCGGCGTTGCAGAGAGTTAGCGGTGGGACTTGGGGTGGTTGTGTATATGATCCCGAGCGAATCATTGAAGTGCTTGAGGCAGGGATGAAAGCATTGCGATGATATTGTTATTGGATAACTACGATAGTTTTGTTTACAACTTGGATCGTTATCTTCAACGACTAGGCCAATCGACTTTGGTACTTCGTAGCGATGCGATTGGATCGGATGGGATTGCGCGATTAAGGCCGTCGGCGATATTGATATCTCCGGGTCCAAAAGATCCAGATCATGCGGGGTGTTCTATGGAGGCGATTCGCCGTTTTCATGGAGTCATTCCGATTCTCGGAGTCTGCCTAGGACACCAAGCGATAGGGCAAGCGTTCGGAGGGAGAATTGTAAGGGCAAGTACCCCGATGCATGGCAAGAAATCGTTGGTTCGACATCAGAGCCAGCGATTGCTGCAAGGGATTCCATCGGAGTTTCAGGTAGGTCGTTACCATTCGTTGGTCATTGATCCGGGAAGTCTGCCGGGGTGTTTAGAGGCGACGGCGTGGAGTTCAGATGGAGCGATCATGGCGGTTGAACACCGTGAGCTAGCCGTGTATGGCGTGCAGTTTCATCCCGAGTCGATTCTGACCGACTTCGGTTATCAGATTCTAGAGAATTTTCTTCATCTATCGGGCTTGGACTCACGCGGTGCTCCCGCTTCAGATCTCCATTTGGGCGAGTGAATTTTTGCCGATTTCTTTGGCGAGCCTAAATAAAACTGAACGCATCATTCATCTCTGAGGAAGAGCGTGGCATCCATATAAAGCTACCGCGTCGGTGTTTTCTGAACGAGCGAAAAGAGAATTTCGGATTTCTCATGACAACTTCTCTAGCATCTAATTTGATTTCCGATGAGGAGCCATCGATCACTTTAGGGGATCTGATGGCATTTAATGCCAAGCTAGAAAAGTTGATAAAAGCGGGTGTTCCGATCCGGTTTGCGGGGGCACCGAGTGAATTGGGAGTTTGGCTCCATGAGATTAGCAGTTGCGTGGCGTTGCGAGTTGGCGAAGGCTTGCAGGTGCATGATGCTTTACGGGAAATCGAGAATTTCAAACCTGGATATTGTGAGGCGTTTTTTTCTTGGTGGCGATCGAAACAGGAGTTGGGTGAAGGGAGCCAAGGAGATTTGGGTGTTTTGGAGTCTTGGGTGTCGCAAGGACTGCAGGGAGATGGGCGGTTGCAACAGGCCAAGGTTTCCCTGCTTTCACTTTGGCTGCTTGCCTTCTTGGCGTCTTTCTTTCTATGGTTGACGGTATCGGTTTTAAATAACCAGATTTTTAGGGTTTACGAGCAAATGCGCATCGAGCCCGGGCCAGGCGCTCTTTGGCTTGACTGGCTTTACAAGAATGCGAATGGTTTGTTACTTGGGATCATTGTTGGCTTGCTGGGAGTTTCTTGGATTGCGAATCGACTATTGGGTGGCAGGGTGAGGCATCGCTTGATTACTCGCCTGACACCAAAGTTGTGGATGGCGATTTCGCTTGGTTTGGGTGGGTTGTTAGTGTTGTTGCAGGGTTTGATCGTCTTTTGGCCATTGGTTGAATTGCTATATCGGGTTAGCGAACCGGGGGGCATGTAACGTGAGCAACGAATCGATACTAAAAAATCTCGATGAAGAATCTGATGGCTACCTAAAGAGGATCGAACGTGCGATCGAGCAGAGTGGGTCTTTGCAATCATGGCTTACGAATCGAATGGAGCAAGCAAAGGGTGAGGATGGTCGGTCCGCAGAGAAATTGATCGAAGCCCTTCGGTTAAAGCATCCTGCGCATCGATGGTTGCAAGACCCCACGTTGTCGGCTACTTTGCCCCTGGTGTTGCGAGCTTCTGAATCGCCTCAATCGCTCGAGTTTTTGGAACCCTGGTATCGATTGCTTGTTCAAGCAAGGCGAGGGATTGGAGCGGAGTTACGCCGTTTTCTTTATCCGTTCGTTTTGTTGGTACTCACGTTGGCACTTTTCTTCTTTATGGCAACAGTGGTAGTGCCAGTATTTCAAGACATGTTTTCAGACTTTGGCTTGCGTCTTCCGGGGCCGACCTCAGCACTTTTTGCGCTAGCTCATTTTGCGATTCGCACGCCCTGGTTAGTTATCGCATTGGCTCTGTCCGGTTTTGCCGCGTTACCTTGGCTGCGTCCATTGTGGAGTGGCGTTTTGGACCGTCTGGAGTTCTTACCTTTTGTCTCCTATTTCAGGAGCGGTTCTCGGAGAGGTTTGTTAGCGATGGCTCGTTGGAGTGGAACTCTAGGAGAGCTATTGGCAATTGACGTTCCGGAATCGCAAGCGATTCTGACAGCGGGTATCGCAAGTGGTCATCAGTATCTTCGCGTGCGTTCTGAGTTGATGGCGATGAATGCCCAAAAGAAGCCTGACGCGTTATGGGTAAGTCGGCCGGAATCAGCAGCTTTTTCCGCAGTAGCCATTCAAGCGATGGATCTTCGGCGCGAAGGGAAAAATGTCACACCGTTGTTCAGAGAGCTAGCCGACAGTTACTCCATCCGGTACTGCCAACGCATGAATCGTTCGATGGGTTGGATGGGTCCTGTCTTTATTCTGTTAATTGGTGGGCTTGTACTCTTCATGATTTTTGCGTTGTTTCTTCCGTTGACTTCCTTAATTGTCTCTTTAAGTGGGTAAAAGCAAACGCAAAACGGAAAACGCGAGATGGAGAATCCAATCATGCAAGACAATTCCGAAACCATACAGAAGCCGCGTCGTTTCCTCGGGTTTTCTACGGTTCTTCCTTGGAAGAGCTCGACTTGGATACCCGGAAGTGCTCTGCGTGATTCTCAAGCGACCTTGATGGCGGTGCTACGAGCGGGAATACAACATGGCTTGCCCTTGCCGCTCCTCATTCAATCGCTTGCTTCTGAGTATCGCGGTGGCTACCGAGTCACTTTGTTAAAGCTCGCAAAGCTATTGGATCAAGGCGTACCGCTTATCGAAGCATTAGAGCAAGTTCCTGATGCATTGTCTGAGCATGATGTGCTTGGTTTGCGACTGGGTAATCAGAGTGGGATGCTAGCCCCAGCTTTGTTAGAGATGAAGGCAAATGAAATCGAAAGCATCAGAACTCCGGTGTTGCGACTTTGGCGAGATGCTTGGATTTACTGGCTTGTGGTGATCGGCGTTATGTTGGTGGTCATCACGTATATCAAGTACCGAGTTGCAGGGATGCTACGGAACATCAATGCTGAACTTGGCATTTCGGATCCATATCCATTGAGATTCATGAGTGGATTTCTTGATTCAGTTCTCTGGATGTGGGGCATATTTCTTCTTGTCGTTTTGTTCTTGATTGCTACGGGATGGTCGTTTCGATTTCGGCGTTGGATCCGGAGTATGCTTGGATTGCCCGTGAGTCGCGTTGGCGAGTCCGACGTCTCGGTGTTGAGACTCTTGGGAATGACGGTCAAGAATGATCGCCCATTAGTGGGTGCTTTATCGACTATTGCTAAATACCACACGCATGGTGCGATGCGCAGCAAAATGCTTTTGGCACGCAACGAGATTGAGCAAGGTGCAGAAGTATGGGATGCATTGCGGTCAGTCAAATTTCTTAGTGCTTCGCAAGCTGAAGCATTAAGAGGAGAGTCCTCGGTATCCCAGGCGTGGCTACTTCGTTCCTTTGCGATGGGTCTATGGGATAACTTACAGGATCGTGAGCGGGCATGGGTGGCTTGGCTCTATCCGATCATGGTTCTCGCGCTAGGCACGATCGTGTTTCTACTAAGTGTATCGGTGTTCGGGTTTATTACTAATTTGATTTCGTCGGTGGCTCGGTAGAGGGGATGACGGAGACAACAACTATGAGAAGAAATAGCCATCGATTCGGATTTGTAAGTATCGAGATAATGGTTGCTGCGACCTTGTTAGTTGCATTGATTAGCAGTTTAGCCGCCATGCAATACCGATTGATTTTGGTTGCAAAGGATACCAAACACTATCAGTTAGCGCTGCATGAAGCGGCCAACCAGATTATCGGACTTCAAACGGTACCGTTACGCAAGTTAGACGAAGCAATTGAGCTTGCGACGATAAACGAAGAAGTTTCGCGGTCGTTGCCCGGCGGGAAAATGCAGATTGAGAAGATTGCAGACACGAAGGGAACGCGAGTTGTCGTGCGGCTGACGTGGGAGCGTTTAGGAGCTTCAGTACCTGTGGAATTGACGGGTTGGATTTCAACAGCCCCAAGCGAGGATCTGGAATTGAAGGGGGATGTGGGATCATGATGCGACGACGCGGGTCAATGTTGGTTGAATTGTGTGGAGCGATGGCAGGTGGTTGCGCGGTGATGTTGATCGGGATCAGTTTGATCGAGAGATCGCTGTATTTCGGAAAACAAGTTCAGATGCAAGCTGAGCTGCAGCGCGAGCTTGGACAGCTTGCGCGAGCTTGGCGCGAAGATGCATTCTTTGCAGACATTGAAAATCGGTCGAATGAAGTCGCCACGCTCAGCACTAAGGGCGAAAGTATCACATATCGATGGCAAGCCGGAGTGGTCTATCGAGAGTCTGTGAAACTCGAGGAGCCCAAAACTGATCGAGAGAAAAAAACTTCTGCAGTAGAGCAATTTCGGTTAGGGAAAGACTTTCGCGTTTCAATGGAAGGCCCCGTGCTGACTGTTCGTGGTGTCGATCCATCGGGCCGAGCAAGCGGTGTGCGCCTGAGGGTTGTTGGGAGAGGTAAAGAACGATCGGAGGGGGACGCTTCGGTGGGAAGTGCGGTGCACAGTTTTAAGCCTGTGACAGCGAATCAGGAGGTGGCCAATGTCCGGTAGTAAGCCCAACGCAAATAAGTTTCGATGTGCTGAGGCATCTCTCAGGAGTGTTCGAGTAAGGGGTGCCAACCGATCTGGTTGGGTATTGATGGTTGCACTTGTTGCAATCGGGGTGTTCTTAGGAATCTCGACGGTGGGGATTCGTTGGATGTTGCGATCACGTCAAGAGATGAGAGTCGATCGAGATTTAATCCAAGTTGGACTTTTGATCGACGCAGGAATTTCGAGGGCGATGTCGTCCTACAGTGCAGATCGTGAATATCGGGGCGAGTTGTGGCTGGAGCAATTCGAAGTGGGCTCGGGGAGGCGAATGCGAGTAGAGATTCGAGAGAATGCGGAGGATGTGGTTTTACCGCAAGTGGACAAAGTGGATGAGAAGGGTTTTGAAATTGTGGTTCGGATGGAACGACAGGATCAGACACCCAATAGCATCCAGCGCACGAAGAGAATTACTTTGAGTCGCTAGCAGATTTACATAAAAGATTTCACCATAAATTAAAGAGTAAGGGAGATTACGATGAAGAAGAGAATTGAAAGAAAAGGAAGATTTCACCGAGGCTTTACGTTGGTAGAGCTACTCGTTGTAATCGCGATTATTGGCATCTTGGTAGGGCTTCTTTTACCAGCGGTACAAGCAGCTAGAGAAGCAGCAAGGCGAATGAGCTGCGCGAACAATATCGCGCAGCTTGGACTCGCCCTACATCACTACGAATTTTCCATGGAGCATTTACCAGCGGGTACGATCAATTCCACTGGGCCAATTCGCAACGAGCCGATAGGGCAGCACGTTAGTTGGACAGTACAGATTTTGCCTTACATGGAACAGACTGCACTTGCTCGGCAGATTGATATTTCAAAAGGCGTTTATGACCCCGTAAACGCTACGTATCGCAAAACTCAGATCGCAAGTTTAATGTGTGCTTCGTATCCCTACAGCCGCTCTTCATCGAACGATAATAGCATTGGGATGAGCACCTATGCAGCTTGCTATGGAGATTCCGAAGTACCGTTGGATGATAACAATAACGGTGTGTTCTTCCGAAATAGTCGAACAAAGTTCAGCGATATTGAAGACGGGGCTTCGAATACGCTGTTCGTCTCCGAAAAGGTTACTGAAAATGGGGATTTAGGATGGTTGTCCGGTACCCGTGCAACGTTGAGGAATGCTGTGTTCACAAATCCAAAACGAAACGTTAGCTTTTCAATGACCACTGAAACCAATCCCGATAATGGAAGTCTTGAGATGGGTGGCTTCTCTTCCTACCATTCAGGTGGTGCGAACAGCATGATGGGTGATGGCGCGGTTCGTTTTCTTCCGTTCACTACGGAGCCTGTGGTAGTCCGTTCCTTAGCAACTCGCAATGGACAAGAGATCGACCATCTCAAGCTAGATTGGTGATCGATCTATACTGGAACCACATGGTCGCAGAGCTTCCACTCAGAGAGTCTTTAGGTTGGGAGCAAGTTCACCGTTCCAGTGAGCACGAGTACGAAATCGCTTCACTGGTCCAAGCCTGATATGTTGCACCCACAACATTTCCTGAACAACCAGAAAATCGCTGTGCACGGTGACGCTGTGAAGCTGTGGGACGCTGTGTTTCAGCTCTTTTGTGTTTCAGGAAAGACACCTACTCGAATTCTACTCCGCTCTCTGCACCGTTTCGCGATCCCATAGCCCACCAAACTCGCGGTTCGATCGATAAAGAGATGTAGTGCACACTACCATCTACAGCAATCAAGTGCACTCCGCTACCATGCAGACTGCTGGCTGTGACCATATTGTTCCCGTTCGGCTCACCTCCATAGACATGGCAGTTGCGCTGATTCGGGGGCAAAACGTGCATGTAGGTGTTTCCTGCAATAGTAAGCCCTGAAATCCAAGACTTCCCGTGTGGCGCTGAATAGGCAGGGTCCGGGGTAGAAACTCCCTTGCAGTAACTGACCCAAGCGGGCAACGTTCTTACGGCGGAAGCCCCACCGCAATAAGACATCACACTCTGGGGACCGGCTGGCATAAACGAACCAAAGCCACTTTGCACTGGAACTAAACTGTTGATGACTCGCTCAGAAGCCAATGCCGTATTCGATGCACCATCTGTGAAGTCACGAAAGGACATCGTGGGCTTGTACCACATCTGATTTGCATCGGCGGGATTTGCAATCGGCATGGCTCCATTCGTTTTCGCCAAAGGCAGATCTTCTCCGTTGATTCCTGTGGTTTGACGAATCCATCCAAGATTCCCCGCATAACTTCCGGGAGCCGGTGCTGCTGTTCCCGCATACTCGGTCTGCACCCAAGGATCCGAGGGGCACAAATAAGTCGCAATCCTTGCAGCAGCAGCCCGGGCATTTACGTGGTCCGCACGGATATTCAAGACGAGGTAATTCGGGCTGTTGTTTCCCAAGGTGCTCGTCATCGGCGCAGAAAAATTAATCGATTGAAACAACGGCCCCTGTTCAATCTGAGGCAAAATCATCGCCAACCAGCTATACATTCCACCTCCGCGAGGATTCCCCGGTACACCACTACCTGAAATCGTAGGTGGAAATGTCTTGAATGCTGATTCGTATGACTGAACGGCTAGCCCTAGTTGCTTGAGATTGTTCGAGCATTGCATCCGACGCGCTGCCTCCCGCGCCGCTTGGACGGCAGGCAACAGCAACCCAACCAATACCCCGATGATCGAAATCACAACCAACAATTCCACGAGCGTAAACCCAGCTCTTTTGCAACGCTTCATTTGGTGCAGTATCCCACTGAATTCCCCGAACCCCAAACCTGCCGCGAGTAAAACACCCGTTGCAGTTGGATTATCCCACAAAAACACAGCGTAGACAATTGCACAAACGACCAATTGCAACTAAATTGCACGTTGTGTTCATATTGAGAATCTCTAGAGCAATCGTTCATCGAAGGAAACATCATGAGAAAATGGTTTGCAATCGTTGCCCTAGCCGCCTCATTTGCGTCCAGTGCAACTCTCAAGGCGGACTTATGGGTCGGTGGGCACGGAGATATAGGGATTGGCCTCGTGGGCAACACCCTAGACCTGCACCTGCACTTCGCGGATGCGGTCGATAAAGAAGGTGGCGGAAGCATCCCTGCTGGGGAGTACGGCCCCGGTGATCACACGATTTTTGTCCCAGGGCCCACGGTCGATCGCCCCGCCGGTAGCCAATGGGATTTCCTCGGAGCTCCTACCGATAAAATTTGGTTTCTTCCAGCAAGCAACGATCCAAACAAACCCTACTTGGGTTGGGCAACCGAAGAACTCTCGCCCGCAGACTTCAACGGCAACATCACCGTTCGCCTCACTTCCATCGTCTCCTCCCCCGCAGATGCTAATTTTTCTGTATGGTCACTCGATCCCTTCGGCACTCCTAATAGCCTCATGTCGACCGCCAACGGGATCAGCAACGCGGATCAATTCGTCCTCGCACCCGCAAACCACGAGCACTTCTTTGTCGGTTTCACGCGCGAAGGACTCTACGATATTGAATTCACCGCTTTTGGTAATCACAAAACCCTCGGCGACATCTCCGGAACCGGTGTCTTCAAGTTCGCTGTCGGTGTGCCTGAACCTTCTTCATTCGCTCTCCTGGCCATGGCAAGCTCCGGTGGGCTCTTTGGTTGGCTACGACGCAAAAAGAATGTACCAACCCCTGAATAGATCTTGATACAGACTCGCAATCTGCTTCTAGAACGCGAGAAACGATCCTACGAAAAGAGGCGATCGAGAAGTGTGTTTCTCGATCGCCTCTTTTTCTTTGCCTCTTAGCGTCGTGCGATGCCCGTCGCGATGTCTTCCCCTAATGTCGCGACAGGACTTGCCCCAATTTTAACTACACGCTTTTTCATTGATTCGGCCGCGACGATAAGCGCGAACCCCCATCCCGCTTACCAACAACCCAAAGACCGCCATCGATGCTGGCTCTGGAACGGGATCAGGAACGGATCCAACATGAAATGTGAAGACGCCGGATGACTCAAGAAGCTCCGCGCCCCCACCACCAACGTAAACCCCGCGTGCCTTTATCTCCACCTCGTAAGTCCCAGCCTTCGTGAAACCAAGATTCAAATGAGTGTGCACCGGAATGGCGGATTCAAACTCCGTCACTCCACCTGCAAGCGACGAAGCCTTCACAACTGGAGCTCCAAATCCATCTACCCCCCAAATCGAAAACACTCCCCCCACCGGCCCTGATACGATCCCCGCAAGCACAAATTGAATCACTCCATCCTGCCAATCGCCCAATGTCAATTCTTCCGTCGACCAACCCAAATAGGGCCTCGCGGGATCAGACACGTTGGACAACACCCACAGCGATTCTCCATCTGCTGCACCTGTAAAGTCCCATTGGGCACCCGCTGGGCGGACTAACGCAGGACCATCCACAAAAATCGCTACTTCATCCCCTTCGTATTCCCCCTCTGGGATGGGATCCCCCGAAGTGTCATACGCTTCGTCATGGAAATGCAACCCCACGTGCAGCTCACCAGCCTCGTAATGCACCGCCAAATCGCCGTGCCCATTGCTCCAAACAATCCCAGCCTGACTCTCCGCAACCGATCCGACGAAACAAGCCAAAGCAACCATCGACGCAACAAAGCGCAGTTTCATCATGGAACTCCTAGCAAAATGAAAAAGGGTTTAACCAACACCTCCCTAATGGTATTGCCCACAAACAGTACTTGCAATAGCATTGCATTTAAGTTTTTGAACTCCTTCAACTCGTATGCAATTAAACCTATCGACAAAAGTGAGGATACCATGCAAAACCGTCCGTTACCCACCACCGTTCTTTCCGGATTTCTAGGCGCGGGAAAAACCACACTCCTGAATCACATCCTCGCTAATCGCCAAGGACTTCGTGTCGCTGTCATCGTTAACGACATGAGCCACATCAATATCGATGCGGACTTCGTAAACGGCCAAGGCCTTTTGTCACGCACCGAGGAGCAACTCGTCGAACTCTCAAACGGGTGTATTTGCTGCACCCTGCGCGAAGACCTACTGATTGAAGTCCGACGACTTGCGAACGAAAACCGATTCGACTACCTCCTAATCGAATCAACCGGGATCTCCGAACCGTTGCCCGTCGCCGAAACGTTTACCTTCACCGACGAACAAGGCCAATCGCTATCCGAAATAGCTACCATCGACACCATGGTCACCGTCGTCGATGCACTGAACTTCTGGAACGACTACCAGTCCTACGAAGACCTTCGCGATCGAAAACTCGGAATCGACGAATCCGACCAACGCAACATCGTCGACCTCCTGATCGATCAAATCGAATTCGCAACGGTAATCCTGCTCAATAAGTGCGACCTGACCACAACCGACGAACTCGATGCTATCGAGTCCTTCCTCAAAGAAGTCAACCCATTTGCAACTATTCTTCGCACTACAAACGGTATCGTCCCACTCGACCAAGTCCTCGGTACCCAATCCTTCAGCGAAGCATGGGCCCAAGGCCACCCCGACTGGCTCGCTACCCCTCGCGGTGAAGAATCTTCCGAAGTCGACGAGTACTCCATTCGCTCCTTCGCCTTCGAAGAACGACGACCATTCCATCCTAAACGCCTAATGGAGAACCTAAACTTCGAAGACGGTATCCTGCAAAACGTCCTTCGATCTAAGGGATATTGCTGGATCGCTTCTAGACATGACCAAGCCTACCGCTGGAGCCAAGCCGGTGTATCCGTACAAATCGAACACGATGGCGATTGGTTCGCAAGCGTTAGTGAAGACGAATGGCCAGAAGATCCGCAAGACCGACAGTCCATCCAGGAAAGCATGCAAGAACCCTACGGCGACCGTCGTCAAGAAATCGTCTTCATCGGCATCGATCTAGACGAGATAGTCCTGCGGTCACGACTCGAAACCTGCTTGCTCACCGACCAAGAAATGGCCCTCGGACCTGATACTTGGAGCAAATGGGAAGACTCCCTTCCAAACCAATACCCAGCAACGCAAGAGGAATCAGAAGACGACGCATCGTAAGATCCACCGAAAAAGCCCTCCCTGATAATTACCAAGAAACCAAAAACCATACTTGCAACTCAATTGCATTTGCGTACTATATGCAATCGATCAATTGCTCTCGAAGCAAGGATTTTTTGTTTCTCTACAACTATTTGGGAGGCCTCTATGAGCCGTCGTCGTCGCGGATTTACACTCGTTGAACTTCTCGTTGTCATTGCAATCATCGGCATCCTCGTCGGATTGCTACTACCTGCAGTCCAAGCCGCTCGCGAAGCAGCTCGCAGGATGTCTTGTTCGAATAACGTCAAGCAAGTCAGCCTCGCTATACTCAACTACGAATCTGCTTTCAAGCGACTACCAGGATTACTCGGAAGTAGCACATACTCCGCACAAGCCAGAATCCTGCCACATATCGAACAAGGAAACTTGAGCAATGGACTCGATTTCGCACGCCCCTTGTTACTCGGTCCAGCCTTCGCTGCCCGCTTCGACCCCGCACTGCGATCTCTGATCAACCAACGCATCCCAACTTTCCTATGCCCAAGTGACTCCGAAGATCCACTGTTTCCAACAACTCTCGCAGATAACAGTTCAAGCTTCAGCGCTGGCGTTAACTACATGTTCAGTATCGGTAGCGGCCGAGACCTGAACTACGACGATCGCTTCGAAACCGACGGCCTGTTCTGGACAGGTGCCTTCGCCAAACTCGCAAAATGCACCGATGGCACCAGCAACACCGTCATGATCGCCGAAACAATCCTCGGCGATAAACAAGTTAGCCCTGATATGCCACTGCGCCAACCCATCCGACGAATCGCCAATTGGGCTGGAACCTCTGCGAACAGCAATGGACGAGGTTTCCTCGCAAACGGCAATTTAATCGTAAACCCCAACCTCTTGACCCTGTTCCCCAGCATCGCCAACTCCTATCGAGGTAATCGAGGCGAAAGCTGGATTCGAGGCGTACCACACGCCACCACTATCAACGGCTATCTGACCCCAAACCACCGTATTCCCGATATCGGCTTCCACGGAAGAGGTTTCTACGCGGCTCGCTCAATGCACGGCAGCGGTGTGCAACTAGGATTCGCAGATGGCTCTGTCCGCTTCATCGCAAGTAGTGTTGACGAATCAGCCTACCGCAGCACCTTCTCTGC
>CAZACJ010000003.1:60589-87046 GCA_964483385.1 uncultured Pirellula sp. | reverse complement strand
TTGAAGCCCAAAGAAATTCAGGGACTACCCAACCTCAACTCTGAACGTCAGCAGTTCTCCCAGATGCAACGCTTGAACGACACCCTTATCGTTGCCGTCCGCGACGACGCGCAAGGTACTTTTGGAAGCGGATGCCACCTTTCTGCATACTAGCAGCAAACGGTAAGAAATATGCTTGGATTGCCAGTCATCGAAAAGAGCCGGGTATTCAAGAAGTACTAACCGCCGTAGACCTTGATCCCAACAACGACGGAAATCTCCAAGACGCCATCGTTCATCGCACTCTCCCCATCGGTGCGAGCGCCATTCGCGGACATTCCGGCTACCATGACATTACATTTCTTCCCGACGACCGAACCGCTTGTATCAGCATGCCGGGCGACGGAGAAATCTGGCTCGTATCCGTCTACGGCCTAGAAGTCCTAGCGAAATTCCATGTTGGTGGCACTCCCACTCGCTTGGTAAGTTTCGGTGGCGTTGCGCACTAGTAGATACCACCCGTTGAGCAACTGACAGATTTGGCTTTCAAAAATCCCGAGAGAGCTACTGAGGCTTTCTCGGTGGAGCAAACTTGATCCTTTCGACCAATCGCTGAATTTGATCCCCTTGCCGCTGACCCGTTACCGCCGATATCGCCGAAATGACATGCCCATAACGCAAGTTGTAATCTAAATCGATTTCAACCTCCGGACCGTCCTCGGGACTCGGCGGTGCATTCCCACCCGTCTGCTGAAGAATAAATGCTCGCAGCTTCCCAAAGTCGTTCCCGAACGAACGCGTCTCGTCAACCACAATGTCAACCAACTCACCATCGGTGTTGGCTCGCAATCGTAACTTGATCGGCAAATTCGTATTGTCGGCAGGCCCATCTCCACCTCCGATCGGCATCCGAATATTGAAATCACCTTCCTGTGCAGCAATCTTGAACGTCATAACGAAGAAAATCAGCAACAAAAAGATGATGTCAATCATCGACGTTAACTGCATCTCCGCCTTGTCGCTATTCCTGGTCTTGAATTTCATCGGCTCTTCTCCAATCGCTCCCCTGGTACTCTTTTCTTCGCGACGCACGGCGTCACAACGCCTCGCTCACTTGCTCTACTGGCCAATCTCCTCCTTGGCCCGCAACGCGAATTTTTCGTAACCAGACTCCTGACATTTCTTGATCAACTCCTGAACCATCCCTCCAGCCGTATTCGCATCCGAACGAATGATTATGTTTGCATCCTTCGTTCCCTGCCCCTTGGACTTCAAAACATTTGCCTCTAATTCCAACAAAGGCCGCAAGCCTGCGATAGTGGCTGTCTCAGCACCCATATACACATTTCCGTTGAATGCCAAATTGATCACGATCGGGTTCTCCAACGGGGCCTCGGCTGGCTTAGCCAACTCACTCGTAGGCAACTTGATACTCTGATTCTGATCGTCCTGCGAGAAATTGATCAACACCATAAAAAAGATGATCAACTGGAACACCATGTCGATCATCGACGTCATATCTCCCTCGGCAACTTTTGCGTCAAACTTAGGCTTTAAGGCCATCGTGATTCTCCCCCCAAATCGCCATTGAAACCAAAGTCCAACTTACTTCGAAGCGTCTTGGAACTTTTCGATCAATTCCTCACCCTTCGTACCGGCCGCGAGAATTTGACGCTGCATAAAGTTTCTTAGGATGTTGTAAATCACAATCGCGGGGATCGCCAAGTAAAGCCCAACAAGCGTAGTGTAGAGGGCTTGCTCGATCCCTGTTGCCAACGCACTCGGCTTGGGAGTCTGCTGACTATTTGCAATGGTTCCGAAAGACGCAACCATCCCTTGAACTGTCCCAAGCAACCCTACCATAGGAGCGATATTCCCGATCAACGCGATGTATCCAAGCATCTGCTCGACTTTCATCGTCTCAGCATCACCAGCTACCTGCATCGCTTCAAGAGTCTCGTCCTTGCCCTTGGTCAATTTGCTCAATCCCGCATTGAGAATAGATCCTAGAAAACTTTCATCGGCTGCAACCAACTCCGCCGCACCAACGGTGTTGCCTTCCGCAAGATTCGCCTCAACTCCCTGTACCAAATCCTCCGGCACAAAGTTGTTCTTCTGAACTGCAAGAATCGCTCGAACCACTAAAGCGACCAAAACGATCGACATGACCAAGAAAACCACCGCATACATTGTCCCAAGAGCATTCCATGCCTTGATCAGCATGTTTTCACTTGCAGGTGACACAGCCGCATCCGCTGCTGGCTCTTGAGCTAATACGGTGCCGCTCATCAGCAAAGCTATCCACATGGCCGTCATCTTTCGACTGACCTGTGCAACAATCAACGAACCAATGGAATGACACTTCGCTGGCATGAGAACTCCAGTTTGAACTATGTTTCGGGTGGGATGAAGAATCTAAGGAAGAGTCGGCAGGTTCAAGTTGTCCTCGCAGCAACCATCTCAAACCTTCCGCGAACGCTTATTCTAACGAACTTCGATCCCAACGGGATCAAATGTCTATCCAAATCGGCCGGGAAAGCTTCGAGTTTTTCGATCCTTCCCAACCCTGCTTACTTTTTAACCCAAGGAGACGTTGGATACAATTTCTCAAGCTTCTGCTTTGCATCTGCTGCCCTCTGATTGTCTCCAACTTTGCCCCATAATTGGATCAAGCGATACAAAGCCTCCGCATGCTGCTCACTCTGCGAGCCATACAACAAATCGGTCTTGAGATACGACAAAATCGCTTCATCATTGCGCCCCGCGCCCGCCAACAAGGACCCAAGCGTGTTAAACAACTCTGCGAACAACTCGGCGTCCGTGGAATCACCCTCGTCTACCATCTTCTCTAATTCGCCAATGGCTTCGCTCGCTTTCCCCTCCAACGCATCGCATTGAATCACCCCGATACGAGCCATCTTCTGATACTTCAGCGATACCGGGTCCGACACCTTGGCCTCTAAAACCGCTTGGAACTTACTCTTCGCATCCGCATTCTGCTTCTGCGCCATCAACGCCCTGCCCTGCAGAAAACTTCCCTTGGTCTTTGCCTCAGGAAACGGTGCCCCAGCTAATCCACCGTAATACCGCGCCGCCTGATCCGGCACTCCACTTGCCACCGCCAAATCCCCCATCATCTCCGCGACGTTGTAAAACAAATACGACTGTGAATTGTCTTTCACCCAAGCCGTTAACAACGATAACGCATTCTTTGGATCCCCCTTACCACGAAGCGCAAATGCACCAGCCAAGTACCCCCTGAGGTATTGGTAGTCTTGCTTCATGTCCTCCGATGGCAACGAAGCTCCATCGATCTTCTTAAACTCTTCAGCCGCCTGATCAATCTGCCCCTGGGCGACCAAATCCTTCGTCCGTGAAAGCGTCGGTGGTTCACCATCGAACAACACTCGCAAAATCTCGTTCGTCGGAAAATTCTGATTGTTCCCTCGAACTTCAATCACCACCCGATCCCTATTCTTCTCTACGATCTTGCCCGTTACCGCTGCACCCTTCATCGGGAACACGCGGTCTCGATCCTGTGCCAGCCCAATCGAAGCCATCATTACACAACCGAACAACGCAAAAGAGCTCCAAAGCCTCCTCGCTCCAATTCGGATCCTGCCCCAACGCTTGCTGCAATCGGCTTCTCTAGCGTTCAACATACTTAAGTTCATCCTACAAGGGTTCATGGTGGAATTGAAAAGTCGACCCGGTAAAGTCGACTCGGTAAAGTCAATGAAGACAAGTCAAGTCAAGTTAGGGTTTACTTGGCTCAGTAGATGGCTCTTGCCCCGCCGCAGGCTTGATCTCCGGCACGGGCAAGCCGGCGATTCCTGTCGGTTGCTTACCAGCCTTCTGCTGCACCTCTCGCAACAATCGATCAAACTCTCCTCGCATCGCCGCACCTCCTAACTCGGGAAAACGGGAATAGGTTTGTGTGATGTCTGCAATCGCTGCATCGTACAACTTCTGCTTCTCTGAACCACTGTTATCCGCAATCATCGCACGGCACTTCGCTATGTTGAGTCTCGCTTCAAAGAACTCTTTCTGGAAGTTCGGGAACCGCACGGTGGTTTGCGCGATCTGCCCCCAACCCCATACCAACTTCTTTTTGTTCGCTTGCGGCTCAGCCCCCAACATTGCCATCTTTAGTTTTTCCACGTCCTTACCCGCCGCCCATTGCTGCAAATTCTTCGCAGCCTCAATCTGTACGGTGATGTTGTTCTGATTCTTCGTCAATGCTTCTACCAACAACTTGTTCGCTTCCTCATACTTCCCTGCACCACGCTTCGTCATCGCCAACTTGAGCATCAACTCCTCGGGCTTGCGTTTGATCTTCTCTAACTCCGCTGGCGGCATTTGCGATAACTTGGTGTAAGCCTTTTCCGCAATCGCCATCATCTCCGTAGCCTTCGATGCCAATGCAGGTACCTTTTCCAAATTGCTCGCCAATACAATCATCGCCGCCCCACCCGATTCGATCACTCCAGGATCCGAACTGACCCCTGTCAACTGATCGATCAAAATCTTGAAGCAATTCGCTAACTTCGCTTGCTGCTCAGGGTTCTTACTTGTCTCCAACTGCCCCTGCAATTCTGCTGCTAGATTCTGCAGTGATTTCGACAACATGGTGGTGTCGCCTGTTTTATCACTGAGCTCCTTCATGACCCGTATCGATTCATCGACCTGCTCGGCCGTCAGCTCACTTCGCCCCTGACCCGCCGATTGAACCATCGCTTGCAAATTCAATCGATACGTATCTAGCTGCAACGAAGGCTGTATCTCGGCGATCCCCTTCGATTGCGCTACCGCCCCCTTGCTCGGCTCATTGATCACTCGCAAAGCATCATCCAGTCGACCTCCTTGCAAATACAAACCAACTAGATCATTCGTCCCCTCTAGCGTTCCATTTGCGAATTGCTCCGGCGCAAGCCCCCCCCAAGCATCGGTCAGCAACTTCTCAGCTCGCTGTCGCATCGCTTCTTCCGCCGGCGTTGCCTCTGTCTTCGCTTGACGATGCGCATACATCGCCTTGCGATACTCAGCCCACAATATCCGTCCTAACAAAAAGGCATTTTTACCACCACCGCTCTGCTTGAGCCCGATGTACTTCTCCGCCTTGTCAAAGTCCTTCTCTCGCAATGCTAAACTGACCAAGATATCCAACGCTTGCTCACCCTCAGGGGATCCCGGTGCGGTCTCGCGAAGGTAATTTGCTAAACGCTCAAGCTGCCCAATCAGTGCCCCCTGCCGCTCTGCAGGTGCACTGTCGATCAACTGCCCCAATGATGCTAACGCAAATGATCCTGCTTTCTGCGCTGTCTCCGTCCCCTTCGCAGAGCGAATCACTGTATCGGCTAACGCAAAGGTTTCCCAATACTTCTGCAATCTCAAATGCAAATACGCTTGCAGAAACCTCGCTTGCAACAAATCCTCTCTCGAATCCTCATCGCGATACAAACGCAACGCCCGATCATAGAGCTCAATCGCTTGATTTCGATCTCGATCAATGTCGGCTTGCACCAACTTGATCTGATCCTCCATCCCCTTGATCTCAGCTTCCGGCGCGGACTTTAGCTGTTTCTCCAACAACTCGATCGTCTGCTCTCCTTCTTCCGCACGATCCAATCGCATCCGCCCTGCCTTCGTCGCCTCAGTGAAATTGTTCACCTCAGGTAACTTCGTGTCCTCCGTGTTCCCTTTGACTTCAATCCCCAAGTCCTTAAGGTATTCTTTTGCAACATTGCCGGCACGCCCATTCTTTTTAGCCAAATTCTGCAATACTTCTCTAGCTTCCCGGCGGATGTTGCGAACCTTCGCGTCCTCAGCTTTCGGGTCCAATGTCTTCGCCCAAGCCAATCGAGCTTCGGCAACCGCTAACTGCAAATCCTGCCACTCAGGTTTCTCTCGCTCCCTGAAATCTCCGAGCTTCAGTTGCTCTTCCCCCACCATTATCGCAGCTTCGTACTTCCCAGAAGCAGGCGAACTGTCCATTCGAACAATGTCCGCTACCGCCTGAATTCTCCAAGTCCGAAAAATTCCCGCATCTTCATTCTCCGCGACTCTCTTTAGCGTCTCCCTAGCCGCATCGACTTGACCTAGCAATGCTTGGACACGCCCGCGATTGAGCAAACTCAAATACTTGGCCCCCGCCTGCTTGCTGCTCTTATCCGCTACGTCACCTAACTTCTTCTCTGCATCCTCAAGTCGCTGCTTCCAATCCGGCGTGTTCGCATCAAAAGTCTCCGCCGACAACTTGATACCAATTGCCTGAAGAATCTGTGCCTGACGATACTCACGCTGCAACTTCTCTCGCAGTGCCAAACGATCCGTCTCATTCGGCTTGACGTTCGCGCCCTGCATCTGCTCCAACGTCGGACGCAACGAATCGATCGTCGCAGTGTAAGTGTCCACCGCTTGCTGCAACGACCCACGCGCACGATCCCGTTGCTCTTGCGCCTTTTGCGCCAACTCCGGCTTCCTCGCATCCTCCTTGGAATCCTCAAGCAACTTCGTCCCACGATCCAAATACAAATCCGCTAACTTGAGCAACGTCTCCCCCCGCCGCGGATGCTCCGGACTCGCCGCCAAGAACTCCTTGTAGCCCTGCTCAACCTGCGCTAACTTCGCATCTAAATCCTTCGTCGTTCGCACCTCGGCTAACGACAGCTGTAACAACATGACCTTCTCTAAACCAATATCCCCCTTCATCGATTCGGGCAATCGATTTCGCTGCGAACTAATCTCCAAGTACTTCAATGCCTGATCGTAGTACCCCTCCTCCTTGAGCCTCTCGAGAAACTTTGCCGCTGGCTCCTCAGCAATCAACCGCGCCGGGGCTCCAACCGTCATCCCACCCCCGATGAGCAACCCGCTCAATAAGAGGATTTCCGATTTCCTGACAGCCTTCTTCTTGTTCCGACGCATAAGGTTTGATCGCTACTAGGAAAAGATGGATACAATACTGGTGATTCGTCCGCCCGTATTATAGCGGTACGGACGGACTGATGGTACTTCCCTATCCCCGATTCATTACCAACGATTTCACATGACCCGCAAAAGACGCGAACGCTGGTATTCGCTCGATGGGCAACGCAAAATCCACGAAGCCTCCCTGCGCGATAATAATGGCCCAAGACGCGTAGTCTCTCTTGTCGTCCTGCTCATCCTCGTTCTGATGATGATGCAGCAAGTCTCCGACCCCAAGAAAGTCCAAAAAGTTGCTACGGCCGTCGGCCTAATGCCTAACCCAAATCAAACAACGGAAAGCTCCCCCCAGTCCCCATCTCAAATCCCTAACCTCTCCAACTCCTCTGAACTTCCTCCTACCCTCGCCAATTCTCTCTGCGATCTCTCGAACCGCAGCCCAATTCCAAAGGTGGAGTTCTTTGCCCAAGCCCTCGAACGCCTCCTCCAAGATGCCCCCAAAGATACGATCGCGGACCTGGTTCACCATGCATTTCAGCTCTCCGACGAATCCTTAAACCAAGAAGCAACCGAAAATTGGATCTCCAAAGCATCAACCAAACTACAACGTTGGATCGAACTCTCGGACTCCACGCACACCTCAGAATCGCACCATGATCAGTTAATCGAACTCCTTGCCGCTCTTGAGCAACTCGCCCAAGAACGTATCTCCACGGAAAGTATCCCCACAGACAACGACTCGATCATCAAACAAGCTCTCCGACTCGCGCTCGATCGTGTTCTGCTCAAGTCCTTCTCGGACAATACCCCATGGAAATCGACCGAACGTATCCCCCTGGCTCGCTTACTGCAAAAAGCTACCTCACTCTACCAACCGTTCGAAAAACAAACCCTCCTCCTTGCTGATATCCCCACACTCTCGACTCAACAACTCATGTCTCAAACCGATACCCTTCGCGGACAATGCTTCCGGGTCGAAGGCACCATCGGCCTGATTGAAGCCACTTCATCCCTAAAACTCATTAATCCTAAAACTTCCAACTCACAGCCTGACATCCAATCCTTCGCCTACGATGTCCTCTGGCTAAAGACTGACGATCCCAGCGGACAACCAATTCAAGTCTATATCCCCCAATCCCTGCGTCCCAACTCTGAAGCAACTGCTGAACCGCCCTGGAAAATCGGCGATTCAATCTCTATGGCTGCCCTCATCGCTAAACGACGCGCTTACGCTTCCGCTCGCGGTGGCGACATCTCTCCGGTTGTCATCGCAACCTACATCCACCCAGATCGCTCCGGCGCGACTTCCCCCTCCGAACAACTCGCAAACCCATTAATCACCCAAGCACTCGCAAAACTGCGAGCGACTCGCGATTGGTTACCTCCAATCGATTGGAAAATTCCCATGGAACTCGTCCAATCTAGCCTTAGCAAAAGACTCCCTTCGCTGCCAAGTTCCATACAGCCCACGCCAGAGACCATTCAAGTACAACCCGAGGCGCTCTCCCTAGACCTTCTCGCCACCCTCGCCAACGCAAACAAATTCCGAAACGAAATCCGACAAATCGTCTCCGCAAACTGCTACTCCATCCTCACTTCCCCCCCCACCTCCAATACTGACACGGACCAACTAAACAATCCTCCGACCAGTAAAGTCTTAGGACAATGGAGCGGGCAAATCAACTCTATCAAAGCCATCCCGGTCGATACCTCTGAGATGCCTGGTCTCGGATGGTCACAAATCTACGCCCTTCACTTCCAGCCTTCTTCCCCTCCAAACAATTCCACCCCCAAACCTATCCTCGCCCTCTGTACCGAAATACCTCAATCCTGGAAAAATCAAACGTCGCTCTCCCAACCAGTGACCATCCAAGGCCTTGGTGTCTTCCCGGTCGAGACGACACCACAACCCTCAGAAGAACCCTCCGACAAACCTTCCTACATCCTCGCCTCACGCCTCCTCTGGACCCTCGCATCCCTACCCGCAACTCCCTGTGACGATAACCCATCAGACCCGAATCCCACAACCGCCAATCTCACCTCGCTCGCTTGGACTTCACCACCTCTTTCCGAAGGATGGAAAAGTCTCGCACTTGCCAACTGGGACCTCTCCCAATGCGACTCACTAGAACGACTTCACGGTAACGCTATATCCTCCGCCGATACGGAACCCTTCTACTCCATGCTCAACCTCACACTTAACATGCATTCCGGGGCCTCTCCATTCAAAAATCCACTCTCGGCCATGGAATGGATCAAACGTACCGAATCGATGAAAGCGAATAAACAGTCCATCAACGATCAACATAGAAGCGTTGGTGAACGCATCAAAACCCGCTTCCTCGTTCGACGTATCCAACGCATCGAAGTCCGCAACCCAGAACATCAACGTTGGCTGGGAGCCTCCGCGTACTACCAACTCGATGGACTCGCCAGCGTCGGAAACAATCGTATCGCTGTTCGATACGGAAAAGGCGTTGATCCCATCACCTTCGAAAAAGAATTCCCCATGACTCTCGTCGCAGCAAATGTACCCGCTTGGGTCTTCCAAGATCCAAATCCAACCTCTCCTGAAACATCGACCAACCCGTTACTCTCAACCGAACAACCTCCTGAGGATCAAAACTCCAACGATCCCTCCACAAACTCTATCGCTTGGTACCCTAGAATCCGCATCGATGTCGAAGGCTGGGCCTACCGAACTTGGCGATTTCGAACTATCGAAGTCAGCGCGGCGACCGACGATACGGGCTTCCAACAAGCTCCCATGTTGATGGTCGACCGCTGGCAACTTGCACAAGGCCCTGAACCTCAGGCAAATGGAAACAATTCCCTGACCCCACAATCATCCACAAGCCCTGCAAGAAACAACAATCTCGCTTCTATCCTCACCACAATCCTAGGACTCGCAGCAATCGCATGGTTCGCCTACCGATTCATCAGCAGTTCCAAAAGATCAATCCGTTAGCCACACAAGCACCATTGGGAATGACGACAGATCATTCAGCGTCCACGTCAATCGCACACGCCTTGATCGAGCGCAAGCTGCGCTGGGCGGCCTACGATCTCCAGAACACACTCCGCCGCAAGCGATCCAGACCGCAAAGCCCCCTCCATCGTCGCCGGCCACCCTGTCTCTGTCCAATCTCCGGCAAAAACCAACCCATTCGATGCGCCTATTCCTATCGGTAATCGTCCCGATCCCGTACTTCCATTCGCTGACCCAAAATCCGAAAACACCGACTGTGGATCTGTCACAACACGACCTCGCAACATCGTTGCTCCACTCCTGCCAATCTCCGGAAAAACTTCTCGCAAATCTTGCTCAACGGACCGCAAGATGGAATCCGTGTCCCCTTTGGGCAAATCTCTAGAACCACTAATCACAACCTGGTAATAGACTTCCGATCCAGCTCCAACACTCCCTTGCGTCTCACTCGTTCCAACTCCGGGAAATACCCACTGACTCATCCGATCAATCAATATCGCATGGGGGCTCGGCAACCAAGCCGCACTCCACCATGTGTGTACACCGGTTATAGGTGCCGCATCCATCCCACTTGCTCGCTTCCAAGCCTCTCTCTTCGCTTCATCCCAACCCAAGGAGCTCAACTGTTCTTCTCCTAGAATTCCCCCTAGCCGATGCCACGGCACAGCGATCACCACCGCATCGAACCCATCTACCCTCCTCACCATACGCCCAGTTGAATCGGTACGCCCAGTCGAATCGCCACATGCAGTCGAATCGCCACATGCAGTCGAAGCGCCTGCATCCCGCTGTCCTGCCCGTAATAAAACAGACCAAGTTCCCTCGTTGCTTCGCTCTAATCCCTGCACCACCGATCCAAACGAACACTCCACTCCCACATCCTTGAACAACGCCTGACTGGTTTGATCCACTAACTCAGACAATGGTCGCTGTGGAACGAACAAATGATAAGCGTCGCGACTCGCCGCAAATCCATCCACCATCACTTTACGAACTGCCCCCATTCGAACACGCGGCAACTGCTCCCCTAATGCACTGACCAAGATCGTCGTCCAAAAACGATTGATCGCGCTCTCACTCTGGCCTCGCGCCCGCAACCACTCTAACGCAAATTCAGTCTCGAACTCGCCTCCAGGCTTCGTGCGCAATAACGCAAACAAGCCACGGGCAATCGATAACCGATCCAACATCGAAAGATCCGGCCACCGAAGCAGCAAACCAGCTAAATGATAAGGTGCGGGTAAAGGCCAAGCCTTCACACAAAAAGACTTTCCATCAGAGGATCGAAAATGCAATTCCCTTTGCTCAACCCAGTCCCCGCGCTGCCCTTGATCCCCTATCCATCGCAATAACTCTTTGCAACACTTCATCCCAACATGCTGACAATAATCGATCGGCTTCGAAGAACTCACATCCTCAAACGACCCGACACGCCCTCCTAATCGTTGCCTCGCCTCGTAAAGCACCGTCTGACATCCATGCCTAGCTAGATGCCCCGCGACTTGCATCCCTGCTAACCCACCCCCAATCACGGCAACTCTCGGACTCGCGAGTCTCGTTTGGTCCAAGCAAATGCGTGAAGAAGCAGCCGATGATTCAGCAGCCTGCAATACACCGCGATGCGTTCGCGTTTGCAAACGTCCCTTGAACCAAGGAGTAAAAACATGGGTACCAATCAACCAAGCCTTCCTTGCACTTCCTAACCGCACCCTACCCATCAGTGCCTTCCGTGGTTCCATGACGACCTTGGATAACAACGAATGGTAAGTCTCCCACATCATCGAAAACATTCTCAAGGAGTCCGCAGGCAACACCTTCGCAACTTCCCATCCACTTGCGTAACACCCTTCAGCTCGCTGCTGATACACACGCAAAAGCCCCTCCCAATCTCCTACCGCACCCAATCGCTCGATACGCTCCTTAGATTCTGCCTGCGATAAAGCCTCGCCCCAAGCCTGCGGCTTGATTCCAAATCGCTCCATATCCTCTGTTGCGAAGTACACTCGCCCGCGTTTGGCATCCTCCACGACGTCTCGAAGTATATTCGTCAACTGAAACGCATGCCCACAATCCACAGCATGCTGCCAAAGCTCGCTCCCCTCAGCAGGTAGCCCCTCCTCAGACCAAATCGCTAAACAACATAACCCGACTGCGGATGCAACTTGGTCCATGTAATGTTGCAAGTCGACGAAACGCTTCAACGACCGAAACTCAACGTCTCGGTCAACTCCAGCCACAATCTCCTTGAGCAATCTCTGCGGGATCGAAAACCGCTGAATGCTGTCGATCAGAGCCTCGCGTATCGATCCTAATTCCCCGCAATCCCACTGCGATACCTCACTGCTCCCCTTACTGTTCGACTCATACGCCCCACCCAACTCTGCCGGCGAAGCTTGCCCCCGAAACGCAGTTTCATCACTCAGCGTTAAACCATCCACCCAAGCCAACCAAGCATCCTTTGACCACCCCTTCGCAGGCTCTCCTTGCGAGCCTCGATACTCCAAAGAATCCGTTGCATCGTCCGCCAATCTAGAAAAGGCGTACAACGCGTACATTGCACGACGTCGATCCTCTCTTAATAAATCGAACGATCGAACAAAGTTCGAACCACTGCGCTTCGCAATCAACGCGCAAGCACCATAAGAACGTTCAAGGGATGACGTCATGCCAGTCCACCTACAACATGCCGCCCCACTTTCACCTCCATGGGACGCCCAAGACTTGCACGAAACAACAACTGCACCTTCTGAAACTTGGTTACCTCTATCGGGCGACTCCATACGTCAAATCCACCAGCCTCGATATTCTCGAGCAAACGCAATCCACCCCCAATAAATAACCGCATACTGCGACGAAACCATCCTGGCCCCGTACTCGTCAAAGGACCTCCCCCAAGCAACAACTCGCGAGCTTGCTCTACCCAACTCGCCATCGCTTCCCGCGATCCACTCCCCCCTTGCCCCCAAGTAGCCACATCGATGTTTGCCGCAAGCATTCGTTGCTGCGGTAGATACCATCTCCCTCGTTCCGCATCAAGCCGCACATCTTGGCAGAAATTGGCGATCTGTAGCCCCGTACACACGGAATCCGACCAAGCGATCGTCTTGTCATTCACGCAGCGCCCAAGTGCCAGCACCAGTCTCCCGACAGGATTCGCGGACCGGCGACAATAATCCGCAAGTTGATCGTCATCCGAATAAGTCCGTACGGTTTGATCCTGCAAAAAAGCCGACAACAAATCTTCAAATGGCTCCAATCCCAATCCAAAGTTCCTTTGCGTCAAATGCAAAGCTACAAACACAGGATGCAGCGACTCCCCCCGAAACCCTTTGTGCAACTCCTCACGCCACCATCGCAATAACTCCGTCGCAAGCTCTCGATCACTCGTCTCATCCGCTAAATCATCCGACCAACGGCAATAAGCGTAAATACTTGTAAAATGAGGGCGTATTTCCAAAGGAATCCAAAGGTTTGTTACGGCGAAGTTCTCATAGTGACTCGCAGTCAGCTTTTGACAATACGCAAACGCTTCATCCACCCCTATTCGCTTGGGACGCGAATCCGGACCGCACCAAGCCAAATCGCTGACCACTTGTTTCGAACCAGCTCGCAAACTCAAAGATGGGCTCCTGCCCACACCTGGGCACTCCGGGTTTTCGCAATCAAACAATCCTGGAAACGTCAAAACTGCCGACTTCGCTTCCCTCTCCCTCGCAGAATCCGAAAGAGCAGGTAAGATCTTACACGAAGGAAGCGCTTTCTAGAACCGAAGCAAACCATAGAACCGATAGGCACGACGATGAAAATATTGCTTGCCGCTCCCCGCGGATTTTGCGCCGGAGTCAATATGGCCGTCAGAAGCTTGGAACTAGCCCTAAACCATTTCGGCCCCCCTATCTTCGTCTACCACGAAATCGTTCATAACCAATACGTTGTGCAAACTTTCCGAGGAAAAGGGGCTGTCTTCGTCAATGAACTCGACGAAATCCCCCCCAAATCCACAGTGCTATTCTCCGCGCACGGCGTCTCACCGGAAATCCGCCGCCACGCCCAAGAAAGAGAACTTTTCGCAATCGATGCGACCTGCCCACTGGTCACCAAAGTCCACCTCGAAGCGATCAAGTTCGCGAAAGAAGGGTTCACAATTATCCTCATAGGCCACGAAGGACACGACGAAGTCATCGGCACTATGGGTGAGGCACCAGATGCAATTCACCTCGTGGAAGACACCGAAGAAGTCGACGCCTTGGACTTCCCCGAAGGCACAAAACTAGCCTACCTAACCCAAACCACCCTAAGCGTCGACGATGCCACTCGCATTATCGAGCGATTAAAATCTAAGTTTCCTTGGATCGTCGGACCGCCAAAAGAAGACATCTGCTACGCGACGCAGAACAGGCAAGAAGCTGTGCGACTGATATCCGAAGATGCCACCAAAGTTCTAGTACTCGGCTCGCAAAACAGCAGCAACTCACTAAGGCTCAAAGAACTCGCTTCCGAACGCGGTAAACCCTCCTATCTCGTCGATGGCCCCCAAGACCTTCAAAGCGATTGGTTCGCCCCCGATGATGTTGTACTTATCACCGCAGGGGCTAGTGCACCCGAAGAAGTCGTACAAAGCACCATCGCTTGGTTGAAAGAACGCTTTAACGCTACCGTCGAACTTCGCGAAGTTCGACGAGAAGACGTCCTGTTTCCACTCCCCCGCGCTCTACGTTCCCTCGCATAACCCACGCCCCACAAGCAGCGTGGCAACGTAGGGTATGTGCAGCGGTCCGCACCTAAACAATCATTTGCTACGCACCATCCGCCAAGCAACTACCATTCAACGCGTACGGTTGAAGCAACGGACCGCGGAACATACCATTGCGCCAAATTTTCGTTTAGCATTCAGCCGAAGGCGTAAGGCCCTCTCTGCTGCGACGTACTACCGCTGGCTATCCTTCTTCTCCTGACGCGTCACAATCGGCACATAGCCAATTTCTAACCCCTTCGGAGGAACCACTAGCAACGCTGGATCAATGTCTGCCAAAACCCCCCGACTCGGTGGTGGCAAATACTCCCGATCCTTCGTCCATAAGCCATGCAGTTTTTCAACCCGCCGCTGCACAACTTCTCGCTCCGCATCCGTCAAGTCCGCATTGAGAAGTGCTGGCTGTTCGCAAAATCGGTACCAGTAATATGTCACCGTGCTGCCATCCCCCAATGTAACCTCAAAAGGACCTGCCGCCGGGCCTGGCTTTTTCCAACTACTCTGCAATTCCTCCGGAGTTTCGTAAGCCCCCTGATTCTGATTTCGGATACGTGGAAATTCCACTTCCTGCAACTTCGTTTCAGCGGGTATCGCTCCTGAATCGACTGCTACCCACTGACTTACCTTTTTCTCTCCCACCTGCCGATCTTCCAATCGATAATACTCAGGCAACGTAACGTGCCGCTGTGCACCGTCAACCGATCGCTTCACAAACTCCTCACTCCATCGGTATCCATACGTGAATTCATCGATCGCCGTCGGATTTGCAAAAGCAGACCAACCGATCGGAATCTTGTCCTCTCGCTTCGTCTCAGGCAAATAGATCCGCCAAGTCGCACCACCTTTACCGTCAAATCGATGAATCGCAGAAGCCTTCGGATCAATCAACCCACTAGCCTCAGGCCCCCCATCAAACCAAGCCTGCACCGAATCCCATAATGCACTGCGGCCATAAGCCGTTACGCGATGAATCAATACCGCTTCCTGTCCTTGGGCCCCCGACCCATTGGGAAACCAAGTCGGGGCAACGCGAGCATAAGAAACTCCAGACGCATCCTTCGATAAATATGCAGGGATGTGCTGCGTCTCCATCTGTATCGCCTTATTCGGATTCGAAGGCAAGGTATCGAGAAACATCCCCGCTAGATCCGGATTCTCAGCCGCTGGTTGCGACCAGAAATAGGGCAAGAAGAACGTGACTGGTCCCTTAAAGTTTCCGCTGTTGAGAAACAACGTCCAGCATTGATTCCCCGTCACAACCTCCTTCCCCTCCGTCGTCCCCTTCACATCAGTCAGCGGCAAAGGCAGATACCCATAACCGAATAGCTCACCACAAGTCCCCTGCTTGAGATTCAAACCATCCGGAGGCCACAAGATCGACGGACTTAACTGGGCAATCGCATAATGCCCCGAAGGCTTATCCCAATTTCTACCTTTACCTGCCCCAGGTCCGTTCGCCCACGAACGGAAATTCAAAGCGACACCTCCCATGATGAATTTGGGGGTCTCCGTCGCAAATCGCGTATCCCGCCACCAACCTAAACCACCCTCGATGTCCGAGTAGTGATTCTTTGGCGCTGGCCCAGGAAATTGTCCAAACATCCAAGTCCCAAACAGGCCACTTTGAAATTGCGAACCGGGATAATTCTCCAGCAAGGGCCAAGCCGCCACATACATCGAGAAACCTGCGTTGAACTCATCAGCGACTTTGCTGTGCGGCACCAACAAATATCCGGCCATCTCACCCTTAATCGGCTCTTCAGCTCCGATCGTTCCGCAACCGCAGGCCGCCATCATCGCAAAGACAAAGTTCTTTATCCAATCAGTTCTTCTCGACACCATTACACCCCAATTCAAGATTCCTCAATACAACGCATTTGGCAGTATTAAATAATTACCGGCGTGACACAAAACCGCTACCAAAAGCTCTCAAGGACAAAGTTTTATACTTGCCCAGTATAGCGTAAATCGACATCCTCGCTGCTCAAGTTTGCATGAGACCGTTTTCACTGCTTCTTCGCGAGTGATTCGGGAGTAGAATGCAGATTGCCACCAGTTGATCGCTAAACGAAAAAACACCAACCCGGAGCGAGTCGACCGCCCCGCTGCTCCCGAGTTTTGAGCCCGCTTCGCGCGAGTCGCGGGGTGTTTGTATGAGCCCGCTTCGCGCAAGCCGCGGGGTGTTTGTATCGGCCACGCTCACCTCATTGCACGCTCCAATCAAATCGACAACCACAACGCTGCAGACGCTGATTGGTTGGGCGTTTGGATGTATTGCACCCGGTACGCCCAACTTCCCGAAGCTCGCGCCTTCCGGCTCAAAGATAAATAAGAAAACGCAACTCCATGCATGACCAAACACCATTGATAACAGATGCCCCCCCGCAAGTTTCGCTGCGCGAATCGTTCTGGGCATGGTGTCGTGTTGCTGCTTTGAGCTTCGGTGGACCTGCGGGCCAAATTGCTGTAATGCACCGCATTATTGTTGACGAAAAGAAATGGATTAGCGAAGAACGATTCTTGCACGCTCTCAATTACTGCATGCTTCTTCCTGGCCCAGAAGCCCAACAGCTTGCGACCTATATCGGATGGCTAATGCACCGAACACTTGGCGGCTTGATGGCGGGTGTTCTATTTGTGCTTCCAGGATTCGCTTCAATACTTGCGTTAAGCATCATTTACACGTCGTACGGAGATTCAAGCATTGTCCAAGCCTTATTGTTTGGCCTGAAACCAGCAGTCATGGCAATTGTCATAGAGGCTGTACTTAGAATTGGAAAACGTGTACTAAAAAACCAAACGATGATCGCGCTGGCAATCGCTTCTTTTATCGCAATATTCTTCTTTGATATTCCATTTCCGATTCTGATTATCACCGCAGGTCTGATAGGACTGATCGGTAGCAAATTCGCACCCCATCGTTTTGATGTGATCAAAGGACATAGCAAAAATCCGGATAGCAGCCGACAGTCCAATTCGGCGGAATCACCTGTAAACTATGCGACTTCCCAACCGACGCTCCGACGAAGTGTTACCGTCTCAGCGATTTGCCTGTCACTCTGGTTCGCCCCGTTGATCGGGGTCTGGCTCCTGTTCGGAACTTCTTCGGTTTTCTTCCAGGAGTGTTTGTTCTTCAGCAAAGCAGCAGTAGTGACTTTTGGGGGTGCCTACTCGGTATTAGCGTACATCGCTCAACAAGCCGTCGACAGATATACGTGGCTTCAGCCAGGAGAGATGCTTGACGGTCTCGGAATGGCGGAGACGACACCCGGTCCGCTGATCATGGTCGTGCAATTCGTTGGATTTGTAGGAGCTTATCGCAATCCAGAGCCCTTTAATCCACTGACGGCTGGAATCATCGGATCGATACTGACGACATGGGTCACGTTTGTACCCTGCTTCCTTTGGGTCTTTCTCGGTGCACCGTACGTGGAGCGATTAAGAGGAAACAAGCGACTGAATTCCGCCCTATCGGCGATTACCGCGGCCGTTGTCGGTGTTGTATTAAACCTTGCGGTTTGGTTCTCCCTGCACACACTTTTTGGAAAAGTGACAACAAGCAACACCTTCGGACTACGACTTCAAATACCTGATCTTGCGTCTGCAGATCTCGCTGCGTGCTCGATTGCGGTACTCGCTTGCTTTTTAACTTTCTACCTAAAGAAAGGACTGTTCATCACACTTGGAATTTCAGCCCTCGCAGGCGCAACACTGTATCTACTTCGCCCTTAAAGCCTCTTGCGAAAGCCTTCAAGAAACAGGTCCGAATCATCGGATCGAATGGACCACACCCAACAAACCATGCGTTGACTTATCGGTGTAATAATGGTTGCAATTTCTACCGAATCCTAGCTTCGGTAAGGCCGCTTTGGGATCGAGAAGCCTAAGCCAGATCTGTACAGGTTGAATTTCAATTACAAGCGTCTTCTGCTTGAAAAGTTCAACTTTGGGTATGCCGCGGATAACGCTGTTTGTTTGACTCGCATCGACACGTACTCAATAATAGCAATACCCTGGAAAACTCAATCGATAGCGCAATGCATACTCGCTCATGAAAATCTTCATCGTCTTGCATCACGAAATCATGGGAACGCTGGAAGATTATCGGGCTGACGAGATGATTTTCTACACCAGCGATAGCTTGAAGAATGCCATCAACTTGATTCGCAAGTCCAGTGTTGATCGTTGGTCATGGTGGGAGATCCAATCGCAAGAACTCAACAGCCATGATTGGCCTGTTCACGTTGGGTACTACGGATTGCGTGGTGGCAAACTGCCCAAAGCACCTTATGACAAGTGCGTAAACCTATTCAAACAGGCTCGCGGGATATGAAAAGCAATTTATGACTCGAAATCCGGAAATCCCAACCTACTCCCATACGCAAAAGGCCCCACTCTGCTTGTTAATCTACACACTTGCAGTTCTGTTCCTTGTATTGGGTGTGACAATCCAAGATGCACCACCGATTCCTTGGCTGTTCCCTCCTATTGGCCTTGTAATGCTCGTCGTTGCCGCTTCGTTTCATCACCTGACAGTCGAAGACCAAGGCGAAGTTCTTTCAGTCAGCTTCGGTCCCATCCCATTATTCCAAAAGAAAGTGAACTATTCCGACATCATAAAAGTTGAACTCGGTCGGACGTTGCTCCTGGACGGCTGGGGCATCCACATGAGTGTTCGTGGTGGCTGGGTTTGGAACATCTGGGGACGAGATTGTGTAGTTTTGGTTCTGAAGAAAGGCACTTTGAGGATCGGCACTGATGATGCTAAAAATCTGGCCGGTTTCGTTGAACGGAAAATTACACCATGACCTCAAACCTCTTCTCCAACCTACCAGGACACTTGCCTGACGAGCTTTTTACCACTTTGCTCGAAGCGAAGAACCTGCGCATCGAACGGATCGTTTCGCACGGCCACTGCTCGCCTGAAGGCTTTTGGTACGACCAAAACCAATATGAATGGGTTCTGGTACTACAAGGTGCCGCTCAACTGACGATTGAAGGTGAAACGAAAGAACTAAAGCCCGGAGATTCCCTCAACATCCCGGCGCACAAGAAACATCGGGTCGATTGGACTACACCCGACGAGCCAACAATTTGGCTAGCCGTGTTCTACGACGAGCCCACGCAATAGAACAGGATGATCGTGTTTTTAGCAATCGATGAACCACGAAAAACACGAAAGACACGAAAGCAGAAAACAACGCTCGGGAACTACATTCCTCTTTTCGTGTAGTTTGTGATTTTCTTGGTTCCAACGCTCCTGTGACTCTGCAGCAGGGTCAACCACGAAATATATCTAGCAACAATCTTCCCTAAGAAATTCAACGGATGGGGAGGGATTCGAACCCCCGGTAGGGAAACCCTACTCCGGTTTTCAAGACCGGTGCATTAAACCGCTCTGCCACCCATCCTTTGATCGTCCTTGCTCGGTTCCCGCAACGACCGCCAGAGTTTACCTGAGGATCCCCTTGCGGTCTACTGGCTCCCGCTATCGCATCCAAACACTTACAGGAGCACAAATCAACTAGGCTTTGTTACGGAAACGTCGAAAACCTACCGTACTCGCCAGTAACGAAGCACCAATCCACATCGAAGCGGGTTCAGGTACCGATGCTGTGTAGTTGTACGTCAGCTTCACCGATCCAGTCAAACGCGATGTAATTGTCGCCATATTTTCATACGAAGTCGAGATCGTATAGACACCACCCCAGTAAGATAAATCAAACGGAGATCCGCCAGTTATCTGGGACAAAATATTCGGGTCGTAAGTAACATTGGCGTTACTGGGAAGAAAGCTATAAGTGTTGGTTACGGTCGCAGTCTTCTCCGGAATCGCTGTACCCGGGTCTGCCGACCCACCATTTCCCCCACCATTTCCGGTGTAAGAGCTCGTTCCTACACGGTAAGAACCACCTAAACTGATCGACAACGACCCGGCCCATTCATCTGTCGTACCGCTCGCAACGACCGTTTTCGTCCACTCAATCGTGAACGAATCCAACACACCTAGACTGCTGCTAAACGGATTAAATGCTTGTCCCACCAACCCTGAATCACCCGCGTGGATAATCCTACCTGAGCCCGATTCCGTTTGTTCGTTGGAAAAGTTCCTCGTCTGGACAATCACACCAGCTTGAACATTCTCTAAAGCAGAACCGATCCAACAAATACAAAATAAAGCAACTACGGTTGCACGCATCGCAAAACCCCTCTGAGGAGAAAAAACCGACGATCTAAACAAGTGGAAATCGCGCGTGACCAAGGGAGCGACGACCTCCACTACTGGTGCATCAACGCAACGAAGTTCAGATTTTAACGGTTGTATCAACCTGTTCAAGAAGGTACGCGATCTTCATGGCGGTATCCTCGAACCGCCTAAAGAAAACTGTACCGATGAGAGATTAATCGGTGACACATACCACCCTTCAGAATGCGTCCCTGGTTAGCATCAGCCTGTCATACCACCATCTACCGTCAAGACTTGCCCGGTCACGTAGCTAGCGGCAGGACTCGCTAAGAACAAAACGCAAGCCGCAACGTCGTCGGGTTGTCCTAGCCGATTTGCCGGAACTCTCTTCTTGACCTCATCGACCACCGCGTCGCCCAACGCCTTGGTCATATCGCTCTCAATAAAACCAGGCGCTACTGCATTGACCGTGATCTTTCGCTTGGCCAACTCCCGCGACATCGAACGCGTAAACCCAATCATCCCCGCCTTCGTCGCGGAATAATTCGTCTGCCCTGGATTGCCAATCAAACCCGATACACTCGACATGTTGATAATCCGACCGTATCGCTGCCCCATCATGATCAACGATGCTGCTCGGCAACACAGAAAACAACTTGTCAAATTCGCTGCAATGATTTCATCCCACTGCGCATCGGTCATGCGAGGTAACAATGTATCACGCGTAATCCCCGCATTGTTCACAAGAATATCCAACCGCTTGTATTCGTTTTCTACTGTCTCAAACAACTTCGCTACCGCTTCGCGGTCGGTGACGTCACAAGCAATCGCGACCGCTTCTCCACCCGCTGCTTTAATCGCGTTTACCGTCTCATCTAGCTTCGAAGCGTTGCGCGCGACACACAACACCTTGGCACCATTCTCCGCCAATCGCACCGCAACAGCTTGCCCCAACCCCTGAGAGGCACCCGTCACAAGTGCGATTTGCCCCTGAAGATTTGCCGATAACCCAAGTGCATTGGCCATAATTCTTTTGTCTTCCCGTTAAAACGTTGTAAGTGGCGATTCGACCCACAGAAGGTCAATCCCCAAAGGCTTCACAAGGTACCTTGCGGTTCACCCGCTTGAGCGTCCCCGTCAAAACCCGTCCTGTTCCAATTTCATAGAATTGCTCAACACCCATTGCAATCAAGCGTCCCAGCGAAGACTCCCACTGCACCGGCGATACCAATTGTCTTGGCAGCAATTCTCGAAACTCATCCGATGATTGGTGTGGTTCGGCATCAACATTCGAAACCAACGGAACTCTAGCATCACGCAACTCGGTCTGCGAAATCGCCAACCGTAACGCCTCTTCCGCTGGCTGCATGATCGATGTGTGAAAAGCTCCAGCAACCGCTAGCCGAATAAATTTGAATCCAGCATCATTAACCAATTCCTCGCATCGCGATAACGACGACGCATGCCCGGAAATCGCTACGTTCCCTGGACACAATAAATTCGCTACCTGCAAAATCTCTCCGTCGATCCTCGCCCGATCACAAAACGATGCAACTTGCTCCAAATCCACCCCTATAATACTCGCCATCCCACTCGCAACAGCACTCGCTGCATCCTGCATCGCGGCTCCTCGTGATGCAACCAACCGGACACCTGCCTGAAAATCCAAAGCTCCCGCAGCGTATAAAGCACTGTACTCGCCGAGACTCAATCCAGCGACCGCAACCACCTGATCCAAAACCTCTGGACGCTGTTCATAAAAATCTGCCAACGCCGCAGCAGAATGAACAAATAAGGCTGGCTGACTATTCCGCGTTAGATGCAACTCCGGTTCAGGTCCCTCGCGGCACAACCTCTCTAAATCAAAACCGAGAATCTCAGAAGCTTGGTCGAACAAACCCTTCGCCAACGGACTCCTAGCAATCAAACTTGAGCCCATCCCAACCGCTTGGGCTCCCTGCCCAGGAAACAGCAACGCGATCTTCGACACGCTGAACACCCCTTCCTTGTACTCTCGTCTCGGGATCACGGACGACAATGAATACCGGGCAAACTACTTCCGTAATGAAAAGACGGGAGCAGACATAAATACCCACACCCGATTGCCAAGCCGAATTTCACTCGCTCGCCAAACTACAAACCGAAGCTTGCAACCTAACGCCCGAACAACCCTAAGCCTGTTCTTGCACTTCACCCATGTCTACAACAACGCGACCCATATAAAAGCCACACTTTGGGCAAACACAGTGCGTTGGAACCACGGAACTGCACTTGCTACAAACCTGCAATTGCTTTGGCTTCTTGTGATGATGCGCTCGACGCTTGCCAGATCGAGAATTCGAATGTCTACGCTTTGGTACTGCCATGATACATCAATGCCTAAGTAACGGCCCCAGATTATCTAGAAGGCCAATGGGTCAATTTACAAATCCGAGGATTCCGCGGACTCTTCCTGCTCTCAGGGGCCAATACCGTATCGGCTGATGGAAAAAGTGTCAAGGGAAACCGAATCGCAAGTGCTGTTTTCCCTGCGATTCTAGCCAAATCTCTCAAAACATCCCCCCGCAGCGACAAGACTTCGCCCAAAAACCTACTCCTTCAACCCCCGCCGTATCAACAACGCTTCCACCTCGGGCTCCCCACCCCGGTAGTCGATGTACTGCTGCATCACCTCGCGCGATCCGCCCTTCGACAAGATTTTCGAACGAAATACCGCCCCATTCTCCGATTTCAGACCCCCTAGCTTCTTCATGTGCGCGTAAGCATCCGCCGCTAAAACCTCACTCCATAAGTAAGCGTAATAACCTGCAGAGTATCCGCCCGACCACACGTGCGCGAAATACTGACTGCGATACCGTGGCGGAACCGAAGCAACATCCACCCCAAACTCCCTTAATGTCTCTTGCTCAAATCCCACCACACTCAGCGGAATCTCCTCCGGCGTCAAAGAATGCCACCCAAGATCCAGCAGAGCAGCCGACAAATACTCCAACGAATCAAACCCCTTGTTGAACTTGTTTGCGGCTATCGCCTTGTCCAACAACTCCTTCGGTAATACCTCACCGGTCCGATAGTGCCTCGCATAATTCGCCAAAATCTCCGGTTCAATCGCCCAGTCTTCATGGAATGTCGATGGAAACTCTACATAATCCCTCGGGACACTCGTCCCCGATAAACTCGGGTACTCAACGTCCGAAAACAATCCATGGACGCCATGCCCCAATTCGTGAAACATGGTCATGACATGATCTAAACTCATCAGCGCCGGTTCACCTTGCGCCGGAGCGGGAATGTTCATAACGTTGACAACCACAGGCAACTGATGCAACAACTTCGACTGATTGACCAACGCATCCATCCAAGCCCCACCGCGCTTGGTGTCTCGCTGAAAGTAGTCGGCGTAAAACAAACCGATCGGCTTGCTATCACTGCCCAATACATCGAACACTCGAACCGTCGGATGCCACACCGGCAAATCGGTCCGCTCCTGAAACTTCACTCCATACAATTTGCTATAGGTGTAAAAAACACCATTCTTCAATACACTCTCCAACTCAAAGTATGGCTTGATCGCACTCTCGTCGACCTGGTACTTCTTGGCCCTTACTCGCTCGGCATAATACTCCCAATCCCAAGCCTCCGGCGGCCCGGTCAACCCATCTTCCTTCATTGCCTCACTGATTAAGCTCGCTTCGGACTTCACTTTCTCCAAAACCCCAGGGACTAAATCCTTTAGCATCGTCATCGCGGCCTTTGGTGTCCCGGCCATCTGATTTTCTAAGGTATACGAAGCGTGATCGCGATACCCCAAAAGCTTCGCTCGCTCAGCTCGCAACTTGGCCAATTCAATCACAATCGGCTGATTATCGATCCCTCCATTCTCACCTAACCCCCTTCCTGAACTTGCTTGCCATACCCTGCGGCGCAATTCTCGATTCTTCAAACTCGTCAGCACAGGCTGACGTGTGGTGTTGGTGATCGCAATCAGATACTTACCGGCCTGTCCACGCCCTTCAGCTGCTTGCCGCGCCGCTGCGATCTCACCCTCACTCATCCCCTCCAGCTCGCGAACGTCGTCGACCAATACCCCTCGCTCTTTGGTCACCGCTAACAAGTTATTCTGAAACTGCGTCGTCAACGTCGACATCCTCTCGTTGATCGCACGAACCTTTGCCTGCTCAGCATCGGATAACTTGGCCCCCGCCCTGACAAAGTCCTCATAAGTATCTTTGAGCAACCTTCCCTGCTCCTCGCTCAACCCCAATCCCTCTCTCCGATCCCACAAAGACTGCACCCGATTAAACAGCTTCTTGTTCAAGTAAATATCATCGGAATGCTTTGCTAACTTCGGTGCAATCTCTTGCTCAATCTCTTGGATCGCTTCATTCGTATGCGCACCGGAAAGATTAAAAAACACCGCTGCAACGCGATTGAGAATCTCCCCAGACTTCTCCATCGGCACCAGCGTATTCTCAAACGTGGCAACGTCTCCCTGCTCTGCAATCGCGATCATCTGACCCAACTGCTGCTGAATACCTGCTTCAAAAGCAGGAAGAAAATGCTCGGGCTTGATCGCCGAAAAGTCAGGTGCCAAATAAGGCAATACACTGGGCTTCGCAAAAGGATTCTTCTCGTTCATCTGCTCGCTCTTTTTCACTTCGTTCTTCGTCACAACTCCAGATACCTGCCCAAAAACAATTCCACTTCGAGGACTAAGCTCTAATCCCACTATCGAGAACAAACCCAATGCCAACAATCCCCGTAACCGATTGCGATTTACTCTCTCAAGCCTCAGTTTTTTCAAGCAAGTCATAATCAAATCACTTTCTACTTCGGTCGCTGTTTCGAATCCCAACTCAAGCCTAAAAAACCTACATCAGCCTAGCATCTTCAGTAACCCAGAGCAACGATCAAGCCTACTCCACAGAAGCAAAATCAAAGTCCGCCGCTGCACGGGTACATATAGCAGCCATCCCGAACAAATCGATCGATGCACTGATAAAGCTGACGTGGCCATCAGCAAATAATCCATGACTCCCTCCAGCATGGAAGGAGTAAACTTCGTTGTCATTCCGGGCATTCATCGCCACCGCACATCCGTTCGCATAACCACACCCTTCTCGCATCCCATCTGCACTTGAACCATCAAGACTGAAAGCCCCCTCACTATCGATCCAACCAATTCCCTGATCATTCCGAAACTGCCCTAATAACGCACCTCGCCGATACACACTCGGGCGTCCACTCGACTCTACGACCATCAAAGTAACACTCGTCCCATCCAAGATCGATCGATATCGTGTCGTAGAATTTCGATGCATGACCGCAAACCGATTCGAGGCGTTGTATCGCACCGGATCAATAGAGTTTGGCTGAACACCCTGAATCGCTTCATAATCCGCCCTCGCTAAAGGCGGGTCCATCACCAAAGCCGGCCTCGGCGGTTTCGCAATCGCCTGCCCTACCGGCACTTGCTCAGGTGTACTCGGACAGACATACACCCCAATCGGTATGCTGGCGACCGCCAAATTACTTCCCTGCCACCAGTGCTGGGAGATGTCGTACAAAGTTTGCACGTTGCTCTGTTGTAACTGTGGCAAAATCACCGTCCGCCAACCCATA
>CAZACJ010000003.1:0-60489 GCA_964483385.1 uncultured Pirellula sp. | reverse complement strand
ATGCAATACAACCGCTTCGCACTCCGCAATAACAACTTTCCTCCCACCAACGCAGGACTGGCCATCCCCATGTCGTCCTCCTCCAACGTATTCGTGTGCAATAAACGAAATTCATCTCCCTCCTGGATAACATAAGTCACACCATCTTCGTTCAAACAATAAATTTTGTCCCCTACGGCCCAAGGAGACGTTGTAAACGCGCGCCCGTTGGGCAAGCGTTGCTGACCATAAATTTCCTTGCCCGTGGCAGCATCAAAACATGCAAACAAACCGCGATCATACAACACGTAGAGCCTTCCATGATGCACTAACGTCGTCGGATTGTAAGGACCGGCCTTCGGCTCTGACCAAACAATCGCTTCCGACGACTTCTCACCCTCATTCAAGCTAATGTCACCCCTCGCACCCGGCTTGATTGCATAAATCGGTCGTTGCTGATCTCCAACGTACCCCGAACTCACGTACAGCAATCCATCCGCTTCGTAAGGGGTCGCGATGGTAATACTCGACATCCCCTTGAGCATCCAAAGTACATTCCCATCCAAATCGTAAGAACGAACCATCCCCGATCCCGCTGTGACTACCTCCACGCCTCCAGCATGCTCCCAAACGTAGGGCGTCGACCAGTTGCTCTTCTCCTCACGCGCTACCTTCCAAACCTCTTTGCCATCCGATGCGCTCAAGCAGACCAAAGACGACGATTTCTCATTGTCATTGCAATAGTAAAGCCGATCCTTATACAAGACCGGTGAAGCCGCCGCACCCCATCCCAACCGCGTTGGTAATGGATCCAAGTCGTACTTCCAAACAACATCCCCATCCATATCCAAACAGAAAATCCCTAAACTACCAAAACAACAGTACAGACGCTTACCGTCGGTGATCGGTGTCTCTGATGCAAACGTACTCTTGATGTGAATAGATGTCTTCGGCACTCCCTGATGCACCTGCTTTTGCCACAGCGTAGCACCTGTCTTCAAATCGAGACACATCACCAACCAACGATGCTCGGACTCCGGCGGCTTAATCCGCTCGCCACCAAAATAAAGTCCCTTTTTCGCCGGTTCCGGCTCCTCGCTGCTCACCACCGTCGTGAGGTAGATACGATCCCCCCATACCACTGGAGAAGACCAACCACGACCAGGTATTTCGACCTTCCAAGCAACGTTCTCAGTTGTGCTCCAACGATCCGCATAACGACTCGCAGAAGACAAAGCAGCCGAGGTCTCTGCAGCAATCCCACGAGCACCAGGCCCGCGAAACGCTGGCCAATTCTCCTCGCCCTGTAATGATCCCACAGAACCAATAAGCGACAGGACTAACATCACACAACGAATCCAACCGATCCTCTTCGATCGGCTGGCCCCTCTCTTGCGTTCCAATTCGCGTTCGACAGATTGCTGACGTTGCATATCGATATCCCTTCTAAACCTCTCTGATGAACTTCGGTTCCGAATTCGTCCGCCCTGCTAAGCCAGCTCTGCTTTCTTAATCCCAAACCTTAACGCTGCACCCGCGCCGAACCACCCTTAGCCAGTGTTTCGACTTCCGGCAATTTTGCCATCGTGGTATCGCCGGGGAAGGTGGTCAATAATGCACCATGCGCCCAGCCTAACCGCAATGCTTGCTCCGCGTCTTTGCCTGCAAGCATCCCGTAGAACAACCCTGCAGCAAATCCGTCCCCTCCACCGATGCGATCGATCACGTCTAACTGCATCGTTGGGCTGACGTAGCGTTTTCCATCGTACCACAACACAGCAGCCCACTCGTGACGATTCGTCGAGCGAACCTCACGCAACGTTGTTGCCACCATTTTCACATTGGGGAATTTTTCAATCGTACGATCAATCATCGCAAAAAATGCATCCGGATCCAACTCGGACTTGTGCTCGACGTCCTGCCCTTCAATCCCAAGGCTCTTTTGCAAGTCCTCTTCGTTTCCAACCAATACATCCACGTGCTTGACTATCTTGCCAATCATCTCTTGGCCTTTGGCAAGTCCACCAATCGCAGCCCAAATCTTCGCGCGATAATTTAAATCAAACGAAGTCACACAACCCGCCTCCTTCGCGGCTTGCATCCCCTCGATGATCAACTCCGAAGTTGTATTCGACAACGCTGCAAAAATCCCACCAGAGTGAAACCATCGAACACCGCTACCGAATATCTCCTTCCAATTAAAGTCTCCTGGCTTGAGCAACGCGCCCGCTTCGTTCGCTCGGTTGTAATACACCACCGGAGGGCGAACACCCTGGCCTCGGTCGCTGTATACGGTCGCAATGTTAGGCCCACGCACCCCGTCATGTTCAAAGTGCTTGTAGAACGTCTTGACCCCCATCTCCTTGACACGATTCTGAACCAACTCGCCAATCCCATAATTCACCATCGCAGTGGCGACTGCCGTGTTCAAGCCAAAACAGTCCGAGAGGTTCGCTGCGACGTTGTACTCCCCACCGGAAACGTGAACGTCAAAATTTCGCGCTTTACGGAAAGGCAAAATGCCTGGATCAAGCCGATGAACCAGTGCTCCGAGCGAAAGAAAATCGAGCGCACATTGGTCGTTGCGAATCGCAAGCTTGGCCATAATAACTCCTAAAAAATCAGATCGAAATGGAAAAGGATAGTTTGTATACGAATGAACGGCTCAAGCGACAGCAATCAGATCGTTGTCGATGAAAAACCACCGTCGATAACAAGGTTGTGCCCAGTCACGAATGATGAAGCGGTCGACGAAGCTAAGTACACAACGGAACCAGCTAACTCATGGGCATACCCAAACCTTGCCATCGGTGTATGGTTGATAATCTGCGCACCTCTTGGTGCGAGGCTTCCATCCGGGTTGTAAAGCAAATTTTTGTTTTGCTCAGCCGGGAAAAATCCGGGGCTAATACAATTCACACGAATTCCCCGTGCAGCCCACTCTCGAGCCAAAAACTGAGTAAAGTTAATCACGGCTGCCTTCGCAGCTGAGTACGCAACCACTCGCGACAACGGGGTGATGCCCGACATCGAAGCAACATTGATGATGCTACCGCTATTTCGCAATAACATCGTCTCTCCAAAAACTTGGCAAGGCAAAACCGTTCCCCCGATCAGATTCAAATCGAATACCTGCTGCCAAGCATCCAGCGACAAATGACAGAAGTCATCACCTGGCTGCAACGTCGCCCCACTCTGATTCCCACCCGCTGCATTGATCAGAATATCCACCGGCCCCATCGTCTTCTCCACGTGATCTCGGGCCTTCATCAACGACTCTCGGTCCAACGCATCCGCCGATACAAAGATCCCCTCCCCACCCTCACGACGAATCGCTTCGGCTCGCTCCATCCCCCGCTCCGCATTGCGCCCCATCACCGCAACACTCGCACCAGCCGATCCCAAAGCACTAGCCATGGCTCCACCAAGCGCCCCGGTTCCACCCAGCACAACGGCAACCCGATTCTCCAACGAAAACAAACTTTCTAAACCCATGCTAGCACTCAACTTCGGTCAGGGATTGACGATCTCAGAAGCCTCCAATTGGAAGTCAATTGAGGGAACCTGACAAGGGGCACACAACGAACTTTTCGACGCATTCCCAACCCCCTGACTCTTCCTAAAACCTCCGCTTTTCCGCAACCAATTCCTCACAACACCTTAACGAAAAACAAACAAAAAGCCCAGCATTTTAAAGGGAGAATTCAACTTTGAAGAAGCTTTCATGAAGCCACTTGCTCCGACATAGCATCTTCGCCCGCACACGATACGGTACCGCAATTCGAACGGCGAAGCACTGTATTGCCACGCCGCATCTTTCCTTATTCGGAGTCCTAACATGGTTTGTACTCGAAGTCACTATGCTAGTTCGATGCCGCGATTCGCTCGCCGCGTCAACACTCGCCGCCGAGCTTTCACACTTGTTGAACTCTTGGTCGTCATCGCCATCATCGGCATTCTCGTTGGCTTGCTGCTACCTGCAGTCCAAGCAGCCCGAGAAGCCGCAAGACGCATGTCTTGCTCAAGCAACATGCGACAAATCGGTTTGGCATTCATGAACCACGAATCCGCCTACAAGTACCTTCCTCAAGGTCCCTACGACGGTGACCCGTCTCTCCCTGGTATGGTCTACAACGAACCAGTCGGCGCGTACGAAAGCGGCACAACTTGCTGCAACGCCGCTTCCCCAAAAGGCTGGAGCCACTGGTTTAAAATCCTTCCTTTCATCGAAGGCCAAAGCGTTTACAATCTAGCTCGCTTCGACTTGCCCCCCGTCCACTCCGGACGCCCCGCCAACTACAACGGCGAAGACGATGTTGCTCGCGCTATCATTCCAATCTACTACTGCCCTTCTCGCCGCTCAGGTGCAGTGTATGGCTCAGGACTCTTCTCCCGCTGCGACTACGCTGGTAATGCAGGCTTTTACCAAGGCGAAATGCATGAAAACTTCGGAGATATCCCACCTGCTCCCCTCGGACTCGGTCCTCGCCGAAACGAACGGACCCCCGAAAACTTCGGTACCATGCCCGGTCGCCAAGGTATCATCGTTTGGTCTGCCCAAGGAGCAAAACGCAAACTACGCGATATAACCGACGGCACCTCCACTTCCATCATGGCCGCCGAAAAATGTCTCCCACACAAACGATTCGGAAATGACGGGGGAGATAACGAAAGATGGAACAACGCCGGTTGGGATGAATGTGTTGTACGCTGGCACTTCCCACCGAAATCAGACTTCGATAAGACCATCATCGTAGAAGGCACACCCTCGGCTCCAACGGGCACCGGAACCGTTTGGCGACGGTACTTTGGATCAAGCCACGGCTCTGGTCTGAACGCAACCTACGCCGACGGCTCGGTTCGCTTCTCACCGTTTAATGTCGACGCTCAAGTCTGGATGCTCCTGTGCGTCATCGATGACGGCCAAGTCATCTCTGATGTCGAGTAAGTTTCGACCCAATGATTAAAAACTAAACTTGAGCCTACCACTCGCGAGAGCGGTGGGCTCAAGGCGTACTTGGCGTCGAAGCGAATCAACTCCAAGTAAGAACACTCCGTTGTCATCGAGAACATCCCGTCACACAAACATCCAAACAAAAAATGATCTTCAAGAAACACCAATTTGTAGCCTTTTTGGTCATGCTCAGCATCTGCTTGGTCTGCCAAGGTTGCTCGAGTGCAACAGGGCCAATTCTACCTTCCGGTGAACTTACTCCCGAACAACTCGAAAAAATCAAAGCCGAAGACCGCGCAATCGAAGATGCGGAAAGCCAAGGCAGCATTAAGAACTAATTCAAGAATCTAGATCACTATGCGCCATTATACACCGGTCAACCATAGCTACTTCTCTTCCTTACCATGTTATCGATGGCTTAGACGCAGCCATGCTCGTCGGTTCCCTCTAATCGCTATGTTATTGATCACATGGTTGACCGGTTGCTCCTCTTCAAACAAACCAATCATCCCCCAAAAACAAAACGAACAACAGTCTCGAACCATTGACGATAAACCAAGCGTGCAATTGCCGCACCCGGAATACGTCAACTGGAGTCGATTCGATGTGGGGGCTTCGGTAACCCGTTTCCGAGTCGTTTCCAACGCAAATGGTAAAGTCGAGGTTACAACCAAATTCACCCTCACAGAAAAGTCGGATACGCATATCCTCGTGACGATGCAAGTCAACGTGCAACGCCCCAATGAAGCACTCGAGGTGAATCCTGAAGAACAAACACGATTCCCATCCGAGTTCCCGCTACCGGATGGTATGACTGCCGAGTACTTCGAACTCCCATCCCAAAAGGCAAAACGGGTTGCAGAAGAAGAACTGGAAATCGCTGGCCGCAAAATTCAAACCGAAGTATTTGAATGGACCGAAAGCAATGAAACAGGTCCGATGCAAGTAAAGCTATGGCGCAGCAATGACATCCCAGGGCGAATCGCCCGACAAGAAATGTTGATCGAAGCAAGTCAAACCAAAACGAGCGAGGAAATTCGCGAAGTTCTCTGGAAATAACTCGTAAAATCGTACGATCAGTATTCGCTACTGAGATTCGTGCTGCTGTTGCTTGCGCATGATTTCATACAAATCTAAATCCGCTCTGCCACCCAAAATCGAAAAGATAGTTCGCAAACGTTCAAAAGCAACCGACAGCGTGCCCCCTCGCTTTGGAACCCCATCATACCCTTCTTGCCCCCACTCATCACTCGGAGCGCGCAAGCGATAATATCCTGGCTCAGGCGTCAATACCTCACTCAGAAGTGCCAACGAATCCTCTTTCACACCCTTAGATAAAACGTCCCCAAGCCACACGTTCGCCCTCGGACAATCCGCTAACAAAGCTGGACTTACTGATTCTTCCGCAACTCCCGTACGACGAATCAAGACATCGCAGCGCAGAGGCACAGTCGACTCATCCTCCTTGAGCAACTCCAAGCTCCATACACCTGTTTCATCACGACTAACTTTCTCGACACCTAATGTCTCAACCTTGATTACGGAACCAGATTCCATTGCACCTACATGCTTGCGCAATTGTCGAATCTGATCGCTATCTTGACTACTCGGTGGTGTCACCAACCAACATACTTGGGTATCCGGTTGATTCTTCTGAAACGCCAGCAACTCCAATATCCCCAGACAAGCCTCTTCGGTGCTACCAACAAGTGCCACCCGCTTGCCTTGAATCTGTTTAGCTTCGAATTTGCGATCACCCGGTATATGCCCATAAAAATCGGCTTGTAACTCAGTCTCTCCCACGGCAATCCCTCCTGCAGGTCCCAACCCCAGGACTCGACTAGCCGCGCCGCGACAGTCGATCACACAATCAGCGCGCGAACTCCAAACTCCACGATGCATCCCACGCACCAAAATTCTAAACTCGTCATTGCAGCGCTCTTGCCAGTCATAAACCAATGGATCGCCCCAATCCGGTTTGTCCTGCACCCTTAACCGACTCACACCCGCTACCGGACTTAAAAAATGAATGTCATCGAAAATCAAATCGGTCTTGGCAAGCGGTAACAAATACTCTTCCGCATACTCCTTGCCTGTAAAAACTCGATCGGGATCGAATCCCGTAAATTCAGGCTCCTGAGCACGAAGCGCGGCGATACCTAAACTCGTTGTTAAATCCCCCACTCTCGCCGCCAAAGGACGCACATTCCAGTCTAACATTCGATGCGCGACTCGCCTCGTTTCGAAAATCGAGACGTGATATCCAAGAAACCTTGCATACAACGCTGCTTCTATCCCTAACGGCCCACCACCGAGTATCGCAATCGTTGCAGGACTTTCAATCTCCGCGTCCCAAGGCAAAAAATCAATCATGGAAGAGGAATATTCCGTAAGGTGTAATCTAAAGTTTGCTCAATCACCGACTCTGGTGCTTGAACCACTAACCGATAGTCGCTTAATTCACCTTCAATGTCAAACAGGAATGAAACGCCGATCTCTTTTGCGTCCCATCGATATGTCGACCAACCTGCATGCTCCACGCGATTTCCATCGCTATCAACCAAAAAAGCATTCCCCTGCAATACCCAACCCTGCAAAATCTCCTCTTTCGGCTGTGACTTCAGCGATAACCCCAACTTGATCTCGTAGATGTCTCGATTCTTTTTTGCGGATTCCAACTCTACCCGCATATCGCGCACCTCTAAAGCCTGAACTTCTTCACTTTCCAACTCACCGAACTCCACGGTGCCCAACCGTCCCGGAATCACCATTTTGATCTGACCATTCCACTTTGCGATCGTCCCTCCGCTACCAGCGTGACTCGTGAACTCCAAATTCGCTACCATCTGCGAGCCGGCCGGCATCGACTCCGAAGCCAATCCCCCACGAACGGTCAAAGCTTGACCGTCTGCAGTCTCAATCCCATGCGAAGGAAAATCAAAACCGATGTACATAGGCTGGAGCCTTGGCTCCCAATGAACCATCAACTCCAAACTCGAACGCTCTACTGCTGCACGACGAATTCCAATCGTGCGAGTCACCGTTAACGGTTCAATTCGCAAGACTCCAACATATTCTACCCCTAGTTGTTCCGCCGACTCCTCTTCGGCAATCTCAACCTTGGAAGCGAATTGATCGTTGTCAACCGTCAACGGCTCAATACGCCACCCCACTCCCGCCAATATCTCATCAACCGCTTCCCAGTAGTTCATGTCCTCAATCGCATACTCATTTTCCGCAGCAAACTCTTGGACTCCGCGGAACCTACTCATCGGAATGCGATTGCGACTCTGTGTCGAAATTGACTCCAAGGCCTTATACGCACTCATTCTGCCAATCACGGTAACACGTCGCGGCTCCTGCACATCCATGGTCCGCTCTGCATTCAATTTCTCCCGTAAACGCTCTATCCGCATCTGCTGTTCGGCAGACAAAGCTTCACTGATCGGCGGCAAAAAATCTAACGCCTCGGGACCTAACTCCCACAACGCCTTCTCCGCTGCATCCCGCTCGGACTCCTTGGTCGCATCAAGCTGTTTCGAAAGCGTTTCAACGACTTCCGAATTGACCCTACCTACTTCCGCCTGATTGGTCGCGATATCTTGTGAATACCCTCGATGCGCATGAAAGCCAACAGAATGCGCAATCAACACGAAGCTCCAAACGCGACACAACGCCTGCAGGAAATAAAGACTTCGATTCTCGCGAGATATTCTCAGCATTCCAGATCTTCTTTACTTGGAAACCGTTACCTTGCCTTCAAAAACGTGACCTGCAATCGGCATAGACACTGCATACAAACCAGTCCTGCAAGTCGCAAACAAAACTTTGTTCCCCGGTCCCCCAAACGCACAATTCGCTGGCTGCTCAGGAAACGCAATCAATCCCAAGAAGCTCCCATTCACCGAAACGCACTGCACGCCTAAATCCGTCGTCACGTACAAGTTCCCTTGCACATCAATCGATAATCCATCCCCACCACTATTGTGCTTATCCTTTGGTTGCAGTATCTCAAACAACACCCTCCCCTTCCCAATTTTCCCCGGAGCTTCAACGTCGTACGCCATGACCTCCTTTTGCATGGAAGGCACTACATACAAGGTCTTCTCATCGGGCGATAAAATGATCCCGTTCGGTGCGACCAAGTCTTCTGCTAAACGCACCACCTTGCCGTCCGGATGCCGATAATAAAAAGCCTCAATGCCCTGAGGCCATGGATCCGGAGCAGCGAACCGAGGATCGGTAAAGTAGATTCCACCCTGTCGATCAACCACTAAATCATTACAAGCATTGAACGGCTTGTCCTGATAACGATTCGACAAGATATCAACTTGTTTTGTAGCCGTATCGATCGATACGACATTCCCTTTCATTTGACACCCTAGCAGTCGACCTTGGCCATCGAACATCAGTCCATTCGCACTCTTCGATTCCTCCAGAAAGACTTCCGCTGGCCCTATGCGACTTGGGTACTCGCTCACATTTGTTCGCAAGATGCGGTTGTTAGGAATGTCTGTAAAGTAAAGGTACCTTTTTCCATCATACGCAGGGCCTTCCGTAAACTTGAACCCATCATGCAACTTTCTCACTTCCCCAGCACCAGGAAACGCCTTCAAGCCCCCCACGTCCACCTCTTTGGCGATCACTTGAGCACCACCCGCCCCAGCCACTTTCGAATCCTGTGCATTCGATTGACTATTACCGACGAATATGCACGCAGCCCCAACAATAACCAGCCGAAAACTAACGCGATTCAAAAGTACAAAGCTGAAAATAGCTTTCGGAAAAGAACGTCTCATAGCTGGATCCCTAGTTCAAATGGTAACGCGAGGTTTCAATTGCGGACTCAAGATACATCTGGGGCAGGACTATCGCAAGTTTTGCCGGAGTCTTGCGTTTTTAGCTTGCTGCGAAGTTCCTCGTATCGTTTCGCAAACTGAACTTCATCTCCTCGCAGTACAGGCTGATAGAATTGACGATCGACCCCGAGGTAATCCTGCGCCGCTACGCCATCTTCATGGTCGTGGGCATAGGCATAACCAACTCCATGCCCAAGCTGTTTGGATCCAGCATAATGCCCGTCCCGCAAATGTCTTGGTACTGGAATCAAATCTCCTTTGCGAACCTCGTCTCGTGCAGCACCGATCGCCGTTGTCGCCGAATTACTCTTCGGCGCGAGAGCAAGATAAATCACCGCCTGCGAGAGAGTTAGTTGGCATTCCGGTAAGCCAATGAATTCACAAGCCTGCATGGTAGCGACAGCCAAACTCAGCGCTTGGGGATCCGCATTGCCAATATCCTCGCTAGCCAAGATCACTAATCGTCGCGTCAAAAAACGAACTTCCTCGCCACTCTCCAACGCCCTGGCTAACCAATACAACGAAGCATCGACATCTGATCCACGAATGCTCTTGATCAAAGCACTTGCCAAATCGTAATGCTGATCACCCGTAGGGTCGAACTGCAAAACCTTCTTTTGCATGCTCTCTTGCATGAGAGATACTGACAACTCAATTGGAAATCGGTTCGACGATAATACAGCGACTTCCAATGCATTCAAAGCCCGACGCGCGTCACCCTCGGCCATCTTTGCACAGTAAAGCAACGCGTTAGGGTCAACTTGTATCTGCAACCGTCCAAAACCACGCTCAGTATCTTCGATCGCACGCCTCATTAACCCAACAATGTCCTCTTCGCCTAATGGTTGCAACTCAAAGATTTGTGAACGACTCAGTAATGCACCATTAACCGAAAAGAATGGATTGCTCGTCGTCGCTCCGACCAACGCAATCGTCCCGGCTTCTACATCAGGTAACAAAGCATCCTGCTGCGAGCGGTTAAATCGATGAATCTCATCGATAAATAAGATCGGCCTAGCACCCGTTACACTCACCTCACTGTGCGCCCACTCGAGTGACTCTCGCAATTCCTTGATACCGCTCGTCACTGCGTTCAACTGCCGGAAAGCCGCACCCGTTTCCTTGGCAATCAAACGCGCCAGAGTCGTCTTACCCGTACCGGGCGGCCCATAAAACAAAAGAGACTGCACCCGCTTCGCCGCCACCAATCGCCGCAACAACTTGCCCGAAGCGAGTAACTGCGACTGCCCCAGCATCTCGTCGAGCGATCGCGGTCGCATCCGCGCCGCCAAAGGCTCGGCTCGCTCCCGATTCGCTTGCTCTGCTTTTGCAAATAAATCCATCCCATTCTCCACTTTCCACCGGAATTGCGTTTGACGCTTGGTTTTCCAGCGTAATTCCTTACAATCTTCCACCCACGAGATACTCGTTCCGAGATACTCTTTCCAATTCTTAGCCGAAATTCTAGACCATGTCCGATTCGCAACCAAACCAACCTGCAGGCTCTGCAGGAAATGAATTAGGGGTTCACCAAGCGGCGAGGCTAGAAAAACTCAAAAAAATCGAAGCACTGGGATTGGACCCCTGGGGCCAACGCTTCGATAACCGACTGTTCATCGAACAAGTCCGTGCAAAGTCCTCGGAAGTAAAGTTCCGAAAAGAAGACGGGGCTCTCGTCACCTTGCCCAACTTCGATCAACAATCCGCAAGCGGGGACTCCGCAGTTGTGGACTACAAGGCTTGGAAAGCCGAACAAGGCCCCGGTGAGGAAATTGGCCCAGATGTTCGTGTCGCGGGAAGAATCATCCTGATGCGGACCGCCGGAAAATTGGTCTTCCTTAACATCAGAGACCTCACCGGTGACATCCAGATCATGATCCCCAAAGGCCATGTAAGCGACGCCGACTTCGAACTGACCAAACTCCTTGACTTCGGCGACCTCGTCGGAATCGATGGACGACTCGGTCGAACCAATACCGGCGAACTGACCGTATTCGCCTCCAAACTCCATTTCATGACCAAAACCCTCGAACCACCACCGGAGAAGCATGCGGGACTTCAAGACCCCGAACTCCGCCAACGTATGCGGTACGTGGATCTGACCTATAACCAAGAATCCCTACAGACTTTTCTGAAGCGGACAAAGATCATACAGTCAATCCGCAGCACCCTCGCAAAACATGCTTTCGTAGAAGTCGAAGGCCCTACACTGCACACGATCGCCGGGGGAGCTGCAGCAAGACCATTCGTCACGCACCACAACGCCCTCGATATGCAACTGTTTCTGCGTATCGCCCTGGAACTACACCTCAAACGATTGATGGTCGGCGGAATCGAACGCGTCTACGAGATGGGGCGCGTCTACCGAAATGAAGGAATCAGCCCAAAGCACAACCCAGAGTTCACCATGATCGAACTCTATTGGGCTTATGCGGACTACAAGGTTATGATGGATTTGACCCAGCAAATCATCGTAGAAGCCATCGAAGCGACCGGCCAAGGGTACAAATTGATGTGGGGTGACCTACCCATCGATTTCACACCACCCTTCCAACGAAAGACCTATACCGAACTCTTCGAACAACATACCGGACTGAAAATCGATGATGCCGAAGGTATCGCAAACCTCGCGAAAAAGATCGGCCTCGATCCCACCGGCAAACACCCCGATGTCGTCGTAAGCGAAGTCTTCGAAGAAAAAGTCGAAGACTCACTGATCGGTCCAATCTTTGTCACCGATTACCCTGCAAGCCTCTGCCCACTTACCAAACGAAGCACCTCCAATCCTAACATCGCAGAACGCTTCGAACTGTTTATCCATGGCATGGAACTCGCCAACGCCTACACCGAACTGAACGATCCTATCCTCCAAGAATCTCTCTTCAAAACACAACTCGATGGTATGGCCGAAGAAGACTCCATGGCAAAGATGGATCACGACTTCATCCGCGCGCTTCGCTACGGGATGCCTCCCGCCGGAGGGCTCGGAATCGGAATCGATCGACTTGTCATGCTGCTCACGAACTCACGATCCATCCGTGATGTGATCCTGTTCCCTCTGCTTCGTCACGAATAACCTATTTACCCCCCCAACACTTGCGTCCCTGAATCGTTAAGTAGACCAAGGAAATCCAATGGAAGCCGGAATCGTAGGACTCCCAAACGTCGGAAAAAGCACTCTGTTTAACGCCTTGACCGGCACACAGGGCGCTCAAGCCGCCAACTATCCATTCTGCACCATCGAACCCAACGAAGGGATCGTCAGCATCCCAGACGCAAGGCTTGATCGAATCCAACAATTCATCAAGACCCAAAAAATCATCCCCGCAATGTTCAAGTTGGTCGATATCGCAGGGATCGTCAAAGGAGCAAGCGAAGGGGAAGGCCTGGGAAATAAATTCTTAAGCCATATCCGTGAAGTCGACGCGATCCTCCAAGTCGTACGCTGCTTCGAAGACCCCGACGTCACGCACGTCGCCGGGAAAGTTGACCCGGTTTCCGATATGCAAACCATCGAAATGGAACTGCTCTTCGCGGATATCCAAAGCCTCGAAACCGCTCTGCCCAAGGCCGAACGCGCTGCGCGCACCGGAGACAAAGAAGCCAAATTCAGAGTTGATGCAATCAAAAAATGCCAAGCACACTTGATGGCAGAACAACCTCTTCGATTGCTCAAGCTTGAAGAAGCCGAGGCCAAAGCCATCAGTAGCTTTGGACTCATGACCGCAAAACCAATTCTCTACATAGCGAACGTCGACGAAACCGATCTGCTCGGCGAAAGCCCTCGAGTCCAACAAGTACGTGAAGTCGCCGCAAAAAGCGGCGCTCTAGTCGTACCTGTCTGCGCGAAACTCGAAGCCGAAATCGCTGAACTCGAAGAACCAGATCGCTCCGAAATGCTCGCGGCCGTCGGACTGACCGAACCCGCTCTGCAAACCGTCGCTCGCCAAGCCTACAAAACCCTCGGACTGCAAAGCTACTTTACCGCAGGCGAAAAGGAAATCCGAGCCTGGACAATCCCCATCGGCGCAACCGCCCCCCAAGCCGCTGGCGTAATCCATACCGACTTCGAACGAGGTTTCATTCGCTGCGAATGCTACGCACTTGCAGATCTCGAACAATTTGGCAACGAAAAAGAAATTCGTGCTAACGGCAAAATGCGCACGGAAGGCAAAAGCTATATTATGCAAGACGGTGATATATGCCACTTCCTTTTCAATGTGTAGTCATACCCGCCACTCAACAAAAACCTAAACAGTCACAAGCCCGCAAATCCATAGGCCCGAAGCTCAGTCAATAGGCCCGAATATGCCCGTCATCGATGGTTTCAAAATCGGTCACTTAACCATCATCGAACTTACCGGTGCCGACCGAGTCAAAATCCTAAACAACCTCTGCACCCAAGACCTTCGGAATCTACAACCAGGGGAATCCAAAGAAACCTTCGTCCTCGATCCCAAAGGACGTACCCTAGCTCATGGAATCGCCGCGTCCCTACATCATGCCACCTGGTTTATCACCGTTCCAAACCAAGCAGAACGGCTGGTGCCCCACTTCGATCGTTACATCATTCGCGAAGATGCACTTGTACAAGACGTATCAGAAAATTGGCTAGTTTCCCTCCTGCCCCCAAACTCGCCCTGGCTCGACTCACCCTCGGCTTCATGGATCAACAACGAACTAAATTGCCAAATGGATTCGAATGGTGAAAATCTTCAGATCTCCACCCAATGGATCGGGGCACAATCCAAGCTACTTTTCCACAAGTCATCAGCTACACAACCCACACAATTCGCCCCCAGTGATTGCACTTCAAGACTCGGCTGGGAATACGAGCGCATCCTCCATTTCTGGCCTTGGTTCGGCATCGATCTCGACGAAAAGAACCTTCCACAAGAACTCGGTATCGATTCGCGCACGATTTCCTTCAAAAAAGGCTGTTACCTCGGCCAAGAAACCGTCGCACGCCTCGATGCACTCGGCCAAGTCCAAAAGAAACTCTGCCAAATCGAAGTCTCCTTCCCCCCTGATTCGACTCCCCCGTCCGCCCTGTCCTTAAAAGGCCTAGAATTGATTCTCGACGAAAAACCAGCAGGAACACTTACCTCCGTCGCCCCTTCACCCAGTTGTGCACTGCAGTTCGTTGGACTAGCAATGCTTAAACGCTTTGCCTTTGCAGAAGACCTCCATCTGCAGCTAAAGGAACACCCAACCGCGACAATTCGTCGTACCTAGCAGTAGACTCGGCCGGGAACCTTGGGATTCTCTCATAAGAACCGCTTCAACGCGTTTCACGAGTGCAGTAGACTCATTCCGTTTCTTCTGCTCTCCCCTGGTCAGGCTTTCCCCTCCCCTTCCCATGCGTAAAGTCATCTGCTTGTGCGGTCAGCAAGTTCGAACTACCCCAGAAATGGCAGGGATGACGATACCCTGCGCTCGTTGTGGCAGGAGCCTTCAAGTCCCCACAAAAGTTGAAGACAAGCTTTCAGCCCCAGGACTCCATACCGAACACCTCCAAGACCATCCCGTCTTGCATCATCGCCGGGATGCAAGACAAACAGCCGGGGAGCTCCTTCGGGAAAACGCGTTCGATGACGACAACCTCGATTCCGAGGGACTTACCGTCGGGAAGATTATCGCCGGAGCTATATTCTCCCTCGCCACCGTTGGAGTTGTAGCAGGCATCATCCTGTATCTACCCGCGTTGCGTGCACCAGGCGGACTCCTCGCGCCTAAATACGATCCAAAGCAGTTCGTCAAAATCGAAGAAGAAAAGCCCAAAGAATATTGGGCCAACCACGTTGCATGGGTCAATGACTTTTCGCAGGTTCCCAGTGGAAATAAGATAGGCGAACTCTCAAAGAAAATTGTCGCCAAAGGGAGCGAGTATGACTCACAAGGGTTCTGGACCCTTCTCGACGAACATGTCTTTGACGACCGGGTCGTTGGACCGGAAGGATCCCGATTGGCAGTCAAAGACCAAGTCTCGGTCTCCTCAATTCTCGATCACCTCAAGTCGCAACCAATCGACTCCATTTCTCTTCCCGATCTCTCCGGCCTTGCTGCTTGGGATATCATCGGCGTACACAATAAACGAACCACTGTTGGCGTCCTAGTTCGATATTTCAACGACCCATGGGCCCCAAAGTCGGTATTCGAAGACCCGAATACCCGTAACGTACTTCAAAAACTCTGCACCTTCGAAGAATTAAGTTCCGTTGCAGGAAATTTCCTCGATACTCGAATCGTAAAAGAAGTAACGAAAAAAGATGCAGAGTCTCCCAATGAAGAAACCCCACCTTCAACGACAAAAACTTATTACGGAATCACCACGCCCACATTCGGATACTTAGTACTCCTCTTTGACTTCACTGACGGCGCTGTGAAGTGGATCGACGTTCTTCCCCTACCCGGTGAGGTCCCCTACAGCCGCGCTTCAGGGACGCTCGTTCAAAAAGACTGGGTGATCTTTCGACGACGCGTCGGCATGCTGAACCAAAAAAATACTGAGGTAGTTAAGACCAACGATGAGGCGTGGATTGATGCTTTTGGAGAATACGATTCCGCCGATAGCTATCCTTTCGCCGACACCCTCATTTTCTCAAAAAACCCAATTGATCAAGAAACCGCAGAATCTCTCTCTGCTTCGACCTACACCGTCAAACAAGACCGCAGCAAACAATTGATCAAGATCGCTCAAGCACTGCGCACTGACCCCTCAGCCTACGATCAACTCGCCAACAACTTTCGACAACGATACCCCGCCGACATCGCTGCCGATGCACTCGCCGTGTCCATGTGGTTCCAACACTGGAACAACCGCCCAATTGACGACCGTAAGCGCATCCTCGCAAAACAAATGTTTGATACGATCCAAAGACTGCGTGAATCTACCTCCGACCCATACCTTCTAGATATCGAATATAGAATCCACGACTCCATCGAGAATAACGATGAGTTGACCGCAATGGAAAGTGAACTCGATGCCTTAGACTTAAACTCTACGGCCATCCTGAAATCAAGACTCCGGCGTGCTTGCGAAAACAAAGACAAGCAACAGATCCTACAGGTCCTTCAAGACATCAACGCCAAATGGCTTGCTCAACCAAAAGTCACTAAATCTGAGTCGACAAGCGAACAATGGGAAGAGCTTAGGAAAAGCTGGGGTCCTGTAAGCCCCGCTCCTAGCCAACCTACATTCTAAATTGCTTCCGTTAACTCCCATTCCGCCGAATGACTAAGTCCCAACCAGGACGCTTGATATCTACAGAAACATCCGAACAAAAAACCCTTCAAATCGCTCAATCTCGAAAAGCATCCACCAGACGCTCGAAAAAAAACAAATCACTGCCAACAACAGAAAAAGAATTGGTGCCCATCGCCCAGAGCGACTGCTATCGCCTCTCACGATCTCAATTTCTCTCGCACCCCCACGCAACAGTTTCTCAAGCTGATACCAACCCATCGCATTCTGCTTGTTGCCACACGGCGAGAGATGCGATGTCTCATGAAACCCATAACTGCTCTCCACGATTGCCCGAATTCCTAGCTCCGGGATCTCCAACTGATTCCCTAGCCAATGACATTCCAACCCCTCTGATGCTAATGCATCCCCAACCATCTTTTGCAACACTTTCGGCCCCAACCCAACCACCATCAATGAGGAACGACTCAACATCGAAGCCAATAAAATCAGAAAGAAATACAAAGCAGTGAGCAACAACCAAACCCACTCACCGAGCGCCGCGTAAGATGCCGTCGGGAAAAACAGCTCAATCGGACCAACCATCGCAAACCCCGAAATTGCAAAACCCAAAAACAACACCTCTTGTCCAGATGTTACCACCGTCGGCTGGCGTCTCATGTGCAAAAATGCCAATACAGCAAACGCTAAACCCAAGGGCAAAAGACCTATCGATAATCGCGCATAATCAAGCATGTTTTACTTCTACACCTCCGCATCGACACGATTGAAGATTCGCCCAAGGTATCCACCTCTGCTGCAGATTCATCTGCGACAATCGCTCTTTGCGAATCAAGTGACACACTGTAGATTCACAATTCCCCCGATCCAGCAAATCCCAATCCCATAAGTCCACAGTATAAACGGGACGAACACGAACCGGTGAACCGACCTGCAACTTACGCATCGCCTCCACCTTACTCTCTCGCCCCTCGCCGAATTCGCCTTCCAGTTGCAATACCTCAAGCACCTGCTCCAACTCGAACCTAGTCGGTGGCTTCCAATATCCAAGTCTTTTTCCTAAATCCAACCAACCAGTCCCACCGCGAGTAGGTATCACACAACATCGCTCGACACCCCAAAGGACCGCCTGAGTACACGCCGCCTTCGCCCATCGAACAGACTCACCCAACGCCACCCCAGGCGGCCCCAATAACACAAAAGCCCTAGTGTGAACCCCCTCCCGCACCAAAAACTCCACTGCATCCTGGAATTGATCAAGTCGCATTCCTTTGTTGAGAATACGCATCGACTCTGGTTCAATCGTCTCCAGCCCTAAAGCAATCTCCAATTCCCCAACCAATCGATCGCGGAACCTCAACACCTCATCGCGTACGCCTCGAGACTGAAACATTGCCGCATGGTTCTCAACAACAACACGTTCGAAGTCCATACACTGCTGTGCAATCGCTAAGCGTTCCTCGGAAGGAACATTCCAATTGTCAAAAAAATTCGCGGCATTATAAAGTTTCAACCATTCTCGACTCGCTCCCGATACACCTATCGCATTGCATTCGAAACGCTCAAATCCAGCTCGCCCACCATATCGCTTACCAAATTCTCTATGTAATGCGTGGACTTGAGAAACCAAACTACCCTTCGGCGTCTGGCGATCCTCGAGCGTGTACTTCCAAAGGTCGCACATAGAACATGTAAATCGACACTCGGAACCCACCAGAAAATAAGTCCTCGCATTCACGACCCCTCCTAAGCCATCAGCCTCCAGTTCCCGCACATATCCCATCGACTCCCCTATGTGTCGGCTCGGTTTTTTGGGCCGCAACTTACGTATCTCCGAAGACTGCAACGCTGACCTGATCCAAGCATCCCGATCCATACTCCGCCCTATTCGTCAAAAGCATCCTGCGCCAGAAATAACGACGCAGCGATCAAATCCGCCGTCGTACCAGGATTCTTCCGATTTCCCGAAACCCTCATGCTGCGATCCAACTCTTCCCAAGCTGTTTCAAACGACCGACTCCCATACTCACCCGAATACAATACCTCTCTCGCACTCGCTTGAATCTCTCGCCCGACCTGCTGCCCATGCTTACGCACAATCAAACTGTCCGGACGCCCCTTGAGAAGATACAGTTGAAGCATCCGTACCGCCTGCTCCAGCGATCCCCCTCGCTCACGAATTCCTAATAAGAAATCTACTCCCTCACAGACCTGCTCAAACCCATTCGTGTACTGTAATGCAATGTCGTCCCAAGCAGCCGCAACACGCATCGCCTCGAGAATCGATGCAGGAGCTTTCGACGAAACATCATGCTCTGCGGAAACCCCAAGCCCTCCTGGTTGAGTCATGCGAATCGCCTCATAGATCGCCTGACTATCTGCTGCAGTCGCACTGTGTAAGACTTGGCATAACTCCGCTCGAAAGGACGTTGAATCCCATCGTGCTAACCCACCACCGGTGAACTCCTGCGTCACCTCCGAACATAAACACATCGGCGCAAGCAATAAGACCGTTCCTAAACTCGTATTGACCCCCACACGCTCAAGCATCGCAGCTACCGATTCCTGGACTAATTCCCCTAACGCGGGCTTTTTCTCGCCAGAAAACAAAGCTTCCACACGGCGACCTATCTCATGAGCCGCGTCACAAAAATCCTCATGCCTCATCTCGTCAAACGCGACGCCAGGGGACACGTTCCCTAACTTCTTGACTCCGCACTCAAGCAAAATCGCTCGCTCTACACGCCTACCAATCGTGACCGGATTCCATTGGGTTCCTATGGCGAATTCCCCTCCACTAAAAAAACAAAACTCAATTTGGATCAGCTACAATACTCAGGACATCAACATTATCCTACCAGCAACCCGAACCTAACAACGCTTCGATGTCCACTCGTCGCAAATTTTTGCAAATTACATCAGCATTCTCGTCGATCTCTTGCATCGCTCCAGTAAGCAAAGTCTGGGGGAAAACTCCACTCTCCCCACGTCCGTCAACGCAAGATCGACTCACGGTCAACCAAGCCGCGGCGACCGTACATCCACTCGCTACTGAAAGTGCGATGCGAATACTTAGCCAAGGCGGCAATGCCATCGATGCCGCAATCTCTGCCGCTCTAGTTCTCGGCGTAGTAGATGGCCATAATTCCGGAATCGGTGGAGGATGCCTCGTTTTGATTCGTCGCTCAAACGGTGAGATCCTCGCAATCGATGGGCGTGAAACAGCAAGCGAACTGGCGACCGAAACCATGTACATTCGCGACGGAAAACCCAATGGCGACCTAAGCCAAAACGGACCACTCGCATGCGGCATCCCCGGTCAAATCGCGGCAATGTTCTCGATGAGCCGTCGCGCGGGCCGCCTACCCTGGGAACAACTATTCACAGATGCAATTCACTTAGCATCTGAAGGTGCTGCAGCTTCGCGGTCCATCGGCCGAACCATCGCAGCCGAAGCTGAACAGTTAAAACTCTATCCTGCCTCAAAAGCGATCTACTTCAAACAAGATGGTCGTCCCATCCAAGAAGGTGATATCCTTCGACAACACGACCTTGCAATAACCCTCGAAAACATCGCAAAAGAAGGCCCCGACTGGTTCTATAAGGGTCCCTTCGCCATGAATTGCTGCCAATACCTTCAGTCTATCGGTGGCATCTTGACGACAAAGGACTTCCAGTCCTATCAAGCGATCGAACGCACACCGCTGCATACATCCTATCGCGAACATCGAATCATCGGATTTCCACCACCAAGCTCCGGTGGGATGCACATTGCTCAAATGCTTTCCATGCTCGAACCGTTTCCAATCAGCGAATGGATGCGTCAAAAACAAGTCTCCTACTACCACGTCCTAATCGAAGCGATGAAACGAGCGTTCGCAGACCGCGCACACTGGCTCGGTGATAGCGACTTCGTCAATGTCCCCCACACCCTCCTTGACGCTTCATACATCGCAGAGCGAATGAAAGATTTCCGCCTCGACAAAGCCACCAACGATATCCTCTACGGAAATCCTCCTGGTACAACTTCCAACCAAATCAGTCCACCAAGAACTCCTGTACCAAACAACGAAAATTCTGAATCCGATAAAAAACATACGACCCACCTAACCACCGCCGATGCGGATGGAAACTGGGTGGCCATGACCTGCACGGTGAACACCTCGTGGGGATCCAAAGTCACTGTCCCAGGCACTGGTGTGATGCTCAATAACGAAATGGATGACTTCGCTATCGCACCCGGAACCCCAAATGCCTTCGGACTCATCGGCTCAAAAGCAAATGCTGTAGGCCCCAAAAAACGCCCGCTTTCTAGCATGAGCCCAACCATCGTGCTCGATAAAAATAACCAACCGGTACTCACCGCTGGCGCTGCCGGTGGACCAAAAATCATCAACGCAACACTCCAAGTCCTACTTCGAGTCCTTGACGGAAAATTAGATTTGGACTCCGCTGTCGCCGCACCTCGCATTCACCATCAATGGCAACCCAATAAAGCCTATTTCGAAAATATAATTGGAAAAAATACGCCACTTCAATTCTCAGAACAACAGATCAAAGAACTCGAGGCTTTAGGCCATCGCCTCGAACCTGCTTCTGCTCTCGCTATTTGCCAAGCTATCGAACGAAGAAACGCGAGCCTAGAAGCTTCTCACGACCCACGAGCACAAGGTGCATCTTTAGAGGAATAAGCCCAACTGAGCCTAACAAACTACAACCAATCCGCCAACCTTATCGCAAGCACTTGCACCATCGCCTGCGGATTGCATCCCAACACAGAGGGAAGCACCGATGCATCACAAACATATAGTCCTTCAAGTCCTTTAACCCTTAACTGGGTATCCACAGGCGCTAGGGGATCACCACCAAAGCGACAACTACTGCTGTAATGATATAGAGTTGTCGAAAACTTTCTAATTGTCGCCGCTACGGCTTCCTCTCCTCGGGACTCACCCGGGAACACTTCTTCTAAGACCCTCGGAAATGCCCCCGGGTCACATGCCACACTATCCGAAAACTGTATCAGTCTCCTCAAATGCCCCAGAGTCGAATGCACCGCTTTTCGCAATGCAATATAGTCTCCTTCGTCACCCAGATAATTAGGATCTATCAGCAACTCTGTCCCTCCATTGCAGCCATCATTACGACGAATCCTCACTGCCCCCCTAGATCGCGGCTTGCACAATGATACCCCTACACTGATCGCTGGATACTCGGCCTTGTATCGCGGGTAACGCAGGTAATCAGTAGGCGTAACATGCCACTGAAAGACCGGTGAAGCTCCCAAAGTGCCACGCGAAGATAACCCAGTACTCCCCGACACTTCCAATTCTCCACTTGTCTCATGAGCGTCAAAGAAACCACCATACTCAGAGAGATTTGATGACTTCGGCCCGTCGCCCACTTGCATATAAAGCCGACGGTCCAGTTCGTTTATCGGTAACCCAAAGGGGGCACCTGATTCAAGTCGATAAACCATTGGGTAGATTAGGTGATCCTGCAACCCTTGCCCAACCCCCTCCAACGCATGGCGGACCTCTATCCCAGCTTCTCTGAGCATCTCAGCGGGACCGATCCCACTTTTGTACAACAAAGCTGGAGTCCCAATCGCACCACAACACAAAACAATTTGTGATCCCTTTACAGTGACACTCTCGCCACCAAGCCTCAAATTTACCCCTTGGACTCTTTCGCTTCCCCAGTGCAATTCTTCAACATGTGCCTCGGTCAACACCGTTAACTTTCCAACGACATTTCTCAAAAGCGCTGCACTGCTAACTCTTCGACCAAGTTGCTGTGTCCTGCGATAAGCCCCTACTCCCAATCGAGCACGATCCAGTATCGCCGAATCCCACCCCAAGTCCCTATGTAATTGAAAATCAAATCCTCTAGTGTTCGGGTGCAAAGCTGGAGCACTTAAATGACCATCTCTCAACATCTCGGCTCGTAGCAAGGCAAAGTCTTCCCGCAACCTTACGACACTCCATCGCTCTGAACCAGCTTCCTGAAACTCCAACAAACAGCCATCCGATGGCTCAATCCAAATCATTGCATTGATGCCAGTCGACCCACCAAGCAACTTGCCGCTGGGCAACATAATCTTGCGCCCACCAAGTTGTCGCTGTGGAACCGTCGCGTATCCCCAATCCAATCTACCCCCGAATGCACGCGGATAAAACGCCGGGACTCTCGAGTTCGGACCGGCATGAGAAGCCCCCGACTCCAGCAGTAGTACGTCTCGATCCCCCCGACGAACCATCTCACTCGCTAGCCGAACCCCAGCAGCGCCCCCACCGACGATTATCGTGTCGTAATCCCGTCGCAGTATCTCTCGCATCTCCTCCCCGCGTTCACTCGCCGCCGACCTAGTAGTCAAGCGTTGCACCGCCATCGACCTCAATCCCCTGCCCCGTAATAAAACTACTGTCCTCCGTGGCCAGAAACAAACAAGTCTTCCCCATCTCCTCAATATCCGCCATTCTCCCCAAAGGTTGCAACGCTGCAATTCGCTCCAACGCAGCTTCAGGATCCGGCAAACTCGAAGCCCATTGACGCATCAAAGGCGTATCAACGTTACTCGGAAGTATCGCGTTGACACGAACCCCAAATGGTGCACACTCCAACGCCAAGGACTTCGTAAACGATAACTGAGCCCCCTTACTCGCAGCGTATGCGGTGGAGTTCTTTTGCCCTAATACTGCTGTCATAGAACTGACATTGATAATTGTCCCCCGCGTTTTCTTGAGATGCTCCAGTGCATAATAACACATCGAGTATGTACTCAAGAAATTGATACGCAAGACACCCAAAGCATCTTCAGGTTTCATCGACTCTATCGGCGTATCCGGCGGATGGATCCCCGCGTTGTTGATCAAACAATCCAATCTTCCAAAGGTCGCAATAACTTGCGATATACTCCCCGCAACCTGCGTTTCATCCGATACATCACAAGCAATAGCAATGTGTTTGCCCCCAACCTCGCTACCATTGCGGCTAGATAAAAACCCCAATTTTTCAACCGTACTTCGAGCAGCCGATAAGTCTCGATCCAGGATTGCCACAAGCCCCCCCTCCCTCGCAAACACGCGAGCACATCCCTCACCAATGCCTCTTGCACCACCTGTAACTAAAACCACTCGATTCTCGAATCGCATTCTTCAATCCCCTAACGGATATCCTAAGTTATCGAACCCTTTATAGGCTCAAGCCACCCAGCAAGTTATACGTCAATGTAGCCAAAACAGCACCTGCAATTGGTCCAATTACCGGCGCCCAAGCGATTCACTCTAGCCCTAGCTCCTCAGTTCTTTGGGACATCAACACTGACGCAGAAAAAACAACCGGAAAAAATTGGTATGAAAATGGGGGCATGAACATGAAAGACCATGGGAACAAAAATCTAATTTTCGAAATGACGCATGCTCCCATCTCCTTGCCTTAAATCATCGTTCGCAAAATACGAACCGCAGCTTCTGCCCCATGGATAGGCAACAACGCCGTTTTTGCGATCCCAGATACAACCTTAGTAATGTTGTGATCAACGGTTGAAGGAACGCCCCAAGTTTCACCGGCCGCACTCGTAAGGTAAATCGATAGGGTTCGGTGACCGCTACCCGGTCTCTCTCCGACAATGTGCAATAATTGACACTTCCCCTCCCGTCCACCGAACAGAGTTTCCCCGATCCGATAACCGGCTCGCACACGCCCCGATCGAACCACGAGCACTTCAGGAAAGAGTGAGACCCCTAGCTCGGAAAGTTGGTTTCGTAAGGCCTCAACAAGTTCTACAGCTTGAGAATCCGAAGTATTGGCCAACGCATTCAGGCCATCGGAAAGCACGATCACCGTGTCATACGTATCGTCATGCTTACGCCGGAGAGCCTTGACCTTTAGCATCGAACTCTCGCTAAGCTCCTCCCCACTTGTCGGATGAAGGATGTAATCATTGCGGTCTTTTGAAAGCGTCCCGATTGAAATCGCATTCGGAATCGCGGTTTCGAAGTCTCGCGGCAACTCGGCCCAAATACATCGCTTCGCATCATCATAAATAGAGTGAATCTGGGTATTCAATTCAGCAGGAAGCTCCGACACTTGCTCAGAGTAGCCCTCAGCAATAAAGACGCCTCGTTCACGGACTTCCTTGATCCTTTTGCGCGCCTCATCGCGCAAAGCCTCCTCGGACCGCAAATCACCTTTTCGTTTTGCGTAAGCCACATAGACCCAACTCGGATCCCCAAAATGCTCGGTCGGATTTCCTTCAGAGTCAATAACTCCCAGCTCTTGGAAAAACTTCCACATCGCATCCCCAACACGATAACCAAATTTTTCACGGATTTTCACGTGATCATGGTAACCGGTGGTTAGGTAACCGAGCATGGGATCGATCCGAGTCGGTAAAGCCATCAGATATCCGGGATTTGCGGGCATAATCTGTTCAATGCACCACCCAAGATCGTCAAGACTGACATCCATGTGCAGCGTAGTACAAACATCAAGCCCAATCATCAAGCCGTGCAATTTACCCATCACAATGTCTTCAAGACAGCAACGAACTAATTGCTCTCTGGTTCGAAATACTTCCGGACCGATGAAACCGGCCACATCGTTCAGGTGCACCCAAGCATCCGACCCCTCTCCGCGTCGCTGCTTGGCTTGCACAAGAGACTGAGTCAAAAGTCTCGCAAGACCGTATTTGCGTGACTCGTGGATAAGCATATCCGTTCCGGCACCGTGCCCGTTGGTGAAGTCGGCCCCTTGCCCCGTTTCAAAATACAATCCAAATGCACCACGTTTGTTACCAGCATGCCGCAGCATCTTTTCAAGCGTAACGTCGAACGTACCGTTCGCCGCGTCCGATCCAGCAATACTCTGGAACCATAACGCCGTCGAACCAGGCTGCTGACTCTCTAACTCCGCCTGGATGTCGATGTGCGAAAGCACACAATAAGGCAGCACTTCCGCGATCTGGAATGTGTCAACAATGTCCTTCAAAGTCGCTTCTACTGCTGCTACAGACTCCAACTCACTTGACACTGGATTGGTTCCAATCAACACATCTCCCACTGCATAGGCAAATGCATCGAAAACCTGCCAGCGAATGTCCTCAGGATGATCGGTCGGCGAATTCGGCTGAATCCGTGCACCCATGTACCCCATAGAACCAACTTGGGTACCAGGAAGTGGATGAAACAACTTTCTCCCAACAGCAATCAACTCTTCATTCGTGAATAACTTCACCGCACAAGCGATCACATCGCTCGACAGCCCAGGAAGCATTCCACGAATGACATCCTCGGGCTGCGTAAGCAAAAACTCTTTGAGTTTCGCAAAACTCCAGTCACTGATCTTTTTTGCTACTGCAGCATCCCGTGAACGCATCAACATCTGATACGTTTTATCTTCGAACGGTGGATGAGAATCGATCGCACCCAAACTCGTTTGAGACAAAAGTTTACGAGCAGTTTGTCGTTGCAAGTCTTCCTTTGCTGCAACTCCAACAATTGCGTCCCCCTCCTTCCACTCATTGGCCGCGCCTAAAAGAAGACGGTAGAGATTCAGATCCCATTTCCCGGCTAGTCGCTCGACGTACCGGATCAAGTCTTCCCCTGGCTCCGGAGAGACAGCGATCATTCGAGCATCAACTTGCAACGCGGAAGACATCAATCGCAATCCACCTAACGCAGATCCCGCCTGAAGGATACGTCGTCTCGTGATACTCATGATCGTTTGCCATCCTTTGTAAGGAATTTTTGTTGGAGCAAATCTACTGGAGTGAGGATAAATTACTGATCAGTGTTTCCCACACGATGGATTGTATTGTGAATCACTCCCTCGATGGGCTTACCGTTCGCACCTTCCAAACGATAACGGATCTCCATCCCCCATGTCGGCTCTAAACCCTCAACGTTTAGTACGATGGTGCTCCGATCCGAAGACAACTCCGACGAAAGAACCTTCATCGGACGCTCGTTGATATGCTCCGATCCATAGTTTCTCGACCGTTTTAAACCCCAACGTCGGATTTGCACTCGAGAAGCATCCGCCGAACTCTCCGAGAGCGGTTGTGCAAACCCCAAAGAAATCTGCTCCCCTTCTACCCGTAACGATACAGGCAATGGACTGACCTCAGGCAATTTACGAATCCGATACAGACCACCCGGTGCGGTCGCATTACCAGCCCAAGAAAACATGCCGCAAAGATACAAGTGATGATCACCTGGGGAAAATCGCCCCCGCATCACTCCTGTAGGAAACGCCGGAATAGGAAGCTCAATCATCCCGCCCTGACGCAATCCCCCCACCTCTTCATGCAACACCAAGTAAACCTTTCCATAACCATAAGACAAATTCAAAAGACCTCCTTGGAGCTCACCCCAAGTCGGACTATCCACCCACATTAACTCCGCAGGGGAACGGTCAAACGCATTGGTAATCCAACACAATGGTGGTTCCATCGCTTCATCCGAGGTATCGGTTACATCATGGTACCCAAACATATTTCCGTAGAACTTCGGCTTACCGTTTGGTTCTACAGTCACCCAATTGATGCGATTCTTTGGATTCCAAAAACCCTCTTGATCCGTCACGATAAAGGAACCGTCCCGATTTAGACAAACCCCATTCGCCGCTCTGAATCCTGTTGCAAGAATCTCCGTGGTCTTTCCATCTGCAGAGACCTTTAACAACGTCCCATGCTGCGGCACGACCGCAGCAAGTGCATGCCGTCCAGACTTAGCGTAATAAAAATTCCCCTCCGCATCGGCCTGTAGCCCCATCGCAAATTCATGAAAGTGCTCCGTGACCTGATGATCGTTGTTAAAACACTCGATGAAATCCGTTTCATCATCTCCATTCAAATCATGCAGTGCAGCTAACTGATCGCGGCAAGTTAAGAACACTTGGTCGTCGATAATCTTCAACCCTAGCGGTTGATACAACCCGGATACCATTCTCTTCCAAGTCCATCGCTCTTTTTGCAAGTCTTCGCGGACATGCCAGACATCACCGTCCCAACTGCAAACCGCCATTGAACCATCCGAGAAGAAATCAAGCCCCGTAAATCGCATCTGCGCTAACCAAGGATTCGAATCGGGAGATTGAATCGTATCTACAGCAAAAGCACTTCCCACGGCACCATTCGCTCCTACCGGAACAGTCTTCGTCTCAAACAACTCCGGCCAACGCTGCTTCCAACGCTTTGGTCCAGGCATCAAATCATGGTCCTCAGCAACAAATGGGCTCAACCAATCTCCCATCTCCTTGGAATGGGGTGCCACGAGTCCCAATCGATCACTCCATTTCCCAATCCAAACAGAAAACCGCTGTGGTTCCGACTGAGGAGAAATACGAAGAATCACTCGATCTCGCACTACGCGACAACTTAGCCCCTGATGCATCCCTGATACGACAATCATCCTATCTCCGAAACGCCCCACCAATGCAGTGGCCGCTTGCGCGTCGACTCCACCCGCTGGACTCAATGGCACAAACTGTTGCTCATCCCCCTTATCACAATCAGCTAATCGCAACTCAATCGAATCCTCGTGTGCGGCAACGTTCAAGATCCGCCCAAACCAAGCGATGCCATCCTGCGTTGAAGTACTCCTCGGAGTTTCCAAAACTTGTGTCTTGCCGACTTGATAAGAAAGCACCGTCTGCGAACCAGTTACAAATTGCCCTTGGTACTGCCCCCATTCTCTCGGTAGCGGCCCATAGCGACGCTGATCTCTCCCCTCAACTCGAAGCTTGTCCTCAAAGAGATCCACCTCCGCGCCTTGTCCTAACAACCCTTCCGGCGCTCCCCAGCCTGGCCCAACACTATTTGCAAATACGATCGAACCACTAATACGAGGATGAATTCCATGCTCACCATTAAACTGGATATCCCGCCAATCAATAAACTTTGTAGCCGCTTTATCCTCCGGTGCTTCCCAAGCTGCGGCCCATCGCAACGTATCCGTATCAAAAACCATCCACTGCCCACCACGTGCAATTCCACCCGGGCCAGGATCTAGACGTATAGCAACACCCTTGTATGCGATGTTCAATCGCTCACCTGGAATCTCATAACAATGGGTGAGCATATTGCCGTAGTCCATCGCACTCCAAACCTCGATATTCGACGGCTCTGGACCACGCGAATCTCCCTTGGGAAGCCCCGCAAAATAACTATCTCCAAGCGGTTCTGGTGGCACATTCGGATTGGATCCAAAGAACGTGTCGCGGATGTAATGAATCACGTCGTACTTTTGCGATGGAACCATCCAAGTCTGCGCGGGCATGTAGCCATAGCCATGCGTCAATGTTTGATACATGGTGTACGGATCACTACCCCTTTTGAACTTCCCCTCACCGAATCGCAAAGCAGTCGGCAACGACCCCATCAACTCCTTGGTTCCATGGCAATTCGCGCAAACTCGAGTGTAGATAGCCTGCCCCCTCGCAAAACTATCCGAATTCCAATCTCGAATGAAACCAGCATGATCTATATGAGCTTCGTACTGCGGAATTTTGACCGCCAACATCGACAAATCTGGCTGTAAGGATGTTGCCGCCTTGGGACCTCCAGCCTGAACCTCAAACAGATATCGAAACAAATCCAGCAACGCTTGCTCATTCGCCAATTGCAGTACCAAGCCGGCAGGCATCATCGATTGCGAGGACACCGTTTCCTCGTCCACATCCTCCCTCGCAATCACTAGTCGCTCTCCGTTCGCATCTCGCAACTCAATCGATTCGCCACTGCGGTCCACTAACATACCGCTGAGCACCGTCCCATCGTCTAACTTGAATACCAACGACTCATATCCTTTGCGAATCACCGCAGATGGAGCCAAAACCGACTCGACTATCTGCAAGTCACTCATCTGTCCGGCAGCATCAATCTGCGCTACGTGCCCGAGATTTGGTCCGAGCGAAGGCCTCCCTGACGTATCTGGCAAGTGACAGCGTGCGCAAGCCAAAGCACCTTGATAAAAGATGCTTGCACCGCGCTGGGCATCCCCAGCCTCTCTAGCATCCTTTGCCCATTGAGGCACCGTACGCGATTTCAAGACCGCTTCCGACAATTGCCCAAATGCAATGCCTCGGTCACAGACAGCGTACAAACAAAAAAGGCTAACTAACGTAATCCAACACAACCTACGGACCATTCGATTCGTCAATTGCATCATGTGCCAATCCATCTAGAGATCATGACTCCAACCGAGCCGTTGACGGCAAACGATCAGAATCCGTTTTAGTAATCATTGATACGACATAGATCGTAAGAAAACTCAATGGAATCGTGATGATCCCCGGCTGGCTAAATGGTACCCAAGCCTGCTTCGGATCCAAATTGTACAAGGTTTTGTACATCTCCGGACATCCTGCAATCCATAACACAGACGCAAATGTCCCCACCAATACTCCAGCAATGATTCCTTGCTTACTCGTCCCAGGATAAAACAACAACATAAGCAACGCTGGCAAGTTCGCTGATGCGGCGATGGCAAAGGCCCATCCCACCAAATAACTTACGTTCATTCCTTCAAAGGCCAATCCCGCCAAAATCGCTAGCGCACCGATACCAATCGAAGAAATCTTCGCCACCCGTATCAACTGTTGATCGCTAAGCTTCAAGCCTAACATGCCACCAACAAAGTCGTGCGCAACACAACCACCGGCCGCTACGATCAGACCACTTACCGTTCCAAGTACCGTTGTAAAAGCAATCGCAGAAACTGCAGCGAACAACAAGTCCGAAAAACTCTTTGCTAACAACGGAGCGGCCATGTTCGTATCACTTGGATCCAATGCACCACTGACCATAGCGCCAAAGCCGATGTACAACGTAAGCAGATAAAAGAAACCAATCGCTGCGATCCCGACGATCGTACTCTTCCTCGCAGATGCCTGATCCTTGACCGTGTAATAACGAATCAAAATGTGTGGTAACGAAGCTGTACCTGCAAATAGCGCGAGCATCAACGAAATAAAATCCAATTTAGGAAACCACTGGTTCTCTCGTATCCCCTTAAACGTCGGCCAATTCCCAGGCGACATCATCTCTAGCCCAGAAACCACACGCGGTGCATACTCGACGACTGGAGAACCATTCACCGTTGATTTATTGGTCTGCGATAGCTCAATCTTTGCACCTGACAATTCCGTCAAAAAGGCAATCGGCCCCAAGGCCCCAGTCGACTGCTTGCCCTGACTCAACTCCAGCACCTTGCCGACCGGTTCGACGTTTCGCTGATCACTACCTAACCCCAACAAGACCCCATCGATAAGCTTCTTGCCATCACTGTCCACGGTAATTCGTTGTGGAGCAACCCGAGGACTATCCGTCGTAACTTGTAGCCCCCTTTGCAAAACCAAAATCGTGAGCACAAGCGAAAACAGAACAAGTAACCCACCCTTCAAAAACTGAACATAGGTCGTGCTCACCATCCCCGCAGTAACCACAATCACCACGACAATCGATCCTACCAGAACCACTCCTTGCCAATACTGCAACCCTAACAACGGCTTGACCAACGCCCCTGCACCAACCATCTGAGGAATCAGATACACCAAGCTCACCACGAGCGTACTCACTCCCGCTGCAGATTTAATCCCTTGCGATTGAAACTTGCTAGCCAACGCATCGGCAAACGTATACTTCCCTAATCGCTTCAGAGGCTCTGCAATCACCAATAACGCAACCAACCAACCAGCAAGAAACCCGATGCTATACAGAAAACCATCAAATCCGTAAAAAGCAATCATCCCGCAGATCCCAAGAAATGAAGCTGCAGAAAGATAATCTCCAGCAAAAGCAATCCCGTTGATGAACCAAGGTATCTCGCCACCAGCCGCAAAATATCCCTCGCTCGATTTAGCCTTGGACCCTAAGTAAAAACTCAATGCAACGGTACCAATAACCATCACGAGAAAAACAATAACCGCCAACGGACTTGAAGAATAAATCATCGGAAATAGCTTTATTGGACAGACTTCACTCGGAGGTACATTCTCAAAATAATCAGCAGGTTAACGCTAACCCAGTAGCTCAAGCCGAACCTACCTCGCGGCTACTCGTAGCCGCACGTCGTTCGATCGAACTACTTATCGCTCCATAAATCAAAGCGACCATCAGTGAGAACAAAATAAGCGCAACTCCGTATCCGACTGTCAGTGGAATACCATACACATTCGTACTAGAGAACCACTCAAAGGCAAACATGCACAAACCAATAAACCCCGCATATGCCAACGAGAAAACACTCAGCAAGATCACCCCCAATCGCTGACGCTTACGAATGACATCGTTATCTTCGACTTCCGTTGAGTTCGCATGGGAATGCATCGCTGAAATCCATCGGTAATTAAGTAGCAGTGGTAAAATCGCAAAGGTGCAAATGACTCCGTAAAGTGTACATCAAAGTGCATCTTTACGCACCATTTCCCATAAGCACTTACTTTCACCTTCGGATTTTATTTCCCCTACAAATCCTGCAATTCATCCCCCCCAACATCGTCCCGCAATATGGGCCAACAATGTGTAGATCCTTTTAACGATGCCTTCGAGCAACCTTAAGGAGCTACCGGACCACGCTTCATTCGTCTGCGATATGCGCTTTTCGATTACGAGCACAACGACTACTTAGCATTCTCCAAGAACGCAATCAAGTCAGACAGTTCCTCAACCGTCAATTGGTTTTCCAGCCCCGCTGGCATGACGGACACTCGACTTACCTCTCTTGCCGCAATCTCAGATTTTGGAACAGTTTTTCGACTATCCGCAGAAACTTGTAGTTCAATCATTGTCGATGTCTCTGAAACGACCAACCCCTGAATCACCTCACCTTCTAAGGTTTGCACCTTGATCCCTTGATACGCTTGCTCTAGCCTTGCACTCGGATACAGGATCGCTTCGAGAAGGTCCCGCCGAGAACGAGATTGCCCAATCTTGCTCAAATTCGGACCTACATTCCCACCGACGTAACCGACCTGATGACATGCACTACAGGCTCCCTTCGTTGAACGAAAAACTTGGTAACCGCGTCGTGGATCCCCCTCCCTCAACTTGGTCAACCAATTCTCCACTCCCTGCCGAACATCCTCCTGAGGTTGCTGCCATCTAGCGAACGCTCCTTTCCAATCATCCTGACTAGACCTACCCAATGCTTTCAACAAGGAAAGGGTCGACTCAAGAGACAAAGACCTTGATACCGGAGTTTTATCTAGGAGTTTTAACAACTCCATCTCATCCTCGAGCGTCGCACCCCGGAGATAAGCTTCCAACAACCTTGGTAATTGAACCACTCCAACGCTGGGAACCATACTAAGCAATGTTGCACGTCCTTCGTCACCCGCTAGCGTCAACTTGGGCAGGACATCCCAAGCGAGATCGGCCACTTCCTTTGCCTGCAAGTCGGATGACTGCTCCTCGTTTGATTTCGATTCTTGTTCCAAGCTCCTCGCTATTACCTTCATCACCATAGATTCCCACTCCGACGGAACTTGCGTTCCCCTCGGTAACATGGAAAGCCATTCCAACGCTTCCTTGTCCGTGATACGTCCAGTCGTTGCACGTTGCTGTAGCAACGTGATAACGACATGAGAAAACGGCCCTGCATCTCCATTCCATTTCACCCCCCGAAGAACGCTTCGCAACATCACCTGTTCCTGCGGGTCACTATTCCCAATCCATTGCCCAATCGGCAACATCCACGCTTGCGGCAAGGGCTTGGACTGCATCGCTCGGAACAACTCGCTCAAAAAATTCCGATGGGAGCTAGGAGAACGTAAGCGATTGTTAATCCATTCCTGTACTTCGGCACGATCAGACCATCTCGCTAACAATTGCGCAAGAACTCGTTCTTGTTGCTCTCGCTTGGATCGCTCCTCTTCATTCAAGCCCCCGACATCCGTCACCGACCAGCGTTCAAACAAAGCGAATACATCTTGATAGATCTTCGGGTATCGCTCGATTGCCTGAACAGAAAACTCAGCTGCATCAGGGTCGTCGGATAACAACACCTGCCATAATCCTTGGGCATGAGACTCATCGATCTCTTCCCTCGCATCAAAAACTCGCAATAGCGCAAATCGATCCACAACGTCCCGAGAGGCTCTCCACATTTTGCGCAAGGCTTCCGGATCCGCTCCTTCCATCAGCGCAAATAGCAACGAATGCTGTGTGAATCGATCCGTACGACACTCACGCAATTTTTCAAGGAACTGAGGGAGCTCATCACGAATTCCGATACGCCCAAACCACTCCGCAGCGCCACGCACAAGGGCCCGATTTGATTCGTTCAACAACAATTTCGCCACCTCGCGCCCCTGCTCGATGCGGTATAGCGCAGCGATATGCATCGCTAGTAAAGCAACAGACTCATCCTTGTCTTGTACACCCCGTAGTATCACCTCAGAGTACGAATCTCGGACTTCCTTCGGCACCGGCGCCTCGAATCTCGCAAACGCATCCGAGATATCGGTCAACATACGTCGCTTGAGCCAAGCTTGATCACCTTGACTCTCGCCTTCAAGCGCCTTAATACCGAGCTTTGCGAACCCTAAAAATCCCTGATGGTCATCCTGACCGTAACGTAACTTCATCAATCCGCCAGCCAACCTTTGCTGCTCGGCGAAACTTCTGCACTCTTCGGTCAGCCCCTTCAAGCGATATATCCCACCACTCGCAACGCGTTGATCTGTCCCGGAACTGGGGCAACACAAATCGTACCACCCCCCAGTATCCACAATCAGCAACGAAGCGTCGCTATCCAACATCACATCCACAGGATGAAAGTCGATCCGTTCCGTTCGCAAGATCGGAATACTCTCCGCACGATATCCCGACTGATCTTGGAGGCGATACACTGGATGTAATGTTACCTGGTGCAAGTTAAACTGCGCACATACCAAAGCACCAAATTTGGGATCCAGCACGCCAGGCTTGCTCACAGAGCCCAACGCCATCAAGCCCGCAGGTGCGGCTGGTCCAAGCTCTACGGTGGGTTCCATCAACGGACCTGTCCGGGGATGCCCATCTAGAACCGCATGCGGCTTTCCAAACAACGCTCCATAAGTCGCTGACCCAATTCCATCACGAAAACCACTGCGAGGATGATGCAAAAAAGTCGAGCAAAAGAACCGGTCTCCATTTGGCAACCAAGCGATATCGACCAAGTTATCCATACCACCCGTCATCACCGGATCAATAGGCCCACCACTCGGATGGCGCCGATACAAATGTGAGGCCTTACTAGTCCAAGCCTTTTTCCCACGCAAGAGACCAGCCCAATCCCTACCCGACTCCTCCGGAACCTGAAGCAATCCGTCCAGTAGCACCGGATGCGTCTGCTCTGCAAACGCGCTCTTAGACCAATAAATCCAACCGTCCGGTCCAAGCCATGGTCCATGCAAGTCGTTCGCACAACCCGTCAACGTCTGCCCATCAAACCATACTTCTCGCTTCTCGCAAACCCCGTCCCCATCCCCATCGGTCAACTTCCAAATCTGCGGAGGAGCAGTTACGTAAATATCGTTTTCTAGACACAAAATTCCCTCCGGAAAACTCAACTGCTCCGCGATCACTTGCCTCGTCTCAAAAACTCCGTCTCCATCTTTGTCTCGCAACCGCACTAAACGGTGAGGTCTAGATATCAGTTGCTGCTGAACCGTCTCCTTGGCCTGCATGTTCCAGACAGATTCCGCAACCACCAACGACCCATCAGGCGCGAATGAAGCAACAATCGGCCATTTGCACTCCCCCTCCGTCGTTACCTTTTCCAAAGTACAAAACTCTGGAATAGTAAATGTCACGCCGTCAATTTCGACCGACTTGTTTGCCCAATTCGACGGGGCGACATCTTGGGCACAGACAGATCCTTTCGATCCTGCCACCGCCAAACAACCGACTCCAATACAAATAAGCCAAGTCGCTGTTCTAAACCAAGTGGCCCTAGAATCCGCACTTGACCAAGCTCTACTCTTCCATAGCCCTAGATTGCGACTCGCAAAAAGTAAACGGCTAGGAAATCTACACGAATCCATACAGATTCTTCGCATTCTGCGTAGACGATCGATGAGATTCACGTTAACAACCTTGAGTTTTGAGTATATGGACCACAGCTCTGTTCGACAATTCAGACCTATTTCAAAAGCCCCAATATAGTACACCAAAAAGTACACCAATTGGGCCTTCCAAGTTGATTGCAAATCCCTACTCGAGTCACCTGTCGCTTCAAGGACACCTGTTTTGCTCGACTCCTTGTTCCAAAGCCTCAAACTTCAGTCTCGCGTCGAACGTTTTTCCGTCGCCATACTCATCCTTAGCGGCATCCTGCACACGATTCCCTTCCTGCTAGGCGGAAAGGAGTGGGAGGACCCAACATCCTTCCGAAAAGCAATTCTGTTCGGTATCTCGACAGGCGTCACCCTATATTCTTGTCTCTGGACGCTGCGACTCCTCAATCCGAAATCCAACGATCAACGTCTTAGCAACATACTGTGCCTTAGCCTCGTAGCAGAAGTTGCCCTCATCACCCTGCAATGCTGGCGAAGTAAGGAAAGCCACTTCAATAGCAATACGCTTTTCGATGAGCGGATAGAGCAAGCCATGCTGCTTCTTATTTCCATTCCTATGTGGTATATCGCCCAATTAACATGGCGGACTTGGACAAGTCAATTTCAATCCAACGTCCCTGCCACAGCAAAGTCTGCTGTAATTTGGGGCATGTCCTTCCTACTTCTTTCTGGCATTATTGGATTTGTTATCTCTTACCTCGGATACTTTCAGATCGAACAAGGTGCATCACCCTATCGATGGCCCAATCGCGAGACGAGCCTGAACGATCCACAAACAGGTCAAGGAGTACTTAAGTTTCCACACGGAGCAGCACTCCACGCTATCCAAATCCTGTCATTCGTTGCTTGGGCTGTCCGTAACGCAGATTCGAGACTCGGCCTCTTGGCAGTCAGATTGACCGCTTACGCCCATCTACTATGGATGTTGTTTGCGGTCTACCAAACGGCACAAGGTCGAAGTCGCTTCCATGTTGATCAATACTCATTGCTATTGATGATCGCCACAATCCTCTGCTCATCTGCAACCATGATCATCGTGATAAAAAGTATGGTTACGTATTACCTTGCAAACAGACGCATCGTGTGAAACCGCCCAAGCGATGCACTGCAATTCACTGCAAATCGATCATCTCTTTGGCCAACCCTTCGCCGATCTGTCCCAAGATCCTCGCAGAGCCCAAGTAATGAAATTCTGCATTCGATACACCAACCTCTAAGATTTTGCGCTCTCGCGAATCGAGTGCTTCCGCGCGATACTCTGCTTCCAATACCCTTGTTTGCTTTTCATCAAGACTCCCTTGTTTCGCCCGCTCCTTCGCACGTCGAGTCGCGTCAGCTTCCTTAGCTCTTAACCGAGTCAACTCGGAATCCCAAAACTTCTCCGTGAGCACTGGACGCACGCGACCTTTGAATTCCGGCAACTGCGTCGGTGCAAACATCGCATCTCGGAAGTTTTGATGGATTTTTGCATATCGCTTCTCCGCCGGACCATACTCTGCAGTTGGACCACCAACCCCCATCACTCCAATCACAAACGGCAACTCAGGTGCCCGAAGATCCTTGCGTACATCTCGAATCAAACATGCAAGATTCTCGCTGTATGCGTTGTAGCCGCCCGGTTGATCTCGGTTCGGATAAACGCCACTATCGACCATATCGTTCCATCCTTGAAACCAGACGAACCCTGCTAACACATATCCCCGTTGCGGATCATATTTCGGATGAACTTTTCCTATATCCCCCAATACCGATCGAACATGCTCAATCATCTCTCGGTAAGCCACACCAGTTGCGGCCTCTTTCTCGGCAAACAAATCAGCCAATTCTCGTTTTTGATTTACCCATTGCGTCTTTTGCGCATCTGAAAACAGAAATGGCCCCGCGCTAGGAGGTCGGAAATCGGTATGCAAACTCTTGCCGCCCCAAGCCGCCTTGATTAACAAGATCGGTTCCTGCAACGACTCAAACATCGTAATACCGAACGTCAACTCCGGGCCGATCTTCTCGGAGGTTGCTCCAAAACCTGTCGTTAACGCCCCTTGCTTGACACCTTCGCTCGACCGATAAGAAATCCAAACGTCGGAATAGACCTTCGGGCTTCCATCTGAGTTCAATATTTTCCCAAGCATCTGCTCTGTCTCGGGCTGCATGGACAGATGCTCCAAAGTCCGAACGTGCGCATGGCCTTGCATGTTCGACTGTCCTGCCAAAATAAACACCTTGAGAGGCCGGCTTCCTACTTCGCCCTCAGCACAAGCATCGCACGATGGAGAACTTTGTCCTCTTCCAAATGAACTCCATACTGCCAACAACGCGAGGAACCAAAAACGTGTTGCCACTGTCTTCATCCTTTAACCCTATTACCAAAATCGCTGACTCGCAACGACTTTGTCTCTCACTCTTTCAACTTCCAACTCATACAGTTCCAATTGATTTAACAATCATTGCAATCAATTTTGAACGTCAAACGTGACCTACTCACCACCAACCCACTTACGTCGAACGAACATTCCGACAGTGATCGCCAACACACCTAAAACATCAATTGGAAGTGGAATCGTGCGATCTCGCACGACACGCTGCACTTCTTGGTGTGGTTTTCCTTTCGCGTCAAAATCAAACCATAGATCCTGGTCACTCGACGGCCAAGTGCGATCATCCCAAGCCGTCAGCCACATCTCTTCCTTCTTGGAATCACTCGCCTCCCCGACCCCGATTGCACCTTCTGCGCTGACGAGTTTACTGTCCAATGGGAGGACGCGACCTAAACCTTGCGAAAAATCAGAACTTTGCAACGGCATCGAATATCGCAACTGACCGCGATTCCATGCCGTCTGCTCACCCCCTTCCCCTAAAGTTCCAGCAGCACGCCCAGGTCCTGCAACAAACACCCGCAGTCGGTTCCCCCGTCCCTCATCCGCAAACTGATCCTTCGGTACTCGATAAGGAAAAAGTGGACGATCTGTTTCGAAAGACATTCGCACCCCACCTACCTCGATGCGATTCGCGCTTGTATCGTACTTGAACGCTGTAATTACCCAACCTTTTTCAACGTACGGCTTCGACCACTCTTCTAAATTCGGTCGGACTTCATACTGGTTGTCCTGCAACCACTTGGTCAATTCCCCCGCATCGCTAGCCTTGAGCACGGCAACTTCATATCCAGCAACCTTCTTAAGCTCCAACACACTCACAGCAGACATCGGAGGAATCGCTTCACTGTCCACCGATTGCTTGGCCGCTCTCAACGCAAAAGGACTTAACAAAAAGGGAAATGGATCCACCTTCCAACGATCTTTGACTTCGATCCTCGGACGGATTTTTTCCTCCAACCATCCGAAAACGCTGCTGTCCGCCTCTTCGACGCAAGGCTGCGATGGTGAGGGAACGAGAAATCCAAAATCCCCTCCTGCCTTGGATTCCTCTGAAACGCCACCGGTCGCCAATCTTGGTTTCTGAAAAGCGGCCTCCCGAATGAAATGCTCGGTACGCGTTTGTGGATCCCAAACGATGAGGATCTTCTGGTCGGCAATCCGAATGTCTCGACCCAACGCATACACCGGACAACACGCTTGCAATTCCATAGAGGTATCGCGAACGACCACCATACACATCATGCAAAATACGAGTAGGATCCTTGGCAATCGAGCCAGTACCCTTTGCAATTGCTGATTCTCTCGCATTGTCGATCTCCATGAAAAGCCGAATTGTCAGACACTCTAGATACTTGAACGTCTGAAACAGTCCTATCTGCAAAACCAAATGCTAACGCCTGCTCAAGCCCCCTTAGGCGTTTCCTTAGACGCAACACTTGCCGTGGGTTGAACCATCGATCTCCACCACTGCATTAACCATCGTAACAAACTGTTCGCGAGCCAAAGAGCCCACAGCAACATCATCAAGCGATAAAACCAAATCGAAACCGAGAATACCCAGGGCTTAGGTAACTCCACCCCTGACACCGGTGTAAACCACTGCATGGAATATTCGCTCGACTCGTTCCCAACAATGAACATCCTCGGTGTGCCTAACAATCCTGCCGTCACCACCGATATCAGAACCCCTAAAGCAACAATCGTCAACAATACATGCGCGACTTGCAACAGCTTCAAATTTCTTGCACTTACACCTTGCATGTTCAAGCGTTCACGCGCTGGAATTGAGAATAACCAAATGACAAACAAGACAGATGCAAATGCTGAAACTTGTGTCAAACCAATCGCCAACAGAACCCACTCCCAACGGCGTAACGGTGAGTCCGATCGACTCCCTAGTACAAGCGCGACCACAATCGCCACTGCTAGGATTACCCAAAACCGGACTGCGGGACCACGCACCGGGCCATTTGCCCACAATATCCAACGCGATGCTGGAACTCGCATCACCGACCTGACATTCGCGACTTCATCGGGCATCACGACATGAGAAAGCTCAACACTACTGGTCAGAGGCTCGTCGTTATTCCAGATTATTTGTACTCGCTGCGATCCAGGCTGTAAGTTGATCAAACAAGCGTCATCCTGTACGCGAATCGGGATCGCTTTGCCACCGACCTCGATCGAAATTACCGTCGATCCCGCAGGGAGCTGAATCCTCTGCTCCCCACCTAAACTCGATTCAATCTCAAACCATAAACTGGACTGCCGCTGTCGATACCCTAGCTCCATCTCGTGCACGAGTCCCTGGATGGTCAGCAACTTACCCGGCACCGCCACCGGGCGAGTCCAACGCAAAGTGACTGTTTCCCCGGGCCAAGGATACCAAACAGGTACCAAATTCAAACTTTGCTGATCAAAGATCGGTTCTAAGCCACTCCATTGCATACTCCAAACCGGCGAAGACTCCACACGCCATCGCTCGACAATATTCCCTGCATTACTGCTCGCTACATTACCGCTCACTGCATTACCGCTCACTGAATTACCTGAGGCCCCACCCTGCACCTGCAAAGCTTGTAAGGTGAGAGAGGCGGAGACCGGTAACTCCGAATTCCAGCTGAACTGCTGATCCTCAGCGCCGAAATTCAATTCCACATTTCCATCCCGTGTCGTTAAACCACTCGCGACCACTTGCTCCCCTGCCAACAAAGGGACATTCAGCGAGACCGCTTTACCTGTCCGACTTAATCGCCGTACCGTCGTTTGGACTTTCCAATCCAAACCAATCTCAAGCCTTCGCTCTACCAAAAAAACCGCTCGATAATTCCGCTGGTCATAACTTGCCTGCCCATCCCCGACCTGCTTCTTTCTCGCAAAAATCACCTGGCTCTCAGGCTTACCTTCTGCGTTAACACCAGTCCAACTCCAATCGTTCGCAGCGATCTCTAATACTCTAGGGGGCAACAGAAAACTCAGAGTCCATTCCGCCGACTCAATCACCCGACCACTTACATCTATCGAGTGAATCCCCTCCGGAACCAGAATCCACAAATATCCATCTTCGCGTTGTGTCACCACCGCATCGGAACCATCAAGTAGCACTTTCTGTGGAAACCAACTCGGTAGTTTTCCAGGCAACGGTATCGCGACCTCCCGCATCGCATGGACAGTCCCTTGCCATGAAAGTCGATCGATGTTTCCAACTTGCTGCTCACTATTTGCTGGCTCTTGCGTTTCCAACTTCAACGACATCTGCGTCAAGTCAGCCGCATGTGGAAACGCATCGCTGCCAACTTCCATTCTCTTTTTCAGCAGTTCCAAAGTCGCTGCATCAGGGCTGAGTGCTTGAGTGTCCTGCGCATGCATCGGAGATCCACTCGCTAAACACAAACCAGCCCCAAGCACCACCCAAATGATTCCCTTTAATACAGTCCCGTCCAAATCCTTGACTATCTTTCCCCGACTTGCCCCAAGCGATCCGAACATACCGCGCAAACCAGGCCCACCACTTGCCGATTCAGAGAATCCTCCACCCACCAAAAGCAAGTAAAGCAATCCCAAGAGCAATCCAAGTCGAACCACCGTAAGCCATCGATGTTGGTTACAAGACAATAATACGGGCCGAATGTTCTCGTCTTGTGCTACAGGGCCATCCCAATAACAACGAATCACATTTCCAACCCACTGCGGCTTCGCTACACCGGTCTGAATGTTCGTCTTCGGATCGTATTGCATATTCGCAACTTGCGGGACAACTTGCCCCTTCGCTCCATCGTTCGGTAACCTCTCGGTCTCGAGGCTTAGATACTCCGTCGTCCCACCGACAATCCTAGGGCTACCCCTACCTGCTACCCTCTCTGGTTCAATGCTTCGCGAATAACCTTGTCCATAGAATTCGATCAAGTCCGTACGAGAATTCGAAGTCTGATCCATCCACTGGAACAAGGTTCGCGTACGGAATGGAATGCTGCTTGGCTCAAGTTGCGGATAGATTGCGTTTTGGATCTGTGCCGCCATAAAAGGCAACAAATTGAGCAACAAAATCGCTAAAGCGAAATTCCGCCAAATCACAAGCCACTGCTTACCGCGATTCGAGGCAACAACACGTATCAACGCCACTGGTATCAATAGCAAGAACCATGTCCATCTCGGCGAACCAGGCTCATGATAAGACAATGCAAATGCACCTAATGCAATCAATGCAGGTAACCAACCGTACAGTCGCAATACCGCTAGCGATAACACCAAGAGTAAAAATAAGTCCAGTAAAGTCCAAGCGGTTACCCAATCGCCTTCAACACGATCGGGGCCGAACAGAGCCAGCATACGCCAGCCCGGCGGTAAATAAAACAAAGCCTCCAACTCCTTGGCTCCCACCTGCCAACCCGTCGCTGGTATCGAATTCACCACATCCATCCTGCCAATCGCTTCGATTTCCGGCCTGCGTGTCCGTAGCTCAAATCCGGGTGACCCCGTTACTGGATTCTCCGTGATCAGCTGACGTACACCATCAACTCGAGCAACACCAAGCTGATGGTCAGGCGACACATCAAGCCGTGTGATCTGCTTGGGCTCCCCTTTTAACTTGTCTGAATAGGTCACCCCTCGCCCATCATCATCGAGCCAAAACACTCTCGAAATATGCAGTTGATTCGGACTCTCTAATCCAACACCACGCGATTTTTCAACCAAAGTCGCAGGATTAGCAGTATTCCATTCAAAAACCGACAAGTTTCGCCAAGCCTTTGGGAACTGCGTCATTTGTACATCGACCGGTGTTACCCCTTGCAGTTCGATCGATCGCAAATTCGGCGCACTGCGCAAAGCAATCAACTCCGATGACTTCGCTGGTGAATTACCAGAAGCATACGACAACTCTTTCACATCCTCTGTGCGAAATGCATCAAGCTGAATCGTCCAATTCCCAGCCCTTACCTGAGCCTTCAAACGCCCCGTTTCATCGATAGCTACAGGAATCGAACTCGTCACATAAGAAAGCTGCCACCCCTGAGGTAACACGAACCCGAAATCCTCTTCGCGGCTCTTACCCGTCGCTGTCACCTCAATCGAAGTACGTAACCAAATCGGAGCCCCATCCTCAAACAAACGATATACCTGAAAGGAATACTGATCCTTCTGCTCTGCGTCCAACGTTGCGCGATTGAACCAAAGATCACTCTGCGCATCCCATGTCGGAGTCGGTACATTCTCCCCACGCAAACGCAACTCGACCCATCCTATCGAACGAGGAATCCGCAACTTTTGCGGAATGCTCTTCCAACGCCACTTACCCAAGATCTCATACGTTCCGGCCAATAACTTCACCGCTGCCCCACCACCATGCTCGGTTACAACCAAGGCCTTGCCGTTCGCAGTCACCTCCGTCGGCCAATACTCCAGCCCCCCGGGAAGCGGAATCCAAGAGTCATGAAAGACCCGGACCGGCATTGTCCAACTTCCCGAACTCTCCTCCACATCAATCTGGACTTTGGATACCCAATGCGCTATTCGTTCATTCCCGTTGCGGTATGTCGGAGGCGATTGCCATACGCCTTCGTCCCACAACGCCCAAGGTATCCATGGACGCAGTACCTGAGGAACTTGCTCCAACCGCGGATCCACAGAAGAATTTTCTTGCGGCACTCGAACTGCCTGCTGACCAACTGCCGCATTACTAAGTGTCGACTGCTGCTGCGGTGGAGACAAAGCAGGTAGATTCGGTGGTACCTGCCCTCTCAAGTACCCGAAAGTCATCCAACAAATAACAACGAAAACAATACCCGTCAGTCTTTGCTGGATCATCATATCGCCCCTCTCCTATGGACCTGCCATCCACTACGGTTGAAGATGCTTCTTCAAAAACTCAAAAGTTCCTACACCGTGAATCGTATGAGGTCCATTGAACCATTCAATCTCTGTACGCTCGGGAATTCCCAGGCGCGACGCATACATACGACGCACCTTCGCAAACTCTAACCCTACCCGCTCGTCCGGAGCGACCCCATCATCATGCCCGCGTTCCACCATAAATGGCCGCGGGGCGATCAAGGTCGCCATCTCAGCATAATTGAACTTGCGCCCTAGATCGAACTCAAAGATCTCATATTCCATCGTCCAAACATAACTATAAGGGGACGAGGTACTCGCGTTCTTCCAAACCCAATCGTTAAAATCCGCAGAACATATCGACAAGCAATACTCTGGCACCAACGCAGGAATCCGCATCGCACTCTTTCCACCATACGACAACCCGTAAAACGCTATCCTGTTCGGATCCACCTCCGGCCTAGCGGCTAGCCACCGAACCAACTGCTCATGCTGAGCAATAATAGTGGAAAACAACGTCTTGCCCAACAAATTACTCTTTCTCTGCAACGTGCGAAAACGATCGGTGAACAAGTACAAATTCTGCGGTGCAAAAACGACATATCCTTGCTCTGCTAACCTCGCAGACACATCATGGTACGCCGGATGATCCTTGACGATCGTATCGGTCGGTCGCCCCTCTAATCCATGCTGAAAGACAACACAAGGTCGCTTGGCAATCGGCTCATTGGATTTGGGGACTAACAATACACCATACGCAATCACGTCCTCGTAGACGTCCAAGATAACTTCATAACCACGATACTTTTCTCGTTCATAAACCAATCTCGTCCTAGGCTTGGGATCCAACTTCGCTATATCCCATGACCCGATCACCTCTTCGCGAAACTCCTTGCGATAAGGCTCAACAGTGCTTTGAAACTTCTCCATACTCGAAGTATCTAATCCCTTCCAATGCGCATCGCGCTCGTACTGAATCAAATCCAAAGTGCGCTGCTGCCATCGATCCAAACGCTTAAGCCACTCCGCGCGATCTTCACTCACCGGAACGCGCGAACTCCATCCTGCCTCGCCAGCCACTTTACGATCCTTACGAATCTCCTCAACCGTCCGAGACTCACCAAGCAATGCCGTTAAAAATTCACTTGCTGCGCGATCACTGATCTGCCCCATTCGCGGCGAATCAACCTCTCCTATCCAATGCAAGTTCGATTCGAGTCCCCAAGGCTTCAACAACCCTGCTGCGATATCCATTTCCTTCCGACTCTCCTCCATCGATGGCCCGGTCAGAATTCCCGGCGCACCACCATCCCCTCCGATCGTCACCGTCGGGCCACGTATCGAATCAATCCATAGATTCCTCGGTGCGATCAATGCTGCCAACTGGGCATCACCATAACCCTTAAGCAAACCATGCACATTTCGATGTATTGGTTCTTGCCAAACACCCTCGCGAGCCCCGAAGTGCCCTGAAACCAACGTATGATCCACACGCGTGTCAATCGCACCAGTTGCTAAAGCAATCCAGCCCCCCTCACCCCAACCAGCAACAACTATCGGACGATCCCCAACCACCTTGCTAAGCAAGTCGATCGCACTCTGATTTTGCTGCACATGATAACCAAGCAAATGGCGTCCAAGAATGAATGCAGACCGGTATAAAAACTCTTGGTCTGTCATGATCGCACGCCCCGACCTAGCCTCCCGATGCCGACTAGCGACCTGAGGAATCACCACCAAGCCGCCCGCTTTCGCCAAAACTAATCCATCGCTATTTGCAGCCGGCCCCGCTCCACACAACTGCTCCGGCGTTTGACCTGCATCGGGTATCAATACCGCTCCAAATCGAATCTCCTTGGGGATCAGCAACAATCCACAACCATCCCACCCATCCAACACCGACCAACGCACCTTCTCAATCCGTACGCCATCATCGAGCGCGCTGATCATGTTAACGACCGTCCTCGACTCAAAACCCCTTTCAAGCGTCACAGGAGTTAATGCTGACTCTAATACCCACTCCGTGGGTTCCTTGCGCACATCCACCAATCCAATCCGCCGCCCATAATCACTCCGTAACCCTTGTATTGCCTCAAGATACGCAGCGACCGACTCGCTATTCGATAGGCCTTCCTTAGCTGGAGCCGGCCAGAGTTCCTTACGCTGCGAGACCGAAGCCGCTATATGCTTGAGCAAAAATCGATCAACGCCATCCACTAGATCCGATGCGATGTCCGATGTCGTTGACAATCGCTGCGTGCCGTCCAACGGTACTATCTGGTCTTCACCAAGCGAGTCAAAGGCATCTTTTGGAAACTGAGCCTGGAGCGATCCACTGCACAACCCAAAAGCAATCCCTAAGAAAGTCAGAGCAAAAAACGTAGAACTACGACCGAACTGAAATACGGAACGGAGAAATGACATGGTGCAAGCAGTTTCGCAAACTTGGGAAAGGAATCACTGTGGCCGAGGCGCAAAGTGCATGTAGTTCCAATGCCGATATAGTTCGCTACGCTCCAACAATTCCGCGTGCGTACCCACATCAGCTACCCTCCGATGATACAGCACGACAACTTGATCTGCTGCACGCAATGTCGAGATTCGATTGGGTAATACCAAAACGATCCGTTTTTGATTCCTAAGCTCCAGAAGGGCACGAGTCGTATCCAATTCGGCCGTTGATTGACTCGGAAGTGGTTCCTCTGCAACCACCAAACTCGGTTTTTTAAGGAATCCTCGCGCGATCCCTAGCCGGAAAAGCAAATCGGCAGAGAGGCGTTCCTCTTTCGTTGAAACCAAAGTTTGCAATCCGTCCGGCAAATTAAAAATCGCTTCGCTGACCCTCGCTTTGTCTGTCACTTCACGTAAATCTACAGTGGCATCGCGCGACGAACCTAGCCACAAGTTATCTTCGATTGTACCCGAGACTAACGGTCCATTTGATGCCACCCACAACGATGCATCTCGAATCGCGTCGGTCGAAAGATCCTTGGAATCAATCGTATCAAACAACAATCGACCACTCGTCGGCTGCCCAAATCCTAACACCATCTCCACCAACGCTTTCGCTAAGAATGGATCTGGTGAAATCACCGCCACTAACTGTCCCGGCTTAAAGTGCAACGAGATATCCTCAAACACCTTCTGCTGATCGCTCGCCTGCAACGTCACATGCTCAACTTGAATTCCCTGTGCTAAAACACTCGCGAGCCGCTTGTTCGTTCCCATCGATGAACTCGGCCGAATCGCCAAGTAGTCGTGTACTTCATTGAGTAGCGGAAGCGACCGACGTACAGATAACCAACCTAATCGCAGCCTGAAAGCAGCAAGAATTGCGCATGCGACCGAAGTACTCCAAAGAACTGCTAAACCAAGCGACAAATGTTTGCGAGGATCGAGCATCCCTAACGCAAGCAACGAAATTAGGAAGGCCCCGAGAAATACCGTAGTTAAAGCCACCCAAGGCCAACGCGATTTCTCTCCACCCAACAATGACTGCCCCGCAACACGGTAATTCAAAAGATTAGCACGAAAGCTCTCCAATGTCTCGGAGGAGTTGTGGATCGTTGCCAGCAACGGAGCGTCTTGGGCTAATGCCCCGAGCATCTGACTGCTTTGCATCCAACGCTGCTTGTACATCCAATGTGTACTCTGAAACGCCTGAACCTGAAGCAGATAGATCGTCCGTACAATCAATCCAGCGATCAGTGCCGCAACTGTCAACCAAGGGTGAATCGTTGAAGCCAATAAAATGAGCAAAACCAAATGCAATGCATGTTTTGGGAATGCCTCAAGCCATTGTGCAATCGCGTTGCGAATCCCAGGCAAATGTGTCTCGCGAAAAGCCTTAAGCATCACCCCTTGTGCCGACAATCCACGTTCTGTCGCAAGAACATTCGAGTGATGAAATAATCGCTCATGCAACTGTTGCTCAGTCTCCACCGCCGCCGAAACCGAGAACCGATGCAGAAATGTCCGCAACACGATTGCCAATAACGCGACAATTCCCAACAGCGCAATCAATACAATCGGCTGCTGAGGATCCGGTACTCCAAAGGTGTCGCCAAGCCGCTCTGCTACCGATCGAAACGGACTGAGCAACCGAACTGCAACACTCTCTCCAACTTCCTCTCTCTCCACCCTATCATGCTCGCGGATCAGCAAATCCACCGTCAGCGATACGAGAATCAAAAACAACGGCAACAAACATGCAACCAAACACCCAAGTAATCCGGACATCCAAGCCGAAGCCGGAGCTGTTGCCCCTGAGTTCGACGGCCAAAAGTTCGGCAACAAGGTTTTCGACGTTTTTGCATTTGGTGTCACGGTATTCATCACGTCGTGAGCTCACTTCGGGATCTAATGGTTTCGGTGCGGAGACTGTAACGATAACTCAAGGAATTCGAGGATGCATTCGAACAAGAATCGATTGAAGGGATTAGGAGGACTTTACAGCTAAAATCCACGAAGAATTCGAGACGTTGTCCAAAAGCAACACCGAAAACCGCAACCTGTTGCGTTTTTACAACCTAGGGTTCGCTCCAGAGTTCCGAATCTTCTATCGCAAATCTGAAGATTCAACCAATTCCCCAAGAAGCTCCGAGCAACGCATGTCCAAGAAACCCCAGACTCTTCGCCATCGCCCTGCCCCAAAACTCGCTAACGACAATTCAGCCAACCCGATTCAACTTCTCCTCGTTGACGACGATTCCCTGCTGCTCGAATCAACGCAACTTTGGCTAAAGGACCTCGGGCTGAGCGTTCAGGCCGCAAACGGCTCGAAACAAGCGACAGACTTCCTGGTACAAGATCACTTCGACGCGGTCTTATGCGACTTGAGAATGGACCAAGGTTGTGGACTAGAAGTCCTTCGAGCAGCGAAAACACTACAACCGAACTGCTGCTGCATCGCAATGTCTGGATTTGCTACCCCACAAGAAGAAATCCAAGCCTTCCACGCCGGAGCCCAAGGCTTTCTTCGCAAACCTTGGAAAGACGCACATCTCCTAGAAGTTCTCGAACGAACGCTGCGCGAACATCGCGTTTCGCTTCGTGAATCCACTCTCAATGCCAAACTCAATGCGGTATCCGCTGCGACCGACAATCCCGCATCGATTCAGCACGATGCCGATTCCTGTCACTCTTCAACCCAAGATTGGCTCGAATCACTCGGGTGGCTGGGCTCCAGCCCCCAAATGCACGAACTTTTCGAAACTCTCGAAGCTGTGACCGAAGCAAATGTCAGCGTTCTGATCCTCGGCGAAAACGGGACTGGTAAAAGCAAACTTGCCAAATGCATCCACTCACGCTCCCGTCGCAAACACGGCCCTTTTGTCGAACTCGCTTGCGGTGCCATTCAAGAACACTTACTTGAAAGCGAGTTATTCGGTCACGTTGCAGGCGCATTTACGGGCGCACATTGGGACCGGCCTGGAAAAATTCGCGCTGCTCAAGGAGGCTCATTGTTCCTGGACGAAATTGGGACCGCTTCCATGGCAATGCAAGTCAAATTATTGCGGGTACTGCAAGACCGTACCCTGGAACCAGTCGGAAGTAATGAAACCTTTCATGTCGACACGCGTTTCCTCTTCGCTACCAACGAACGACTCGACCTCGCAGTTGCCCAAGGCCGCTTTCGGGAAGATTTGTATTATCGAATTCATGTTGTACCCATCGAACTACCAACACTTCGCGACCGTATCAGCGATTTACCAAATCTCGCCACGCACTTCCTCCATCAAGCAAATAAGATGTTCGAAAAAGACATTCATGGCATCTGCTCACAAGCGATGCGGGTGCTGATGGAACATCCATGGCCCGGAAATATCCGCGAACTCGAAAACACTCTCTACCGAGCTGTGGCAATCACTCGATCGACGTTCCTAGATGCTCCAACCATCCAACGTATACTTCATAACTCACGCTCTAGCACAGCAACTACACCGAAGCGACCACTCGCACAGACGACGGAACACTTTGAGCCTCACCCACATCTCTTAGAACCCCCAGCACGACTAGAATCTCCGACAATAACCCAACGATGGTCAGAGGCCTTTCGTGATCTCGACGATGCGCTCGCGATCCCCGAAAGACAAATCCTTATCGATGCGCTCACGCAATACGACTGGAACCGAAACACCACAGCCGATCGACTAGGTATCAATCGCACCACGCTCTACAAAAAAATGAAGCGTTTAGGCATTTCGCAGACGGACATTCAGCGCAAAAAAGCACCCTGCAATGCCTAGGAACGCCCGATCTTCGGCACGCAGGGTGTATCCCACAAGATCGGCAGAGAACGCCCGTTGTCACTACCGACCCCGTCTGTGAGACCCTTGTACTGTATCAATTGAAACTTGCTGCCGAAATAACCCATTTAGATTAAGTCGGAAAAAATTACTCACGGCGATTTCCCTTCCATCCAAAGCCTCCATACCATCCGCCCCCCAAAAAAAGGGGGGGGTAAATCACAATGTACGCAATTTCAAGGAGATATCACTCTTTACCGCTGGGTAACCGGGGAGCCAACTGCAAGGCATCCATCACCAAACCAATCACCAGGACAGCAAGGACCGCCCAAGCCACATACCACCACCAAGGCCGCTTTACTGAACCATTCCCCCCTCCAAACTCCGCTTCGAGAAACGCTTCATAATCAAAATCATCCGCATGAGTATCGTATCCACCCATGTCCGAAGCATGATGTTCCTGGGAATCAACAGAACTATCCCGCGATCCCCCCCGCCTTGTTTTCCGCCTCCCAAATGCCGAACGCCCCCCTATGTCGGACTTGGGTACCTCAAGGCCAGTAGAATCATCAAAATCATGTGGTGGCTTGCCACAATGGTGGCATCGCTCCGCATTCGTTCGAACCCGCTTGGAACAATGCGGACAATCCATGAACTGCAACGAATCGGGCATCACTTCAACTCCAATTGACTACCACAAGCAGCCCATGGAAAAACACAATCAAGCTAAACTTAAATAACGAGAGTCTTCATCCGGAGATCAAGGATAGTTGTAAGCCGGATTCTCTGGATCAAAATCTTCATCGGTCAAGCCAACGTTGAACTCCAAATCTTCATAAGTGAACTCTTCGTCCAAGACCAAATCATCCTGTCCCTCTAATGGCCATAAATAACTAGCGTAATGAATCGGTATCCCCAATTCTACATCCAAGTCAATCACTGCGCGGTAGAAATCAAACGTGTGAACCCCGCCTGCAACATCGAGTTCTTTATCACGATGTAACACCTCAATCCGAGTACAAATCCTCCCAGCAACCTGAACGTTCTCTTGTACTATCACTTCACAGCCTGCAAACATCCGATCGCGCTCGCCTCGCTCCAATAACTTTTCAAGTAACTTCTCGATGCCTATGTCGCTGATCGGATAACGGTTCCCTATCATCGCTAATCGACTCGTGGGTGCCAACTCCACTGTAGCAACATTTAGAAACCCAGCTTCGTGTACTCGCATAAGATTCTCATTCAATCCCTGCGACCAAATCACCTCTCGACCTGCTTGCCCCTTCGGTTCAAGAAACTTCAAGTAAACATCTACAGGGCGAATCGAAGTATCTCCCGATGCCTCTCTGTAACGCAACTTCAATGCCATCCGCACTACATCTGACAACTGCTTGCCAATCCGCTCCTGCTTGACCACCGTCGCTCGATAATCGCGATGCTCGCGTCGATGAAGCGCTAAAGACTCCCTCGCTCGTTGCAAAACGGTATCCAATGGATGCTCTTCCGATCGCTCTTGCGATCTTTCCCCACTGTCACTGCCTTGCATCGCTTCAGGGCGCACCTGGGCTCCCTTACTCATCACCCCCGCACCACCCCCTTGAATTTCAGTTGTGACCGTCAGCCACCGAAAAACAACCGCACCCGCAAAGACGAAAAATATGCCACTCCCAATTAGCGCTATCAACCAAGCCAGTAACTTGTTGCTACGAGGAGGCTTCCCAACCCCGTTCTGCTTCTTGGTATTCACTTCATCACCTCCATGATCCTCACCCCAAAAATTCACTGATTTGCAACTTCAATCGTGCAACCCAAATTCAGAGCCTTTGTCCAACCAAGCCTGCACGTCTGCGCGACGAATCATCTTCGCGACCTCAAACCCCGAAGTCGACAGTGAAAAATCCCGATGCAAATGGTGCATCACCAAACCTAATGCACAAAGCTGCCGAAATCCCTCTAGAAATCGTACAGTGACCTCTGGTTCGTTCGGATCCCGAAATGCGATTGTCTGTGTCTCGTCGATCTCAACATACACCGCCAACATCCGCGCCGCAGGGTCAAAAGCCGTGTTCACGCCGCGCACTTCAATCACGCCTCGACCACCAGCCGCAAACAGAATCGCTTTTGATTCGGGCATCAATCCTTCCACTGAAGCCGGGTTAGCGGCAAGCCCATCAACCATGGCTTGGCTACACAGCTGCGCAAGCGCGACGAGAACCGGCGCTCCAGCACCCAAAGCTTCCCAACTACCTGCCAAGTAATGATCCACCGGCGAGAGCTTCGTCACCGGTAGTTTGGGCATCCTGTATTCCTCGTCCATAGTGTTCGTCCCAGTGCTTTAGTGTTCGTGCCAGTTCTTTCAATTCACTCGACAAAATAACCGTAGCCTTATGCAACAGCGTATCTTAACGCACAGTCTGTTGTGCTACGTCGATGGCAAACTCCGGAAATCACTCCGATGGAATCCTCAATTCGCACGCAGCGATTCGGAATTCGCATTGTAGAACGGGTGGAATTTCCGATAATCCTGATAGATCGAACGGGGATGCAGAACCTGACAAATCCCGGTAACTTCATCAAATGCAAATTTCCTTCATCTAAGTTTCCTTCATCTACATTTCCTTCATCCAAATTTGGAGTGCCCACTCATGGCCTTGGTACCTCTCCGTAAAGTTCTTGATCACGCTGCAGAAAACAACTACGGCGTCGCTGCATTCAACGTCAACAACATGGAGCAGATCCAGTCGATCATGGAAGCGGCGAAAGAAACCAATTCCCCCGTGATCATCCAAGCATCGCGCGGTGCTCGGGCTTATTCCCAAGATGCATACTTGCGACACCTGATGCTCGCCGCCGTTGAGCTCTACCCAAACATTCCTGTCGTGATGCACCAAGACCACGGCAACTCTCCAGAGACTTGCCTCTCCGCAATCGAAAACGGGTTTACCTCCGTCATGATGGACGGCTCCCTCAAGGAAGATGGTAAGTCCCCCGCTCCCTACGAATACAACGTCGAAGTCACTCGCAAAGTTGTTCAACTCGCACACGCACGCGGTGTCAGCGTCGAAGGTGAACTCGGATGCCTTGGGTCACTTGAATCTGGGTCGGGCGAAGCGGAAGACGGACACGGTGCAGAAGGTGTGCTTAGCCACGATCAACTGCTCACCGATCCCGAGGAAGCAAAACGCTTCGTCGAAGAAACTGGCGTAGACGCACTCGCAGTAGCGATCGGCACCAGCCATGGCGCGTACAAGTTCACGCGCAAGCCTGACGGCGAAGTCCTTGCTATGACCCGCATCGAAGAAATCCATCGCAAGATCCCTAATACCCACCTCGTGATGCACGGTAGCAGCTCAGTACCACAAGAGCTGCAAGACATCATCAACAAGTTCGGCGGAAAAATGAAGCAAACTTGGGGGGTACCAGTCGAAGAAATCCAACGCGGAATCAAGAGTGGTGTTCGTAAAATCAACGTCGATACCGATTGCCGTATGGCTATCACCGGCGCCATCCGAAAGGTCTTGATGGAGTCCCCCGAAAAGTTCGATCCACGGGATTACCTCAAGCCCGCACGTACCGCAATGAAAGATGTTTGTGTCGCTCGCATGATCGCCTTCGGTCAAGCAGGTCATGCAGACAAGATCAAGTAATCAAGATGAAGTAATGCGGTAATCCTACCGATTCTCGCTTTCTTTTCAGACACGGATCCCGTATAGTTCCCTCGTGCGGATTGGAAAAATCCGCACACTTGCCTCCGACCGTTTTTCCGGCTGAGGGACCATAATTATGCGTTGGCCCAAATCGTTTTGGCGAGTGCAGTAGCACGCTTGATTTGCGCCAGTCTCGCAGCGGCTCCGTGTCGTGCCGCAAACGGTCGGAGGATTTTTTACTGCGAACCTTGCCTCGCCACCCCCCCTCTATCCAGGCAACCACTTGGCATTTGTGGCCTTTTCGTCTCATAGCTCGATTCCAAGCGTCAACGGAATCTTCTCTGCGAATGTAGTACGATACTAAAGTAGTACGATAAGTCCCCGCAAACCGCCAGTCACTCACCACACCCAAGCCAGGATGACTCCTCAATGCTTCTGACAATCGACGCCCTTGGAGCGTTAGCACCATCCCTTAGCTTTCTTCTCCACAAACATCCCGACAAAGTTCAATCGTTTCCTCTAAGCTTCGGAAACGCGCATGTCTATTACCCCATCGTCGAAAGTAATCACGTTCGCGCCTGCTTGCTCCTCGACGTCGATCCCGTCGGAATGGTACGAGGCGCTTACCGCGAATCAGACTTCATGCTCGGTCACTATGTCAACGACCGCCCCTTCATCGCCTCCTCCTTTATGAGTGTTGCGATCGCACAAGTCTTCTCTGCTGCGCTGTCAGGACGATGCAAAGATCATCCAGAACTCCCCGATCAAGTCGGCACGTGGAAGGTCCAAATCGATACGCTTGCTGTTCGATGTGATCCCGTTTGGCTTCAACACGTCTTCGAACCTCTGGGATATCAACTAATAACCGAAGACGTTCTGCTGGACGATGCGTTTCCTCAGTGGGGACAAAGCCCTTACAAGAAGGTCACCCTCACGAAACAAGGACCACTTCGAGAAATTCTTGCCCATCTCTACGTACTAATCCCCGTCTTCGATAATGCAAAACATTATTTCGTCGGGAATGACGAACTAGACAAGCTTCTCAAACAAGGACAAGGCTGGCTTTCAACGCATCCACATAAAGACTGGGTCATTCAAAGGTACTTGCGCCGCGATGCAAATCTTGTCCGAAGCGCACTCGAGCGATTGACCCTACAAGAAGAATTCAATCCAGAAGAAGAATTCACCTCCGAATCAATCACTTCGACTTCTCCAGCCGATCCATCCCTACAAGCAACACACAAAGCCGAAGAACCAACCCTTAACGCCCAGCGGTACGATGCGGTACTAGCGCAACTTCTAAGATGCGGCGCTCGCTCAGTTCTCGACCTAGGTTGCGGCGAAGGAAAATTCCTGAAGAGGCTTTTCGCTGAACCGCACTTTCACCGAATCGTCGGTATGGACGTTTCCATTCGCGCATTGGAAATCGCTAGTCGCAGATTCCGCATGACCGATTGGAGCGAAAGCCGAAAAGAACGACTTCAACTCATTCACGGGTCGCTAATCTACAAGGACAAACGACTTAATGGTTTTGATGCCGCTGCAGTCGTGGAAGTCATCGAACATCTTGAACCTGATCGCTTGGAAGCACTCGCCCAAGTCCTGTTTGCACAAGCAAGACCAATGCATGTGATCATTACCACTCCAAATAAAGAATACAACAGCGTTTGGGAGTCATTACCCCATGGCAAATTTCGGCATGCAGACCATCGTTTCGAATGGACACGCGAGGAATTCCAATCCTGGTGCAATCGCATCGCTACAGCCTGTCATTACTCCGTCGAATTCATTGGAGTTGGTCCCGAAGACGAGACTCGAGGTACCCCAACACAAATGGCAGTCTTTCATCAGATTTAAGTCCCAATCATGCCTGACAACGCTCAATCAAAACCACATCCTCCTTTGTTCGAACTGGGAACTCAGGTTGTTGTACTGCAAACCGTTCGCGGCAAAGGCGCCCGCAGCCTGTTTCCTCCAGGTGTCGTCGGAATCGTTGTACGACTGCCCGCTCTCGACACATCAAAATACCTGATCCGATTCATGGATGGGACCGAAGAAGCCATCGACGGGTGCGAGCTCATCGCTTTGGCAAATTACCGCAACCCAACCCTCGAGGAATCCGCGCAGGGAAAAGAGCAAGCTCGCTTTTATGATCGGATCATCTATCAATGTATTATCGGCTCCCAAGCGTACGGATTGTCGAACGACGCATCGGATATCGACCGACGAGGTATCTACTTGCCCCGAGCCGACGACCAATGGTCTCTCTTCGGTGTTCCTGAACAAATAGAAAATGAACCGACCCAAGAAGCTTACTGGGAATACCAAAAATTTCTGATCCTCGCTTTAAAAGCGAACCCCAACGCTTTGGAATGCCTCTACTCCCCTCGCGTAGAAAGAATCGATCCTGCCGTCGAACCACTCCTCGCAAATCGCCAGATCTTTTTGTCTCAACTCGTCTACCAAACTTATAGCGGCTACGTTGCATCCCAGTTCAAAAAACTTCAATCGGATATGCGCAACCGGGGAGAAGTGAAATGGAAGCATGCCATGCACCTGATTCGACTGCTACTCTCGGGTATCGACATTCTTCGTCATCAACGAGTTACCGTCGATGTTGCAGAACACCGAGACGAGCTTCTCGCAATTCGTCGCGGTGAACGCACATTGGAGCAAATCGATGCCACCAGATTGAAACTGCACAAAGAATTCGATCGTGCACAATCGCTGACAAACCTTCCAGTTCGGCCTGATTATGAAATGGCAAACACCCTCCTGATCGAAGCCAGAAAGATCGCCTGCCACCAATGAAAACCGCAGATTCCCTGTCAGTTACTCGGCTCCCTCAAATCGCCGCGCAAGTCAGCGAGCACCCCTATCCACTTCTCTTTGCAACGGTCAGTGGAGCACATCTCTACGGATTCCCTTCCCCCAACTCGGATGTGGACTTGCGTGGAGTCCATTGCTTGCCGCTAGAACTACTACTGGGCCTGAACGAAAAAGACGACACGGTCGAAAAATCTTCTGTTCGCGACGGACTGGAGATTGACCTAGTCACCCATGACGTGAAAAAGTTCTTCGGGTTACTCCTAAAGCGAAATGGCTACGTTCTAGAGCAATTGCTCTCACCTCTCGTTGTCTTTGAAACTCCTTATTTCGCAGAACTCAAAGCGATAGCTGCGGGCTGCATTACCCGCCATCATGCGCACCATTATTTAGGGTTCGCGCAGACTCAATGGAAGCTATTTCAAAAAGAAGAGCCACCGAGAGTAAAACCCCTCCTGTACGTCTACAGAGTTCTGAAAACGGGAATTCATTTGATGCAATCCGGCGAACTAAATGCCAATCTCGATGAACTCAATGAGCTCAAGCCGCAGTCTTTTATCACAGAATTGATCGAGACGAAATGCAACGGCCAAGAGAATGAAACCATCGAAACAAACTCCTTTGCATTCCACTTCAAGCAGGTAGAACGTTTATTCGAGGAACTCCAAGCCGCGTATGAACATTCGCCCCTTCCAGATACACCATCGAGTGCCGACGCACTCAACGACCTTTTGTTGAGGATCCGAAAAAATGCCCATTGATATCCCTGAATTCTCGCTGGTGTTACTGATCGGCCCGAGTGGTGCCGGCAAAAGTACCTTCGCAAAGAAACACTTTCTTGAACACGAAACGATTTCCTCAGATCGCTGCCGAGGAATGGTTTCCAATGATGAGAATGATCAAGCGGCAAGCAACGATGCATTTCAATTATTGCATTACTTGACGGATATTCGACTCAAGAGAGGCTTGCTCACCGTCATCGATGCAACAAACGTCAATGCAGACGAGCGAAAACGGCTTGTGGCAATCGCGAAACGCCACGATTGTTTCTCGGTAGCAATTGTATTTAACTTGCCGGAAAACATCTGCTGGGAACGCAATCAAGCTCGCCCCGACCGAACTTTTGGTCGCCATGTACTTTTGCGTCAATGGAAACTGATGCGCAAAAGTCTCAGAGAACTGGAACGGGAAAAAGTTCGGTTCATTCATGTGTTGAACTCCCCTGAACAAGTAGACGCTGCACAAATCGTACGCACGCCACTATGGTGCAATCGAAAAGCAGAGGTCGGTCCATTCGATATCATCGGGGATCTGCACGGTTGCTGCGATGAACTTGAGGAACTCCTCCATCGCTTAGGGTACATCTGGAAGCCTTGCGAACGACCATCCAACTCGGCGTTGCTGATGGACCGTGTTGCAGTACACCCCGAGGGACGCCGCGTGATCTACGTCGGTGATTTCGTGGACCGCGGACCGAGAAGTGTCGACACGCTTCGCACCGTTGCAACCATGATGCACCACGGATCGGCTCTGTGTGTCCCCGGAAATCACGATGTGAAACTGTTAAAAAAGTTCTCGGGGCGCGATGTGCAAATCAAACATGGACTAGCAGAAACCCTCGCCGATATCGAACGACTCCCGGAAGAAGAACGAAAGAGCTTCATCAAAGAAACCTCTGCCTTCATCGATGGACTTGTTTCCCACCTTGTACTCGATGGCGGGCAATTGGTCGTTGCTCACGCGGGAATGAAACAAGAGTACCAAGGACGTACATCCGGTCGAGTTCGAGAATTTGCACTCTATGGAGAAACGACCGGTGAAACCGATGAGTTCGGACTTCCAGTTCGCCATCCATGGGCCGAAGACTATGATGGTGACGCGCATGTCGTTTATGGACACACGCCTGTTCCAACCCCAAAATGGCTCAATCGGACAATTAATGTCGACACGGGCTGTGTTTTCGGCGGCGCACTAACCGCTCTGCGATATCCCGAACGAGAATTCGTTTCTATCCCGGCAAAACAAGTCTACTGCACCCCATTACGCCCATTTTTGATCACCCCTACGGTACCGCAAGAAGTGATCGTAAAAGATCATGTACTAGATTTACAAGATGTACTTGGGAAACGGATCCTGCATACCAAACTCATGGCGAACTTGACGATCCAAGAGCAGAACGCAACAGCTGCCTTAGAGATTATGAGCCGCTTTGCCATCGATCCTAAATGGCTGATCTACCTTCCACCGACGATGTCTCCAAGCGAAACCTCTTCGGAACCAGGATTACTGGAGCACCCCAAAGAAGCGATCGAGTATTACCGCGCCCAAGGAGTCAAACAGCTTGTTTGCGAAGAAAAACACATGGGCTCGCGGGCGGTAGTCGTTTTGTGCCGGGACGAAAGGACGGCACAAGATCGGTTCGGAGTCACCGATGGATCGAGCGGCGTGATTTACACTCGTACCGGTCGCCGATTTCTTAACGATTCAAACCTTGAAACCCAATTGCTTGAACGCCTGCGGCAAGCTTGCGAGCGAGCGGGGCTGTGGGATTCCCTAAACACCAGTTGGGCATGTTTCGATTGTGAACTGATGCCTTGGTCAGCCAAAGCGATCGATCTGCTCAAATCACAGTACGCAGCCGTAGGTGCTGCAGGAAAAGCAGCCTTAGGAACCACGACACAAACGCTGAAACAAACGCTTGATCGACTGACTAGTAAAGGGGATGTTCAATACGAACCGCAAATCGAAAAAGTACAATCGTTGCACACTAGCTTTGAACGACAGACAGGAAAGATCGAGCAGTTCGTAGAGGCTTATCGACGTTACTGTTGGCAAGTCGAATCGCTCAGTGATTGGAAGCTAGCCCCGTTTCATTTGTTGGCTACGGAAGGCAAGGTGCATAGCGATCGCAGTCATGTTTGGCACATGGAGCAATTGCATTCGATTTGCAACCAAGACCCAGACATCTTGTTAGCTACCGATTGGTTGCTCGTCGACACAGATGCTTCAGAGAGTGAAGAGCAAGCGACACAATGGTGGATGCAAAAAACAGCAGCAGGTGCGGAAGGAATGGTCGTCAAACCGCACGATTGGATCAACCGTAGCAAAAACGGACTTGTGCAACCCGCCGTGAAATGTCGCGGTAAAGAATACTTGCGCATCATCTACGGACCGGATTACGACTCAGAAGAAAATCTTACAAGGCTTCGACGTCGTGGTCTTGGCCGCAAACGTTCACTAGCTTGCCGCGAATTCGCCCTTGGCATCGAAGCCCTAGAGCGATTCATCAGCCAAGACTCACTTCGAAAAGTCCATGAATGCGTTTTCGGTATCCTAGCACTCGAAAGCGAACCGGTGGACCCACGCCTCTGAGCCGGAATGCGCAAGCACCGGGTGGCCCTCTGAGCCGGAATGCGCGAGCACCGGGTGGCCCTCTGAGCCGGAATGCGCAAGCACCGGGTGGCCCTCTGAGCCGGAATGCGCAAGCACCGGGTGGCCCTCTGAGC
>CAZACJ010000002.1:196915-213117 GCA_964483385.1 uncultured Pirellula sp. | reverse complement strand
AAGCCATCGGTGGAAGGGCACCATAATCCAACCTATGCTGCGATGATCGCTTCGGTTGACGAAAGTGTCGGGCGCATCTTGGAGCAACTCGACACTCTTGGGATCGCAGAGAATACGATTGTTTTGTTTGCATCAGACAATGGTGGCGTCGGTGGATATGTTCGGGAGGGAATTAAGCAAGGGGGAGATATCACTGATAATGCTCCGCTGCGAAGTGGCAAGGGGAGTTTGTACGAAGGGGGGACGCGAGTTCCATTGATTGCACGTTGGCCGAAGAAAATAGCTCCGAATTCATCCCTTGCGGAACCGACTATCCATGTGGATCTATATCCGACTTTACTGGAGCTCGCCAAGGCTCCGAAACCCAATCAGACGCTCGATGGTCAAAGCCTAGTCCCTTGGATGATCGATCCAACCATGCCTTGGACTCGTGATGCAATCTTTCAACATTTCCCAGGATATCTCGGCGCTGGACAAGGGAAATGGCGTACCACACCCGTCAGTACGATTCTCGCCGGCAATTTTAAACTGATGGAATTTCTTGAAGACGGCCACCTTGAACTCTACGACTTGGAAAAAGACATCGGAGAAACTAAGAATCTATTAGAAGAATTCCCAGCGGTTGCTAAATCCCTCCATGAGAGGTTGGTCGGTTGGCGCGAAGTAGTCGGAGCAAAGATGCCGACCAAAAATGTTGACCAGAAATGAGAAAGTAAAGCACTTCGAAGCAAGTCGACTTCGTGTGAAACCCGTATCTAATTTAGGTGTACCTATGCAATTTCCAATCTCACGCCGCAGTTTTCAGTCGGCTCTATTTGCTTCCAGCTGCTTGAGCGTAGCGAGTGGCTCATATGGCGCATTTTCAAATAAAAAATTTCGTGTCGGCATCGTCGGGGCGACGGGGCGTGGAGATTACGGACACGCGGTCGATGTACCGTTTACTAAACTTGCAAATGTCGAAGTCGTATCGGTAGCGGATGCCGATTCAAACGGTCGAGAGAAGGCTAGGGCGAGACTGAAAGTTGAGAACGCTTATGCGGACTATCGCGAGATGCTCGACCAAGAAAAGCTCGATCTCGTAGCGATTTGTCCCCGGTGGATTGATCAGCATCATGCGATGTTGATGGCAGCCGCGCAAGCCAACTGCCATGTGTACATGGAAAAGCCGTTTTGCCGATCGTTGCTCGAATCTGACGAGGTCGCAGGTGTTTTCCGAAGCAAAGGGTTGAAGCTAGCCATTGCGCATACCGCTCAATACTCGCCGGTGCTTCATAAGGTCTTGCAGCTAGTCCAAGACGGAGTTATCGGTGAGGTTCTCGAGTTGCGAGGACGTGGGAAAGAGGATCAACGTGGCGGAGCGGAGGATCTTTGGGTTCTAGGTTCTCATATCTTTGGAATGATGAGATCCTTCGGTGGGGGTACTCCGATCGAATGCACTGCTCGCATAACACACAACAAAGAGCGTATTCGGAAAGCCCATGTCGTCGAAGGCAACGAAGGGCTTGGACTGCTAGCAGGCAACGCACTGCAAGCAAGTTATCAATTCGCAAATGGAATCCAAGGTAGTTTTGCTTCGAAGAAAGCAACGGCAGCAAACCCAAGTCGTTTCGCGTTGCAAGTTTTTGGTTCAAAAGGGATGTTGGAGATCGAAAGCGGATACCTTGCGCCCGCCTACTTACTTCGAGATGGAAGCTGGTCACCTGGCCGGTCCGGAAAGACTTGGGAAAAAGTGACCTCGGAGGGAATCTCAAAACCTGAGTCCCGCTCGGACGGAAATTACGAAGGTGGACACCTCGCAGCAATTCGCGATCTAATCGATGCGATTGAACAAGATCGTCAACCGCTCTGCGGAATGGACGATGCGATTGGAATCACGGAGATGATTTTGGCAACATTTGAATCGGAACGATTAGGGACGGCAGTGAAAATGCCTCTGGCTTCGCGGCAACATCCACTGTCGCTGATTAAAGAATAAGGCACTTTTCTTGATGATCAAGCCGATCATGATTGCAAATCCCGCTGCCGGAAAGCGTTTGTATTCCTTGGGCTCTATGCAGAAGGCTGTAGAGCGTTGGGTGCCAACAAACACTCCAATACAAGTGACGCAACATCCAGGACATGCTGAGCAGATCGCAAAGGAAGCTTGCTGGAATGGATTCGATACGCTGATCGTCCTCGGTGGGGATGGGACTGTTCACGAAACACTCAATGGAATCCTGTCGAGTGAGGCTCGCGGCGTGCGAATGGGGATTTTCCCGATTGGTACCGCCAACGATTACGCGTTTACCTTGCGCAACGATCGAACTGAGCACGAACCATTTCATCGCTTCGTGGATATTGGGAAAGCAACATGCAACGGTAGTCATCGTTACTTCATCAATGTCGCAGGATTGGGGCTGCCGGGCAGAGTGGCTAATCTCGCACGAGGCATGAAGAGACTTCCAGCACGTGTTCGCTATACATTGGCGTTGATGCGGGCGATGGGAGGTAAGTACCGGACGCATCCGTTGGTTGCATCATCAGGAAAGGATACCGATCTCGGGATGGCACCTGCGTCTAAAGAATATCTCATGATCAGCGTTGCAATCGGAATGCGCGAGGGGAGTTACCCACTCTCCCCCAAGGCCGTTCTTGACGACGGGTTGTTCGAAATTCTGGAAGTCGGAGCGCTGCGTCGTAGGGATATCGTCCGGTACTTTCCGAGAATTCTTAAGGGTGACATTCCGACAAGCGATCAAAGGATTTCGACCAGTCAACGCGAAGACTATCTTATCGAATGCGATCACCCGGTTCCATTTCATCTCGACGGAGAATCGTTCCGTGTCTCCGGTGATTCCGAGGCTGTGCCGTTCGACTCGACAAAGCGTTTTCGGCTCCACTTGGAGGTTCTGCCTAAGGCCCTTGCGGTTGAGTTGCTAGGTTAGCAAGTGAAAGAGGCGCCGACCGAAAGCGAAAGGCGAAGCGATAGCAACTGTACTCGAATCGATCGCGTTGCACTCAATTCGAGGACAGTGGTATGCAGTGTGTCGTTCTTCGCGTTGGCTTTCACGCTCTGAGCATTTTGATGGCTCGATAAAATCCCTGGGAACTTGAGTCTGATTCGAAAAAATTTCCAACCATTTTGGAATTGGAATGGAATTTGTTGAATCAGCTAAGGAGAACGGCGTGATTCCCAGTCGTTGGGGGTATCTAGCCGACCGAACTATTTTTGTCCTTGGTTTTGAGACTTGAAAAAGCTCAATGGAGACTGTGCGATGACACTATCTATCCTCTCGAATCGCCGAAGTTTGCTTCGGTTCCGTCCAATGCTGAATTGGCTTGATTTATCGGGTTGGTTTAACGTGCCAGGACGGATTGCTGGTTGTGTATTGGCAATCTTGGCTTGTGGTGCGTCGGCAGTCCAAGCTGGCAATCCGTGGGCATCCGCAATTGGGGAGGCACGGGTGGTGCAGCATCGAGCGGAGGATATCGCAAATCGGATCAAAAGGACTGATCCAAGAAATTACTTGGTTCGAGAGGCCATGGAATTCGACCGCTTGTCTTGTGCAATGGTTGAACTACTGCGTGGTTGCAATGTTTGTAACAGGGCTACGTGTAATCAAGTCCAATCGCTGTATCATCAGATGGAGGGTGATTGGGGACAGTTGCGTTACGCGCTGTGTGCGGACCCTTGCCTTCGGGGGGATCGGACACTCAAGGGGCTTGCCGAGAGCATGGACACCCGGATGCGAAACTTATGTAAGGCCATCGATCGGGTAATCGAGCGGGAGTTGCGTAATGCACCTGTCCCACATTATGCACCTGTCCCTCGATATACTCTGCGTCCTGCATATCCTGATTGTCCACCGAATCAATCGTTTCCTTTTGGGATTCACCAAACTCCCGCATTTGGATTTCAATCCCAAAGCCAGCTTGAACTGCGGTTTTCAACCCCGAGTCGCATGGTGATCCCACACCAGCTTGGGTATCCAAGCGGAATTGGAAGTCCTAGTTTTGGTGTGCCGAGCACTGCCATTCCCTTCGGAATTCCAAGCCCTTACGGGAACGGTGCGTATCCTTCGATGCGGGTTGCACCTCCACAACCCGGTTTTGGATACCAAGCTGGCCCACGCCGCTCGTTTTAATGCTAGCACTGATTTTCATAACGGTTGCTAGGTTCAAGAATTGCTCTCGAGAATTGCTCTCGAGAATTGTTCATGGAGTAGGTCTGAGTTGGCCGAAGAATCGGAATAATCGTAAAAGTTCTCGCGAAGCATTCGGCCTGAGGATTTTCGGGAACCCATCCACGTAAAAAACGTTGGCTGGGTTGGAGGTGACCAAGGTGCACGATGCTCTAGGTCGAACTTTTTTTCAGCGAACCAACCTGGAAACCATGATCCTTAGCAGCCTCGGAAAGCACTTAGTGCTCTTTGGCTTTCTCCTCTCGCTTTGGGTAGCGAACGTCTTTCCAGTGCAGCGAGCTGAGCATGTATTGCAAGCCACCGCGGTGGTTTCGCCTCAGCGTCTGATTGCACTGCAATCGATGGCAAGAGGGCAATTGAGCGATCAATCGAGTGTTCGTTGGATACGCTATGCAAGGTCGGCTAAAGCGGTTGCTCGCTCTCGTATTGAATCTTCCGTTGAGCATATTCATTTGGAAATTGGTGTTCGTGCGAATGCGGGTTTGCGAGAAGTAGAGCAAGAGCTTGAACGACTAACCTTGCCCTCGAATTCGACTGAATCCCTTAGTGATGAGAGCAAGAGGGTTCGGTCGGAGCGTTGGCGTCTTGCCGCAATCGATCATCAACTGGAACGTTTCCGATTGGATCGCCAGCGTGAAGGAAATTGGCTAGCTGAAGCCACGATAGCAAAAGATGAATCGATTACGACGGAACAGAAATCGAATCAAGCAGTGACAATCTCTTTCCGGAAGTTCCTGTCGAATCCAGCGTCAAATCCCGCGTCCGATTCTTCGATGTCGGAGGCTCCAGACAATTCAAATGGATTGTCTGCGGCTGCAGAGGATGAAATAAATCGAACGGCGGCCGCCGCTGACCGATCTGAGAATTCGGAAAAAGCTTGGTCTGCGAAAGATCAGCAAACTTGGAACGCTCTACTAACAAATCGTTCGCAGTGTTTGCGATGTATTGAAAGTCTCGAAGCCCAGCAGCGTGCAACGCAATCGCAGGCTGCCGGAACGATTGCTTTGACTGGCGCGCCGAGGTACGGAGTCTTGAGTGGACGAGCATCCATAGCCAATTTAGTTAGTATCTTTTCATTGAGTTGTTTTTGTGCATGGATGATTGGATTCCTTTTGCGTTCGCCGGCTGTACAGCGCCGTAAGGTGGGACAAGCAAAGGTAGCGCTGAGGCAATTAGCCCGAAAAGAAAATGGTCGGAGAGCTGATGAAAGGTCTTGGAATAGAGCCGGCGAAGATGTTATTGCAGTCGGCATGGCGAAACACAATATTCCATACATTGGCACTCTGAGAATGAATGTTGGCTCGAAGGCTACTGTTGCACTTAGCGCCGTTGATAATCTAGTAACGACTGTCTCAGAAACGGATTGCGTTGAGACTGCCAGTAACAGTCTGGCTTCGAACTCGTCACCGGAGGATAGAACGACGGTAGGGTTGAAGTTGAACGCGGCGGTCATCGAGAAGGTCAACAGCTGGGCTCTATGGAGTTGGGTAGCACTCTTTGGTTTTCGTTTTGTTGCCGATCCGAATTGGCGGGAATTGCTCTTTAGTGCTCCGCTCGCGGCGTTTTCGAGCATGGTGTTGGGCGTGTACTAAACCCGAACACCCGTTTAGACTTCAGTAACCTCAAGTCCATCCCGCTACCGATGGAGTCTTTTTCCCTGCATCGGATTGGTTACTTCCAGACGAGTCCCTCGTGGAGTTGGTTTAGGTTTTCACAGCCGTCTTCTCGCACCACGACCATGTCTTCGACACGCACACCTCCGTAGAGTTTGCCGTACAAACCGGGTTCGATCGTAACGACATCACCGGCTACCAATTCAGGTCCACCTGCTGCTAGCAGTGGTGGTTCGTGGACTTCGAGCCCCAACCCGTGTCCGGTTCCATGAGTCATGCTTGTGAAGCTATCTGGTGCATCTGCGGTGGGGAGTCCCATGCGATATCCGGATTGCTCGATGGAGCGAATGGTTGCTTCGTGTACGAACTGGCCAGTTACACCTGCTCGAACGGCCTGCGTAGCTGCAGCTTTGGCGGCAACGACGGCTACGTGCATTCGAGAGACTTCCGCTGGAATCTCTCCATGTACAACCGTTCTAGTGCAGTCGCCGTTGTAGAGGTTCTTCTTGACCCTTGGGAAGATATCGACAATTACGGGCTGCCCGGTGAAAAGTGGGCCGTGGCCGTGATCATGGCAATCAGCGCCGACGGGGCCTCCGGCGACGATGGCTCCTGGATTTGAACATTCTCGTTCCAGCAGCCAAACATCGATCAAGGTTCGCATCCGTTCGCTCGTCAGTGGTGCGCCGTCGTGGTGCAGCATCCCGCTGGCGTCGGCTTTGGCTCGCGCGACGGTGGAGCAAGCCATTTCCATGACTTCCTCGGTGATCCGCTGTGCTTCGCGGATCATGGCAATTTCGGATTCGTCTTTTTTGCGTCGCTCCATTACACCCCATTGCAAATCGCATTCGACAGCAACGCCTGCACGTTGGAGCATGGTGGTATAGATCATCGGCAGGGAACGATCTACGATTACGCGTTGGAACCCTGCTCTGCGGATTGCTTCTGCAGCGGATTGTGCAGTAGCGGTCTCACGGTCTCCTGAGAGCCCATCTGCGGGAGTGAAGTCCGCCGGACAAAACACTTCTTGAACGCTTGCATGAAGTTTTGCCCGTTCCATTTCGATGTCGCGGCAAATCAATGTAGCTCGCTTTGCATCAGTGCCCGCCGGCCATTCGATGTATACCACAGGGTCTCCGACCAAAAAGCGTATGGATCGGTAGAGACCTGCGTTCAGAGTAGGGATTCCCCCCATCATGCGAGGAGAGGAAAGTGCGGGGTTGCTCATGAAATCAAAAGCTTTCGGCGAAAAGGTTGTGTTCAATGCTTCGACGGCGTCGCCACTAGCGTAACTTCTGGAGGCTAGAGTTGGCAAGCACGGTCAACGGCGGTAACAAAAGCGTCTACTTCGGATTCGGTATTATAGAAGTAGAATGACGCTCTTGCGCTAACCCCTAGCCCAAAGCGCTGGTGCAGTGGCATTGCACAGTGGTGGCCGACTCGAATCGCGATACCGGAAGCATTCAGATACTGACCGATCTGGTCAGCATGAATCCCGGGCAAGACAAATGACACGATCCCAGTTTTCTTCCCTGCCGCGATATCGCTGGGGCCAAGAACCTTCAAATTTTTGATGGTACTCAATCCTTCGATCGCTCGGATGGTGAGCCGGCGTTCTTGGGTAAGAATCTGTTCGGTACCAATTCGCATTAAGTATTCCAAAGCAGGTTTTAATGCGATCGCTTCGACGATGGCTGCGGTACCTGCTTCGAAACGGTGTGGCAAATCGGCTTGCTCAAATCCAGCTTTTGTGACGCTCTTGATCATATTGCCACCTCCGAGGAACGGAGGCATCGATTCGAGAACGTCCCGCTTGCCTGCTAGGACACCAATTCCGGTTGGCCCAAGCATTTTGTGCCCGCTGAAGACCACCCAATCGGCGTCCCATTCCGCAGGGGTGACTTTTCCATGCGGAGCGCTCTGCGCGGCATCGACAAGAACTTTTGCACCAACACGGTGTGCGGCATCTGCCAATACTCGTACTGGGTTGATCGTTCCCAAGACGTTGGAAACGGCGGTCACCGATAGCAGTTTCGTGCGGGAATTAAAGATACGATCGAGCGACGACAAATCCAACGTATAGTCGTCTAGGACTTCGATCCAGCGAATCACTGCGCCAGTTCGTTGAGCGAGTTGTTGCCACGGTACGATGTTCGAGTGATGTTCCATCTCGGTAAGAACGATTTCGTCTCCGGGACGAAGATTCACATCTCCCCAACTTCTCGCGACGAGGTTGATACCCGCCGTTGTGCCAGGGGTAAAGATGACTTGGTCGGTCGATTCGAGATTCATCCACTGCGCTAGTATTCGTCGCGCATTTTCCATCGCTTCCGTGGTTTCTGCCGCGAGTTGATGACCGCTACGGTGTACGTTTGCGTAATGGTTTTTGTACACACGATCCATGCAGTCGAGGACCGAATTCGGACGTTGGGCGGATGCGGCATTGTCGAGATAAATCCAAGGTTTGCCGCATGGAAGAGTCGCAGCGAGTACAGGGAAGTCTTTTCGGCAACCTTCAATCGATATTGCTGGTAGCTTGGCCCAATCCGCCCAAAGAACTTTCGGTGGGGAAGGAGCAATCGCTATGCCACATGGTGTGTTGACTCCGGACGGATCGAGTGGACATGCTTTCTCCATCGAGGCGGCGCTCTGAATCACAGGACCAATAGAACCTCTTGCGGAAGCGCCGGTTGCCGTTCGGGCGGTTGGTTCAGCGGTAGAGGCCATTGGAGAAGCAAGTGCACCTTGTGCAATCGCTTGAATCCGCTGCACCATTGAATGCAGTCCGTTGCTTCGCATGGGGGTCAAAAATGCCTTCAGATGCAATTCGTCGAACAAGGCTTCGATTGGAAATGCGAGAATATCCGAAGGTGATTTTCCGGAATAAGCGGCGATCAAAATCGCTACGAGTCCACGGACCATCGGGGCGTCGCTTGAACCGATGAACTCAATCCGATCTCCTTCGATTTTTGGCACTACCCAGACCATACTCTGACAACCGAGAACCCGAAAATCTTCGATCTGGTACTTTTCCGGTAGGTCTGGAAGCGACTGCCCTAATTCGATTAGGTACGCTAAGCGATCTTGTGGAGTGTCTAGATCCGCAATCTCTTCGCGGATTTCTTCGAGGTCGACTCGTTGCGTCGATGGAGTCATACTTAGAAGATTCCTAGCTGATCTCTCGCATCTTCCGTCATCTTGTCTGGTCCCCAAGGTGGGTCCATAACGACCTTGATGTCGACGGTGCCAACACCTTCGATCGATTCGACAACTTCGCGGCTATTGGCAACGAGTTGTGGACCGGCTGGGCACATCGGACTGGTCATTGTCATTTCGACCGTGACGTTTTCTTTCCCGTCTTCACCTGGTTGGATGTCGACAACGTAGATCAATCCGAGATCGACGATGTTGACGAACAACTCCGGATCGATAACGCGCTTGAGTTCTTCTCGAACTTGATCTTCAGTGATAGCCATGCTTCACCCGTTTCTCCGACAGAAAGAAATTTGGGAACAAACCATTTGCCTGTACATTCGGGCAAGAAGTCCAATCTAGGTGCATCGGTAGCATCGTTGGTTTCTTGATTCTCAAGAATCTTAGGTTTCGCTCGACGCGCACCAATACCCACTGCCTCTATTGTAACCACCCGGATAGGAACGACAAACGCAACTGACTATGCACTGCCGATTTTGGGAATTGTGGGGGATTACGCGTCGCTCAAAGCAACAAAAACCTTATCGCCTTCCAACCGTACTGGATGGCTTGGCGTGTCTTCGGTCGCGGGCATGCACATAGCTTTCCCGTTTTTAACGTCGAACTTCGCGCCATGTCTTGGGCAAACCAAACATTGTCCATCGAGTTCCCCGTCTGCGAGCGTTCCACCGTCGTGCGTGCACATATCTTCGATGCAGTACACCTCGGCCCCTAGATCGACGAGAACGACAAATCGTTGATCGACCTCAAAGGATTTTGGCGTATTCGGAGTCAATTCACTCCGATCGCATACGTAGTGGAATTCAAGCATAGTTCTCGTGGCTTTCGGACCTGCGTGTAGACTTTTCTGGGACCGTTACTCGTACTGTCGAACTTGTCTCGCGATTGCAGCGCCGAGGGCGTCGCGAACACTTTCGATGGTAATGCGGTCGAAGATCTGTTGAAAGAACCCAGTGACAATCATGCGGACAGCTTCGGAGCGAGTGAAACCTCGAGATTGAGCGTAGAAAATAAGTTCTTCGTCAACTCGACCACTGGTGCTACCGTGCGTGCATCGTACGTCATCGGCATTGATTTCAAGACCTGGGATCGAATCTGCACGTGCGGCTTCGCTGAGCATGAGGTTATCGTTGCGTTGATAACCATCCGTTTTTTGCGCCCCTTCACTTACTTTGATCAATCCCCGCCAGACGGTTCGCGAACGGTCTTGAAGAACGCTCTTGTATAGGAAGTCGCTGCGGCAGTGCGGTGCGACGTGATGTTGCAACGTGTTGTACACAAGATGCTGGCGATCTCGCGTAAACATTACCCCGTTGACTTGGCTGGTCGCACCCGGTTCGACCAATTCGACTCGTTGGTCGACTTGTGCAAACCGCGAGCCCATCGCAGCGACGGTCCATTGCAAAGTCGCATCGCGACCGACGCTGGCTCGTTGGTGTGCAAAGTGCCAAGCGTTTCTGCCCCAGTCTTGAAGGTTGACATAGCGCAAATGCGATCCACCTCGCTGCACCAATTCCACCCCTCCGCAATGCAAACCCTGTGCTTGTTCCGATGGACTGGAAGACTCGAACAGTACGGTCGCTTCTGCCCCTTGCTCGAGTACGATCAGAGTATGCGATAAGTCGACTTGTCCGTCGCCCATGGCTGCGTGGATGTGTATAGGTAATGGTACCCTCACGTTCTTGGGCACATAGACAAAGTATCCGTCGCTCCACATCGCTTGCTGAAGTGCCGCAAAGCGATCGACGGACGAATTAATGGACTTGTGCAAATGCGTTTCGACCAATTCGCTATGGTCTCTAGCGCAACGCGCCAAAGATCCCACGATCACTCCCTTGCTCGCTAGCTCGGAATCCAAGGACTCATTCACGACGATGCCGTTGATGGACCTTATGCTTCCCGATACATCAACGCCATCGAGTAACCGAACGGGTGTCGTATTTGGAATCTCAACGGATGCATCGATGTTCGGAGCGAACTTTGATATTCGAAAGCCACGAAAATCGGATCGCATCCAATTTTCATCCCGAGGATTCGGCCACTCAATTGATTCGTAGATATTCCAAGCATCTTGACGGCGCTGTGTTAGCCATTTGGGCTCCACTTGCTGCTCGATGAACCGCGTGAAACCGTCTCGATCAAAAGCTGCGCCTGCCGATGCCACTGCATGCTCCACTGCACTTGAAGTTGGACCAGGAGTCGATGTTGTCATGGATTAACCCACCGATCCTTCCATTTGAAGTTGAATCAATCGGTTCATTTCAACGGCATATTCCATCGGTAGCTCTTTGACGAGTGGCTCGATGAAGCCATTGACGATCATGGTGCTCGCTTCCGCTTCGGAAAGTCCTCGGCTCATCAAGTAGAAGAGCTGCTCTTCACCGATTCGGGATACACTCGCTTCGTGACCGATGCTGACATCTTGGTCGAGAATCTCGATGTAGGGATAAGTATCGCTTTGACTCTTAGAATCCAAGATCAACGCATCGCAAACAACGTTCGACTTGGACTTGCTCGCGTCTTTTTCCACGCGTACCAATCCTCGGTAGGAGCTTCGCCCGCCGTTCTTCGAGATCGATTTGCTGATGATTTGACCGGTCGTGTGTGGAGCGCAGTGAACGAGCTTAGCCCCTGCGTCTTGGTGCTGACCCGCTGATGCAAAGGCGATCGAGAGGATTTCTCCACGAGCACCAGGTTCCATCATGTACACGGCTGGGTACTTCATGGTCAACTTGCTGCCCAAGTTACCATCGACCCATTCCATAGTCGCATCGGCGTACGCTACCGCACGTTTCGTGACCAAGTTGTAAATGTTATTAGCCCAGTTTTGGATGGTTGTATAACGGCATCGGCTACCTCGTTTGCAGATGATTTCCACCACTGCAGAGTGTAGAGATTCCGATGAGTACATCGGTGCTGTACATCCTTCGACGTAGTGAATGCTGGCCCCTTCATCGACGATGATAAGGGTTCGCTCGAACTGTCCCATGTTTTCCGCGTTGATCCGGAAATAGGCTTGGAGTGGGAAGTCGATTTTGACTCCTTTCGGGACGTAGATAAACGATCCACCCGACCAAACCGCAGAGTTCAGTGCTGCGAACTTGTTGTCGTTGGGAGGGATGATGGTCCCGAAGTACTCCCGTACCAACTCGGGATGTTCTTTGATCGCGGTGTCTGTATCCGTGAAGATGACGCCTTGTTGAACAAGGTCTTCCTTAAGTGATCCGTAGACGACTTCGCTTTCAAATTGCGCTTTGACCCCCGCCAAGAACTTCTTTTCTGCTTCGGGAATCCCAAGTTTATCGAATGTGTCTTTGATTTCTTGCGGCACTTCATCCCAAGTCCTACCTTGTTTGTCGGTAGGCTTGAGGTAGTAGAAAATGTCTTGGAAGTTCACGTCGATACTTCCGCCCCATTTAGGCATCGGTTTCGAATTGAAGATATCCAAAGACTTGAGTCGGAACTCTCGCATCCACTGCGGTTCGTTCTTCATCTCTGAAATCTGGTTGACGATATCGGCGTCGAGTCCCTTGCGGGCCTTGAACACAGCTTTGCTGTCGGTTCGGAAATCGTACTTGTTGATTTCCCCGATGTCGTCTTGGGAAGCGATATCTGTTGACATTGTATTGTTATTGTAGGAGTAGTTAGTGCTCGTGGTCGGGAAGCGTTCAGGTTGCTTCCAAAGTTATTGCGGTGTTCGGTGGCAAGACTCTACACAGCGGCTGTTTCTTCTTTTGCCAACATTTGCTGGTTAGCTGCGTCAGCGTCCGGGTAGGTGCGGCGGATCCGATCATATCCGTGATCGTGTAGTTCTCGAGCCAATTCAGGTCCCCCAGTTTCGACAATGCGTCCACCGAGCATCACGTGAGTAAATTGAGGAGGGTTGTGTTCGAGAAGTTTGTCGTGGTGAGTGATGATGAGCAAACCCATTTTCTCTCGTCCAATTTCTGCGATCGAAGCAGATGCTAAACGGACTGCGTCGGCATCCAATCCCGAATCGGTTTCATCCAAGATCGAGAATTTTGGTGAGAGCATCGCCATGGTCAGGATTTCTGCTCGCTTCATTTCACCACCAGAGAACCCATCGTTGACGTAACGTCGCGCGAACTCTGGATCCATTTTGAGTTGCTCCATTTTGGATTTGAGTTCTTTACGGAAGTCCCTCATCGCGATCAGTTCTTGCCCCTCTTTGCGATCGGGTTGCCGCACGTTGGTTGTCGCGTGTCGCAGGAAGTCCGCCATCTTGACTCCGGGGATCGCAACTGGCCGCTGGAACGCCATGAAGATGCCCGCCCGAGCCCGCTCGTCAGCTTCCATTTCGGTCAAGTTCGCTTCATCCAAAAGAATCGCACCCTGCGTGATTTCGTAGTTGGGATGGCCTGCGATTGCCAAACCGAGGGTACTTTTGCCCGACCCGTTCGGTCCCATCAACGCATGCGTTTCGCCAAACTTGATTTCCAAATTGACGCCGCGCAAGATCGGCTTGTCGTTAACGCTGACATGCAAATTCTCAATACGCAAAAGGTGAGTCATTTGTTCGTAGCTCAGTTCGTGATTCAGTTGTTCGTGGATTAGATTGACTTGTTGATCTGCATCGCTTCCAACCATTGGAAGCGTTTTGTATTCGGTCGGCGAGAGTGAATTTAGAGCAATGGGGCCTCAGTCACACCGTGGGGATTCTTCTGCGCGGGCTTGAATTGACAAGTCCCATGCCCGTCTAATTTGCAACATTGAAGTTCCAAAGGTTGGCCGATCGCTTCGCTCAATACTTGTTGTTCGAGTTGGCAGAGACTTCGCTCGGCGTCTCTGCTGCTCAAGTCCGGGTAAGGGCAAGCATGTACGGAGAGGACAGGTAGACCGTCTACATTGACATAAGTTGCAGGAATGCGGCGGGATGCCATAAGTCCAGCAAGTGCACGCATTCGTTCTTCAAGTGGTCCTGCGGGAAGCAGGTCGCGGAATGCATTTCCCATCCGTTTCGAGACTTTGTTGACAAGTGCTTCCTTTACGCGGGCGTCTTCTAATTCCAAAATCTCGCTCCAGAGTGCAACAGCCAAGTCGGTGTACGTCACTCCAACTTGTCGCCACCCTAAATCGGTAAGGAAGTAAGAGTAGGTAGGTCGTCCCCGTCCCGCACTCTGCTTGCGCCGCTCGATATACCCGGCGCTTTCCAAGCGATCAAGGCGTTGTCGTACCGCTGTGGCGGTAACTTCCAATTTGTCTGTTAAGTCCGTTACCGTTAACCCTTCTTGCCGTCGCAACAGGTCGAGCACCAGTTGATCGACGGGGCGGGTTGGATTTTGATTGCATGCCCTAGCTAAGTCCATGGCTACAAAACCTTTACGACGAAAAATACCCGGGAACTCTCCCCGCGAATGTCTCGAAAGTATAGCGACTTCGCCATTTATGACAAGCTATATTGCGAAATTGCCGGTCTGAGTCTAAATCGTTCGAATCTGAGTCCTAACAAAACCCTTCCCGAGCGCGTACAAATTGCGAATGGAGGCTCGGAGTTCTTTCTTCGGGCAGCCTCTTAATTGTCGGCGTCGGTTCCGGTGGCAGCAGCATTGCATTGCAGTTGGCGTCGCAGAATCCGGCAAGGATCATCCCGACAAGGAGCATCGTGGTTGATGGATCACCATCGGGTTTTGGACAGAATTTGGAGTTTCATACATCCAACCGAAAATCTTCTACTTTTTAGTTTCTCAATTCCACACTCTAGCTGCCAAGCGGCATCGCGGCAGTTCAAACAGCCATCGAGCACGAGTACGGTTTTACTAGGGATACGAATAGATCCGATGCGATACGCGAGCATCGTGGATGTCGCTAGGTAGCGAGGTTCCTTTACGTGGCAAGCAACTTTTGTACGACTTGGCCGTGGACGTCGGTTAGCCGGAAATCGCGGCCTTGGTAGCGATAAGTGAGCCGTTCATGATCAAAGCCTAGGCAATGCAAGAGGGTGGCTTGGAAGTCGTGAATGTGGATCGGGTCTTCGACAATGTTGTATCCGTAATCATCCGTTTGCCCCACGACTGCACCTGGCTGAAACCCACCACCCGCCATCCACATCGAGTAACACCTTCCATGGTGATCGCGCCCGTAATCATCTTGCAACGATCCTTGACTGTAGACCGTACGTCCAAACTCCCCACCCCAAACCACAATGGTGTCTTCAAGTAGGCCTCGTTGCTTGAGGTCTTGCACCAACGCGGCTTGCGGCTGATCGATGTCTTTGCATTGCTTGGGAATATTCGAAGGTAGATTTCCGTGATTGTCCCAGCCACGGTGATATAGCTGCACGAAACGAACTCCACGTTCTACCATTCGTCGAGCAAGCAAACAGTTCGCAGCAAACGTTCCAGGTTTCTTCGAATCGGGACCATAGAGTTCAAAGGTACTCTCGGTTTCGTCTGCGAGGTCTGTTAGCTGAGGCACTGAGCTTTGCATCTTAAATGCCATTTCATATTGCTCGATGCGCGCGGTAATTTCTGGATCTAGTTCTCGTTCGAACTCAAGTTGGTTTAGTTTCTGCAAACGGTCCAGCATGGCTCGACGCATCGGTCGTCGCAATCCCGCTGGATCATTCAAATACAATACCGCTTCTGCTCCGCTCCGGAACTTCACTCCTTGATGGCTCGAGGGCAAAAAGCCACTTCCCCAAAGTCGATCGAGAAGTCCTTGATTTGCATCGCGTCCTGTACCATGTGAAATCATGACGACGAATGCAGGTAGATCTTCCGCTTCACTTCCCAGCCCATAACTGAGCCACGCGCCGATCGAAGGGCGACCAGGTTGCTGCGAACCTGTTTGAATGAAGGTGATGGCCGGATCGTGATTGATCGCTTCGGTATGCATCGAGCGAACTAAACATAAATCGTCGGCAATCTTCGCCGTATGCGGGAGTAGTTCCGAGAACCAAGCTCCGTTACTGCCAGCTTGTTGGAACTGAAACTTTGGCGCAACGACCGGAAAGCTTTTTTGCCCTGATGTCATCCCGGTAAGTCGCTGACCGTTGCGGATGCTCTCCGGCAGTTCACTCCCATGCAAATCCTTGAGCTTCGGTTTGTAATCCAGCAGTTCTAATTGCGACGGGCCACCTGACTGAAACAGGTAGATCACACGCTTGGCTTTTCCCGCGAAATGAGGTGTTTTCTCCTCTGGTCTTGGATTCGCCAGAAGTGATCGATCTAGTAAA
>CAZACJ010000002.1:131852-196815 GCA_964483385.1 uncultured Pirellula sp. | reverse complement strand
GAGGCCAGTTCGTTCGGTGGTAGATCGGTTGGAATAGGGAGCGTTCCGACCTTAAGGAATTCAGATGCCCTGGCTGTATCCGCGAATTCCTCACGGGCTTGTTGTATCAATCCGAGCCATTCAGGAATCTCTTCGGAGTGTGGAGCACGCACAATCGCTTTCGTGACCGCATAATGGATCTTCGATAAATCGTCTGGTCCTCCTTTCCGCAAAACATCTACGGCAAAAGCCCGTGCTGCTTCGACGAAACACGGGTCGTTGAGCAAGACGAGAGCTTGTAAAGGTGTGTTAGTACGCGAACGCCTTGCAACACAGACTTCCCGATTGGGTGCATCAAATGTCACCATGGAAGGTGGAGGGCATGTCCGCTTCCAAAACGTGTACATGCCACGTCGATAAAGGTTTTCCCCAGAGTCTGCAACGTACTTGCCGCGTCTCTCTACGGTAACGTCTTCCCATAGTCCATCAGGTTGATAAGGTTTGACGCTAGGTCCGCCGATTTTGCTTACGAGTAAGCCGCTGATCGCAAGAGCATTGTCACGGATGACCTCCGCAGGCAGGCGATGCCTCGGTCCGCGTGCGAACAAACGATTTTCTGGATCCTTGAGTCGCAAGTCTTCTCGAAGTCGGGAATCTTGTTGGTAGGTTTCTGAAAGGACAATACTTTTGAGCATCGCTTTCGTGTCCCAGCCTTGCTGGACATATGCATCGGCCAGTAGGTCAAGAAGTTCAAGGTGGCTTGGGAGTTCTCCGGTACCTCCGAAGTCCTCGGAAGTACGGACTATTCCGGCACCAAAACATTGCTCCCAAAGCCGATTGACCGCAACTCTTGCGGTTAGTGGATTGCTGGGGTGAGTAAGCCAACGCGCTAGTTCGAGTCGATTCGCGACGCGAGCAGCTTTATCAAATTTCAATACCTCGGGAACGTCCGCTTCGACACGTGTGGTGGGTTGGTCATACTGACCTCGTTTAAGGATAAAGGTCTCCCTCGCTGGTTGCATTTCTTGCAATACCATGACTGCAGGTGCGGACTGTTCGATTTGAGTTAGTTGTTTGCGCTTGTCGGAAATTGCGGTAAGCCGTTCCTGATGCATTGGGCGGATGATTTCGCGTGTCCATCGTTTCGCTTGCTCGGATTGCTCTGGGGTCAATTCAGTCCAAGGCTTTCGGACCCAGTCGAGCTCGAATTTTAGGGATTCTAGATTTGCGAGTTGCATTAGAGCTTCAGAAGAAAGAGCCCCGTCAAAAAATCTGAGCTCATCAATCATCCCTTGGAAAGGAAGGGACTGTTGCCGCAGACCTAAACGAAAGGGTTGGTCGCTTTCTATTGAACCGGAAAGCGAATTGTTTGGGACATCCAACGTGGCTGATTTGCCGTCGATTGTAATTTTAATTCCGGCAGCTTTCCTAGAACCATCGTAGGTTACACCTAAATGGTGCCATTGGTTCGGTGCAATGGTTTGTTGTGAACTAACTTTCAAAGCGTTTGCAGGCCACTGATCTACAAGGTGCATCTCCACTTTACCGTTTACCACCAAGAGGTCGTATCCCCGGTGTTGTTTCGCTTCGTCCATGCGCGAGAGTACGGCCATCGATCCATCGGCAGTTGGATGTACCCAAACACTCAACGAGAAAGGTTTCTCTGCGCTGAGTTTCCCGAGAGATTTTGAAACTAAATGGCTGCCGCTGCTTAAGGATACGGCTTGGCCTTTTCGTCCTTCGACGAGTTTAATCTCTGCGGGATTTTCCCATGGCGAGATTGTAGATCCAGCGGTCGCGTCTGTGGATGCATCAAAGGTGATGGATTCACGTTCTACCGCTCCAAGTACTGATTGGAGCTCTTTCTCACTCTTGGTGGTTATCCACTCACTCCATGTCGTTTGCAATTGAGATTCATAGGTTGCGACCTCTGCTTCGATCGTGCTGATCTCTGCACGCAGTGCATCAATACTCAGCTTCTGTTCACTTGTTGGTACTCGAACAAATGGTTCGGCACCGACGAAGTTGCTGTAACTGGCTTGCTTTTCTTCTAGGTTGTTGAAGAGGGAGAAGAATTTGTAGTATTCGCTTTGGGAGAAAGGGTCTACCTTATGGTCGTGGCATCGAGCGCACTGCATCGATAGTCCTAAGAAGACCGTAGCGGTTGTATGGACTCGATCTGCGACGTATTCGATTCGATATTCTTCTTGAATGATGCCTCCTTCGGTGTTGTGGCCTTGGTTGCGCAAGAAACCTGTGGCGATGCGCTGTTCGAGAGTTGCATTCGGCAGTAGGTCACCGGCAAGTTGTTCAGTGAGGAACTGATCAAACGGTAGATTGCGGTGGTAGGCATCGATAACCCAATCCCGCCAGGGCCACATTTGGCGGTCTTCGTCGTTGTTGTAGCCATTGGTGTCGGCGTATCGCGCAAGGTCCAGCCATTGCGACGCCATTCGTTCCGCATAAGCTGTCGTCGATAACAAGCGATCTACCAAACGCTCCGTCGCATCCGCAGCGGGGTCTTGCAAGTACCTTTCCATTTCCTCCTGAGATGGAGGGAGCCCGGTAAGGTCTAGGGATAGGCGACGCAGTAATGTCTCCCGATTCGCTTTCGGTGAACGGTTGAGCGACTGCGCTGCAAGTTGGTTTTGAACGAGTTCGTCGATTTTAGAAGCTAATGCAGTTGGATTTGGTGAGGACTTTTCGGTGGAGTTCGGTGGATTGATGGGAAGAAAGGCCCAGTGCTGGGTATAAGGTGCATCCTCAGCGATCCAACGACTGAGCAGTTCACGCTGTGCGTCGGTCAGATCTTTCTTCGATTCTGGAGGTGGCATCACAAGGTTCGGGTCCTTGGAGTGAATGCGATCGACAAGAGCACTGCGTTCAGGTGCTCCAGGAACGATACTTCCGCTGCCTACAGCATGTTCTCGTAAATCCAATCGAAGGTCTGCCTGGCGAGCTTGCTCGTCTGGTCCGTGACAACTCCAGCAATGGCTTGCCAGAAGTGGTTTAATCTGAGACGCAAAATCGATCTTGCGTTCGGAAGACTTTTCCTGAGCGTGGGAAGTTTCAACTTGCAAGACGAGCAACATCAGCAAGAAAAAGACGGAGAGCATGGCAAAAGCACTTCGAGGTAGGAGGGGAATCAAAACGGGGGCGTTGCGATGGATGCGGCATGGAACTTGAATCGTCCATAGATTGTAACCGCTGAGAACGGCTTCACGAGCCTAACGCTTCGGGAAAACTTGATACGCCACCGGTTGCGAGCTGAACCTGTGGAAATGGTCATAGAAACCGTTTCCGCGGTGAAGAGATATCAGGCGAGTGGATTGATTGCTTGGTTTAACGAGGGGTCCAAGTGGATGATCCGGTCGCAAACTTTTTGAGTGATACCGATCGGCGGTTGACCATTGTCGTGCCATCTTCCATGGTGAGTTTGGCATACACGTCGATTTGCGTCCCTGTCGGGCTACGCTCTTGCCAGTCCACTGCAACGTGGATTCCTGGAGCGGATCCGATCTGCTCAAAAAGATCTCTCACTTCATCGGTGCTGTATTCCCATCGCCCTATTCGAGAGACGCTTCCATCGGCCAGGGTTTCCTCGGCTACCAATGTGAGGTTGCCGACTTCCGGAACGAACTCGCCGTGTTTGTTGCGAGGTATAATGACGAGGTACAGGCCATCGTCGCCGGGTTTTCCGTCAGTATTTCTGGCTCGACAGAGCACTGGGTGCCAATCGATTTCGCGAACCCTGCGATCCTTTGGTCCTACGGGCTTGAGCACCGGTTCTGTACCGCTAGCAAGAGCTACAGCATTATTCGGTGGCTGGCCGCTTCCACGTTCTGCACGGGGTGTGAGTATACGTCGGGTCGGATCTCCCGATTGAACGTTGTCGGTCGGTAAGCCATTAGGGGCGGGTTTGAGCAATGAGCTTTTACCTTTCGGATTATCTTCTGAGCCGTTGCTTGCCGGTGGTAGTGCTTCGGGAACTCCTAATCCATCGGGTAGGACGGGGTTAGGCAATACCGATTCTGGTTGTGTTGATTTTGGAATTGCTGGTAGTGCTGGCGGGCTTGGTAAGATCGGTTCAGGTTCGGTGGCTTTATTTGAAGGAACGATCACTTCTGGGACTTCTAAAGGAACTTCCTCAGCTCGAAGTTCGGAGGGCAGTCCACTATTTCGATTAGACGGTAGTTTCAGCGGGGCGGGCGATCGGCTGGCTCCCTCCGACGAATCGCCCTTCGCTGCATTTTCGCCTTTCGGGGATTTGATCACTTCTTCTGTGTTCTTTTGGCCCCCGTTTTTTAATCGAAGGGATTCTCCGTTACGTGGTTTGTCGCTCGGAGAAATTACAGTCCCTGAACCTGACGAGTTGCCGCCTCTTGATTCAATACTTCGTTGACGTTGTTGCTCTTGCAATCTGCCTTGGAGTTGCGCGTTGGTGCGACGGAGGTCTTCCAATTCAAACTCCATGGCTTGGTTTTCAGCATCAAAATCGTAGACCAAGTCTTCCAAGGCGCGGTTGCGCCTAGCCATGTCTTCGATGTACAGTTCGGTGATTGCTCGTTGACGGCAACCGCTGTTGCCTACAAAACTCACGACGACCAAACAGAGCAAGCACCACCGGAACGGTAGAGGGCGACCGGGAGATTGGTCGCTAGCGAGCTTTGGTTGTTGAGTTTGCAAGCCTATCATCCGTGGCCTTTCGTACGTACCCCGACTAGGGGCTTTCTTACCCAATGACTCGTTATGTAGAGCCATCGACCCTTCCGTCCTCCAGGGAATTTTTTGTATCCATGCACCGAAATGCGCAAATCCCTACTTGGAAAACCAATCCAGTAGTTCATTTAGCTCGTACGCGTCAAGCCGAATCCAATTCAAATCCGAGTTGAATGGAGTGTTCTGCAGAGATTGCCTCATGCGTACGCTTTACCTAACCGATACGATCCGCAGATTCGCTATCTTCAGACGATCCACGTTCGATGTGGACAAGGTAAACCAACGCATGGAATTGCGAAGTGCTTTGCTAGCATTGCTCAAGCCTTCCATTACGACGCTTAGCGTTGCGAGGTTCCTCGTTTTATTACTGTTGTGTTTACCGAGTTGTGGATTTGGGCCACGCGCTTTGGTGCAGACTCGTCTTCCGTATAACGAGGCTGTGAAGCGAACATCTGAAGAGCAGTTCTTGTTGAACATTGTGCGATTGCGGTATACGGATACCCCAAGCAGTCTCGCGATTTCGTCGATCGCCGATCAACAAGAGTTGTCGTCGGGATTGCAAGCAATCCCATTTCTCGTGTCTGGAGATGGTGGAATATTTCGCACGAACGTATTACCTCAAGCGGAATTCGCGAGGGCTTCAAGACCCACGCTGAGTTATACACCGCTGGACGATGAGGAATTCACGAGGCGTCTATTCACGCCGATTTCTCTACAGGGGGTGCTTTATCTTTCGAAAACGACGTGGCCTATTTCGACCGTACTGCGTCTTTACTTGGAGAACTTGAATTGGGTTTCCAATGCGGAGACAGCTAGTGGTCCAACTCCGAAGTGTGCTCCGGAGTACGCGGTGTTCTTGGAGGGTATACTCGCACTGCAGGAGCTACAAGACGCACAGCTTGTACAACTTCATATTGATGAAAAGGAAGAGGTGGTCGCAGGTCCATTTGACGCTCCACCGAATCCTGCTGAAATCGCCTTGAAGGCTGCTGATCTGAAACTTGAGCTCCGTGTTTCCGATCAGCAATACAGTTTGATCAAGAAATACGAGCAGCCCTTATTAGCGATTGACGATCGAGTGGCCGATCATCCAGCTTGGATTACTTTTTGCGAGTGCTTTAGAATCGATCCGAGTCTGCGTTCGATCGAACTTACCAATGAAGAGTTGACACCTTACGAGCATGAGTCATCGGGCAAGCTCGTTGACTGTTTGGATATCGAAACGCGATCGTTGTTGCAAGTGTTGTTTTTTGTGTCGCACGGAATTGACGTTCCGGATGAGCATATTCGAAATGGTAAGGCACCGTTAACCTGCACGCCAGACGGCTTGCCCTTTGATTGGCAACAGGTCCTTGGTGGGTTGTTTCATGTGCGCACGGTTCAGAGCAAGAAGCGACCGCCCAGCGCGTATGTGGCGGTACACTATGATGGATACTGGTACTACATCGACGAAAAAGATAGGGATTCGAAATCGACTTTTGCATTGCTCCTAGAAGTTTCGCGATTGGAATTGCAACCTACCGAATCGCGAGCTCCGTTGCTGACTTTGCCGATTGGACGATAAGCTGATCACAGTGTTATGAGTGATCCGCTTATCGTTTAAACACGGTCTTACCTTCTTTGATGGTTTCTTCAACGTGAATGTCTTTGATGGTGTTTGGTTCGACCTTCATCGGATTGCGATCGAGGATTACCAAGTCCGCCAGTTTGCCTGCTTCTAGTGTTCCCTTGGCATTTTCTTCTTTGATGAGGTAAGCAGCCATCGAAGTCACGGCGCGAAGGGCATGGTAGGGCGGAATGCGTTCATCAGGACCGACGACTTGGCCGGTTCCTGAGGTTCGGTTGACTCCGGAATCGATCAAAGCCAGGATGGATGGCTCCGGGGACACGGGGGCGTCGTGCGAGAATGTGAAGGTTAGTCCAGATCGCAGGAAAGATCGAGAAGCCATTGCTCCCGCAGCTCGCTCTGCTCCCCAAAGTTTTACAACAGAATCTCCACCGGGGATGATCCCGGAAGTGAGGAAACTCGGAATCGCCCCGTAAGTTTTCACTCGATCGATCTGATCCGTTCGCAACCAGGAAGCATGTACGAAGACGGGGCGTGCGTCACGCATGCCGTGTTTCTTGACTGCTTTGCTAATGGCGGACAACGCTTGATCGGCGGCAGCGTCTCCGTTCATGTGCATGTGAATCTGCAATTCGGTCGGCCAGTACTTGTCGAACGCTGCATCGAGGACTTCATCTGGGATTTGTCGATAGCCAGAGAACGGGGTCGTTTTTCCTTGAGGCGTAACCGTGTATGGTTGGGTAAACCAAGCGGTATCCAAGCTCCCGTCGAGCCAGAATTTTACGCCGCCAAGTCGGGCGCGATTGATATAACGTTTGTCCAAGTCTGGCCGGAACGCTCGTAACTTCGCGACGACGCCACCGGCTTGGGGATTGTACTGCGAGGCAATGGAATACGATGCGGCCAACGAGTCATCAAGTGCAGAGTCTTTCGCGGCTATGTACAAGTCAATCGGTAGGAGCTTGGCGTCCACAGCATGAGTGACAATCGCTATGTCGTCATTACCAAGTCCGAGACCTGCTTCCATCGCAGTGGTTTGTCCATAGCTGGCCCAGACCTTCGAAGCCCCCAGAATCGCTTGGGCAGCTAACTCCGTTGAAAACGGTGGGCGCTTGGAGCGAACAGCATTGAGCGCTGTCTCCTCCATAGGACCTGCTAACGATTTGCCATCTTCTTTTCGCGAAAAGACTCCGCCGGTCGGGTCTGGTGTGTCTGCCGTAATACCCGCAGCACGAAAGGCCGCGCTGTTGGCTGCACCCATATGACCTGACGAATCGACAACCATCACCGGGATGTCAGCTGAAACCTGGTCCAATTCTTCAATGGTCGGCGGTCTACCTTCCCTCATGCTACGAGGTTGATAGCCGAAACCAACAATCCAAGCTCCCTTCGGGGTGCGTTCTGCTTGTTTCTTCATTCGCTCGAGCAGGTCAGCGATATCGGCGCACTGGAACAAATTGGCATCGACGAGGTTCTTGCCAAAATAAACAAAGTGCCCGTGTGTATCGATGAATCCTGGCAATAGTGTTTTGCCATCCAAGTTCACAAGATTGGCATCCGCTCCGGCTTTGCTCTTCGCTTCAGCCAAAGGCCCCGTGAAAAGAATTTTGCCATCGCGTACGACCAAGGCTTCGATGTATTCCGGTTCCATTCCCCGCATCGTGACAATATCACCGCCGTAATACAAAGATGTCCCTGCGGACTCTTGCGCCATGACTCGCGATCCGTGAACTTGCAACCCAACCCCATCGGTCCATCCAGCGAACAAACTCAATCCTGCAACGAATACAGCACGCGAATATCGAATTAACATTTTCTTGCTCTGGGTAATATTACTCAAATGAATACAGCGGACGATGACCCACTGTAAACAGGGGCAAAGAACCCTGCAACACCCCCAATGCTTCGTTTCGTCGCACCCTTCTATTAGAAAAGAGGGACTATCTTATTCTTGCTTTTGTGGATGCTCGTGTCCATAATTGGCGAAGCTGGTATATCAGGCTAGGTTTCAAATGAAAATCATGGGCTAATGGCTGCCTTGAACAGGTTCCGTAATACGTCGTTGCAGATAAGGGTGAACACGATGATCGCACCTCGATTGCTTGACCGAAACACGCTGCGGCATTCGTTGTTCTTGGTAGGGCTCTGTATGGGCTTTGTTTTGTTGCCTGATCATCGGATGACGGATTGTAGTGTCTTCGGACAAGATAGTTTTGATTTACCGCCGATTCGTTATAGCGAGACAGAGTCCTGTGATCCCGTGGCGCAATTGCAGCAACGCCTTCGATCGGGTGAGACGAAGCTTGTGGCGGATCCGAAATTCGGCTTGCTACCGAGTTTGCTCAAGGAGCTTCAGATTCCGGTGGAGTCTCAAGTGTTGGTCTTCTCGAAGACAAGTTTGCAGATTCACAAAATTTCTCCGTCGAATCCACGTGCGATCTATTTCAACGATTCGGTTTACGTCGGGTATGTTCCAGGAAGTTCAATATTGGAACTGGCAGCCAACGATCCGAAGATCGGCGCAGTGTTTTACACGTTGGATACTTCGGAGGCGTCAGAAGGGGCTGAGAAGGTCGCTGGTGCTTCGGGTACAAGCGATGTCGACCAAGCCGTCGGGCTTGTTCGTGATCGCGGGCAATGTCTTTCGTGTCATGCGACGACACGAACAGAGAACGTGCCGGGGTATTTGGTTCGATCGATTTACCCGGATCGCTCGGGCAGACCGCGAACAGGATCAAGTTCCTTTACGACGGATTACCGCAGTCCATTTGCATCGCGTTGGGGGGGCTGGTACGTAACAGGAACGCATGGTTCGATGAGGCATTTGGGGAATCTGTTTGCCGTCGATCGCACCGATCCTCAAAAAGTTGACTTGGAGTCTGGCGCCAATCAACTGGAACTTCCTCCGCGTGTCGCTCCTGAACTTCATCTTCATCCTAACAGTGACTTGGTAGCACTGATGGTATTGGAGCATCAGATTCGTGTACACAACTTGATTACCAAAGCGAACTTCGAGACGCGGCAAGCGATTGCGATGGATGAGTCGATGAATCGAGCTTTGGGACGCGCTGCGGATTATCGCAGCGAGAGTACACAGCGGCGAATTCAGACGGTTGCAAACCAATTGGCAGATGCGATCTTGTTGCACGGGGAGCCGATGCTTCAGGAGCCGGTGAAGGGCTCGAGCAACTTTGCGAAGGTGTTTGCGGCACAGGGGCCCCGAAATTCGCATTCGAGGTCGTTGCGGGAGTTAGACCTTCAGTCGCGTTTGTTCCGGTATCCACTTTCGTTTCTAATTTACACCCCTGAGTTTCAGCAGATTCCAGACGACGCGCTCAAGCTGGTAAAATCGCGCCTAGTCGCAGAGCTCTCCAGAGCAGAGCGACAAGCGGAACGTGAAATCGTTCAAGATACTTTGCCAGGGTTCCTAGAATTTAGCGAGTGAGCTTGTTCTTTCTGCCACTCGTCTTGCTCACCAATGAAAACCGTAAAGTAAGTAGGGCGGGCAATAGGTAGATCGGCTTGCGGTTTGCAAATGGCGAGGTGGGTACAGAGCTATGAAAGGCGGAAGGATAGGATCGGTCTCTGCGGATCGCTATACTAGACGAAAATCTAAAGCGAATCTTAGAGGATCTCTATGGTCAAGTCCGTCACAAAACCGTTCGTGCTAGGGTGCAACCTAACTGTACTTTTTGTTTCTGTAGTTGCTGCAGTTCACGCTCAGGCGGCAAGTACTTTGATCGCTTCTGAGGACGTTCCTGAGGCCGGTAATATTCAGAAGGCTTCGGATGATCCGGGTGTTTCGGATCCCTATCCTTGCCATTGGACTGCTGCACCTCCAACGATCGATGGACTTTCCAATGATGATTGCTGGAAGCAAGCACCGGTAGTATCGAATTTTGGGGTTCCTTGGTTGAAGGATGCACCGGCACGTTCATTGGAGATAGTTACCCAGGCGAAATTGGTTTGGGATCGCGAGTATCTATATGGATGGGCGCAACTTGAGGATCGAGATTTGCAGGGGACGTTGACGGAACACGATGCTCAGACTTGGCTTGATGATTGTTTCGAACTCTTTTTGAAACCGTCCGAACAACATACAGGTTACTACGAGTTCCATGTTACCCCGGCAAATACAAAGTTAGATTTGTACATCCCTGAACGCACCAAGGGTGCTTACAAGCTTTACAAAGACGCTCATACATTTGATTTTACGAGCGCGGTTTCTTGCGAAGGAACAATTGATGTGCGTTCCGATCGTGACGTTCGTTGGCAGGTGGAATTTAAAATCGCTTGGAAGGACTTTTGGCGGACAGGGGGATCGCCCGCACCTGACGAAGTCTGGCGGTATTCTCTGTGTCGCTATGATTACGATTCGAATTTGAATGAACCTGTATTGACCACGATTTCACCCCTGACGGAGCCATCCTTTCACCGACACGAAGAGTTCGCAAAGATACAATTCTTGGCTCCGCGAATAGATCCACCCAAGGAGTTAAGCCAAAAAGACTCGAATGGGAATTGGATACGCAAGCCGATGACCTCCTCTCGGGTTGTAGGCTCTCCAGAGCCACCTGCTCCGTATACAACCGAGCGCGTACATCTAGGGTTGGAGATCGATCACCCGATCAATCTGCGTGCTGAGCCAGCGAGCGGTTCTTCGAAAAAGGGGTGGCCACTTTGGCTGATCACTCAAAGGAACCCCTATGGTCCTTCGGAACTCCTGAGGTTGATACCAGACGGAAGTGGAGGATATCGCATGCAGGAGATCCAAGCCTCTTCCGGAGATCGCGTTCATTACGACTTGTGCTTCCATCCTGATTTTCCGAAGCAACCCTATTTGTTCCTTGGGCTCAATGAGTCGGTCGATGGGGTAAAGAACTCTCGGATTATGCGGTTGGAGTTCAATCTCAGTACGGACTCTTCAGGCGAATCAACGGTTGAAGTGGTTTCCGAAAAAGCCATCTTGCAGTGGCCGAGTGATGGGCACAATGGCGCGGCGATTACCTTCGGGCTCGATGGGATGCTCTACATCACCAGTGGCGATGGCACCACGGATTCTGATACCAACTTGCGTGGTCAAGATCTCACGGAGCTTACTGCGAAAGTATTGCGAATCGACGTCGATCGCGTGGAGGAGGGAAAAGCTTACAGCGTACCCAAGGACAACCCGTTTATTGATCGGAAGGAAACTCGACCCGAAACATGGGCTTATGGCTTGCGCAATCCCTGGCGTATCACGACTGATTCTCGTTCCGGACGGATTTGGATTGGTCAGAACGGCCAAGACCTTTGGGAGCAAGTTTATTTGTTGAAGAGAGGTGCCAACTATGGCTGGAGCGTTATGGAGGGCGCTTCGGTGTTTTATGCGAATCGGAAAGCTGGGCCCGATCCTTTCGAGCCACCTGTGATGGATCATCATCACAGCCAAGCTCGCTCGTTGACTGGAGGGATCGTATATCAATCCATGCATCCTGATTTGCAAGGTTTGTTGGGTGATTATGTTTATGGAGATTATTCGACCGGGAAAATTTGGGCCATCAAACACGATGGCAAAGACGCGTCGCGTGCTCGAGAGATTGCAGATACACCCCATTCGATTACGGCATTTGAGCAATTGCCCAATGGAGAAATTTGGATGGCCGATCACCTTGGGAAGGCGATTGTACGGCTGGTTCCGAATCTGGCGAAAGATACTTCCGTAGCGTTCCCCAAGTTGCTCAGCGAAACAGGGTTGTTTCAGGATGTCTCTAAACATCAATTTTCTTCGGGGATCATTCCTTATTCGGTCAATTCACCATTGTGGAGCGATGGAGCCGCGAAAGTGCGTGCTTTTGCGATCCCGAGTCATGATGGCGATCGCGGTTCAGATCTTGAAGCTCACCGAATTGAATTTCAGAATCAGTTTGGCTGGACCTTTCCCAACGATACAGTGCTCATCAAGAGTTTTGCACTTGAAGTTCCTGCAACACGTGACGGAACTGGGGATCGTGATGAGTCTGCGACTCGGCAAACCGAAGGGGCTTCTGAAAAACGCTGGATCGAAACTCGTCTGATGGTTCGTCAGCAAAACGAGTGGGTCGGTTACTCCTACCGCTGGAATGACGATGGGACGGACGCTGCTTTGGTATCGGCTGAGGGCGAGGACGTCCGATTTATCGTCCATGATGAGTCTGATCCTACAGGAGAACGCGAACAGGTCTGGCATTACCCTAGTCGCGCCGAGTGCATGGTATGCCATAGTCGCGCCGCGAACTTTACATTGGGCTTGCAGACAGCGCAGTTAAATCGCGATCACGATTACGCAGGAGAAAAACTCAATCAACTTGTTGCCTATGAGCGACTTGGACTGTTAAAGGTCAATCCGCAACAGTTTGTGCCACCACAACCGCCCCAAGCTCCTGTTGATTCCGAGGTGGTTCAGCAGGCTATGGCGCAACCGCAGCGTCAGGTACCAAGCGAATCGCATTTGCTCCCCTTTGGACCTGATCGGCTTCCCAAACTCGTCGATCCTTCAGATGCAAGTGCGTCTCTGAGTGCGAGGGTGCAAGCGTACCTACATTCCAATTGTGCGTCTTGTCACGCTCCTGCTGGTGGTGGCAATTCTGCGATCGACTTACAGTTTCCAAATGCAATTGAGAAGATGGAAATTCTCGATGCCGTAGCAAGGCACCAGGACTTTGGGATTGCAGAAGCGAGATTAGTGGCACCGGGCCGACCAGAGAAAAGCATTCTGCTTGAACGTATTGCGAAGCGAGGCAACGGGCAAATGCCACCCATTGCCTCTAACTCCGTGGATCGCGATGCAGTGAAATTACTACAGGAGTGGATCGCGAGTCTTCCCGTTCAATCGAAAGAGTGATGCCATCGATCGAGGACTAACGCAGATTAATCTTCACCTTCTTTAGTTCGCCGGAAAACGCATTGCGAGATCCTTCGCCGTAGGCAGGGTCAACGGCTGTCCCCGTATCAGTGCCAGTATCGGCGGTATCATCAAGTGAGTAGACGTTTGCTTGTGTCTTTCCGATACGACCTTCTCCAATTTTTTGCGTCCCGTCGTACAGGTGAATCGTTCCACCTGCACCGCGTGCACCATCCTTTCCGTCGTACTCAAATACGGCGCGGAATGTGTGACTGCCGTCGCTCATGGACTGTGAGCTTTGGACTTGGAAGAGTTCTAATCCGAGGAAGTTGTAAGAGAAGGCTGGCTTACCTTGGTTTAGCCAGAACGCCCAACCACCGAATCGTCCACCTTGGGCCAACAGGACTCCGTGGTTTTTCCCTTGGCGCAGTTCGACATCTGCGGCGAGTTCAAAGGAGGTGTTTTTCGTGTTGATGAAAGCGTTCTCGGCCATATAAACCATTCCAGGGTAGACAGTCAGTTCGGTGCGACCATCCATCAAGTCAGGGCGTCCTGCGATTTTCGAGTCGAACCGTTCGATTGTTCTATCGTCGATTGGCAGCACATGGTGCTCGATCGCTTCGCTGGTGAACAGGCTTTGTAGTTCCTTGAGCTTTTCTGGATTGGTATCAGCGAGATTGCGAGACATGCTGAAATCGTCATCGACGTGGTAAAGTTCCCAGAGATCCTCTGCGAGTTTACGTCTGGGGGCTGCTTCCCATGGTGCTTTGTGCACGGTGCCGGCGAACCAACCATCGTGATAGATAGCTCGGTTCCCTGCTATTTCAAAATATTGAGTTGTGCGGTGACCCTTCTCAGAAGGGGCGTCAAAGCTGTAGGCCATGCTGACTCCTTCGATCGGCTGTTGTGCTACGCCGTTGACTTCTTTTGGAGAAGGTATCTTCGCTGCATCAAAGATGGTCGGAGCGATATCGACGACATGGTGAAATTGGTTTCGAACTTCACCCTTCGATTTGATCCCCTTTGGCCAATGAAACACAACTCCGTTGCGTGTCCCACCAAAATTGCTTGCGACTTGTTTTGTCCAAGTGAATGGGGTGTTGCCTGCAACGGCCCAACCTGCGGCAAAGTGATTAAAGCATTCTGGACCACCCCACTGATCGATTTTCTTGAGCATAAAATCGGTCGTTTCTGCGACACCATTGAAGTAGGTCATCTCGTTGAACATCCCGAGCATGCCACCTTCGGCGCTTGCCCCGTTGTCCCCGACGACATAGACGATGAGGGTGTTGTCTAGTTCGCCCATTTCTTCGATGCTATCGACCAATCGACCGACCTCATGATCGGTGTGGGAGGCAAATCCAGCGAAGACTTCCATTTGTCGTGCAAAGAGACGTTTCTCATCGGCACTCAAAGAATCCCAGTCTTTGATGGCTTGTGGTTTTCTCGCCAATTGAGTTCCTTTGGGGACTACTCCCAACGCGATTTGTTTCGCGAGAGTTTCTTCGCGCAGTCGATCCCATCCGGAGTCGAATGCACCTCGGTAGCGTTCAATCCATTCCTTGGGGGCATGGTGGGGAGCATGTGTTGCGCCTGTTGCAAAGTACATGAAGAACGGTTTGTCTGGTGTCAACGACTGTTGCGCTCGCATCCAAGCGATCGCTTGATTCGTCATGTCGGTTGTAAAGTGATAATCTTCTTCATGTTCGGGTTTGCGCTTAAAACTCGTACCTTGAGCGATCATCGGGTCCCATTGGTTGGTTTCGCCGCCGATGAATCCATAGAATTCCTCGAAGCCAGATCGAGTCGGCCAACGATCAAACGGTCCGCTTACGCTAACTTCCCAAGCGGGTGTTTCGTGGTACTTGCCCCACGCAGAGGTCGAGTATCCATTGAGCCGCAGCACTTCTGCCATGGGGGTAATCGACTGAGGGCGAATGCCCGTGTTCCCGGGGAACGCAGTGGCGAGTTCCATAATCGCTCCAGCGTTGTTGCTGTGGTGGTTGTATCCGGTTAGTAGAGCGGTTCGTGTAGGACTGCACAGAGCGGTTGTGTGAAAGCGATTGTACTTCAAGCCGTTGGTTGCTAGGCGTTCTAGTGTGGGCATCTTGCAAGGCCCACCAAAGGCACTTGAGTGACCAAATCCAATATCATCGATCAAGATGACCACGACATTCGGTGCACCCGTTGGTGCTTGTAGCTTCCAACGCTTCGGTGGTGTTGCATCTCGAGCATCCAAGACATCGTATTTCGCTCGCTTCGGTTCATGGATCGGCAGAACTGAGCGATCTACATCCGCACCGTTTTCGCTACCGTTGGCTAATGAACCGAGGAAGATGCTGGTCATGGAGACGACGAAGGAAAAATACGTTTTCGTGTTTGCAAGCTGCCAACGCATAAATTCACCCTAAGAAAAGAAAATCGGAAAACCCGAGCCGGTCGAGTGACATTACCCTCGTACGACGGTGTAAAACTACGCGTCTATCATCGTACGAAGCACATAAGAGTTCAACATCCAGTGTAATAATACTCGGAAGGTCGTACGATAATCCAGACTGCGGTCAACTCTAGGCAATTGCATCGACTATGCAAACAATCGAATCGAATCCAGAAAAATCGAAAGCTGCTATCGCATCGATCGCTGTCGTCTTTTGGATGTGGATCGCTTACTTTTTGAACTATAGCGATCGCCAAGCGATCTTCACGATGTTTAAGGCGTTGAAAGAAGACCTGCAGATGACAGATCTGCAACTCGGTTTGACGGGAACGATTTTTCTTTGGGTCTACGGACTTGGATGTCCCATCGCTGGAATGCTCGCAGATCGGTTCCCAAAAGGGAAGTTAGTAGTTTTAAGTCTTGTGCTTTGGAGCGGCGTGACACTGTTGACTGGATTGTCCACCTCGGCCACGATGCTCTTGTCGCTTCGAGCGGCGATGGGAATATCGGAGGCACTTTTTATGCCTGCAGCAATCGCTTTGACTTCAGAAGCGACACCAGCACCATGGAGATCCAAAGCGGTTGCAAGTTTAACAACAGCTCAAATCGCGGGGATCGTTGCCGGGGCTTCTTTTGGCGGATGGATGGCCCAGACCGGACGTTGGAGAATGGCTTTTTTCATTCTTGGGGCAGTCGGGATACTCTATGCCGTGCCGTACGCTTGGTTCTTTTTGAGACGAAACTCCAAAGAAACCAACCAAGTCTACGAAACCGAGCATTCTGGTGCGGAAGTTACGGCATCGAATCATGCCGACAAACAGGATAGCAAGATTTCGAATGGCCCCTGGTATCTATCGATTGTAGAGCTTTTATCTGTACCGACATATTTTGCATTGTGCTTAATCTTTCCTCTATTCGTTTTTGGATTATGGATGATTTATAGTTGGCTAGCGCGTTACATCGAGGAACAGTTTGGTTTGACGTCGGCTCAGGCGGGTTTGACTTCGACGATTTATCTTCAGCCTGCAACGCTTTGTGGGTTGTTTGTAGGTGGATATGTGGCCGATTACTGGAAGTCGACGATGCGATCTGGCCGATTTCTCGCGTTGCTAGTTAGCCTCATCGGTTGCGCTCCTTTATTGGTTGCGATCGGACAAGTAACTCAGCTTGAGCATTTAAAAATTACGCTTGTCGCTTATGGCTTTCTAAGTGGTTGGATGATGGGGAATATTTTTCCTGCCGCATTTGAAGTTGTCTCTCCGAAATCGCGAGCGACAGCTGTTGGGATCCTAAATCTATTCGGTGCAATTCTTTCCGGATTTGCTCCGTTGTTGGTAGGTTACTGGAAAGATTTGTTAGGGCTGCCAGGGATGTTGTGGTTTGCTGCTTTCGCTTATCTCTGTGCTGCAGCTTTGTTGGTATTCACCATTGTTTTCCTTTTACCTCAAGACTACCGATCGTATGACACTCCGAATCTTGATCGCTGAATGCAAACAAGAAGTCTCAACGTTTAATCCAAACCTGAGCCATCTGGCTGACTTCGGTATTCGACGTCGACAGGCCATCATCGACTATCACCGAACGGTTCGGAACGAAATTGGCGGGGCGCTGAGTATTTTTGATCAGGATGCTCAGGTTGAATTAATCCCGGCATACAGTGCTTTTTTTATTACTTCAGGTGGGACACTTGCGTCGGATGCTTGGGCGACCCTCTCGAAAGACTTTCTCGAAGAGATCCGTCTGGCGATGAAAACGGGTTCGATTGATGGTGTGTATTTTTGCATGCATGGTGCGATGTGTGCCGAGAACGAGTTCGACCCGGAGGGGTTTTTATTGGAACAAGCTCGGGGGATTCTTGGCGAGGAAATACCGATCGTTGTCTCATTGGATCTGCATGGAATCGCTACGCGCAAGATGTTTCAGCATGCCGATGCAATTGTCGCTTACCACACTTATCCGCATGTGGATTTTTTTGAGACGGGAGCGCGAGCGGCAGAACTATTGTTGAAAATAGTTCGGAAACAAGTTCGGCCTCTTACCGCTCGAATAGCGATTCCGGCTTTGGTCCGAGGTGATGAGTTGATCACCGAAACGGGTTTGTTCGGACGATGCATCCGAGCTGCACAAAATTGTGAGAGCAGTGCTCATGGGGTGAGCGCGGGGATGTTCATTGGGAATCCATTTACCGATGTTCCAGAATTAGGAAGTGTGAGTTTTGTCGTGACGGATGACGATGAATCGTTAGCTCGTAATACGGCGATAGGTATAGCAGAAGAGTTCTGGAGCTATCGAGAGAAGATGCAAGTACCATTGTTATCGCTCGAAGAGTTGCAAAAAACAGTGCTCGAAATTCACCGTGTAAAATCCTCGTCGACACGCAGCACGATTGGATTGGTCGATGCTGCTGATGCGACGAGTTCTGGTGCTTCGGGGGATAGTAATGCCGTCATTAAGGCACTTCTCGAATGTGGGTACTCCGGTCGAGTGTTAGCTCCGATTGTCGATCGTCCTGCGGCGGAAGCCGCTTTTCGTGCCGGCGTAGGAGGGGAAGTAAAGGTTCAGATCGGAGGTACTTTGGATCCTGATCGGTTCAAGCCAATCACGATTGAAGGCAAGGTTCGATCGTTGAGTGATGGGTTGTTTCGTAGTGAGTCGTTTGGAGAACTTTGGGATTCTGGTCCAACGGCTGTGATCGAATCGAATACGCTTACGCTTGTGGTCTCAAGTCGTGGTGTAAATCTTTACGATCGTTCGTTCTACTTTGCGAATGGTCAGAACCCAAGAAACTTTGACGCAGTTGTCATTAAGTCGCCACACTGTCAACACGCGATGTACGCTGCGTGGTGTAGCCACATGTTGTTGATTGATGCACCAGGTTCGTCGAGTGCAAATCTGAGGAGTCTAGGGCATCAACGATGTGCGCGTCCTGTATTTCCGTTGGATGCCCAAGTTGAATTTCGTTCCACCGTCGAGATCTATCGAAGGAACACAAGTAGTTGATCCTCGGTACAATAGGTCCCTTCGGACGATGCTGTTTCTTGCTCGCTGTATTGTTTCTATTCCCTGTCTGAATTCCAGAACTTTTGTACGATAACTTTTGAATGATAACTTTTGAATGATGAAGATTACGAAAATTACGTGTGCTGGGTTACGAGGCGCGACTCCTGAGGGAGGTTGGAGCAACGAATTGCGCCCCGATGATTGTGTGCATACCTTAGTCGCAGTGCATACCGATACCGGCCATGTTGGACTTGGCAGTGTCTTCACAAATGATCGGCTCGTTCAAGCATCTTTGGATGTGCTTCGCCCGTTGTATACCGGCGAAAATGCTCTCGAGCCTGAGCGTGTCAGTGAAAAGCTACATCAGCATATGTTTTGGTTGGGGCGCGGTGGATCGATCACTCATACGATCAGCGGAGTCGACATCGCGTTATGGGACTTGTTAGGGCAAGCCACGGGGCAACCTGTCGGTCGGTTGCTCGGCGGGCGATACATCGATCGAGTTCAGCCTTACGCCTCTCTCTTAATGCAAGAGCCGGCGCTGATGAAAGAGAGCTTGTTACAAGTCAAACAGAATGGTTTTCGAGCGTTCAAGATTGGGTGGGGGCCGTTCGGGCGTCATTCCGCTGCGAAAGACGAGGCAATCGTCGCCGCAGCCCGAGAAGCAATTGGAGATGATTGCCACTTGATGGTGGATGCGGGTGGTTCTGACGCTTATTGGCATCAAACTTACAAGTGGGCGATTCAGACTGCTCGCATGTTGGAGAACTATCATGTGACTTGGTTTGAGGAAGCATTAAGCCCTGATTCTCTCGATGATTTTGTTAAGCTGCGAGAAGAATCTCCTGTTCCGATTTCGGGTGGCGAAGTTCTGACGCGACGGCAAGCCTTTTTACCATGGTTGGCGCGGCGTGCATTCGACATTATTCAACCGGATGTCACTAAGGTCGGTGGCTTGAGTGAAGAGCGTCGAATTGCTTGGACAGCACAGGATTTTGGTGTCGAATTCGTTCCCCACGGATGGAACACTGCGATCGGGCTTGCGGCAGATCTCCACTTAGCCTCAGCAATACCAAACACACGTTTTGTGGAGTACTTGACCGGCTCCCCATTTATCGATGAATTGGTTGAGACTCCATGGAAACTCGATTCGCAAGGCTTTTTGCAAATACCATCGGTGCCGGGACTTGGCGTGCGTTTGAATCATGACGCCGTTGAGAAGTACACCGGCTCGTTAGATTGGCTAGTCAATTGCTAGTCGAGATTCCGTAGCGATTCAAAGTTGCATTGAGTGGATCGTGGAAGATTTAGCTGGTACGCCTACGGCTGACTGCTAAACGATTTGGCTGGTACGCCTACGGCTGACTGCTAAACGATTTGGTGTTTCAGCGTGGGGGTTGGTTGGGTTGAAGGTCGGCTTCGATGCGCCCTAGAGTATTTTGAACCATAACGGCGATCTCTAGGTCTTTAAGACTCTGTTGCAGATCGACATCAGCGACATGTTGAACTAGATTCACTTCCTGAAATACTCCTTCGCCCACTAATTCCGCGCGTGCTTTTCCGTCATGCCCATGCACCCAGAATCGAGGTTTTTCGATATCCCAAGGACGCAGGAAGTCGTCGCAGATCAGGGAAGCTTTGGTGCCGGATATTTCGATCCATTTTCGGCCGTTCGCTTCGTAGCCGCAGTCCCAACTCGCTAGAAGGCTGCGGTGAGGTGAGCAGTTTCGTCCTTGCAAGGCTTCGAGGTTCGATTGCTTCAGTCTTGCCATGGTTTGTACTTGATACCATGCCGATTCGGGTGATTGAGAAACTCTAGTACCCTCCGAGTGCATCGTGTCGGCTTCAAAACCTGTCAGCCATGCGGTGGAATAAACGCAGTACCAGCCTAGGTCGAGCAAGCAGCCGCCACCTACGGAAGCGTCACCACGGTGGTCTTTGCGATCTAGGATGTTTCCAACACTGCAAGCGACCGTGACTCGGCAAATCTCTCCCAATTCTCCACTTTCGATTACTTCGCGCATCCGCAGAGATCTCGGGTGATGAGGAAATGCGGTCGCATCAACAGCAACAGTTCCGGTTCGTTTTGCTGTTTCCAACAGCTCGTTTGCTTCGCTTGGGAACTGCGTTAGTGCTTTCTCGCAGAGTACCCTTTTGCCGAGCCGAAGAGCAGTTTGTGTTAAATCCAAGTGAAGTGCAGGAGGCACCGCGATGTAGACAGCATCGACATCCGACCGCTCGATCGCTTCCTGAAAATTTGTAGTCCCATAAGGAACAGAAAACTGGCTTAGCCATTGAGCCAGTTTGTCAGGATTTCTACCTGCTCCGACACGAATCTCATGACCGGCGGCACGGACGGCTTGAACCATCCGGTGAGTTACGCGACCGAGTCCAAGGAAGGCCCAACGCATTACATGGACGCCGGTACAAAGAACCAGAGAATGGTCAGAACGGTGCAAATGGTGTAAGCCACAAAGAGGCTTGGTCGGAAGACTCGCAGAGGAACATCTGAGACACTCTTCGAGTAGAGGGTACTGAGGACGCGCCAGTAGTAACCGGCGGCAATTACAGCATTAAACGCCATCAGAACACCCATGATCAAACTGACTGAATCGACACGGCGATCCGCTACCACGCCGACAAACACCATGAACTTGGCCCAGAAACCAGCGGTAAGAGGGAGTCCGATCAAGCTGATCAGAGCGACGGTAAGACCGATGGAGGCGGCTGGCCGACGGTAGAACATTCCTGCAAGATCGCCGATCAAGTGGGACTTGCCACCTGCTGCTTCAATTTCGCCGAGGCAAGCGAACATACCGAGTGTCATCGCAGCATAGGCGGCGAGATAGGAGAACAGTACGTTTGCGCTTGCATCTTGCCGAATCAAGGCAACAAAAGCGAGGAGCAGGTATCCGGTGTGTGCAACGCTGGAGTAGGCCATCATCCGACGGAGGTTGTTTTGGGCTACGGCAAGAACGTTACCGATGCACATCGTCAGGGCAGCACAAACTAGCAGCACCGGAATAATCACTGAGCTTGCGCCTTGGCTAAGAGTTCCTGCACCAATTAAACGGATCAGAGCGACAAATCCTGCGACCTTTGGAAGGTAGCTCATCGCACCTGCAAGAGTTACTGAGGTGCCTTCGAAGACGTCAGGGGCATAGAAGTGGAATGGAACGGCGGTGATTCGGAAGGCCAATCCGCACATGGCGAGCAGAAGACCTAGTGCCATGAGTCGCTTGCCTTCTCCAAAGCCAGCTTGGATCACCATTAAATTGGTCGAACCACAAAAACCGTAGAGGTAGCTAATTCCCATGAGGAAGAAGCAGGAGGCGAACGCCGAGAGCATAAAATATTTCAAGGCAGCTTCCAGGCCCGTGTTATCAGACTTGACGATGCCCAGCAGAACGTAAGTTGGGATGCTTACAAGTTCCAGTCCTAGGAAGAGCGAAACCAAATCATTGGAAGCGCCGACGATAGGAATGGCTGCGAGGATAATGAGCAAAGCTCCGTAGTACTCAGCCATTCGTCCTTTCGGAGCGGTCGACCAGGACATAAGAATTAGGATCAGTCCGCCGAGAAACGTCAGCCGTTCGGAAGCGAGAGCGGTTGCATCGAATCGAAAGAGGCCAAAGGCATCTGGTGCCAACTGGGGCACGCCCCGCCAGAAACTCGCGAGCATTGCGAGGAGCAAGCACACGAGGGCAGATGCGGCATACATCGATCGATCCGAGTGCACATCTTCTCGCTCCCGTTTGCGCTGAAACACCGAAGCGCTCATAACCAGCGAGCCGCCGATGAGCAACACGATTTCAGGAGTCAGGTGACTAGCGGCGGCCTTTATGCTTTGGATGGCATCCACGGTATTCTCTCGCTCTTTCTTACTTGCTCGTTCGCTACGTTCTTATGTTGTTCACTAAAAGGCGAAGGCCTATTGAGCCCCTGAGTTGGAAGCAAGAACATCCATATCGGGATGTGCTTGTTTGCTGACCGGTTCGACCCAAGTGGCCAATCGGTCGGTATCTGGTTGAAACAGTTTCATGGTTCGCATTGGGAACAAGCCGATGTACAGGCACAAGAAAGCTACGAGAACCAGAGGCAACCATTCTCGTTGTGTCAGGTCCATCGCACCTTTCGGGTGGTGGTGTAGATCAACCGTTTGTCCGTTGCTACCGAATAGAAGGCGTTGAACAATTTTCAAGCCGTACCAAGCACCGAGTACGGTGCCGAGGACCGCGATCGCTACCAAGGTCCCGCAGACTCGCATCATGCCTGACATTGTGAGCAATTCACCCACGAATCCATTGAGACCAGGGAGCCCCGCACCAGCGAGGGTGAAAAATACGAGAAGCACAGCCAGCTTTGGATACTGGGCGGCCATTCCGCGATTTTCGGAAGCAAGTGAAATCGAGCCGCGACGTTCTTCGAGCATTGAGAGAATCCAGAACATCGCCGCAGTGATCAAGCCGTGGTTGAACATTTGCAAGGCCGCACCACCGAGGCCTTCTTTAGTCATGCTCATCATCCCGAGAGTGATGAAACCAACGTGCGAGAGAGAGCTGTAGGCCAACACATGCCGAAGGTTGTCTTTCGTCAGGGCGATCATGGCACCGTAGACGATGACAATTGCCCCGAGAGTTCCGATAACCATTTGAGCTTCGTACGATAAAGCTGCGGGTGTCAACGGAATCACTATCCGAAGGATACCGTACAGACCGAGTTTCGCAACGACCGAAGCAACTAGCGACGTAGTGTTCGGATGAGCAGCGGCGTATGTTGTCGGAAGCCAAGTATGCAATGGCAAGATTGCTAGTTTGATCCCAAAGCCAAGTAGCAATAGCCAGAGAGTCCAGGAGTCGTGGGCGGTGACCGCCGTTGAACCAGTCATGGCTGTAGCGGCAATTTCCGAAAGTGCTGGAAGTGAAACGGTCGACTCGTGCCCGTATCGCACAGGGGAGGTTGCCAAGGAAATCAAGCCGATGACCATTGGAATGCTACCGGCGAGAGTGAACAACAAGAAGCGTCTTGCGGAAGCTGCGGGAGCTTCCCCATTCCCCCAGCCTTGGATCAGCAAGATCAGTGGAATCAGAACTGCTTCAAAAAACAAGTAGAACGATAAGAGGTCCATGGCGAGAAATACGCCCATGAGCATCGAGATCGATGCGAGAAGTAATCCGATGTAAGTCGCCGTGCGATTCGTGATTTGATAACTTGCCAACCAGACGGTGAAGAAACCGACGATTCCCGTCAGGAGGACCATCAGGGACGAGATGCCGTCTGCGCCGAACAGTAGTCGCCATTGGATGGCTTGCCCACCGACGGAAACGGGCAGTGCGATTCGAAGAGCTTCGGGGGCGAATTCCACGCGTGGTGCAATGGACCCTGATGCGTTTTCGATCAGTGGGGCTTGGTGTACTTGAACGACCAACCCGATGCTGAGGAGCAGAGTCAGGAATGCTGCGAGCACACCGAATGCGACCATGGCCTTTGCACGAGCACCGGAGCTGAATATGACCAGTGCCGCAGCGAAAGGAACCAAGACAAGAAGTGGGATCAAGATATTCATGGTTACCAATTCGCTCTCGTGACAATCCAAATCGCTACCGCAGCGATACCGACTGCGGTGAGGAAACTGTAAGCGGGAATACGACCAGTCTGGATGCGCTGTCCTGCCAGTCCTAGGACTCGTGGGAGTCCAGCAACCATTTCGGTCAGCGAGCCGATGATCGTTGTGTCAAACCAAGTCAAGACGCGACCGACCCAAAGCATGGGCTCGACCACAATGCGTTCGTATAACCAATCGATGTAGAGCCGATTGCGACCAAAGTCAGCAACCAATTTCAGCAAGCCATCCGAAGAAGGTGCTCGACGGCTCAAGCCGTATCCGAGGAAAACGCCGGCGATTGCGATGAGGGACGATGTAGCTAGCAGCCACATTGGCTCATGGTGTTCGTGGTGGTGTAACCATGGGGTTAGCGATACGTACTCAGAGATTCGGCCTGTTGGACCTAAGAGTGCGCCAACACCCAAGGCGCCTACAGCAAGGACAGCCATTGGAGCGAGCATAACGCCACTCGCGTCATGAGCATGATGTCCTGCAGCTGCAGGGATTTTCTCTACGCCATGGAACGTCTTAAAATAGGCTTTTGCAGTGTAGGTAGCGGTCAGCAGTGCAGTGATAAAACCGATTCCCAGGAGAACGGTGAAGTGACCTCCGACCATTGTGTCGTTACCGGCTTCAACCAATACTCCCAGCACACCGTCTTTACTGAAGAAACCGGAGAGGAGAGGAATACCCGCGAGTGCGGCAGCACCGATACCGAACAGGATGTTGGTTTTTGGAAGCACCCGTTTGAGCCCAGAAAACTCCCGCATATCGATCACGTCTCCCATCGCGTGCATGACATTGCCAGCAGAGAGGAAAAGGAGGGCTTTAAAGAAGGCGTGAGTCACTAGGTGGAACATCGCGGCAACTACAGCGACCGTCATCAGGTCTTTCACCGCACCGGTGCCTAGGGCCATAAAAAGGTAACCTAGTTGGCTGACCGTCGAGTACGCCAAGACCCGTTTGAGATCGTCTTGGTACAACGCCATCACCGCCGCGATCAGTGATGTGATTCCGCCGAGCCAAGCGACAGTGATCAGCACCGATGGAGTATGGGTCGTCAAAGGTGCTAAGCGAGCCATTAAATAGACACCTGCAGTAACCATCGTTGCAGCGTGGATCAACGCCGATACTGGAGTTGGGCCTTCCATCGCGTCGGGCAACCATACGTGGAAGGGGAACTGAGCCGACTTGCCAATCGCCCCGATCATGAGAAGAAATCCGATGAGTGTCACCAGGGAGCCATCTTTTGCGGCTAGTACGGGGACAGCGTCAAATATGGTTTGAAAGTCCAGTCTTGCGAAAAAGTCTTTGCCCGCGCCGACATCCGTGTGTCCGATGGCGTAACTGAGTAGAAGGATTCCAAATAGGAACGCCGTATCAGCGATTCTATTGACGAGGAACGCTTTGGTCGCAGCACGAGCCGCGGAAGGTTTGCGGAACCAAAAACCGATCAACAGGTAACTGCAAGTTCCAACCCCTTCCCAAAACGCGTACATCATCAAGAGGTTGTGGGATAGGACCAGCATGGTCATGGAGAATACGAACCCGCAGAAGACGGCGAAGTAGCGGGCGTATCCGGGGTCATCGTGCATGTACCCTTTGGAGTAGATCGCGATCATTGCCGAAATGGAAGTCACCACCGACAAGAGCGTTAAGCAAAGGGTGTCGATCCGGAGAGTGAGGTTTAGGTTTACACCACCGATGTTCAAGTAGCGGTATCCTTCGACCAATGCAAATCCCGTGTCGGAGCTTTCCGCATTCCACTGGAATAGGATCGCTAATGCACAGATAGCAGAGACCAAAAGGGATACGATGGCCGGTATGTGTGCGACCTTTGTGTCACCTCGAAAGGAGAGTATCGCGCAAAGGATACACCCGATCAAAGGGGCGATGGGGACAAGCCAAGCGAACAATTCCAAGTTAGACACGTTGATTGACCTCCGCGTTTCCGGTAGATGCCCCGGACAAAGTTCCAGTCGTTTTTTCTATTGCGGCTTGCAATCCACCAGGCACTGGTTTGTCCAATGGATCGAGTCCAGCAGGTACCAGCGTTGGGTAGTGCTCTTCCTGTGCAAATCCTTCGAATTCTTCGTCAGGCGAATGAGGGATAATCGTCTCGCTGAGTTCGTCCCAAGCTTGAACATCCAGCGTTGGTTTTCGCCGGAACAGGGAGACAACCATTGCCAGTGCGATCGCCGCTTCACATGCTGCGATGGTCAGAACCATGACCGCCAAAATTTGGCCTTGGTAGTTATGGTGCATTTTCGAAAAAACAATCAGGTTCAAACTGACGCCTGAGAGCATGGTTTCGAGGGAAAGGAACATCAGGATCAAGGAGCGACGGGTTAGAAAACCGATCAGTCCAATTGCGAAAAGGATGCCGCCTAGCAACAACAAATTGTGGGCTTCGGAGTAGTTCACGCTGCATCCCTTTCCGTTCTTTGAGCCAAAACAATCGCACCGATTGTGGCTACCAACAGCACGGTTCCTGCGAGTTCTACTGCTAGCAGGTAATCGGTGAACATCGAGCGACCGAGTCCCGAGGTTTTTGCTGGTGTGAAGGCTTCTCGCTCTTCTGCACTCATGTCGGGTTGAACCGTTGGTGGCAATTTTTCTCCCGGTGCATCTCCGGGCATTGCCAAGCTGTAGGGTCGCGTGAGGTCGACCTTGATAGGCAGAACTTCGCCGGGCTCAGCAACGCTCCAAGCGATGGCAAACATGAGCGCTGAAGCGACAACTGTAGCGATCAGTGGATTTGTCAATTGAATGTCATAGGTTCGCAACTTACTTTTCTGTGCGAACATCAACACGAACAAAAAGATGATGATTGTTGCACCGGCGTAGACAATCATTGTTGCGGCAGCGATGAAGTATGCGGATTGCATAAAAAGAACACCGCATGCTGACAGGACAGCGGTGGCAAAACCCAAGGCTGCATGAACAGGTTCCCTTGCCGTGATGAACGCCAATCCTCCTCCGACAGCAAGGACGCTGAAACACATCCGAACGATCGCATCGAGTTGCAGTGGGATTACGCTAAACGCGAGAGCTACGGCCAAGGCGAAGACACCTAGACCTGCAGCAAGCACAGATTTGGATTTGACCACTCCATGTTGTAGCAACAGGTAAGCTACAGCACCGAGAAGGATCACAAGCAACATGGCCTGCGATAGGCTTCCCGGAATCTGCTCGCCGGATACCACCGGTAGTCGATTCGGGTCGATAGAAAGGGGATTCACGTTTTGCCTCTTAAATTCATTCGATAATCAAAGCTCGACCTATCGATCGACTAACCATGACGTCCGCGTCCCGGAGGAGGCGGAGCATCTTTCGCAGAAGGTGCGGTTATCGCAGCGGGGCCAAGGACTCCGCGATGTGTTCGGACCGGGTCGCGTCCGGTTTGAACGGTTTCATCGAACACCGACAAGAGTTTTTCTTTGTCGAAGATCATTTCTTCCCGGGTCATTCCTGTCAGGTCGTAAACACTTGTAAGTTCTATTGCATCGACCGGACAAGCTTCTTCGCACATGCCACAGTAAATGCATCGCAATTCGTCGATGGTGAAGGTCTCGGGGAACTTATCGCGATCCTTCCAGTGAGGGTCATCTTTGGGGGCCGGTGCCGCGATGATCTCGATGCAGTTTGCTGGACAAGCGGTTTGGCACATGTAACATGCCACGCACTTAACCCGCCCTTCTTCGTCTCGATTAAGCCGATGGACGCCTCGGTAATTCGGCGGAATCTCCGGTTCGACTTCGGGGTACTGCCGCGTCATCGGTTTCCCCGATACCGCGTGGCGAACAGCAGTTGCCAAACCGGAAACAATGGCTGGCAAATACAGCGCATCGAGTACGCTCATCTTTGGATCTTCGCCCCATTTGACCGACTTCTTTTTCTTGGTCTCACTCATACGACACCGCTTGCTTTCGTGACAGACCCGCTCGCAGAGCATTCTCAGTAGAAATTGTCTGGTTGAATTTCGCCGCACTGTAGTAGGCCGCTGCCACCGGTAAGGCTGCCGTGATCAGCAGCAAGTGCTTGGGCAACCCTAACGTCAGGACGACTGCAACACCAACGAGATTCGCCAAAGCTAGAGGAATCAGGCCCTTCCAAGCCAATCCCATCAATTGATCAAATCGGAAGCGAGGTAAAGCCCATCGCAACAACATGATCAACCCTACAACCATGGATACTTTGATTAACAGAACTAGTAGACCGAGAAGCAAAACAACGATGGAAGCTCCTGCAGGACCTGGAAGACCAGGGAAGTGCCATCCTCCGAAGAACAGCAGAACTGTCAAAAAGCTGACAGTTACGATGTGAGTGTATTCGGCTAAGAAGAACAGCACGAATTTGATACCGCTATACTCTGTGTGGAAACCACCTACCAATTCTTGCTCGCACTCAGGAAGGTCAAACGGGAGTCGGTTGGTTTCCGCGAGGGCGCTGGTGAAGAAGACCAGCAGAGCAAGCGGTTGCCAGAAGACGTTCCAGTCGAGCAAGCTTGTTGATTGTGCCGCGACAATTCTTTCGATGTTTAAAGACCCCGTGATCGCAATCACACCGATAAGGGAGAGTCCGAGGGGGATTTCGTAGCTAATAAACTGGGCGCAAGAGCGAATTGCGCCGTAGACCGAATACTTGTTATTCGAGGCCCAACCACCGACGATGATTCCGTAGGCGGATAGCGAACTGACGGCAACCATCATAAGGATCCCGATGTCGACACCTGGGGCAACGATGAATCGAAACCCTTCTTTGTAGTCTGCATCAACGGGTCCAAAGGGCATGACGACCAAGGCGAACATGGCAGTCATCAAGCTAAAGGTTGGTGCTATGAAATACAACGTCGTGTAAACGTGATCTGGAATGACTTGTTCTTTCAAGAAGATCTTGATCCCGTCGGCAACGGCTTGGAACAACCCGAACGGCCCGACACGGTTTGGACCTACGCGGTCTTGAACGTATGCGGCGATCTTGCGTTCGATGAAGGTCATGTACAGACCCAAGAACGGAACGACTGCGAGGATAATCGCAATCGCAGCGAGGATCGGCCAGAGGGTTGGCCATGCGTCTTTGAGGTATTGAATCATTTCGTTTTCCTTGATTTCCAAGTTCTGAAGTGCTTATCTCGCCGTTGCTACAGCGTGTTTGGTTAAACGCACTCCATGCTCGCCGAGATCTCCTACGGAAATCACGGATAGCTCATTGATCGCTGCGCCAATTTCTTTTCGCAATGCCATGGCATTGAACAAACCGGTTCGACCGGCTAGTTCCATCAAGATCCGTCCGTCAGCTCTCGCTTCCTCAGGTGTTCGGATTGCGGCATGAGCGGCTTGTGCCAGCCCCGCATGGTTGACATAAGTTCCGTCCCGTTCTGCGAAACTACCGGCGGCCAAAACGATGTCTGCACGCTCGGAAAGAGGCGATGGGAAGATGTCTTGAACGATTAGCAGCGAAGGTGTGCCAATTGCTCGATCGACAGCTTCGGTCACCCAACCGGCACTGTATCCACCCACGACGTACCAAGCACTTGCGGCGGAAGCGGGCAGGGACTCAACGCGTGTGACTGAACCTTCGAAGTGTTTGAGGACTGCTTCGACACCCAGACGATTCGGGCACTTCTCGGCGCGGATTGTGAACTTCACTTTGTTCGCCGCTGGCGCTTCACCCTTGGGGCCTTTGGGGTATTGGTCGTCTTCGCCAACAACTGGGATGGGGCCAAGTACCAATCGGGCTCGTGAATCGAATCCCTTGATCAACGAAGCCAGTAAGTAGGCTTCTTCTACCGTCATAAATGGAGAGAAGACAGCTACGAATCCTGAGGGATCATTTTGAATCGCGTTTTGGATTCGTTTGCGAGTCTCAGCTAAAACAGCGGGCCAAGTATCTCCGAAGGCCAAGTCTTCGGGGATTCCGGCCTTGTTGACTTTGTTGTTCGCAACGTCAGGTCCCTTAAGTACTTTCGGGTACTTCAAACGCCGTTCATCATGGATGTATTTGAAACCAAAGCGACCGTCATCGCACATGAAGTGCCCTTGAGCTTGTGGGTTTTCTCGAGGTCGGAGCCGATAGACTTTGTTGTCGTTTTGGTCGACATGGATGCTGCAACCGGTGGAGCAACCTGTGCATACACTTTCACCGTGTTTGAGCCACCAAACACGTTTCTTGTAGAGGAAGTCTTTGCTGCAAAGGGCACCAACGGGGCACAAATCAACTACGTTACCAGCAAGTTTGTTGTTGCATGGTTCATCTGGGAACACATCAATCTCTTCGTGGGAACCGCGAGCTACGACTTGCAATTCAGCGGTGCCTGCGATTTCGCGAGTAAAACGAACGCAGCGAGTGCACATAACGCAACGATCGGTGAAGAGCGCAATCTGGTCCCCGATGTGATACTTGTCCATCCGCTGAAGTTTTGGTTCATCCAAGCGGCTTTGGGCTTTGCCATATTTGTAGGTGTAGTCTTGCAGATAGCATTCACCTGCTTGGTCGCAAATCGAGCAATCCAAGGGGTGGTTGAGCAAGAGGAGTTCGAGGGTCATCTGCTGAGAGGTTTTTACCTTCGCAGAATCGGTGCGGATCACCGTCCCTTCTTTGATGGGTGTTTGGCAACCGGGAACCAACTTTGGTCCCATCGCCACGGTGCCATCGGGTTTTGTTTCACCGACTTCAACCAAGCACATGCGGCAGGAAGCAACTACAGAGAGGGATTCGTGCCAGCAATAGTGAGGGATCTCAACGCCAGCCTTTCGAGCTGCCAAGATGCAGTTGTCCTTGGGATCCGCTTCGATTTCGATGTCGTTGACTTTAACCTTGACCACGGGTGTCACTTCCGAAAAAAGGTGATAACTGAATCAATGTATCCAACGGGTATCTTAGTGGGCGTGCGCTAACGCAGCGCTTTCGCTCTTGCGACCACTCTTGATGTATTCTTCAAACTCGTCTCGATACTTTGCAATGGCGGTCTTGATCGGCCAAGCAGCACCGTCGGCCAGACCGCATATCGTGGTTCCTGGCATCACACCTATAGAGTTTGAGATTTCTAAGAGCAGGTCGATATCGCTAAGTTTTCCTTTTCCTTGCCTGATTCGTTCGAGGATCTTGGTAGACCAAGCGGTACCTTCGCGGCAGGGGGTGCATTGGCCGCAAGACTCGTGCGCGTAGAATCGGCAGGAGTTGTATAACACGTCAACCATGCTAGTTTGATCGTCGATAACTACGACCGCTGCGGTTCCGAGTCCCAAGCAGCCAACGCGGCCAGGACCATTAAAATCCAGGGGGGTATCGAGTTCGGCATTGGTCATGAAACCCATGCTCAGGCCACCGGGAATAACCGCTTTGGCTGTGCGGCCTTTCCATACTCCACCAGCGTGTTTATCGATCAGTTCTCTTGCGGTCACACCCATTGGTAATTCCACCAAGCCGGGTTTGTTTACGTGTCCGCTGATGCAATAAAGTTTCGGACCGTACGAGCCCGCATCTCTCGGATTGTTCGGGTCTTTGGGAATGCCCATCGATTGGAACCATTCTGGACCATTCTTTAGGATGTGAGGGATACAAGCCATGGTTTCGACGTTGTTGACAACGGTAGGACGTCGGAACGCGCCTTCGATTGCAGGGAATGGTGGTTTGATTCGAGGCCAAGCTCGTTTGCCTTCGAGGCTCTCGATCAATCCGGTTTCTTCACCGCAAATATACGCGCATGCGCCGCGGTGCAGATAGATATCCAAGTCGTACCCGGAGCCGAGAATGTTTTTGCCCAACAGGTTGTTGGCGTACATTTCGTCGATCGCCTTCTTCAAAACTCGGTAGCATCGACCGTATTCGTATCGAAGATAAAAGTAGGCGGTGGTAGTGCGGGTAGCAAAGCTACTGATGACGATCCCTTCAAGGACTTGATGGGGATCTTCTTCGATCAGGACACGGTTGTTGAATGTTCCTGGTTCGCTTTCATCCCCGTTAACGCACAAATAGACAGGGCCGTTGATGTCTTTTGGGAGAAACGTCCATTTCAGTCCGGTTGGGAAGCCTGCACCACCGCGACCTCGAAGCCCGGAATTCTTGACCACATCGATCACTTCGGTGTTGGTCATCTTCAGTGCTTTGGCCAGTCCTTCGTAACCGCCATCAGCGCGGTAGGTCGCAAGGGTTTGGCTATCGGGCTTACCCACACGTCCGAGAAGTACTGGTTTGAATTCGGTTTGGCTCACTTCTGACCTCATGGGACTTGCTATTCGAATGACGTTACTTCTGAACAGGTTCGTTTGCTAATCGTTCTACATCTTCGACCGAGCATCGCAGGTGCAGTTCATCTTCGACCAGAACGCATGGAGCACCATCGCAAGCACCGAGGCACTCTGCGAGTTCCAAAGTTAGTTTACCATCGGGGGTAGTTTCACCTGGGGCGATACCGTATTTCTCGCACAGAGCGGCGAGCAATTCCTCGCCACCGCGAAGCATGCAAGAGATAGAGCGACAGACCCAAATTCTTTTCTGACCCAAAGGGTTTTCTTCGGTGCGGAAGAATCCGTAAAAGGTCGCGGTGTCGAGGATTTGAGCAGGAGAGAGTTCGAGTATTTCGGCGATCTCTTTCATCGCTTTGTTGCTTACACAACCTTTTTCCTGCTGCACGACGTGCAGTGCCGGAAGCGTTACCGCTTGCTTGTTCGGATACCGTGGCAAGTGCTCCGCAATGGTTTGCTTAGCGTTTTCACTCAATTCGCTCATCGATCCAACTCCGCAGCGATGATGTTAATACTTCCGAGCACAGCGGCGACGTCACTGAGCATACAACCGCGAATCATGCGGCTAAACAAAGAGAAGTGCAACAAGGAGGGTGGGCGTGTCCGTGCGCGGTAGGCTTTGAAGTCTCCATCGGAGACGATGTAATATCCCAATTCGCCATTCGGAGATTCTGTTGCACCGTAATAGGATTCTTTTGGTGAAGGCATCTGCCGATTGGGCATGATGTTTTCGAAGTGGTGAATCAGACCTTCGATACTTCGATACACTTCTGATTTGTCCGGCAAGCCTTCTTTACCTGTGCCGGAAATAAAGACCGGCCCAGACGGAAGTTTGTCGATGGCTTGCTCGATGATCTTGAGGCTTTCGAGCATCTCCATCATGCGGACTTGGAAGCGTGCGTAACAATCTCCGCCCGTTGCACAGCAGACATCGAAATCGAGGTCGTCGTATGCCAAGTAGGGTTCATCGCGACGAAGGTCTCGCTCGACACCGCTTGCGCGGGCTACAGGGCCGGTTGCACCACCACCGATTGCATCTTCTTTTGTCAGCACGCCTACTCCGCGTGTGCGTTCGACGAAAATTCGGTTCTTCATGACCAGGCCTGCGAAATCCCGGTAGGCTTTCGGGAAGGTCTTGCAGAAGTCCTTTACCATCGCGATCCAGTCATCTGTAACGTCGTACAGAAGTCCACCGACTCGGGTGTAACCGGTATGGAACCGTTGACCACTGGCTCGTTCGCAAATTTCGTAGATCTTTTCGCGCTCATTGAACGCGTACATGAATGCCGTAGCCCCGCCGAGATCCAGCACGCAGGTACCGGTGCAGAGCAGGTGGTCATGAATTCGCATCAGTTCCGCAAAGATTGTGCGGATGTACTTGCATCGCGGAGTGAGTTCGATTCCTAGAAGACCTTCTACCGCGTGATGCCACGCAATTTCATTAGCCATCGGCGAGATGTAATTCATCCGATCGACGATGGTGACATACTGGTTGTAGTCGAGCACCTCCGCGAGCTTTTCAAAGCCGCTGTGCAAGAACCCGATATCGGGTTCCGCGTCCATCACCATTTCGCCGTCGAGTTGCAAAACCAAACGAAGAGTAGTGTGAGTGGCGGGGTGTTGTGGACCGAAGTTCAATGTCCACAGGCCTTCTCGCTGATTTGGATCAGCGTTAGGCGAATCCATCAATTCCAGTGGCATCTGAATTAGCTCTCCGCTCGGGTGATGATGGGGAAATTATGACGCTCGCCGCGACCCTTTACCGGGTAGTCCTTACGCAATGGAAAAGACTCGAATGCATCAGGTAGGAGCAGGCGTTTGAAGTTAGGGTGACCGGTAAACACGATGCCGTACATGTCGTAGACTTCGCGCTCGAGCCAATCTGCAGCAATCCAGATCGGATGTGCTGAAGGAATCTGTAGATTCGGTTCGTTGAGGTATGTTCTGACCGTCAAACGGTCGGAGTTCGAGGTGTTCAACAGCAAATATACGACTTCGAATCGATCAGTTGCTCCCGGATATTCGAGCAAGTCGACTGCGGTCAAATCACACAACTGATCCATGCCCGCTTCTTTTAGGGCCGTGAGAGCTGTGGCGATATTAGCAGCGGGAACATCTATGCGATGCTGTCCACGGAATTCAGACCAACGCAGAGCGACCGAAGGCAAGGCCTTCTCGATCGCTTGTTTATAAACACTATCCGACGATATCTGTGTCATGAAACGATTGTTCCTATCAGTGGATCGGATCGTACTTGTGTTCTTCGAGTTTGAGTCCGTTGCGCTCGCGAATTCGAATCAGTTCGTCTTCATCGAATCGTTTCGGACCATCTGGAAGAATTCGCAATTGGAATTCACGGGCGTTGTAAGTGCCGGTTTTCTTGATTTTGTCCTGCAGATCCATGATTGCTCGAATGAGTTGTTCTGGACGCGGAGGGCACCCTGGAACGTAGACGTCCACAGGTATGAATCGATCGATCCCTTGAACCACTGCATATGTGTCGAACACGCCGCCTGAGCAAGCGCACGCGCCCATCGAGATGCACCATTTTGGTTCGGGCATTTGCATCCAAATACGCTGTAACACCGGAATCATTTTCATCACCACGCGACCCGCAACGATCATCAAATCGCACTGCCGAGGGGTGAACCGCATGACTTCGCTACCGAATCGGGACAAGTCATGCCGGGAGGCGGCCGTACTCATCAATTCGATCCCACAACATGCAGTTGCAAAAGGCATTGGCCACAAGCTATTCGCTCGCGCCCAAGATGCCGCAGCATCCAATGATGTCAGGAACACGTTGTCCCCGAGTTGTTTGTTTATTTGCGTCGCCAATCGAATACTCCTTTGCGGTAAGCCACCCAATAAGCCAGGGCAAGCGTAATGAGCAAAACCATCAGCACAGCTAACACAGCGGGTCGGAAGGCTTCGGGGACTCCGTCAGGAGCGAGAAGCGAGACGGCCCAAGGGTAGAGAAAAAGCAGTTCAATATCGAAAACCAAGAAGAGAATCGCGGTCAAATAGAACTTGATGTCGAAGGGCTTGCGAGCATCCCCCACCGGATCCATCCCGGATTCATACGGCATGTCCTTGATCCGCGTCGGGCGGCGTGGTGCGACCAAGTGAGGCAAAATCAGGGAAACTGCCGCAAACCCAATCACCGCAATCAGGTAGATCAAGATCGGAAGGTGTGCTACCACGATTCACCTATGGCTTGTTGTTTAGCTCAAGCTCTCGAGGAATTTTCGAAGGTTCGGAATTGAATCCCTAACCCAAAAGTGCTTCTTAGATCACCCAGCTACCAACGCCACAAGTGATCTACGGATGCTCATCGGCTGGGACTTTGTGAAAACTTTCACAAACCCAGTTGACTATTGTAGAAGTTTGCGACGATTTGTCATCGTCCAGTTTTGGTTTTTTTGTTTGGAAAGGCGATAAACGTTTCTACTGCAACGCTTTACAGAATCGCAATTGCGCCGATTCGCGATGATTGGAGGTTTGGTTAGGCGTGTAGTCAATTCCGTGTAATCCATTGGATCAAGAAAGCGTCGGAGAACTCAAAGGGGCCTGACCCGTCACGAAACTCTAGTTTGCGGCCGAAGATCCAGCCCATTTCAACACTGGATCGCGGTTGATTGGGCATGTGGGTTTCAATGCCGAAGAGCAGACGAAAGTCTCGATAGGTCATGACTTCGTTAATGTCGTTGGGCATTTCAATATCCCAAGTTCCACCGCCGAGTTTCCCTGCGATGTAGAAGGTTCGATAGTCTTCGACGGAGTATTCAATGCGAGGGCGTGGAAAGACGGCTTCGATTCTCCAGGCTGAGTTTTCGGTCGAATGCCATGCGTATCCGATTACGGGGAGAATTCGGTAATCATCTCGGTCGAGGTAGTCGACGCCGAAGACCCAATCGAGGTTTTCGTTGGCGTGGAGCATTCCGACGGCATGTCCGAGGACACGGACACCGTCACGAGCGGAGTCTTCGAAGTCGCTATAGACGCCGACGTTTGCGGCAACATCGTAGCTGAGTATTTGCCCCAAAGAGTCTCGTTTTTGGTATCCCAGCGCGAAGTCCCAGAGTCTTGGCGGTAGTGGAACGACATTAGGGCCTGAGAGCAGGTGCAAGCCGATTGAGGCGGCCAAACCACTTTTATCTCGCTCATCGAGATACGGAGTGTTATCGAAATCCAGCCAACCGAATTGATCTCCATCGCCGGGGATGTAACCCAACGTAGACTCGCGTTGTCGATAGACGTCGTATCTTGTTCGTTTCGTCACGCGCATTTCTAGCGGAGGGAGTCCCATTTCCGCTCCATCGATCGTTCGCAAGGAATCGCTTGGGATCTCGTCCGGGATGTCTTTTCTATATTCAATCCAGGGGCTGTCGGTATCAAGGGTAGTGCCTTGGTTCCTAAACTCGTTAGAACTCAACTGAGGCCCGGAAGCATAGGGAGCGAAAAGTGGTTGTGGCGGGGGGGAGTTTGCACCGCGAGACGTGGGTGTCTCTTGGTTGGGAAACGGTGCGGATGGGGGCAGTTGCGGTGATTGCGGCAGAACTGTTTGTGGTTCGGTTGGCTGCGTAATGGCAAGTGGTGGTGGAACAAAGCTTTGAGGGGGAAAAGAAAGTGGCTTCGATTCCACAACAGATTCTTGGGCGATTACTGTACTGCTGAGCAAGCTTACAAGAAATGCAGCCGCAAGAACACCGCGAGGCTTGCCGTTGAAGCCGGCGTCGCGGTAGCAATGAACGATTGGTAAGCCGATACCGAATAGCGAAACGGTGCGTTCTGATTTCGCAAGAAGGTTCATTGTCGGCCGGTTTCCTAAAGTGGGGCAGTCCAAGGTAGCAGCGTATCCCATGAAGGTCATATAGCTCATTGCGCTCGTTGGGATCAAGTGTCCTTGGAAGTTCTTCAGTGTCGCTTTCGAAGCGAATAGGGTTTTATTCTAAAAGGTGCTGTTCTTGTTTGCTTCTCAAGCTAGGTGATTTAGGCGAGTTGGGGCGTGAGAAGTTGCGGCGGCCTAACCGGATGGTGAACGACGAGAGCAAGCCGAATATTGCCAGAGCCGATGGTTCGGGGACTTCGGACGCTAGATCGAAACCGATCACATCGAATGCTTGGATGTCGAGAGGGCGTACGATACCGAGTTCTCCGGGAGCAAAGGTGGGATCCATGATTCCCAAATTTGCTCCATCCCTCCAATGGCTAGCTTGGCGACCATTGCCGAATCTCACCCCTCGGGACCAAGCATTTGCGACGGTGACGGTGGTTCCACCATCGATTGAATAATATTTTTGGCGATTGTCGGCGGTCCAATCTAGATCGGCTCCGGCGGCTTGGCTGGCAGCAGAGAACCGTGTGAAGTCCAGGGGGCTTACCCACGTATAGTCATCGTCGGAGAAGGAGGACAGTCCATTTTGATCGAGGACATCGACACCGCTAAAGAATCCCAGGGCGTGTCCGATTTCATGAATAGCAATGCCAACAAAATCAAAACGGTTTGCCTCTATACCGTTGGAGTTATCGAAATCGAAGGCGATGTTACTGTTGAATTGTATGATAGCATCGACGGTTGCATTGGTTGGGTCGAGTAGTTTCAGGGCTTTCGCGTTAGCGCTAGTCATTCGCACGAGCCGATTGTTCTGTCCGCCATCGTTGTCGACATAAGGTGTGGAGCTAAGAGCACCGTTGGGATTATCGGAAGTGCGGTTGATGTAGAGGCTAAAGGTCGAGTCGGCGGGTAGGTTTTCGCGGAAGGTGCGATCGGTTTCGGAGGTTGCATCGGCGTAGAGTTTTGAACGAAAGAATGAGTAGGTTGCAAGTCCGAAAGTTGGGGATGCACCTCCGAGAGTATTGGCGCCCAAGGAGTTGGACATGCCTATTTGCAGGTTTACGGTTATGTTGTCCGCTAGCTGGCTTGCCCAATATGCAGCGGCTTTTTCAAAGCCTGCTCGGGCTTGGGTGCCCGCACCGGCGTTTCCGATATCGATCAATTGAAACACAATGCCGGCTTGGGCATTGATACCGGTAGTGAGCCAAGCCAACAGAAAAAGCCACCGCGTAAGAGACGAGGGAGTCATGGTATACCTCTGCACAATCAGAACGTGCGAACGATGAAAAGTTTTCCCCCAGCCAATCGTTCTGTATCAAATTCTGATGCGTCAGGGTAATATCAAACGCAATGGTTTACTCGTTTTTTGTTCATCGCATCGCGTACAGCCGAACTTGTGATCCTTGCCCCACTTTTGAAGGGGGCTTGAATATTGTTCTACGATTGCATGGCTATGGGCTATCACTATGAAGCTTCAGATTGAAGGAATCATCGAAAGTGCTACACGGATTCAATCTCGCATCGAACAGGATCTATCTTCGCACAGTGGTTTAGGCATTGCTGTTGCAGAGGTGATCACTGCTGCGAATCATGCGAAACGGGTTTCGCAGAAGGCTCGCAATCCATGGTCGATCAATAAGTTGCCGGCCATCTTTTTAGCATTTGCTTTGATATCGTTTCTTGTTTGGATCTATTGGAATTTCTTGCATGTGTCTGTTGTTTCGATTGCGATTCCGTCGAGCGATTTTACGGAAGAGAATCTCAAGTCACTTCGAAAGAACACGCTTCGTCCCGTGCTTGTCGATAGTTCAGCCCAAGCGATTGAAGAGTTGAATCGCAAGAAGGTGGATTTTGCGTTGATTCAAGGGGGGATACCGTTGTCGCCGCAATGGGTGACTTTGCGGACACCGAGCGACGAGTGGCTGGTTTGGATGACTAGGCCGGACAAGAATCTGCCGAAGAGTTTTCATTCAGTGCTAACCGGCCCAAAGGGAGAAGGAAGTCACAGCGTCGCGATTGACTTTTTCAAGCGTTGGGGTTGTTTGGATTCTGTAGAGTTTGTTCACGAGTGGAGCGAGTTGACCCAGGGTAGTGCTGACGAGGAGTTGAGTGATCAAATGCTCGATCAGATCGATGCCGCATTCATGGTGATCAACCTTACGGATACGGATCATGTTCGTCGAATTGAAAAACTGCTTCAGTTTGGATTCGAGTTTCAGGCTCCGTATTTGGGGGTTCACGCAAGGCAGCTTGGGTATCCTGAGTCAGCCGTTTTGGAGCAAGGCTATATCGAGCAGAATCCACTTATACCGTCGCAATCGATTCAGTCTTATCGAATTCCGATTTATTTGGTTGCCCGGCAGGGGGTTAGTTCAAAGACTATTGCGACGGTTGCTTCTCAGTATGAAAGTGCGATAGCTCCGCTGAGAGCATCGGAGTTTGAATTCGATGCGCACGATGCAAGTGAGGTTTTCCAAGGGGTTGATGCTTTTCTCGGCATACTGATCAACATCATTTTGGCGTTCTTAGCACTGCTTGGTCTAGAGATGTGGGTTTACCGCAAGCGATTTCACGAGTTGAATTCGCTCGTGAGTCTTTTGAGTATGCTACAGAGCAACAAAGACATTCTTGGAGAGATGGATCCCGAGCGGCGTCATGAGAATTTGCTGTATCTCTCGACTGTTAGCGACATATTGGGTTTGATCAGTGCGATTAATGGATATTACACCCAGGAGAATTCATCGTTGCTTTTCAACAATCAATCAGAGGTAATTCACGAACGGTGTGACAACCTCAAGCTGAATATTCAGCTTAAGATACTTCATGCGGGGATTCCATCGATCCCCGGTATGATTCGGAGCGAAACGACGGAGTGAGTTGTGTTTAAGGGATTCCGACAGCAAAGGCAGTTGCGAAAGCTTTGCAGTGGGAGATGGAGATAAGCACCGAGCGGATCTTTAGTTCTTTGGCGATTTCGGCAGCACGATTCTCTAGACGAATGCTCGGTGCACCGGCAGCGTCTCGCACGACTTCGACATCGGTCCATTGGATTCCTTTTGCCCAGCCTGTCCCCAGTACTTTCAGTACTGCTTCTTTTGCGGCCCATCGCCCTGCATAGTGCTGATCGGGGATTTGATGGCGGCTACAGTAGGCGATTTCATCGGGAGTAAACACACGCTGTAGAAACGTATCGCCATGCTTCTGAAGCATTTGGCTGATGCGGTCGCATTCGATGATGTCTGTACCGATGCCGATGACTGATTGCGGAAATCTGAATCCGTTTGGGTTTGATGGGTTCTGCGACTCGATGGATTGTTCGGTATCGACAGTTTGTTCGTGGTTGATCAGATGTTTGGGAGATTCAATTTCATCCATAAAAGTCACCTCGGGCTGCTGCGAGTCCTGCGGGCAGAATGGCCAATAGTTGGCGTTGAGAAATCAGATGTAGTGGTTGTCCTTCGTCGCGTCGCTTTTGAACATCACTTTGTTGACGTGATCCGAGGGAGAGCAAAGCGTCCGCCATGGAGCCGTCGGTGGCCGGGGTACCTTGGACGACATAATGGGTCTGCATATTGATTGCGGCCTGAACGGTTGCTCCGAGTTGTTCGAGGAATCCGACGGAGTCTTGGCGGTCGAGCCCTAGTAGAGTCCCCACGAGCACGATGTGTTTGCCTGCAAGTGGAAGTCCGGTGTCGCATTGTTTGAGTATTTCGTCTGCGACCCGTTTTCCTCGTAATTCGGCTTGTTCAACGCGTGGTGTGCCGTCGCGTCGGAAGGTGCGTTTCTCGTGTCTTGGTTGGTTTTCGTTCACCGTTTCAATACGGGAACGGCGAATGCTTCGAGGTTGTTTGATTCGGTCGCTCCAGATGCGGCCGCGTTGTACCCCAAGAGTCTCTTCGAGTGCCTCGAGGTGTTCGGCCTGCGCTCTCTTCGCTGCTTGTTGCAAGATGATTGCCGCTGCGCGCGCGTCTTCTAGTGCATCGTGATGTTCGAATCGAATAGCGAGATGATCTGCCATTGCGGCTAGTGCGTGGGATTGCAGCGATGGCCAACTGCGTTTGGCGATTAAGCGTGTGCATTGTACATCGATAGGGCCGATTGCAAGATCGTATAGAGCGCAAGTTGAACTCAGTACACGAGCATCAAACCCTGCGTTATGGGCGATGACTACAGCTCCGTCGAGGATGTTGTGAATCTCTCCCCAGAGGGCATCCCAGGTTGGACAGTCTGCGACATCCTCTGGGGTAATTCCATGGACTTGGATGCATCTTGGAGAGAAGTAGAGCCGTTGTGGGCGAATGTTCCATTTGTGTTCACGGACGATATCCCATCCCTCCAGCACGACAATGCCTAGTTGGCAAGCGGAGCCTGGTTGGTGATTCGCGGTTTCAAAATCGATAACGGCTAGTGTCTGCATACCTCTACTTAACTTTTTGGTGGTAGAAATGGGGAGTGAGATTGGTGGCACTTGGGAAACAGTTTTTGGATTTGTTGTGGCGATAGTTTTCCGGCGTATTCTGAGATTTCAAAAGCTTCTACCAAGAGTGGATTTGCGCCCCATTCTTTCTTCCAGAATCGATCCGTTCGCAGCTGAACCTTTTCGAGAAACCAAGACTTAAGCCAGCGAACCCAATCGTTACTGCCGATGGTGTGTGGGACTTCTGTCTTTTCGATCCAAGGCAACCATTCACCGAATTGACTAGTGTGTTGGGCTAACATTTGTACAACACCGTCAATGTAGGGAGTTGCATCCAGAACAAAGTCTGCTTGGAATGGAACTGGTTTGGTGAACAAATCCACCATATAGGCGACGACAGGTTCTCGCGGTGCGACGGGGGTGCTTGGCACGATCTTTGGAACCATCACCATGTAGGAGGCATCTTGGATTGCTTGGCCCACAGCGCGATGATCAGGATGATAATCCCAAGGTCGATGCGTAAGAACGAGATCTGGTTGAAATTCGCGGACTTCGCGGATGATGGATTCCCGAACTGCGATTGACGGTGTGAGATATCCATCGGGATAGTCCCATACGATGGCTTCGCACCCAAGCACTGCTGCCGACGCGTTGGCTTCCATGCGGCGGCGTTGGACCAAGGTATCATGGGGTAGTGAATGGTGTCCTGATTGGCCGTTTGTTACGCTAATGATTCGAACTGCATTTCCATGTGCCACATGGTTATGTAGGAATCCGCCAGCAAAGAACTCGGCATCGTCGGGGTGTGCGCCGAACACAAGCACGCGGCAAGGATCTTGGTGCATAGTTAGCCCATAAAGAGGTAGGGGGAGGGAGTTCGGCTTTAGTTTAGCGGATGATCAAGAAATGATCTAAGGGCTACTGCCGTAGCGGGAGGTCGACTCTGGCCCAATAGGGGTGCTGCCGGTCAGCGCGTCCCAGGACATCTTCGAGAATAACTTGTGTGCTTCCTGTGATATCAAGTTTGCGAGAGTTGCCTTTGGATTCGATGGTGATTTTCTTGGAAAAGTCCACCATGGAATCATTGAGCCAAATGCTGTATTCCTTTGCGGCGGCCTTGAGGATTTTTACTGCGTTGGTGTCGCGATTGAGTGCGGCTTCAATTTCGTAGCGGTCCCACCGTTCCGGTTCTAAAAGTGGATGCACTAACTTGTCCGGGTTCAACTGGCCTGTTTCAAACCACCAGAAGTATCGATCCCCGGCGCGGCTGGTGACGACATCAAACTTATCGGGCATAACTCTTCGTCTCGAAGGAAGTTGCATCCACTCGATGATGCGAGGTAACTCTTCTTGGAAGTGATCGTGCCCGCGTCCTTGGTACAGAGCGATCATCGTATCGATCTTGCGATCGTCCAAGAGGTTATCCCAGGTTGACGCGTTGAGAAACATCGGGTTCTCCCCGTCAAATTCTCCGTTGACAAAATAGGAGGGGACATATCTACCATTTTGCCAATATTGAATGATGTACTTTTTCGCAATTGCACCGACCATAACGGCACCAGCCCAGATATCTGGATGAGCGAGGGCCAAATCCCAAGCGGCGTCGGCACCCATGAAATGTCCTGCGATAAATACTCGATCTGAGTCGATGCTGAATCTGCGCAAAGCATCTCGAAAGGGCTTGAGTATTTTTTGATGTTCATTTTCTGTGTAGTTGTATACGGGCTGCTTGGCTTCGTTCCACTCGGGAGAAATCACGATATATCCGTAGCGTGCGGCTTCTCCGTAGCATCGCATTCTTTCGTCGGAACGATCGAGAGAAGTCCACCAGTCTAAAGTGTCTTCGAAGGAGATTTCTTCGCTAGGTAGAGCAACGATGCAAGGATATTTGCGATAGGGATTGTATTCGGCGGGTAGTTGGACCAGGTATCTTACTAATTTGCCACCAAGCTCGCGGCTCATCGGGACGTCGAGCAGATATCTACCGGGTACAGGGACTTTCTTGATTAGCGAGTTCGGGTTTACTTGAGAGTTATTCTCCGGCTTTTGCCCCGACGTTTCGGAGACAAAGTCCACGGTGACTTGAGATTGAGGATCGGTTGGGACTGGAGGGGCCATATTGGAGAGGATTCGGGTGACGTAACGTGGAGTGCCTGATTCGAGTTTGGTGATCCCCTGGATCAGTGCCTCGTTGCGTCGCCGACTTGCGAGGAGTTCAGTGATCATTCGACGGGCAATATACCCAGAACGCACGACGGAGAGATTTTGTTCAGCGAGTCCTGCCCCGTAGATCCAACCCGCAAAGCCGACTGCGGCGCGTTGGTCGTTGCTCAAAGTATTGTCTTGTCTCGAGTTGATGTAGTCTGCAAAACGTACGCGAGTATCTTCGTTGAGGTGTAGTGAGATCTCTTCGAGCAAAGGTGCGAACTCTTGTTGGATGGTGGGGTCAGAAACTTTGGCGAGGTCTTCTCGTAGCCAAGTGAGGATTTGGTCGCAGTCTTTTTTGTTCTGCGCTATTTCTTCTAGTCGTCGATCGATTTTCAGTTGCGTTTCGACCGACACGGTGTTGGCTCGAAAGCCGCGAAAGATTTGTTGTGCGAGTTCAAACTGACCGGCGCTTTGGGCGACAACTGCCGCATCGAACATTTGATCAGCAAGAAGTTGATCGATGCGTTTGAGTTCAGTTCGTTTGTCTTGAAGTTCTGGAAATCGCTGGATCGCGTAGACCAAGAGTTCTCGTGCTTCGATATATCGCTGGGCGGCGAGGTAGACCGTAACGATATCGAGGAAATCTTGAGCTCGATTTGGATCGGTGTTGCGCAACAGGATCTGTCGAAGTGCTTGCGGAGGAATCGCTGAGAGCGCAACTCGCATGTCCCAGGTGACGGAGGTTTGTTGTAACTCACCTTGAAGGGCCTGGATTCTTACATACTGCGGGGATATTTCTGTGATCCCTTGCACGATCTGTTTGTTGGGGTTTTGGAACATGTAAATGCGACGTCCGAACGGATCGAACGGAGTGGCCGAGAACGCACTTCCAAGTCCCCCCTGAATGACTGAATCGTTGCGACAGACTTCGTCTGCATTCACTTTAAGGGTAATTTTGAAGGGGACTGGAGTCTCCACAGGCATGCGGTCTGCACGTTTCGTGCTTACGTATGTCATTCTCAGTCCGTCGTCGATCACTGCAATTCGGGCCGCCGACTGCGTTTCATTGCTTCCGGCATACCCCTTTTTGTCTAGTCGAGGCTGCGCCCGAAGTATTCCTGGGCCAATCGCAAAGCCGTTGTCGAGAATGAGGGTTTGCTGTTGAGCGAACCCTTGCGATGGATCAATTGCGACGAAGCATAAACAAATCGCAAGCAAACCCAGTGCAAGCGAATACCGTGCAGGCGAATGCCGTGCAAGCGAATACCGTGCAAGAATCTGGCACCCGAGGAAGCTGATCACACGATCGCGCTGTGGGTGTTGCACGGTTTTCATTGGGGCTCTGCTGGTCTCGTGTTAACGTCCGCCAAAGTATCGTTTCAGGGTTTCTGAGGCGGCGTCCTTGGTGTTTTTCGTGGTTGGGCCACCCTGTTGTTTCGGCAACTTGATCGGTGCTCGTTTCTCTGGTCGTTTGGGTTTGCTGCCATCGTCCGATGAACCGCTTGTGCTCTCCGGGTTCGCACTCTGTCCATCTTCTGCCGCAGCCGAAGATTCGGCTTGCGATGCATCTTGGATCAACTCTGTGTCGAGTTGTGCGGTTTCTTCCATTTTCATCTGCCTGGTATCCGGCTCGGTTTGCGGTGCACGCCGATCGATTTGGTCAGCTTCGAGCAACCAAGTGCTGATATCAAAGCTTTCGCGAGAATCTGTCATCTTCGCTTCGGCTTGTTCGGCAATTCGTTCTGCGACTTCTTGAGTCGTGGTCACTTCGGGTTTCTTGGTGTTGGCGATACCTATTTCGATCACCACTTCAAATTCAAGCTGACCGACTTTCAAGCGATCTCCGGTCTTTAGAATCTTCGCTTTGTCGGGTGAGAGTTGCTTGTCGTTGACATAGGTGCCATTTCGACTTTTCAAATCCATCAACAGCAATCTGCCGTCTTTTTGCACCAAGGCACAGTGCCTTCGGCTAACGGATTCGCTTTTCGGTCGCAATTGGCAATCGTCACCACGTCCGATGAAGAATTTTTCGTCCTTGATCGGTATCAATTTGCCTTCGTGGTTTCCTGACAACACCTTGAGCGAAATCTTCATTAGCATTCCTCGCACAGCTACAAACCCTGTCCGGGAACAAGAGCCCACAGATCGATCCCTTTGCACGTCCAGCCAACCGGGCAGTGGAGGACAAACGCTTCGAGGGGAAGGATGTTAGGGCAAATGCATGCCGGACGACGGGGTGAAATCCTGTGGGCGTTTTGATCAGACTTTAACACAAGCCAACACGCGGGCTATCTAGTATGGTATCCTGCCACGAGTCCGGTTTCAATCGGGAATTCCAGCGGGAAGCGGGCCCCAACTCAAGAATCGCTTGGAATATTCGGTTTGCAAGCCATTCATCCCAGGCTTCGCTATCTTTCCCATTTTTCCCCACTGGTTGTAGGGATACTTCTGGGTAACAGTCTTTTATCCCCCAGATGGACGGGTACGCTGCGCTGGCTTTCAACAGCAGGCTTCCGTGTTGCAAGAGCCCTGAGTGACCGCGTCGCTGGGCGCTGCCGAGTATCTTTGATGGGCCGATGACCAAGTCTAGAGGTGAGCGGCGATGGAAGCATAGGAATCCTTCGTCAGATTTGCTTGACTGTTCCGGTTTTTTGATCGTGCAAGTGCATTCTTCGGAGAATTCGGCGTCTGCGCCAATTTCTCTTAATCCTTGTGCGATGGAGCGATGGACAGCGCGGTAGAGGATTTCCGAAGCTCCTTTACTACCAGGAATTGTGTTTTGATGCCCGATGGCTGTTGGGCTTGATTGGTTCGTCGTTGGGATGGTGATGCTGTAAGTCCACTCGCAATCGTGCAAGATCGCACCGCCACCTGTCCGCCGTTTCACCCAGGGTAGTTTTTTGAGCGCGGTGGCATCTTTAGTATCCCAGGAGGTCGACAGTTGGTCGATCGACTGGAAATGTCCAAGGCTCAGAGTTGGTTCTTGCCAGCGGTAGATACGCACAACGATAGGGGCGGCGGGCAGTGCATCGTGGCTGACGAGCATACCCTGGTCGTTCAAGTATGTTCCTTGGGGAAGTCGTTGCTTCGAGGCATGTTCGAGCAGCCAAGCATCGACCTGCATATTCGCATCACCGGAGCGAGGCAGGTCGAAAAGGAACACTGCGATATTTGAAGCCATCAAGGGGGCTTTTTCCAAAGCATCACTCCGCTGTAGCGATTCGTGAACTGCAAGGTGCATCGGGGCACCTTGGTTTATTTATTGCGGTTTATTTATTGCGGTTTATTTCTTGCGGTGTATTTCCCGCGAAGGTTTACCGCTTCGGATTATTGTGCGATCGACTTTTGATAGTCTGTGAAGTTAAGAAGTTTATCGAGTTCTGTCGCATCGCTCATTTTTACCTTGATCAGCCATCCACCTTCGTAGGGGTCGGTTCCGAGAGATTCTAAGCGATTGACGACTTCGTCGTGGACTTCGACGATTTCACCGCTAACCGGGCTGTACATAGGTGAGACGGCTTTGACGCTTTCTACTTCTCCAAACTCTTCTCCGGCTTTGACACTTTGGCCAACTTTGGGCAAGGCCATAAAGACTAGGTCGTTGAGTTCAGCGACAGCGAAGGCGGAGATACCGATCGTAGCGATGCCGTTACTATCCTGGGGAACGTGGACCCATTCATGAGACGGGCAGTACTTCAAACCTTCGGGTCGTATGGTCATATTTGGTAATCCCTGATGTTTGGTTGATTGTTTAGGTGCTAGATTGCAGTTTAGGCGACGTTCCTTGGGAGCCCGTTCCTATTGTAGCTTGCTACGCGGCAACTCCAAAGGGATGTTTATTCAAAGGGTCAGATACCCAAGTGTGCTTATGCTGGATTTGGACGCTTGTAAAAGGGAAGTGGACGGATGGTTGCTTTTGAGCGAGAACCGCGGATGTCCACTTCGATGCACTCTTCGGTGTTGGCCGAGTTTGCCGAGAGGTAAGCCATTGCTATTGGCTGTTGGAGTGTTGGCGAAAAAGTTCCGCTCGAGACGATCCCTATGGAATTACCTTCTGAGTCGAAGCATTCGGATTGTTCGCGGGCAGGTCGGCGTCCTTCGAGAACAAGACCGACTCGTTTGCGAGTCGGTGTTCGGTTCGAGAATTCTACAAGAGCGTCGCGGCCGATAAAGTTGCGGTCTTTCGTTTGTACTGCGAAGCCGAGTCCCGCAGTATACGGATCGACGGATTCATCTAGTTCGTGACCGTAGAGGGGCATTCCGGCTTCGAGTCGCAGGGTATCGCGTGCACCGAGACCTACGGCGGAGATTCCCATTTCGCGTCCAGCGAGCATCAGGTTCTCCCAAACACGCGGAGCATCTTCTGCTCGAACGATCCACTCGTAGCCGTCTTCTCCTGTGTATCCTGTTCTAGACACGATACAGGGTTTCGACATCTGTTCGGAAACTTTGGCTTTGTAGTACCCCAAATTTAGGGCGGAGGCGGGGATAAGTTTTTTGCAGAGTTCGACGCTTCGGGGGCCCTGAATTGCGATCATCGCGGTCGAATCGGTTACGTCGTTAAACTCGACATCAGGGAAGTCCGCCAAATGAGGTTGCATCCATCGAACGATCTTTTCTTTGTTGCTGGCGTTGACTACCAACAGGAAGTAGATCTTTCCGCTAGGGCTTTCTAGGCAGCTTACAAGGACATCGTCTAGGATTCCGCCGTTGGCATTACACATCAACGAATAGCGGACTTGCCCGGGTTGCATATCCAGTACTCGACGGGTTAGGAGGTGGTCAAGAACTTGATCGGCCCTTGGGCCGTCGAATCGCAGTCGTCCCATGTGGGAAATATCAAATAGGCCGACCGCCTGACGTGTCGCCGTGTGTTCTGACACGATGCCTTGGTACTGAATTGGCATCTCGTATCCCGCGAAGGGAGCCATTCGCCCGCTATGGGACGCATGCCAGTCGTACAAAGCAGTTCGTTTGATTTCCGTTGCCATTGTTACCTTGATTCGACTTCTAAGTACCTGTATTCGATCACTAGTTTGCGATGAATTGCGAAACCTGCATTTGTAACCTGATGGATTTCTAGCGACCGGTCAAGTGCCGAATGAGAAACTCTTGACTGTTGACGCTCAGGCTCGTGGATTCTTTAGAACGTTCCATCGCTGGATACACCAGTTGACAATCAACTCCTACTTCGCTGCAGCGTTTTTGCAATCCTATCCCGTACATTGCCGAATGGGTCGGGTCAGCTTCTTTACCACCGAGCGTGGGGGCTTTGGTCTGTTTTGGATACTCCAGAAACACTGGTGGATCGCCAGCATTAACCAGTTCGATCGGAGAGTATTCGCGGATCCAAGGTAGTACCTTTTCTCGGTTCTCGATAAGCAGCTCGAATTCGGCTTCCCTCGATCTTCCTTTTGCCGCAAAGCCGAAGGCGTGCCCTCCGTAGATTGAGTTGCTGATCCATTGACGGAGTTGGACGGGATCTAGCGAAGTCTGAGCACCAACGACGGCGGCGCAAGACAACAGCGTTGATTGTCTTGCGACAGGGTCCGTGCTGTTTGGATCTGCCAAATCGTCATGGAAAGCGAGCCACAGAGACGTACAGGCACCGGCGGAGGAACCTGTTGCTCCGACTTTATTCGGGTCGATATTCCATTCGGCGGCTTTGTATCGCAATGTTTGAAGTGCTCGCGCTGCGTCGTGCAGGGGAGCCCGCACCGGTGGCTCAACTCCTTGTTCCATTGCTTGGTCGATGAATCGGTAGTTGATTGCCGCTACCGAAATTCCTGCGTTTAAGTATTTCTTGATCGGATCGTTGCCATAGTTTGTTTTATCCCCACCTTTCCAACCCCCGCCGTGAATGAGCAAGACCAGAGGGGTTGGACTTTCGGATTTGGCTTTCCAAAAATCGAATCGTTGACGGGGTGAGTCTTGTGCGTAGACGTAATCCGAGAAGGTCGGTTCGGGCCTGGCTGGTGGCGCTTTTGTACCCTGAGCCTGTGTTGTTGATTTTGCTCCTGCGACCTTCTTGTTCTCCGCTTTACTATTCCCGTTTGTTGCTGGCTTGGATGGTGCTCCATCCGATGATTTTTGATTCAATGCGATGACTTTGATGTCATCGAATGCGTTTTGATCGTCGAACGACCCGATTCCGATTCTCCCTTTTCCGAAGCTCTTGTCTTCGACTTGCATCAGCGGTTCATCCATGGAATCGAAGTACACGGCGATTTTGCCGCTACTGAAGCGACGTTCCAGACGAACTCGATGCCATTGATCATCCCAGGGCACAGGACGGGTGTTTTGAGTAAGGGGTCTTCGGGGAGCCCCATCGACGATCATGATTTGTCCGCTTGCTGGATCGGGTTTGGCACCGAGGTGGACATAATAAAAGTGTTCTGGGTCTTGATAGCCAAAAAAAACGCAGCAATCTCGATGATTCCCGGTATCGTTGGTGCTTCGCACGGAGAATTCGATCGCAAAGTCTTCAAAGGTTAAATCACGGATTAAAGCGATATTATGTGGGCTGCGCACCTTTGGTTCATACTTGCTGATTCGCTTGTTCAGGCCAAAGATTTTGTTATCCCCTTCTTGCATCAGTTCCCAAGAACCTGAATCGGTCGTTTCCCAGCGGTCTGCCCCCTTGGAAAAGTCCTCCTGAAAAACAACGTTGGCTTGTCCGTTTTCTTTGGACTCTTTGTCGGCTGCTCCGTTTTTCTCTCCTGCGATTTTCGCGGAAGTTTTTTCCTGAGCGTATGCCATTGGATTTCCCACAGGGAGGGGAAAAAGGGCCGTGTAGGCAAGAAGCCCGATCGAGGTCAGTCGGCATCGGAAGGAGGGTTTTGTAGCACGGGAGAATCCCGCAGCTGGCCCAATTGTGGTGCGGTACATGCGTATTTGCCTTTCGTTTCCGCGTATTTCACGTCGGCAGGAGCTTTTGGAGAAAGTCCTGGGAGACATCGGATTGATGTGCAAACTATAACCGATTGGATCTTTGGCTGTGAGACTCTCCGCGTGGTCGAACCTTGCCTGATCCCGTATAATCAAGCGAATCAGGGTCTCACTCCCATTTTCTATTCGCATCCGTTAGCCCCTTTCCGCGAGGTTACTATGACGCAAAATCCCAACTGCTGCCTCATGGCGAAATACCCTTGGCTCGTTCCGTCGGTTTTACTAGCGGTCGTATCCTTGGCTCTGTTCGCTCGCAACACCGATGCGTCGGCGTTTGCTCCTCCGCCCTCCGGTGAGTCGAAGAAGCCAACGGGCAAGTCGGAAGATAAAGACAAGGATGAAGGTAAAGAAACGGCCAAGGTGGTGGTTGGTCGAGGTGCGAGCAACGGCAATGCAGGCAGGAACGCTTCTGCTAAAGGAAAGAAAATGGAAGAACCAGAGTACAACAAACTGACCGCTGAAGAGCGCTGGGTGCTATTGAACAAAGGGACCGAATATGCGTTTACTGGCAAGTACACGGATCACTTTGTCGAGGGAACCTATATTTGCAAGCGTTGCAATGCGCCTTTGTACAAATCCGACGACAAGTTCCACAGTGGATGTGGTTGGCCCGCTTTTGATGATGAGATCAAGGGATCCATTCTTCGCGAGGTAGATGCCGACGGATTTCGAGTAGAGATCATGTGCAAAAACTGCGGTGGGCATCTTGGGCACGTTTTTAATGGCGAGCAGATGACCAAGAAGAACACGCGTCATTGCGTAAACAGTATCTCTATTAAGTTTGTTCCGAAGAGCAAAGAGCTGCCACCTGTCATCACAAACAAAAAGTCGGACGAGGCCAGTAAGGAGAAGGATGTCAAGGAAAGCGGCGACGCAGAATCACCTAAGAAAGAGGAATCGGGAAAAGAGTCCGAAGCCAAGTCTTCTGAGGTAAAGAAGCCTTAGTCTGGCAGTCTTTAGTAAGGCGATGACACAGCAAAGACCCGCTTCGTAATTGTTCGATCAGCTTCGTCCAATTAGGTTGCATACCATGCGCTTCGACTGTGCTGCGTAGTACCTAATGTTGGTGCTAAGAAGCCCTAGCCAATAGAAATTGCTGAGTCCTCTACGTAGCCAGTTCGGTGAAAGAAATAACTCTGCTTCTCGTAAATTTGGTGCGTGTCGATTTACTACGCCTTCGCGCGGGAGGCGTGCCACGGCCTTGATGGCACCAAACCGACGGTTTGTGGGATGCAACGCGGTGGATAGTCCACACGCGATGACTTCCAAGCCACTGACTTCCATTAAGAATCGCAACGACGAAGGAGTGTAGAAGTTCAAGTGCGTCACCGGTTCTTCTTGCAAGGGAGGCTTTCCCCATACCTCGAAGGGAACCTCGACGTACAGTACTCCATCGGAATGCAGATGTTTACGTAACGATTCTAATACTTCTCTCGGTTCATGCAGGTGCTCCAGCACATGGCTCGCGATTATGCAATCGTATAGTGCATCCGCTGATAGATCCTCTAGTGTATCGCCAACCTTACGAACCCATTGTCGTGGTGTATCGACGAAATCGACAAGGTCGCAACGACATCCACGACGCTGGAATGATTGCATCAAGCATCCATCTCCTCCTCCGAAATCAAGTACCGAAGTGTTAGATAGTGTTCGTCCCGATATCTTTTCAGCATGTTGATAGACTTCCTCGGATCGCGCCTCTTCGACATGTCGATTCCCACTTCCTGCTAATCGATCGTTGGAGTTTAGTTCGAGTAATTGCCTATATTTATTAGTGAGATCTGAACCTTCGGGTCTTGGGCGATAGATCAACATTCCACATTTCTCGCAAAAAATGGATTCGATCCGAACTTCGTTTGCCCCGGGAAACCAAGTTTCGAATAGGACGCGATATCTAAGTTGGACGTACTTTCTCTTTGATTGAGAGTCCTTTTTCCGATAGGTTTTTTCGCCCAAGACTCGCCAATGTGCACTACGGCAAGTGGGACAAATGGGTTGTTGCAACATGGTGACGATTTTCTTTTAGAATTTGTTGTAAGCAGGGCGCATTACGTTTGGGCAAAGGATTCCTCGTCCCATGGTAGGCTTGTATCTGATTGCAGTCTTAGCGATACTAACCCGCCTTCTATTCCTTCGCAACAGCTTTTTCATCCTTGATTGCTTTGAAGGTTGATGGTCATCTGAGACCGAATGATCGAGGAAGCTACGAGGTGTTTGTACTACGAAGAAGTGTCGTGAGATCATCCGGGATTTCGCAAATCGACAATCATTGCTCAAGCCATTATGCTATGGGCGAAACAAAACCACATTCCCGAAACAACTCGGAAGATTCAATGATCAACAGTTTACTCAAGAGTTTGATATATCCATCTCTGAAGAAGTATCGTCGGTCGAGGGCAAAGTCGGCAGTTTCTAAGCTTACATCACATGCAGACCCTCGCGTCCGCGCGGTCGGAGCAGCGTTGTTGGAGACGCTGACAAGTGTCCTATCGCCGGAAGAACGGGCTTGGATTCAGCGAATAGAGCAGCGTCGAACCTCTCTCTTGCATTCGGACAAATCGATTACTGTGATTGCTTACGGAGCGGGAAAGCCTGGCTCAAAGAAAACCATGGAAGAGATGAATGCAGGGCATGAGACCACTGGACTTGTCCGGAATATATGTAAAGCAAGCAAGCCAGAGTTTTGGGCGACGTTGCTGTTTAAGATGGTACGCTCATTAAAGCCTGAGTCTTGTATTGAGTTGGGTTCATGTGTTGGTATTTCTGCATCCTACTTGAGTGCCGCCTGCAAACTGAATGGCAAGGGGGCGTTGAGGACACTAGAAGGTTCGCCTGCGACTGCAGAAATCGCCAGAGAATCGTTGGAGGGTTTGGGACTTGATAATGGATCGGTAATCACCGGGCCCTTCCATAAGACACTTCAAGGCGAACTTGAGACAGCGAAACCTGTCGATTTCTTTTTTAATGATGGTCATCACGATCGCACTGCGGTACTTCAGTATTTCAATCTTTCGCTTCCCTATCTTGCTGAGGACGCCGTAATTGTTTTCGATGATATTTCTTGGTCATCCGGCATGAGGCAGGCATGGGAAGAGATCGAAAATGATTCGCGTGTCTTGGTGACGGTAGATTTGTACGACATCGGTATCGCAATTCTTGGTAATGATCCGACTGCGAAGGAAAAGTATCGGATTCCGCTTTAAGGATTGGATGGGCAGTTTGCTGATCAACCGGATCTTTGTTGGCGTTCCGCAAGTGATTTTCCGGCGATAGCGCCGATATTCCAGGCGAGTACGCCCCCCACCAAGAGCGATCCGAACAAGAACGAATCATACCAAGAGAAATTGCCTTCCCGTACGCAAGAGCGAAAGGCTGAAAGACGTTCATTATAGGTTAGTGGTCTTGTCTTTATGATGTGTTGGTATAGTTGGCGACTTCGACCATACGTGTACATTTTGTTGTAATAGGAACTGATGCTGTCGAGCTCTCCGTGACGGACTAGCATCTGTTTGTTGTAGCAGACAGCGTGGCATCCAAACTCATTTACTACACGTCGAACAAAAATGGTGTCCGCACCTCTTGGTCGCTCTTCGAAGGGGCCGCATCGATCGTACGCTGACTTGCGCACCCCCATGTTGTTTGTAAATCCGTAATAGAGATCTGGGGATGTCGATTCAAAAACTAATTCGTCCTTTTTGGACTCGTACGCAGCAAGCAACTGAACCGATCGCCGTTTACTTTCAGCAATGCGCGGCCCCATCACAATCTGTCGCGATGGGTCTTGTAAGGCACTTTCAATCGACTTGAGCCAGTTTGGCAATGGCATACAGTCGGAATCAGTAAACGCTAAAAACTCACCTTTTGATTCTCTCACTGCAAGGTTGCGAGCAGCATAAGATCCTTGCTTGTTTTCCCGCAGGACACGTATGCCTTCGAACTTCGACAGGAGTTCGAGCGATCCGTCTGTAGAGTTGTTGTCGACGGCGAGGATTTCATACTCATTGGCAGGAAAATCCATCGATTTCACCGCACTTATACAACGCTCGAGGTATGCGGAGGTGTTGTAGACTGGGATGATGATCGAGAACTTCATTTAAACAAACTCTACAAGCAACCGATAACGGTGCCGTAACAACTTACTAATCTTTTGAGAAGATGCCCGCATTTCCTCCGAACCGTTTCATCTTCGGAGCAAGCCCGGTTTGGATGGTATCATAACCGTCCGAAGAGTCGAATGATCGTGAGGAGGAAATGTCTCTGAAATGCCATGAATTTGCAATGTGAATCAGACTAGATCAATGCGGCATTCTGACGTATCGAGTCCTTTGGGTCCAATGTGCTCATGCCGATTAGCGTTGTTTATGTCGTTCATCGTCTTCGTTTTCAATTTTGTGAGTTTCCCATCCGAGACGAGGTCGAATGACAGGTCCATACCAAGACCCAAGGAATTCTTTGCGCATTGCGCCGGTATCGGTTACAGAAAAGGCCAATACCGATTCGCAGGCTACCGATGGTTTGCCAAGTTCTGGTCCTAGGAGGACACTGACGACGTAGCGAGAGTCATTGAGAAAATTGGCAGGCAGTTCGCAGGTGGTGGTGTAGGTCCCTCGTCGGATAGGTGTGCCGAAAGTGGGGTCGGGAGAGAGGGACATCGAAGGTGCGTTTCCTGAGGATAGGATGAAGACACCGTTTTCGTCCTTCAGATGAATTTGCACTGCATTGACTATTTGGTCTTGTAAAACATCGTAGGTAATTTCGATGCGGATAGGTTGATCGATAGCGACCGAATTAGCGGCCTGTTCGGTTCCTGCATTGCGAACGGCAACGCTACGGAGTTGTATTTCATTTGATCCAGGTGCTGACGTTGAGTCCCATTGGGCGATTCCTGTATCGGCTCGCATTCCTTGTAGGTAGCGCTCGATGGCTTGTTGTGGCGTACCATCGATTGAGATGGTACCGTGATCGAGCAGCATTGCGCGGGTGCAAATATTTGAGATAGCGGCCAGATTATGTGAAACCACCAAAATGGTTCTTCCCTGGCTACCTAATTCACTGGCTTTCCCCATGCATCGATTCTGGAATGCTTGATCCCCCACGCTTAAGACTTCGTCGATGATCAGAACATCAGGCTCCATGTGGGCAGCGACTGAGAATCCTAGCCGTACCGTCATTCCGCTAGAGTATCTCTTTACGGGGGTATCTAGAAATTTCTCCACTTCAGCGAAGGCAACAATTTGATCGAATCGCTGCCGGATTTCGGAGCGTTTCATTCCGAGAATCGCTCCGTTAAGAAAGATATTTTCGCGGCCGGTTAGTTCAGGGTGAAATCCTGTGCCGACTTCAAGTAGGCTACCTACGCGACCACGGACTCCAACGCGTCCTGAGGTAGGGGTGACAATCCGCGACAAAATTTTCAGGAGCGTGCTTTTCCCCGCACCATTGTGGCCGATGATTCCAACTACTTCCCCTTGAGCGATTCGGAAATTGACTTCCCTCAGCGCCCAGAATTCTTTGGTTTCGGAGGTCGTGTTATCGCTGCGTGAGATCCAGCGCCGCACACTCTTGCTCAATGCTTCGGTCAATCGTTGGTGTTCGCCGAGCGTTCCGAGTCGGAACCTTTTCGAGATGCGATCGGCATGGATTGCTTCCATCATCTTTAGATCCTATCGGCCATCCATTGGTTTGATCGCTGAAACCAAACAAGCCCCGAGATTACAAGTGTCACGGTGAGGAATCCTGCGAAGAGAATTCCAAGAAATGGAGGCAAGGGGGAACCAAGGATGGCCCATCTCGCGATACCTATACAACTAGCGACTGGATTTGCAGAGTAGAGAATCTGCCAAGCTGGCGACAGAGCATTCGAAACTCGCTCATATCCGTAGACGACTGGACTGAGAAACATTCCGATCTGCAGTACAAAAGGAAGCGCGTATCCAACATCGCGGTATTGTGCATTGAGCGAACTGAGCCAAAGGATTGCTCCAAAGCAAAACACGACTAACCAAGCTAGTGCGGGTAATGCGAAGAGTACACGCCACCCTTCTACCCCAGTGCTGGAATACCAAACGACAGGAACGAGCAGTATGAGTCCCACTAGCAGATCGAACAAAGCGCAAAGCAAACTCGATAAGGGTAAAAGCATCCTTGGGAAATAGATCTTGGTGATCACATGGCGGTAGTTGACTAAAGATCCTGTCGCATCGCGCAAGCTGTTGTTAACCAGTTGCCAAAACAGCATACCGATCAAGATGACCGACGCGTCCTTCCATCGACTATGGGGGGCTTCGTCTGTGCCTTGGTCTGCTCCTAGAAAATAAAAAAGCAACAGAAAGATCAAAGTCCCGAGTAGTGGCTGAACCAGCACCCAAACAACCCCAACAAAAACTTGCCGGTATCGAATCAAGAGATCTCGTTGGAAAAAACTCAGAAGAAGTTCGCGGGAAGCCCAAGCTTCTTGGATTTGGCCAATCCCCAAAGGATCGGGCTGTCCGTAATAAACGAACGGGCGAGTTGACGCTGTTTCGGATTTTTCGTCCCCTACTACACCGTTCGTGACCAATGCCTACTCTCCTGCTCGTCTCGCTTTTTGTCCTATATCCATTTCCGCCTCAGTATATTCCATACCCTACGAGCGGATAGGTTGCACCTGTCTACGTTCCGTGTTCCCCTATCGAGGATCGCAGTCACTGTCCCTACAGTCTTCCTAGATTACCTAACTCGAAAATAACGAAGAACCGTTCAGTCCCTTACCATCAGACTTCGATTCTACCCTAAAGTGTGCGCATTTCTCTACCGTGGGGAAATGCTAGCCATCGACCGCTCCAGCCCATGGAATTCCATGCCGGCAAAGGCCCAACAAAATTCTGATCAATCCTCGATTTTCATCGAGCGAACCTTAACGCGCGCAGGAAATTGCGCTGTGAAGAGGTTGTCTTTTAGCATCGCGGAGTGGAAGTCTCGAGTCGGGCGCGTGACGAGATTGATGTTGCTGTGCTTGATGCTGTGGGCCATTCTTCGTTGTAAGGTGGTAAACGCTGAGGGGAATTTGGTAGCGGTCGCCGAGCAAGCGCAACGGCGAAGTCAGCTAGCGCAAGTATTGGTTAGTGTGCGTGCCGAGACGTTGGCGGTTCCGACAAAGAAGCATTTACTCGCCAAGCCGAAAGTCAGCGACCAAGAGCGTACTGTTCTCTGCAATCTTTCTGCTCGCATTGAAAAGCACTTACGCTTCGAAACAGCTGTCAACGCGGTACGATTGCACTTTGCGATTGCAGCGTGTTTACAAGCACAAAAAGACAATGAGCAATTACGCAGGGAGGTTGAATTATTTCTCGAAGACCAAAAACTGTTGATCGACAAGGGGTTAGCTATCGAGGATTCAACCGCATTGGAACGAGCGAAAATTGCTTGCGAGGATAGCCGTTTGATTCTCGATTCAAAGCTATCGACGTTGCGTGAAGAACTTGCCTCGCTCATCGATCCAGCGGTTGCTTGCGAGTATTCCCCTGAGCTCATTGTTACCCCCCATTTGTCGCTTGAAACGGTATGTGACGTTCAAGATGTAGCTTTGCGACAACGAGCAGATCTACAGGCTATTCACTACGCAGTGCATACTCTGCCTGATGCGAGCGATGTAGCTTGGGAGATCGCATTGAACTCAGCTAGCCAGGTTGCTTCAGCGCCGGCAGTTGCAAGACTGATAGCCAACTCGGGGGCTACGGGAGCGAACAAAGTGATTCCAGTGCGATTGCTTTCATGGCCCTGGAATCAGCGTGGGGATACCGCAACACCGCAGCGGCGTGTTGCGATTTTGAATCAGCTATACCGTGCGAAGTCTACGGAGATTGAGGTTGCGGTAGCGAAGGCTTTTCATGCAAGGGAATTGGCGGCAGAGCGATGGAGTCTTGCTGTTGAAACCACAAACACTTGGCAGACAAGGCTTGAACAACTGATTGCATTGGAAGAGGTTCAAGGGACGTTAGCGAAGCAGGTCACGACCAAGCTGGAGATATATCGTGCTCGGTCGCAAGAGTTAGAGCGATGGCTGGAATGGCACCTTGCGGACTGTGATCTGCAACTTGCTACTGGTGCTTATGGATTCTGGAACCGAGAAGAATCGCCTGCGATGCAACGGGGGGAGTTAAAGGCGAATGAAGATTCTTCGCCGCTCGAGGATCCAGGCCAACGCAAAGAGACTGAACAATAGTCCTGTCAAGCTTGCTATTACCAGCCAAGGGGCTGCGTCTCGGGGGACATAAGTTCCGATGGCATCGATGAGAAATCCGTGGACGGCATAGCAGACTAAAGCGTTTTTACCGAAACTCCTCAGAAAAGGAATCTCGATGGAGAATCGCACCACTAGCCAGTCCCATACCACAAACAATGCCATCGAGAATCCAGCGGCAAATACCAAGTATGAGAGTGTGCCCGCTTTTTGGCTCATCATCCAGTAGTTCCAGCTTCTTTCTTTCCAAGAGGGTGGAGGGACGAAAGGTGGTTCTGCCCATCTACGATGAGTACCCTGAGCGAAGACCTGTACGCCAATTGCAACTGGCGAGTTTGCCAGTCGTTGTGGAGTGTTGCTGGAGTCTGTTGTATTCTGAGTACCTGAAACCTCAATGTCATAGGATCGAGTTAGGCAGGAGAGCAACCAGCCAAGTAGCATCCATGAACAAGCGAGTATTAGCCACCGAGCATACCAACGGACCTCAGAATTATTGTTCGAAGGTGAGCTGATGAGCTGTTTTCTGAAGTTTAGGAACTCTTCTCCAGCCCAAAGTCCGGCGTATGCGGGGAGCGACCAAGTAAGAAAACCGAGCGGTCCGCCATCGATGCCTCCAGGACTTTCGTGAACCCAGTGGAAGTATCGCAACTCTGAAAGGGCGACATGAAGGGACACGCCGAATGCGATCCAGAGCAATCTTCCACGCCACGACCAATTCAGGATTGGTAAAAGCCAGAGGGTGGTACACGCGATGTGTGTTAGGGTTTGAAACCAATCCCGTTTAGCGATGGCAAACCAAAAATCGATGGTGCCGATTCTCTGTCCTAGATCGGATTGTCCCCATGGAAAGTATAAGAGAAACGCGAAGACCATTAGCGACAGCGAGCGTCGAGCGAGTTTGAGTTGTAGTGGCCTTGCCGCTTTTCGTCGGGCTTGAGTATTTAGTGATTTTGAGGAGATGCCAAGTCCTTGTGCTTCTTTTGCTAAAGCCCGAGCCCAGACGACCGCGATAGAGAAACCCACTGCAAACAAGAAGTTTGGCATGATGGTGTCGGCATAGCTGCAGTAGTCGTTGGTGTGTCGAAGGATTCTTGGTGCACAAGCGTAGTTGCCCACAAAGTTCACCAGCACCATTGCGGCTACGGCGTATCCTCGAAACTGATCAAGCGACGTGATTCTTGTATTGGAATTTGTGTCTCCAGTACTCGATTCGAGCGGTAGGACTTTAGTGTCCGAGGTGTTCAAGATTCACCTCGACCCATTTTGGTTCTGTTTCAACGCAGAGTATACGTAGGTTTGTCGGTACGTTGTTGTAGCGAGTGATGAGACCGCTCGGCCAGTGGATTTCGATGGAGTCCAACTTGGTTACAGCACCGAGTCCCAAGTGGATCAGCGGTTCGTTACTGCACTCAAATCCATTGCCTGCAAGTCGTTGGTGGACCCAGCGTTCATCGCCGGCTTGCAGATGAATTTCTGCACCTATTGCATCGCGTTCCGATTGCACTCCCACGAGTTCTAGTGCGATCCAATTTCCTTGATCAGAGCTGTCGTTGCGTAAGATTGAAAGGGGGTGATCAAGGTGTGTAACGTAGCTGTCGAGTTTTCCGTCGCGATTGAAGTCCCAAATACCTAGGCTACGCGAGAGGTATTCCGTTTGAAAAAATGGCCCGAGCGATTCTCCGGTTTGTTCCGCGAAGCCACCTTCACGCTGCAGGAAGACTTGAGGACGCATGGTATAGGGTTGCCCTTTCGAACGATAATCATCGACATGTCCGTTGACAACGAGCATGTCTTGCCAGCCATCGCAATCTAGATCGATCAATTGGGTTCCAAATCCTAGTGTTTTTTTCTTGGGGTCGATAAGTCGGTAGCGACGTGAAGCATCTTGAAAGAATCCTTGATCGCTTTGAGTGTAGAGGGCATTATACTCATCGATGAAATTGGTCATGAAGAGGTCTAAGGTTCCGTTGCGATCAACGTCTGCGCACCCTACTCCCATGCTAGCTTGCGGTTTGCCTTGGATGTCCACAGCGCAGCCTCTACGAACCGCTTCATCAGCTAAGGTCCATCGTTTTGTATTGACCTCTGAGGGGCCGCTGAGATAGAGGTTATTGGCGGACATGTCATTGGCAATGTAGATGTCATTACCATGCTTGCCATCAAGATTTCCAATTATGAGACCGAGTCCTCTTCCGTCGTCCATGGCTAGGTTCCATCGATCGTTACCGGAGACAAAGTTTCCTGATCCATCAGAGAGGTAGATGGCATCAGGGGAGGCAGGGAATTCAGTTGGGCGGCAGACTTGGGGAATATTATCTTTGGTGACGCACAAGTGAGTGATCACATCGATTCCCGAGGCATAGTTGATTTCTACCAGATCGGGTAAGTGATCACCGTCGAGATCGGCAATTGCTCCGCTGACACTCCATACGGGGTTTTTCTGAATATCGCGTCTCATCGATGGGATTTCGATCTGTTCAAAGGTCCCGTCACCTTGATTTCGAAGTAGCAGATTTTGCCCGAAGTTCAGAACAAACAAATCGGGGAAACCGTCTTGGTCCATATCACCGACCGCAACACCTTGGCCGTAGGCCCGATGCGCAACTTTGGCTTGTTCCGCGACGGATTGCATGGACTGTCCGCGTAGGTTTCGCAGTAACACGTTGGGATCGTTTGAGGGAGGGACGCGAGGGTCACCACCTCCTTGCAACACGAACAGGTCGGGCCATCCATCGCGATCGAAGTCGACGGTACCGGCGCCCGCACCGTTGCTTTGGTAGGTTTGCATTCCGATCAGTGCTGGGTCATCTCCGTTGCGATAGGGGATTTGACCGCCGAGTTCTTTTGCGACATCGGTCCAACGCAAATTGGCAGATACTTGGCCCATCTCTTTTGGGCGAGTAGCTCCTGGTTTTTCCAGCGAGTGTACTTGACTCGCTTCGAGGAATTTTTTCAGGTCCAAGTCCGGGAATGAATCTGAGGTGCGGCTCAAGCCTGTGTTGATTTGTCCGATCTTTGTTGTGTTGAGTGCTTCTTTCTTTGCATTCTCAAGTGCAACGAGTTGATCTCCATTAGGCCGATGGTGTTTTTCCATGACTTCGCGCCAAAGGATCGCTTCAAATCGTCGGCCGTGAGTTTCCAAGGTGGAGGCTAATTGATTCATCCACTCTTCGCGGCGATGCCCATCTCGGCAGTAATTAAGATTGCGATTGGCCAATTGGGTTGTCTGAAAGAGTGTTTCGGCTTGTTTTGCCAGTTCCGTCTCGTTGAGCAATGTGTAGCATTGGGCTAATGGGCCAGCGGAGAGGTAGTTCATCGGGTCTATTTCAAGACTTTTCGTGAAGCATTGAGCTGCCTCGGCAAACTTCCCTTGAGATTGCAGCCACAAACCTAGTAGTCGCCAGTACTCCGGAAGTTCTTCAGCTTGTTTCGTACCCAAGAGCGCTGCTGCGCTTGAATTGGGATTTTGACTATTAGGAACGGTGGTGGTTGTTTGTGGTTCATCGCTGTTTCTCGTAGGTCGATTGGCGAACCACTCGGGGATACGATTCCAATCTTCTTGTTCGGCTAGACTCAGTCCGAGACCGACCCAAAGAGCGTCAGTGCCTTGTTTTGCATCGAGGATTTCTCGGAATAACGTTTCTGCTTCTTGTGGTTTCTTCTCGTATAGAGCACCAAAAGCCAGAGAGCTTTTCAAGCGGATTTCTTGGGGGGCTTCTTGAAGTTTTTGCTTGACGATCGCATCGCTTTCAACCGGTTTGACGGTATCGATAGCAAGTGCCATGGTAGTAATGTCTCGATTTCCCAACCTCAGCAATTGCTGCATAGCGAGAGATGCTTCGTAGCGGCGTCCTTCGAGGTCCAGCAGTGCTGCGTAGAGTTTGAGCGACTCGTAATCATCGGGGTATTGCGAGAGGATTTTCAGTGCACGTTCTTCTGAAGTGCGTAGAAGGGACTTGTTCCAAGCCCAGGTCAGGACGTCGCGATGTGCTTTGAGACCGTATTCGGGGTCTGAGAGAGCAATACGGTCTACCATCGCCATCGCTTGTTCAAATTTGCCTCGTTGCTGCAGAACTTGTGCTGAAACATAGAGAGCTCGGACGTCGTTACCATTTGTAAGAAGAACTCGTTGGCATTCATCCCAAGCTTCGTCAAAGCGACTGGCTTCCAGCAACTTCAGTGCTCGTAGGGAGCTTGAGCGTTTCCCATTTTCGCCAGTTGTGTTTCGAGCGTTCTCGTTCGGTGAAGTTGTTTTTTCGTTTTTCGAAACTTCCGCGTTCTGAGCTTTTTCAGAGCGATTGCAACCGAGGTTTGTCGCGAGAAGGGTAAGACAAACTAGGTAAAGAGCCCAGAGGAACCGAGCGATGCAGAGCTTAGCGGAGTGTCGATTGCAGGTTGAAGGGGAGCTTTGGTCCATGGCTTGAATCTCTCAAGGCAACCGGCACTTAAAAATACGAATCTCGCGTTGTCCGTCGTTCAAATCGATTAACTCAGAATCGCATTTCCAACCTGCGGCACGAATCCAGTGTTCGAACCGATCTCCGGTATGTCGTTGTGGTTCGCTGAGGTAGACCACACCATTGTCTGTGAGAACCTGCCTCATGCAGGGCTCGAGAATTGGGTATAGAGATGGATTGTAAACGATGTCCGAACCGATCACGATTGGGAATCGTTCTCGAAAGTTCTGTAACTTGGCCCAATCCAATTTGCGCACGGTTACTTTATCTCGAACGAATCTCGCGTTGTAGCGGCACATAATCATGGCCATGCTCGAGGCATCGGTGATACAAACGTTTGCGCCGCGAATGGCTGCGGAGATTCCTGCTCGACCGCTACCGCCACCGAGTTCTAAGATTGGGTATTGGTGTAGGTTTGGTATGCGTCCTAGGAATTCGTCGAGTCCTTGAGCGGCTCTCCAAGTTGCAGCCCAGAATGGGTCGAGTTCGACGACTTCGGGTTGATTCCCTGCGAGAGCTTTTTCTAGAAGTCGATCTGGGTTGATGACTTTGACCCACGGGTAGTCCTTACCTGCGATCGTTGCGCGTCCGTGCTCGAGTTCGACGGTTCGTTCGAGACGTTTCAGCAATCTTTGGGATTCCACCGGGTCGACTTCGGTGAACATCTTAGCCCCGTTCTTCCATCTCCCGGATATAGGCTCTGAGGCGTTCGAGTTCATCCTCGGTTCCCTTGAGCTTGAGCATGTTTTTGACGCGACGTTGCAGTTCCAGTGAATTCACTGGTTTCGACAAAAAGTCATCGGTGCCAGCTTCGACGGCTCTTTCGATATCGCCGAGCTCGCTGAGGGCTGTGACCATAAGGATCATGATCCGAGCCGTCTCTGGGTTGCTCTTGAGGGCACGGCATACTTCGAAACCGTTGAGTTTGGGCATCATGACATCGAGCAAGATCAAGTCTGGTTTGAAGGACTTGACTTTGGCAATCGTATCTTGACCATCTACCGCGATTTCAGTGTCGCAGTCGATCTTAGCAAGTAGTGCTTCGAGCAATTCGCGGTTTGCGGCATTGTCGTCGGCGATGAGGATACGCGGAGTTGACATGGTTATAAACACTCACTGGAACACGAAGCGAATTGCACTTGGGAACGTATCACAATCGGTTTCTAAAGGCCTTATGCGCCGGTTGCTCCCATGCCCGCTGGGACTGGAAAGGCACTTGCAAACTCTTGGACTTCCGCATGGATTCGAGCGAGGGCGTCTTCGTTGTCATGGGCTTTCAACGCAGCGACGATCCAATGGCCTACTTGGCGGAATTGGTCGGGACCGAGCCCTCGCGTTGTCAGAGCAGGGCTGCCGATTCGGATGCCACTTGGATCCATCGGTTTGCGAGTATCGAAGGGGATCATGTTCATGTTGACGGTGATGCCGCAGCGGTCCAGGGTCTTTTCTGCGATCTTGCCGCCGATTCCCAAAGAGGTCACGTCGACGAGTACCAAGTGGTTATCGGTTCCACCGCT
>CAZACJ010000002.1:128921-131752 GCA_964483385.1 uncultured Pirellula sp. | reverse complement strand
ACACCTGCAGCGACAAGTCCCGCGTAATGGGCCATGTCAACCATTAGTTTCGCACCGAACTCTTTTGCGATCTCTCCAAATCGATCGTGGGGAATTTCGCGCGGGTACGCACTTGCACCTGCTACGATCAACTTGGGTTTGTGTTCCTTCGCCAACGCGATGACTTGGTCAAAGTTAATACGATGGTCTTTAGCATCGACGCCATAAGAATAGAAGCGGTAAAGCTTGCCGCTGATATTCAAGTTCATGCCGTGAGTCAAATGCCCACCTTGAGCAAGATCCAACCCTAGCACAACGTCGCCGGGTTGCAATTGGGATAGATAGACCGCAGTATTGGCTTGGGAACCTGAGTGAGGTTGCACGTTGGCGTGTTCAGCCCCGAAGAGTTCTTTTGCTCGTTCAATGGCAATGTTTTCTACGACATCGACATGTTCGCAACCGCCGTAGTAGCGTCTGCCTGGATATCCTTCGGCGTACTTGTTCGTCAGTACACTTCCGACTGCTTGCATAACGGGGAAGCTGGTGTAGTTCTCGCTGGCAATCATTTCGAGGCCTTCGCGCTGACGTTTCGCCTCGGATTCAATCGCTTCCCAAACCGCAGGGTCTTGAGTTCGGATATCTGACATAAATAAAACAAATCCTGGTCGCCAAGAGATGGACTGGTGTAAGCATTCTTCGACATTGTTCACCAATCCAGCGAGTCCGTCAACAAGCAGTGGGGCATGGCCGAGAGCTGGACCGGAATGGTTCTGGATTAGAGGAAGTTGTGCGGTCCCCTTTCGTTGTACTTCGGGATATTCGGGATATTTGCAATGGGGGGGATGACAAAAAATACGGGTAGGTTTACGGCCGGGACTGCCGATGGAAGACGGGTCGATGTGTTGGCGAATCCTCCGAAGAGTGGGTAGCGATGAGGATGATTGTCACGCATCGAGTACCCCTTACGCGAAGCTGGAGTGTAACAGCGATGTTGGAACGAATTTTCAAGAGTGAAGATGGGCCTGGGCCTGTCGAATATGCAGTTATGCTTGCGATATTGATCGCACTCGGACTGGGATTTCTCGGTAGTTCATCGACGGGCGGAGTGGTCTCGACGGGTTCGGCAAGTGTTACTACACAGCAGTCTGTGCAAGCGCCAACGGTCAAAGTCGGGCAAGTCCAAGAATTGTCGAAGACCGTTCAGTAGTAGTGGTCTGTGGCGGTTGTAGGGGTAGGTTTTGAGTATTGCGTATCGGATTAGGTACCGATTCCATCGATTGTCTTCCAGTACCCACCTCGTTGGTGGTCGAAGGTTAGTCGTCTACCTCGGGCTTCTTCGGAAATTCTCCCTTGTCCATCTGCTTCTAGGCTATAGACGCATGAGCCGGCGACCCACGTTTTAACGGGCCATCCTTGCAGGTTTGTGCCATGCCATGGGGACCATTTTGCTTTGGTCCACTGCTTAGAATTTTCGATGGTTCGTTGTAGTTTCGGGTCGACGAGAACCACATCGGCATCGTATCCGACTTCGATTCTTCCTTTTCCGACGATTCCCCATACGCGTGCGGGTGCGTCGCTAGTCCAGGAAGCGATTTGATTCCAGGTACACAATCCACGATTTGCGCGATCGAGCAACAGGGCGAAGTAGTTTTCGACTGCGGGTAATCCGCTTGGTGATTGTGGGTAGGGTTGTGATTTTTCTTCTAGAGTATGTGGCGCGTGGTCAGTTGCAACGACTTGAATCTTTCCTGCGACGAGAGCTTGCCAAAGAAGTTGGGTGTCTTGTTCGGTTTTAATTGATGGGTTCATTTGGATTAGGCTACCGAGTCGAGCGTAATCACCTACATGAAAGCACCAGTGATGAGGACAAAGTTCGGAGGTTATTAGACCACCATTGGATTCCAGGAGTGGTATCTCGTCGGCGGTGCTCACGTGCAGGACGTGGAATCGATGGTTATGGCGGACTGCCAGATCGATAGCGCGACGGGTGGAGATGATTGCAGCTCGATGGTCTCGGATACGAGAATGGTCATCGATTCGCAGTGGAGTACCGAGTCTTTCTTGATTAGCTCTAACGGTTTTTTCGTCTTCGCAGTGCGCACATATTGGGAGGGTGGTTTCGGCGAAGATCCTTTCGAGGGCTTCTTGGTCGTCGACGAGGAGATCACCGGTGCTCGAGCCGATGAAGATTTTAATTCCTGGGACACCGGTGGCGTTCTTTAAAGAGTCGATGTTATTGGGGGTCGCGCCGATGTAGAAGCCATAGTTGACAACCGATTTGCTTGAGGCGATTTGATATTTGTCTTCGATCAGATTTTGATGAATTGCAGGTGGCTTGGTGTTAGGCATTTCCAGGAAGCTAGTGACACCACCGGCGGCGCAAGCGCGACTTGCGGTACCTAGATCTTCTTTATGGGTAAGCCCAGGTTCGCGAAAGTGGACTTGGTCGTCAATCAAGCCAGGGAATAGGACTAGCCCATCGGCTTGGATCACCTCTTCTGCAGACGTATGGTCTGCCGCATCAACGCTTGCGATTTTGCCAGCCTCGAGCAAGACATTGGTTTGCACTGTCTTATCAGGTAGGACAACCATCGCACCACGAATAAGAGTCTTTTTTGAAATGGCTGAGTGATTCATCGATCTATCGTCTCCTCTTCCGAACTCAATTCGGAATAGATTGGTGAAAGGTTTGAATGGAGTAGGATTCATCGTAACCGATGTGGCGCGATCGCGTAATTTCAAGTTTGAAAAGCTTATAATTCGAACCAATTCCGGTTGCTTCGATGACGCGATGGAGGTGCAAGTATTGTTCAAATCCTTTAGAATTGCGGCAGGTGTCGCACGGGGTTTAC
>CAZACJ010000002.1:123759-128821 GCA_964483385.1 uncultured Pirellula sp. | reverse complement strand
CGCACGGGGTTTACAAGTGCAATCCTGTGGCGGAAAAGATTGTCCGATGGTTCTAGGCGCGATTGCTTTTGATTATGAAACACTTCACTGCGTTGGCTTTGTTTCCTCGATGGGTTGCTTTTCTTGCTAAGAGTCTATCGACGAATTCGATGGAGTTGAGTCATGAGGTGCGAACATCAGCGAAAGCTATGTTTGGCATTGGATACCTTTTGATGCTGTTGTTTGCGATGAGCGAGCGGGGCAATGCGCAAGACATCGATCCGCAGGACATTCGCGGATGGAGCAATCGAGTCGAGCAAGCGTTGCGTGAGGGTAAGAGCGACGAGGCGTTGAAGGAGATCAATCAAGCGATTGAAAAGTTGCCTTCAAACTCTCAGCTCTATTTGGTTAGGGGTTCTTTGTTGTTTCGGAGTGGTAAAGTCAATGAGTCCTTGCCGGACTTCGACAAGGTCATTGAGTTGGATCCACCACTAAAGCCTTATTTGTGGCAGCGTGGGATCGCGTTGTATTACGCGGAGAAGTACCAAGAAGGGCTCGATCAATTCACGGTCCATCGCGATGTGAATCCGAACGATGTTGAAAATGCATTTTGGCATTTCTTGTGCAATGCCAAGCTCAAGGATGTAGCAACAGCCCAGAAGGAGGTGTTGTTATCTGGTCGCGATCAGCGAGTTCCGATGATGCAAGTCCAAGACATGATCCAAGGGAAGGCAACACCTGAGCAAGTGGTTGCGGCGGCTGAAAAGAATCGCAAGACGGTCGACGGGTCGGACTACGACCGATTCTATGGATATTTATATGTAGGGTTGTACTACGATGCTTTGGGATTTCCGGACAAGGCTTTGACTTGGATGGAAAAGTGTGTCGCACAAGACATCAAAGGGTATATGGGAGATGTCGCGAGGGTTCACTTGGATATCTTGAAGAGAGGTCCAAAACCCAGTACGGGTCCCGATGTTGCGGATCGGCAATACAAGAAAGGTGAGTGGAACTCGTTATTCAACGGGAAGGACCTTGCCGGCTGGACTCCGAAGATCCGTGGATTTGCACTCGGCGAGAATTTTGGAAACACTTTCCGCGTGCAGGATGGGATGATTCAGGTTCGTTATGACGGATATGAACAATTTCAAGAGCGATTCGGGCACTTGTTCTACCAACACTCATTTTCCAAGTATCGTTTGCGAATCGAATATCGATTTGTCGGTGAGCAAGCTAAAGGTGGACCGGGTTGGGCGATTCGCAATAGCGGTGTGATGTTGCATGGGCAGAAGCCAGAGACGATGACGCTCGATCAAGATTTCCCTTGTTCGATCGAAGTTCAGTTTCTAGGTGGTGATGGTAAAAACCCTAGAACGACATTGAATTTGTGCAGTCCTGGTACTAACGTTGAAATGCAAGGAAAGCTGTTCACGCAGCATTGCACGAATTCCAAGTCCAAGACGTATCACGGGGAGCAATGGGTAACTGCTGAAATCGAGGTTTTGGGTAACGAAGTCATTCGACACTTGGTTGACGGGGAAGTCGTACTTGAATATCAACGACCGCAATTGGATCCAAAAGATGCAAACGCACAGCGGATCATTGTCAATGATCAGTTGCAATTGGATCGAGGCACGATATCCCTTCAGTCGGAAAGCCATCCGATCGATTTCCGTAAAGTCGAAATCATGCCACTTGAGTAATACACTAACCTCCCTGAAGAATTTGCTTCAAAGAACTTATGCCATTGCAATTCGCCAACCGGTTTATTCATCAACTTCCTGGCGATCCGGCGGAGCCGATATCTAACTGGACCTCGCAGGAAATTGCGAGAGCAAGGCAACCGCGTCAAGTTCATGGAGCATGTTATTCTCATGCATGGCCGGTTGCTCCGAGTGCTCCGCGTTTGTTAAGCGTAGCGAGCGAAGTGTCGTCGTTGATTGGGCTCACGCCGGAGGAAACTCAATCGGAATGGTTTCTCGACGCGTTCTCTGGAAAGAAGCTCTTGCCGCAAATGCAACCTTTTGCGATGTGTTATGGGGGGCATCAATTCGGGCATTGGGCGGGGCAACTCGGTGATGGCCGAGCGATCAACTTGGGTGAGGTTCTCTCGCCGGCGGGGGAGCGATGGATGTTGCAACTCAAGGGAGCTGGACCGACGACTTATTCGAGGACTGCTGATGGATTTGCTGTGTTGCGATCGAGCATTCGCGAGTTTCTCTGTAGTGAAGCGATGTTTCATTTGGGAGTTCCGACGACCCGGGCATTGTGTTTGATTGGCACCGGGGATCGTGTGGTGCGAGATATGTTTTACGATGGGCGACCACGCAGAGAGCCAGGTGCGATCGTTTGCAGAGTGGCCCCAACTTTTGTGAGGTTCGGTAACTTCGAGATTTTTGCAGCGAGAAACGACATCGAGAATCTCAAGAGGTTGATTGACTATGTCATTCGAACCGACTTTCCCGAGTTACTTGTAGGAGGTAAGGAGAATGAAGAAAGGGTAAATCAAGCTACAGTAGTTGCTTGGTTTCATGAAGTTTGTCGGCGCACTGCCCTGATGATTGTCGAGTGGATGCGAGTTGGGTTCGTACATGGAGTCATGAACACTGACAATATGTCGATATTGGGGTTAACAATCGACTACGGTCCGTACGGATGGCTCGAAGACTATGATCCGACTTGGACTCCGAATACTACGGATGCAGAAGGTAGGCGTTACTGTTATGGACAGCAGCCGCAAATTGCATATTGGAATCTTGCTCAATTAGCAAACGCATTGCATGCGTGTCTAGAAGATACCGCTGCGTTGGAAAGCGGGCTAAAGTTGTATGTCGATACGATGCGGTCCAACTGGCAGGAGTCAATGACGCAAAAGTTGGGATTGGAAACTTGGCAAGAGGATGACGATAGTCCGTTAGTAGAGGGGCTGTTCAGTGTTCTGCGATCGACGGAGATCGATATGACATGGTTTTATCGGTTGTTAGGCGATTGGGAGCGCGAGCGGATTTGGAGTGATGGATGCAGTGAGGGTGATCGAAAGAATTTTGCGATGCTTCACTTTCGTCCAGCGTTCTATAGAGACGAGGAACAGAACCAACACGTGGCAACAGAGTTGACGGAATGGCTTGAGCGTTACTCGCAACGTATCGATCGCCAATCGATTTCTTTTCCGGAGCGGAGGTTAAAGATGGCAAAGGTTAATCCCAAATATGTTTTGAGGAATTACCTAGCGCAGAGAGCGATCGAAGCGGCCGAGGGGGGGGATTCGTCCGAGATCGACAGGTTGTTAGAAGTGATGCGACATCCCTACGACGAGCAACCGGGAAATGAGGCTTATGCCGAAAAGCGTCCAGAGTGGGCTCGAGATAAGCCGGGTTGTTCTACATTGTCATGCAGTTCCTAATTGTCATGCAGTGCCTAATTGTCATGCAGTGCCTGAGTTTTTTACAGTGAGTTCTTTATCGATTCAGGGGTTTCAACATGATGTTCGACTCTGTTTTTTTGCACATGAAAGCGTGTCGCGGATCCATTGTTGGGCTGTTGGCCTGTATTTGTTGGTATGTGTTGTGTTTTGATTGTGCGTTTGCCGAGCAAGTTTCTGGAACAGCAAAACGTCCAAACGTTTTGTTCATACTCGTCGACGATCAGTCGCCATGGGATCTGAAGATTTACAACCCCAAGAGTCCTTTGGATTCACCCAATTTAGATCGGCTAGCGAGGGAAGGGTTGGTTCTCGATGGAGCGTATCACATGGGATCCTTCTCCGGTGCGGTTTGTACGCCATCTCGTCACATGATTATGTCTGGCCGTACGGTGTGGCATTTGCCGATTTCTCCATCGGCGAAGCAGAAGGGGTTGTGTCCAGAAAACTTGGAGACGCAGACGTTACCTGCTGTGTTTCGACGAGCTGGGTATTTAACGATGAGAACTTGCAAACAGGGGAACAGTTACGAAGGCGCTAATCAGCAGTTTGAAATTCGACATGATGCGACGAAACGTGGTGGAACGGCGGAAACGGGGAGTGCTTGGCATGCCGATCGGGTCTTAGATTTTCTTGACACTTACGGGAAGAAAATAGAGCAAGCGACATCAGGCGAAGGAGAAAATCGTGAGGTAGAGCCATTCTTGATTTACTTTGGTTTTTCACATCCACATGATGTACGGGATGGGACTGAGGAGTTGCTTGCGAAGTACGGTGCAATCAATCATCGGGATCGGTCAATGGTTCCCCCTGCGAACCCCAACCAGCCAAAGTTACCGGAGAACTATTTGCCCAAGCATCCTTTTCCGCACGGGCATCCTGGGTTGCGAGATGAGGTCGACGTTGAAGGTGTTTGGGATCGACGTGACGAGCAGACGATTCGCAACGAACTTGGACGGGAATTTGCTTGTAGCGAAAACATAGATCGACAGATTGGACGTGTGCTTGATCGTCTTGAGCAATTGGGGCAATTAGAAAACACTTTAGTGATCTACACTGCTGATCATGGGATGGCGATCGGGAGACATGGTCTGCAGGGAAAGCAAAATCTCTATCAACACACTTGGCGTGTTCCGATGATTGTGCGTGGTCCTGGGATTACCGCGGGGACGCGTGCAGAGGGAAACGTGTACCTGCTCGATCTCCTTGCGACTCTCTGTGATTATTGTCAGGTACCCGTTCCTGAAAGCAATGAAGGGGTCAGTTTCTGCAAGGTTTTGCGCGGCGAGCAGAATCAGGTTCGCGACTTACTCTATGGCGTGTACAACGGGGGAACAAAGCCTGGACAGCGAAGTGTCAAGCAAGGAGATTGGAAACTGATTGAGTGGGATGTACTCGACGGAAAGGTTCGGCGCACGCAGTTGTTCAATCTTCGCGATAACCCACTTGAGTTTCTTGAAGAGCATCAATCGGATGCAGTCCGCCAATTAACAGGTTCCGTGCCTAGTGCAACGCAAGTGAATTTAGCGGACGATCCCCGCTATGCGGAGAAGGTTCAAGAGATGCGACGGCTATTGCAGAGTGAGATGGAGCGACTGGATGATCCATGGAAGCTTTGGTACCAACAATAGTTTCCGTTCCACGTTGTACTGGGCGGCGATT
>CAZACJ010000002.1:95158-123659 GCA_964483385.1 uncultured Pirellula sp. | reverse complement strand
CGGCGATCATGGCCGTCGAAGTCGTTCGCCTTGGGCGAGTTTCATGTCTTTGAGTGAAACGTCTTTTCTATCCAGGCAAGGTTCAACGACCAAGTGGAGTGATTTACTGCCGTTGCCTTGAAAGTATTCGAGCTTTACGGGCAGAAGTCCTGCCTGCAATCGAACGAGGCGACTGGCGGGAGTGGGTGGGTGGTTGCCATCGTGGTCGATAAAGATTTGATCATTGAGGTAGAGTTTGCTCCCGTCGTCAGAGATCAGGACGATTCGATAGACTCCGTCGTTGGGGATATCGATAAAACCGGTGAATCGAAGTGCGAAATTATCTTGACGGTCTGGTGTAAGTTTGGGGATGTCGAGTGTGTCGGTGGTTGCCATGCGGGTGGGAACGAGGGCAGTGAAGTCTGGGATTTGGTTAAATTTCCCTTCGTAGTAATCGTAGTTCCATCCTGCGGCGGTGGGTTGAGCGGGGGCTGAGGCTTGCGCAATGGTCGGAGTTGTTTTCCACGTAATTTCCTCGACACCTTTTGCATTCTGGAATCGTATTTTCAGTTCGTCGTGAAGAGGCAGGATTTGTTCGAGAGATAGATACCAATCCACCGCGTCGCGCAAGGGGCGACCATTGACTTCTAGGATGGAGTCACCGGGCTGGATCGTCGATGGAAACGCGGGGTTTATGGATCGCACTTGAGCGGTTTTTGCGAGTGGATCGATTTCAATACCGGTGGATTTGTTATAGATCAGTTCCGGTTCGAGCATTCGGTCGAAGAGTTCTCGAACGCGATCGATTGGAATCGCTAGGCCGATGTTTTGTTCGCCTTGTATGACGGCTGATACCACACCGATGACTTCGCCATCCATGTTGACAAGAGGCCCGCCGGAATTGCCTTTGTTGCTGGCCGCATCGAATTGGATGAGTCGTCCGCGACGGTCGTTTGTGTAATTGGACATGATCATCGCGTTGGGGCCTCCTTCAAGTACATCGACTGCGCTGATGATGCCTGAGGTGAAAGCCATTCCGCGTCCGCCCGGATTTCCGGCTACGACGATTGATTCCCCAACGAGGGTATCTGCGCTGTGTCCGAGGGGCAGAAAATCCCAAGTGGTTTTTTCGGGGAGGCGTACTAAGGCGATATCGGATTCTGGATATCGAGCGAGGACTTCGAATTTCGTTGGTTTTTCGTTGCCGCGTATTGCAAATCCTTCGGCGTTGGGCAGGACGTGGTTATTGGTCAGAACTATGCCGGACGGATGGATGATCGTTCCAGAACCGGACATGATTTGGTTTTCTGCGATTGGGGTGAAGAGAGAAACGACTGCGGGGGCGATTTTGCGGATAACTTTTACGAGGGGTGTAACACGAGGAGAGTTTTCGGGGAGTGTGACTGCGTTGGTATTGCCATCTTGGGCACTCGCAGGGTGCATCAACAGAAGGGAGGGCCAAATGGCGATAGTCGCGATAGCGCTCAATACGAGATTTCGGCAATGCCGGTCATTCATGTGATGTTGCGGAGAAGTTGTGGGCATCAATGGTGGTGTTTGGCGTTTGATCTGAGGATGTAGTGACATAGAAGTCGGGGGTGGGATTGCAGAGATTGTCTGGGTCGGTGTATCGAGACAATACCGCAGGGTTACTTGGTCGCCATTTCCGACAAGGGCATATGTCGGTAGTAGGCTTCTAGGCAGAGGATGGACAGTACGGTTGAGTAGAGGCGTCCGCCTGCGGGGCCGTGGGGGTCGCCATCGGCTGGCCAGCTTCCACGTTCCCTTCCTGACTTAATTTGAATTGCGGGGAGAGCATCTTTCATAATGTTGTTCCACTCTCGCCAATTGGAGCCTCCGGCGTGGTGTAAAGCGTTGGTGGCGTAGTACCAGTAATAGTAGTCTCTGCCTTGGATCCCTTCGTTGATTTTCTTTTCATTGAGAATTTTTCCACCTTCGGTGATTCGCGAGTCATCGGTTTTCCAACCGAGATACATACGGCAGAGCATACCTTCTGCGGTCATGGACTCTTTCGGATTGGAGGTGGCTTGATAAGCGTATTGTTCACCGTCTTTATTTGGGCCGCGGAGACCACCTTTGCGTTGGACTGTATCGAGGAAGGTGTGGATACGATCTAAGCGATCGCTGGGGACATCGAGTCCGGCCATTCGAGCCGAGATCAGCGCCATGACATACCAACCGGTAACGCTGGTATCACCAACTTCTCTGGGTTGGTATCGCCATCCACCTCCTTCATCTTGGGCACCTAGCGCCCATTCGACAGCTTTTTCGGCTGGCTTTCGCAAGCGATCATCTTGGGTCATTCCGTAGAGTTCGCAGATCGCGATGGTTGCTTGGGCTTGCGAGTAGGTTTTTTGGATCCCAGTGGCTTTGGAGGCGAAGTAACCATCGTCGTCTTGGGACTTGAGCAGGAAGTTCAGTCCGCGGAGGACGTTGGGTTGGTAGGTACCTGTTTTGTGGGTGTGTCCAGCGCCCATGAATGCGAGCAAGGCGAGTGCGGTAGCGGCGGGACGGTTTTCGGAGACTCCACCGTCGCTGAAGGGGGAGACGAGGCTCCATGAGCCGTCGGACAGTTGATTTCGTTGCAGCCATTCTAGGCCGAGTGCAACGGCAGCTTCGGTGACTTCGGTGCCGCCGTAGGCTTTAAGCAGCGCTCCTTTCATGGTTCCGGAGCGGCCTGTAAGACCTTTTGTGATTGAGAAGTCGGGTGTTGCCGCTTCGAGCCCAATTTCGGTCAGATCGGGTGTGATGGTAGCGATGTCTGCGGCGGTAAGGGCTAGGTCTTCTGCTGCTTCACCTTCGTTTTCACCGAGCATGGAGTCGGATTCTGAGATATTGAAAGAAGTTAGCGAGTCTCCTTCGCCGCCGGCATCGGATTGTCCTAGGAACAGGACAAGGGACTTTGCGACTTCGTTTCGAAGAGGAATGAGTGCAAGCATCAGGATGATTGCAATATGGATCATTGTGCTAATGAGCCAGCTCGGTGCATCCCGCAAAAAATTTGGGAGGATACGTTGGGGTTGTTCTGAGGGTTCGTCGAGTTCTTCGGGTGAGGTTTCGTTGGGATTAGTTGGTGGGATTTGTGGTTGGTTCGTTGTTCCTGGGTGGGGAGGTTCAAACCGGTTGATAGGGTTTGCGGACGAAAGTTGGTTTTTGGGTGGTGGGGGTGGCGGCGGTGGGGGGATTGGTGGGGATGAGTTAAGCGCAGGACTAGGTGTGCGGGCGTAATCGCTCGGTTGTTTTGGTGGGGGCGGATTCAGGGGGTCTAGGTGGCCGGCCAAGAGGAGGTTCCGTAGCAATTAGGTCCGTGTTGAATGAGATACAACCTTTGGGAGGATTATACACATTGTGCGCGACGTGGGCGAAACGAAAACACCCTTCGGGTCATCCGAGTAGATACTCGGAGTTGACCCGAAGGGTGTCGTGTATCAAGGCCGACCGCGAGGTACAGCGGGGGGCAACGAATTACGAGCGGTTATCTTTCGAAGCGCGAACATCGGAAGGCTGAATCTGGTTGGCCTTGCGGTTTTCACGCTTGATTGCTTCGTAAACTTCTTGTCGGTGGACAGGAATGTCGTTGGGGGCTTCGATACCAAGCCGCACTTTATCCCCACGAATGTCCACGATCGTGACCACAACGTCGTCTCCGATCATGATGCTTTCGTCTCGGTGTCGCGAGAGCACGAGCATTGGAGGCTCCTTTTCACTCTGGGTTGCATCCACTGCAACAGGCTTGGGGCAAAAAAACAAAAACACCAAGCGAGGCCGAGGACCGTGCTTGGAACGCTCGTTTGTATCGGAAGGTCTTTGGAATTGATCCAAGGTTTACGGCGGACTTCCGAGCAAATGACGTCTAGCTACTTTGACGGTTTTTCTGGCATTGTCCGTCCGCGACGGATGTGAGGACAATGTCTGTTCAAGCATGACGGTTTATCTATCCCTCAAGGCTTATGCAGAAGTCAGACGAAGAACAACGGCACACTTCACGGCGAGTTGATGATTGAATGGAGTTCGTCGTGGGGTGCTAATCATCGCATTCAAGAATCTCAGCTAGAAGTCTTACCTGTGAAACGCCGAATTCCTTCTTTTCGTCCGTTGGCATCGACTGCACATGATGGTGTTGGGGCAACAGAACCTGCATCGTTGGACGTTGCGGACGTTTTTCATCATTGTATTGATGCGTTTACGAGGGCGACGAGTTGGGGGGTTGTTCCGATTGAATCGACGAGGCAATATCCATGTCGACTAGTGGACAATATAGTCACCGAGGGGAGTGATGATGCTGGGTTTTGGGAGGACTTGCCACAAGTCACGATGGAGCGAGCCCAGGGGCTATTGCGAGCGATCGAGGGGGTGGTTGCTCGGTTGGAGCGAACAGAGCGGGCGTTAGCAGATAGGGAAGCGGAGTTAGCGACGCAGGTATTAATGGCGAATTGTTGGAGTGGTGTCGGGGAGTTGTCGGCAAGGATGAGAGGGGTATTGGAGAGCACGGCGCGGTCGATTGGTGCGGTAGCTGCAGCAGTGTATTTGCTCGATGAAGGAACTCGGCATCTGAAGATGAGAGCTTGTTTTGGTTTACCGACATCTAGGTTGGTCCAACCCGCGCGGGATTTGCGAAGTTCCATGGCGGATTTGGAGTCGTTGCTGGGGAATGCTGTGTTGCTCAATGATTTGCATGCGGCACAAGAGTGGTACAGTCCTGAGGCTTATCGGTCGGCGATAGTGGTTCCGATTGGAACTGAGACGATGCCGCATGGAACTTTATGGTTTTGGAGCGACCATGTGCGCAGTTATCAACCGCATGAGATTGAGGTGGCGAACTTGGCCGCCGGTCGTTTGATGTCAGAGATTGAGCATGCACTTCTGGGTGGTGAAGCGGTTGAGGGGCGGAAGTTGATCAAGTGGGTTGTCGAAGGTGGCGAGAGTTTTAGTTCGATGTTGCCGGATTGTCAGGTACTGCATGAAGACTATGACCTGGGGGGGTGGTCCCAGCAACAGGGGGCGATGGGAGGGGCTTTCCATCATTGGGGTTTGACAACGGAGGGGAAGCTTTTGGTTGGAGCGGGAGCGGCTCAATCGAATCAAGTGGGTGGTGGGGTTGTGGCTGCGAGTGCCTTAGCTCTGTTGCGAGCCTTGGGAGATCGCGGCGAGGCACTCAAGCAGATTTTTCAGCAGCTAAACGAGCAGCATGCCAGTGCAGGTGAAACCGGTTGGCATTTGAATATGGCTGCGCTGCAACTCAATCCTATTTCAGGAACCGGGTTGGCTTGTTCGGCTGGCGATCAGCATTGGGTGGTTTTGTCCAAGCATGGGATACGTCAGGTCGGTAGTAGCCTGCCGCGATTGGGTAGCGACCTTGACCTAGCTTATTTGCCTGGCCGCTTCGTACTGCAACCTGGCGAAATGCTGGTATCGTTTTCGGGAAGGATGTTCCGCAGTTCAGTGGAGCGGGATGGGGAAGTTCGCGTTGGAGGAGGTCGTGGGTTTGAGATTCCTAGCGAGGGAACTGGGTTGGATATGGGTAAGATGTTCCGATTTCTGCTAGACTGGCGAGAAGAGCCTGCCCAGGATTTGGCGAACAGTGTTGCAGAGCAATTGCCATTGTTGGATGCGACGGATGCAGAGCCTGGCGATCGCTCGTTTGTTGTGCTTAAGAATCTTCGTTCGCTATAGGATCGACGGGATTCGTGAGCTTCGTTATCTACCCGCGATTTGTTGATTCAATCCATTGATTGCTTTAGCTTTGTTGGTTCAACTCCGAGAACTGTCCATCGGGAACTTTGAGCGACTTTCGGTAAGTCTTGCTTGTGCCCTATTGCTTGTGCAGGCTGTTGTCATTGAGTCGGCCCGAGGCCATGGGGCCAGTGGTCAGCAGGTCGGTAGCCAGGGGGAGGTTCGTGAATTTTTGACAAAGTACTGTCAGGATTGTCACCAGGGTGAGAATGCAGATGCGAAGTTTGACATAACCGAGTATTACGATGCGCAAGTGATATCGGATCGGTTAGAGGGTTGGGAGTTTGCATTGTCTCGGATTGAGCAGGGGGATATGCCACCGGCGGATGCGGAGGTCAAGCCGAGTGTTGATGAGGTGGCTCGGTTGGTTGCATGGTCGCGTTCGTTTCGGCGAGGAGAAGCGGAGCGTAAGCGATGGGATCCTGGTCCGACGAGTATGCGACGGCTTACGCATGCGGAGTACAATCACAGCATCAGGGATTTGACGGGGGTAGCGATTGATCCGGCATCGAGTTTTCCGATAGACCCTGCGAATGAGGCGGGGTTTGACAATTCCGCGCGGACGCTTGCGTTATCCCCCGCGTTGGTAGGTAAATATTTAGATGGAGCGAGACAGGTAGCGAGTCATTTGCTTTTGCAGACCGATGGGATTCGGTTTGCTCCGTATCCGGTGGTCAGTGAGACAGATCGCGACAAGCTATATGTGCATCGCATAGTCGATTTTTATCGACGGCAACCGACGGTGTTGTGGCGATATTTGTTTGCGGTGAGGAAGATCGAGAGGCGGGTCGGTCAGGGGGATTCGCTGGACCTGGCATGTTTAGGAGTTGCGGAAGGCGAGGGGTTAAGCCCCAAATATTTGAGGATCATTGCGGAGCGGGTGTTGGGGTTGGGATCAGGTAATTATCTTGTGGGGCCTTGGGCTCACGTGCGAGAGCGGTACGAGACGACGATATCGCAGGAGATGGATGAAGACCTTTGTCGGAGGGCTTGCGAGTCGCTTGCGGATTGGATCGTTGAGGTACGCGGACCGATGAGTCCGCAGCATTCGATGATGCGAGGTCCGAAGGATTTGCATCAAGGGACCCAATCGTTGATTCTTTGGTACAACCAGCAACTGGCGGATTCTCGCCGTGTATGTCGCGAGGATTTGTTCGATTCAGCGCAGAGAAGTTTACTGGTCGGAAATGACGCGGAGCGGATCGAGGGCAACGTTGAGGCGATGAGGGAGGCTTATCGCGATTTCTGTTCGGTGGTACCGAATGCGTTTTATGTAGCTGAGCGGGGGCGTCCGTACGCGAGGGAGGAGAAGCAAGAGGCTGCGGGGCGTTTACTCAGCGCTGGATTTCACAGCATGATGGGGTACTACCGGGACGACCAGCCTTTAATGGAATTGGTGTTGGATGAGCGTGGGGTGGACGAGCTTAATCGTCTATGGAAAGAGTTTGAGTTTGTCTGTGATTTACCGGTTCGTCAGTTCAGTGGTTTTCTATGGTTTGAACGAGCGGAGTCTCGGTATTTGTGGGATGATCGCTTTGACTTTGTCCGTGCAGAGGATTTGTCATTTGTCGAGCCTGAGGCATTTTCGCGATTGGAGAAAGTGTACTTAGAGAAGTTGCTTGAGGGGGATCCTGCCCCGCAGGTGGAGCTTGCGGTACGGGAGTATTTCCGTCGGATGCGAGCGAGGCTCGATAGGCACTTGGCTTTGCGGCAGGAAGCGCAGCGACAGCACATCGGTGAATTGTTACGACTTGCAGAGCGAGCGTATCGCAAGCCGTTGAGTGAATCGCAGCGGTTGAGCATTGAAAAAGACTATGAAGGGTTTCTGCAGATCGGTGGAGGTGAGCATCGCGCTGCGGTTGAAGATACGTTGGTATCGATATTGACGTCGCCGTGGTTTCTTTTCCGTTGGGATCTGCAGACTGATGACGAGGGGTCTGCGGTGCAGTCGTTAACGGGATTGGAGATGGCATCGCGTTTGAGTTATGCGTTGTGGGGTAGTTTGCCTGACGAACGATTGGTACAAGCGGGGATCGAGGGAGCGTTGGTGCAAGACATGGGTATACGAGAGCAGATTCAACGGATGGTTGAAGACGAACGGATAAAAGGGATGCTTGGGGAGTTTTTAGGTAGTTGGTTGGACTTTCGTCGGTTCAAGGAGCATAAGGGGGTAGATCGAGAGGAGTTCGTCAGTTACGACGATCCATTGCAGGTAGCGATGGCATCAGAGCCGATCGAATTTTTTAGAGGGTTGTTGCGAGAGGGAGGCTCGTTGCGAGAGTGTCTCGATGCGGGGTATGTCGTTGTGAATACTCGGTTGGCCTCCCATTATGGGCTTTCGCAGATTGATTTGTTTTCGTCGGATCCTTCGCAATGGCATCGCATCACGTTGCCGGAAGGTAGTCCTTGGGGTGGCTTTCCGACGATGGGGGTATTTTTAACGAGCAATTCACCGGGGTTGCGTACGAGTCCGGTCAAGCGAGGGTATTGGATGATTCGTCGATTGGTGGGTGAGCGAATTCCTGCGCCGCCGCCGAACGTACCAGAGTTACCGAAATCCGAGAAGGAAACCGGTGGTGTATCGTTGCGTGAGTTACTCGCAAAACATCGTGAGCATCCGAGTTGCGCCGTATGTCACCAAAGATTTGATTTTGCTGGTTTATTGCTGGAGGATTTCGATCCGATTGGAAGAGTGCGTCAGGAGGATTTAGGAGGAAGGGAGGTCGATGCGAGAGCCACATTACCTGATGGGTTGGAAGTGGAGGGAGTGCAGGGGCTAAAGCGTTATTTAGTGGAGGAGCGATACGAAGACTTCCGTTTGCATTTCTGCAGAAGTTTAGCTGCGTTTTTGTTAAATCGTACGTTGGTGGTATCGGATGATTTGTTGATAGAAGAGATGATTGCACAGATGGACAAGAACCAGCAGCGGGTCCAAGTGGCGATAGAAGTAGTTTGTACTAGTACGCAATTTCGAAACAAGCGAGGAGTACAGGGGCCATGAGTAACGAGAGATTTCAAAGATTAGATCGCCGGTTGTGGTTGCGGGGTAGCGGAGTGTTGATGGGGTTGCCTTGGTTGGAATCGTTGCGGGTTTGGGGAGATGGGGTAACGGTTGGAGGTGACGAGGCTAAGCAGGGTGACGCGGTTCATCAGGGTGAATATCCGAAGCGACTAGCGATTTTGTTTATGGCTTGTGGGGTACATCCGACGAAGTGGTGGGCGAAGGGTACGGGGAGTGAGATGGAGTTGAGTTCTTGTTTAGCACCTTTAGCGGGGCAACGGGAGCGATTGAATGTGATCAATGGGTTGTTTAATAAGAATGCGACGGGGGTAGGGATTCACCCGGGGCAAACGGGGAACATTTTGTCTGGTGCAGCCTTGCAGAAAGGATCTGAGTTGCGAGGAGGAATTAGCGTCGACCAAGCGATTGCGAATGCGATAGGCAAGGATGACGTAGTCCCGAGTTTGGTGCTTGGGTGCGAGCAGCCGACGACGGGGTTTCACGAGACCAATTTTTCGATGGCTTACAGTTCGCATATTTCTTGGCAGAATGCGACATCACCGGTACCGATGGAGGTGTATCCATCGTTAGCGTTTGATAGTTTGTTTGAGAATCGCGGCAGCCAGCGCAACAAGAGTGTATTGGATCGCGTGATGCGAGATGCAGAGGACTTGCAACGTCGCGCTAGCGGTGGGGATCGCGCTAAGCTCGACGAATACTTGACCAGTATTCGGGAGATCGAAAAGCGGATTGAGAGGCAGCGTCCGAGAGTGCAGAAGGCGGCAGAAGCCATCAAGGAGGAGGGGAAACCGCTTTGGGGGATGGATCGGCCTGAGAATGGGTTACCCGAGGACATTCGAGAGCATATGCGACTGATGTGCGATTTGATCGCGATTGCATTTCAGTCTCACCGCACGCGTGTTGCTTCGTTGTTGTTGTGTCGCGATATTTCTGGATTGTTCTATCCGTTTTTGAATGTTAGCAAGCCGCACCATTTGGCCTCGCACGATGACCTGTCGGACGAATGGGAGCGGGTCACGACGTATTACGTCGAACAAGTCGCTTATCTAGCGGAGAGACTTGCGAAAATGCCTGAGGGGGATGGAACCGTGTTGGATCACAGTTGCTTGTTGTTTGTCAACAATATGTGGTCTGGGGCAAAACATGAGTCGACACGATTGCCAGTATTGACGGTTGGAGGACTTGACGGGCAGTTGCAAACAGGTCGGGTGATGGAGTTTGCGGAGAAGGATGCTTCAGAGAAAAAACTGTGCAGTTTGTACCTGGGGTTGATGCAGCGGATGGGAGTATCAGCGGAGTCGTTTGGGGATGCGACGCAAGCGTTGATAGGTTTGTAGAACTGAGTTGGCCATGAAAGTGTGTCGAAGAGACGTAAGCGGGAATAAGAAGAGGTGGAATGGATGGTATTGAACGTAGTGGAGCCGATTGAATCGAAGCTTGGGTTATTAGCAAATGCCATCAGGACAGTTGATGTAGAGACGATTGGAATAGAAACGCTTGCCGGGAGGATCTTAGGGCAGGATATCTTGAACTTTCGCGATAGTCCTGCGTTGGACGTTTCGGCGATGGATGGTTATGCGTTTTGTTGGGATGATATCGTGGAGAGCGAGAGTTCGGGGGGGCAATTGCGTCTTGCCGTAAAGCGAGTAGCGGCGGCTGGAGGTTCGCTGTTGCGGATGGAGCGTGGGGAGGCGATACGGATATTTACCGGGGGAGTGGTGCCAGTGGGGGCTGGGGTGGTGATACCGAGAGAGGTATGCCAAGAGATGCCGGAGGAAGTCTCGGTTCAGTTCCCAGTGAAGGGACTAAAGGAGGGCTGGAACATTCGTAGGCGGGGCGAGAATTCGAAGCTCGGGGGTGTCGCGCTGCGGCGCGGTGTATTGATTGATGGCCCGCGACTTGCATCGATCGTATCGACGATAGCTGATGGTAGAGTGGAGGTTTATCGCAAGGTGCGTGTCAGGGTGCTCAATACGGGGGATGAGTTATTAGGTGTTGGGGAGCCGATTGAGCCTTGGCAGATTCGAGATTCAAACGGGCCTTTTTTGGAGGGGATGTTATCGCGTTGCGGCTGGATTCAATGGGAGCGCAGGAGGGTGCGAGACGATCGCGAAGAGGTTTGTGAAGCTGTGGCGCAAGCGATGCGTGAGGTCGACGCGGTGTTGATCACGGGAGGAGTATCGATGGGGGATACTGATCATGTGCCGGGAGCAGTCAGCCTATCGGGAGGTGAAATCATTTTTCACCGGTTGCCGATTCGACCTGGTGCTCCGATACTCGGTGCGACGGGTCAGCGTGGGCAGTTGGTGATGGGATTACCTGGAAATCCTATGAGTGTGGCCGTCACATTTCGCCGGTTTGCTTGGCCGTTGTTAAGGCGATTAGGTGGATTGGATTTAGGTGATGGCTGGGAAAAGGGTGCCGGCGGAATTCGCGGTTCGCTCCAAGTGGGAGATGGCAAGTCATTGCATTTGCATTGGTATCGATTGGTGCAGATCAATAGTGAAGGTTATTTGGAGTTATTAGGTCATCAAGGGTCTGGAGATGTGGTTGCGTTAGGGCGATCGGATGGATTTATCGAGGTTCCGGCGGGGCAAGCCACGGAGGGTGATTTTCGATACTTCGGTTGGGATTCTGTCGCGTGAGAATTGGGTGTGCAGTCGCGAAGCGCTGGGGGGCGGAACGAATACGACGATTAGAGTTCCTGCATCGCTAAGAGGGCTTCGACTCGGTTGAGTTGTCGCTCGAGATCGTGGGCGAGATGATTTTCTGAGGTGGTTGTCGAGCGTAGCAGAGAGAGGGCCGAGTTGCGGAGATCGAGGTCCCAATCTGGAAAGAGTGGGGGGAGGTAGGGGAATGAGCGAAGTGACCGTCGGATGCCTTGGATACGAAACCAATTTTCCCAATGGGGAGGGAGGGGATTGGATGGAGCTTGCATTTCGTAGGCAATTTCGAGGATGCGGTTTCTTGAGAATCCGTAGGGCACACCGCTTGTCGGGGGTATGAGGGAATCGGCGGCGATATAGCCGAGGAGCCAGTCTGTCCATTCTTCGAGAAATGATCTAAGGCGGTTGAGGGATCGAGCCCAAACGTAACCGCGATCGATGAAGTGCATCAGCAGTTCGAGAGCTTGGGATCGGACTTCGCGATGATTGAGGAAAGAGTCGTTTAGGATAGGAAGGATTTTATTGCGGCGATCGAGAGCAAGGATGGAGCGGGCGGAAGCAGCGACGATGCGTGTGAGTGGATCGGACATCAGCAGATCGGACAAAATTGCGGAGACTTGATCAGCCATTGTTTTAGAACGCAAATGAAGAAACGACGTCGAGCGTTCTTTGCATAGTGTCAGTTGGTTGCTCCAGGCGTGTTGGCGGAGGCGTTGGAGGTTCGCAAATCGTTCTACGCTCAAGTCGGAGGGGTTCCAGAGTTGAGAGGAGGATTTTTTGAATTGTCTAACCCAAGAGAGTGCGAATTCGAGCAGGCAGGTGGATGACATGTTGGGAGAGATCGCTACGAGTACCTGGGAATGGAAGAGCGGCATCCAGAGTGATTGGAGTGAGAGTGGATTCAAGAAAGAATGGTGTGCAATTCGGTATTGCGATGGTTTGGGTTGCAAACGGTACGTCTTGTGTTGTTCGTATGGTTCGTAGGAAGCGGGGAGTATGTAGGAAGTGGTTGGATGGAAGGGTATGAAGGGGAGAGAGGGGATAGAGCGAAGAAACTGGGGGGGAAGGATTGATCGTTACGAAGGTGACAGGGTGCGTAAGCTGAACGCGTTAGGGTGAGAAATCCGTTAACTTCTGAGGGATTTTCTGGAAATATGGAGGTGCGAGAGTATAGTTTTCTCGGATTAGATATGGTGACTTTTTTAGGGGAGTTATGGAAATGCGTGGGTTGCGTTTGGTGGCAGTAGCCGTGGCGCTTCTCTGGACATCGGGTGGTGTGGAGGGCAAGCAGTACACACGACGCGTCCAGGGGCGTGAGGTCGTTGTACATACGAATCCGATACCGGTGGTATTGCACCGAATGGTTCCGCCGCAGCATGGGCGGCATGTGACGGAGCGGGAGCTCAATAGTGGCAAGGTTCCGCAGACGGGTCGTTTGTTAGGCGGTCGGTAAGCTCAGTTGGTTGAATAGCTTGGGCTTTGGACTGGCTCAGGAATTTGGCAAGCTTAGGGAGCGCGTTTACGAAGTTTCCGTTGGAGGGATCGGCGGTGGATGCCGAGTCTTCTGGCGGCTTCTGAGATGTTGTTATTGCAGTCTGCGAGAACGCGGTGGATGTGTTCCCATTCGGCTTGGGCGAGGGTTGGAACGGGTATTTCTTCGTCTGTTTCTGGCATTTCTACCTCGGAACCGCCGCGTTTGAAGGCGGTGAGAATATCGTCCACGTCGGCGGGTTTGGGCAGGAAGTTAACCGCACCGAGTTTGATTGCATCGATTGCCGTTGAGATGCTACCGAAGCCTGAGAGGATGAGGACTTGTACTTCGGGGTTGATGGCTTTTAGGTCTTGGATCAAGGTTAGACCTGGTCGACCGGGCATCCGTAGATCGACGACGGCTAGTTCTGTAGGATCGCGTTTGTACTTGTCGACTGCTTCGTCGCAGGTGCTCGCGACGGTGACGCGGAAGCCACGTTCTTGGAAGGCTTCTGCTAGTCGATCTCGGAGGATGGTGCTATCGTCGACGAGCATGATACTGGAATGGGCGATTGCGGGGTCGATTTCGGTATTCATGGTATTTGTGTGGTGGGACTTATTGGATAGTTTTCCAAAGATAGCCGTGGAGAGTTTTGTGGAGTTGTGGGTCGAGAATTGTTTGCGGTTATTGTACTCGCAAAGTTGGGGCGTGGAATTCTTGGTAGAGGCCTTGGACACCTACGTTATGGATACGAATGTTTTCCAGACCGCGGGAGCAGATCCATGGGAGGAGTGGTTCGAGAGGGCCTCGTAGTTCGAGAAGGATTGACTTATCGGAGCGTAGAATGACTTTTGCATTCTCGGGAAGATTTGAGAGGAGGTCTAGGTGGAGTGCATCGGTTGCGTTCGATGGGTAGTCAGCTTGCAGGTGGTGTGTAGCTTGCAAATCCGATAGCTTGGCGGTCCGGACGACTTTTCCGTTTCTCAGGATGCCAACGTGATCGCAGAGGGATTCGATTTCGCTGAGGATATGTGAGCAGAAGACGATGGTAGAGCCTTGTTGATGGAGTTCTCGGACTAGTTCGATGACGGTATTTCGGACGGTTGGGTCGAGGTTTTCTGTGGGTTCATCGAGAATCATCAAAGGGCTTGGGCAACCTAGAACGCAGCAGATGGAGAGTTTTCGGCGCATGCCGGTGGACATGAATGCGACGCGTCGGTTCAGGTCGAGGTTTAATCGTTTTGCGTGAGAGAGTGCGAGGGTCGCGTTACCTCTTGGGTGGATGGATGTAAAGAACTCGATGCAATCGGCACCTCGCATGAGACGAAAGAGTTTTGGTTCGGCGGGTAGGTAGCTGACTTGTTGTCGGACGGCTAGGCTTTGGTGGTGGCAATCGAGACCGAGGATGGAGGCTGAACCGCTGGAGGGTTTCAGGTAGCCGAGCAAGCAGCGGATGAGGGTGGTTTTCCCTGCGCCGTTTGGTCCGAGGAGTCCGAAGATACAGTTTTGATCGACGGAGAGGTTGCAATGGTCGAGTGCGTAGAAGTTGTTGTAGCGTTTGGAGAGTTGCTCGGTTTGCAGGATAGGGGGCATGGATGGCCGGTGATTGGTTGATTCGACGCGTAGGGGAAGTCCGAGCGAACAGGAAGTAGCTGACAGGAAGTAGCTGACAGGGAGTCTAGTGTTTTCGCGGAGCGAAGTTCTGGGATGAAGTTTACCATTGGGGGGGGCCGGTATGCTATACGGCGTTGACATCTCCGGGGCAGATCCGTTAGGAAATAGGGTATGAAATTAGCGGTGATGCTTCCGAATTGGGTGGGGGATGCTTGTATGGCCACGCCGGCTCTGCGGAGTCTTCGGCGGGAGTTAGGAGCGGGCACAGAGATCTATTGGATTGGCCGACCTGGGCCGTTGGGGGTGCTAGAGGGTTTGTATGCGGACGTTGCATCAGCGGGTTTGATGGATAATGTTTGGGCGGATGGGGTATTGCGGTACAAGCCCCGTTCGAGGGACGGCAAGTTACTGAATCGGCGTGGGTTGGTGAAGGCGATGCGGCGAGAGAAGTTCGACGCGATTGTGTATTTGACCAACAGTCTTTCGACCGCGTTGATGGGGGTGTTGGCGGGGATACCCAAACGCATCGGATATGCGAGGGATGGTCGATCTTTGTTATTGACGGAGCGGGTAGCGGTGCGGGGGAAAAGTCACGACGCGCGTAAGGATCCTTGCATCGACAATTACTTGCGCTTGGTTCGTCCTTTAGGTTGCAGTGGTACGGATCGCCGAACGGAGTTGCATGTATCGGGGGAGGATCAGAGGTTGGCTGCTGCGTGTCTTGAGGAGCTTGGATTTTCCAACGAGCGTCCTTTGGTGGTCTTGAATGCAGGGGCGGCTACAACAGCGACGAAGCGGTGGCCGGTGGAGCAGGCGTCGAGTGCAGCGAGGCAATTGGCTGAGGAGTTAAGTTGTAACGTGCTGGTGCATTGCGGGCCGAGCGAGCGGGAAGTAGCGAAGCAGATAGAAGATTCAGCTGGGAGTGATTTTGTTCGGAGTATGGGGCGGGTGGCTTCGTTGCCTTTAGGGCTAAGTCGCGGGGTGATAGCGAGGAGTCGGCTGGTGGTATCGACCGATTCAGGTCCTCGTCATATTGGAGTGGCTTTGAACAAACCGGTTATCGCCTTGTTTGGATCGATTGATCCGAAGCATACGTTAAGCGCGAACATTCCTGAGACCCTTGTAACGATGGGGTTGGCTTGCCAGCCTTGTGGATCTTACAAATGTCGTTATAAGCATTCCGAGTGCATGTCACGGTTGGATGCTCAGCGAGTGGTTCGCGCTGCGAAGCGGGCTTGGAGTGGATTGGCGGGTTTGCCGATAGTGGTCGAATGAACGCGATGGTCATGGCGAGGGGTAAAAGATGAATCAGGGGCGTTTAGTCAGTTCGATATTGATTGGTTTTTTGTGTGTTTCGTTAGCGGGGCGTGTTCATGGGCAGCTTGCTGAGGGGCGCGGTAACGATTTGCGCAAAGCTGAGGTTCGCAGTGCTCCTTTGGGTGTGGAGTTGCGTGGTACTGAATTGCGAGAAACGGAGGTCTTGGGGAACGGTTGGCGGGTATTGCCTGGTGGAGGTATTCAGTTACCTGATGGGTTTATCGCCAGCACTTATGAGGAAGCTGTACATGTAAGTGTGTACGAGGCGGTCAATCGTGGGGTAGTGAACATCTCGACGCGATCGATCCGTCCGGAGGCTTTATTGTTGGTCGCGGAGATCAGCGGAAACGGGAGTGGATCGGTGATTGATCGCCAGGGTCACATTCTGACGAACTATCACGTGATCGAAGGTGCGCGAGACATCAACGTCACTTTGTATAACGGGGAGTCGTTTCCAGCGGAGTTGGTTGGCCAAGACCCGGACAATGACATTGCGGTCTTGAAGATTGGGGCATCGCCGGACTTATTAAATCCGATTGTATGGGGGGATTCGAGTCAGTTGCGAGTCGGTCAACACATCATAGCGATTGGGAACCCATTTGGATTTGAACGCACGATGAGTACCGGGATCATATCGAGTTTGAATCGGCAGATCACTTCTCGTACGCAGAGGGCGATTCGATCGGTGATACAGATTGATGCAGCGTTGAATCAAGGGAACTCGGGTGGTCCGTTAATCAATGCTAGGGGCGAGTTGATCGGTATGAACACAGCGATTGCAACTCGCAGCGGTGACAATGCGGGGATTGGATTTGCGATTCCGGTCAATACGATGAGTCGAGTCGTGCCACAGTTGATTGCAACGGGGAAAGTTGCAAGGCCGACCATCGGCATATTGAAGGTGTTTGAGACGGAGAACGGGTTGCTGGTGGTGAGTATGACACCTGGTGGGCCGGCGGAGCAAGCTGGTTTGCAGGGGTCGCGCGTGGAGCGGCGAAAGGTCCGAAGGGGTTTTGGGATGGTCGAGCAAGAGATGGTCGATCATAGTCAAGCCGATTTAATAATCGCGATCGATGGGATCAAGGTACGTCAGGCGGACGATTTGCTCAGTGTCATTGAGACGAAGAGAGCGGGTGAGATGGTAACTTTGACGGTGGTGCGGATGGGCAAGGCGGTATCGATTTCTGTCACATTGGGGGTTGGCGAATGATACCTTGGGAAACCATTGAGGCTGCAGAAGCGGTGATCTTTGATTGCGACGGGACGTTGGTCGATTCGATGCCTTTGCACTTTCTGGCATGGCATGCCACGATGCGTTCGGTAGGATTGCATTTGGACGAGGAACGCTTTTATGCGTTAGGCGGGATGCCTTCGGATCGCATCATTGCAATGTTATCGGAGGAGCAGCAGGTAGATGTCGATGCGAGGGAGGCAGCGCGCAAAAAAGAGGAAGCGTATTTTGAGCGTTTGCATTTGCTAGAGCCGATCGAGATTGTCGTGGATGTTGCGAGGAAATTGCGAAACAGCAAACCGATTGCTGTTGCCAGTGGCGGGTTTCGGTGGGTGGTTGAGCGTCAGTTGAATCACGTCGGGATTTTGGATTGGTTTGAAGTGTTGGTTTGTGCGGAGGATACGAAGCGTCACAAGCCTGAACCGGATGTGTTTTTGGAAAGTGCGAGGCGTCTGGGGGTTCGTCCGGAGGCTTGTTTAGTTTTTGAGGATGCGGATTTGGGGATCGAAGCGGCGAGGCGTGCGGGGATGGCTTATTTGGACGTAAGGGATTACTTTGAGTCCAAGCGGATTGAGTTGCCTGAGATGTAGGAATCAGAGATGTAGGAATCTGCCGGAATGAATTCGGTGAGCCGAATGTAATTGGGCTGGGGGGATAAATCGATTGGCATGATTCGGTATCGATGGCTCTGGTTTTTGTTCGCATTGGGGGTGCTTGGCGTATTTTGGCCTTTATCGGGTCGTTTACGGTTAGATCGCTCCTTGGAAAAGATGTTCCCGGCTGTGGATGAGGAGCGGGCGGTCTTCGAGCGGATGGAAGCGCGATTTGGAGTCTCGCAGTTTTTAGTCTTTGCGTATCGGGATGCTGGGTTGTGGAGGAGTGATGGCAGTGGTTTAGAGCGAGTTAGGGAGTGGAGGAGGAGAATCGAAGAGATCTCCGGCGTGCGTTACGCATTGGATCTCTCTCGCGTCGATGAGATGCTTGAGACGCTGCAGGGGCCGTCCCGACTATTTGGAGCGTTGTCGGGTGGTGATGTGATGCGCCCGTTGCTTGATGAGAAAAACAAGTTAGCGATGGAATACCGCGAGATGTTCGCGGGGCAGACTCATGCCCGAGACAGTGACTTGGTGGCTATTGGTGTCTTATTGGAGCGAGAGGAGAAAGAGAACTCAGTAGAGGGTGGTGCATTGGCAGCACTGAGACGGCTCTGTGAGGAAGCGCCTGGCGGGCTGTTGGTTGGTCATTTGGCGATGGTTGATGAGGGTTTTCGCGAGATAGAGCGCGATGGGCAGAGGTTGGCTTTGTTTTCGACGATTTGTATGTCTGTACTGATGTTGGTTGGTTTTCGGTCCTTGCGTTGGGCCTTGATTGTAGTGTTGGTTGTTCAGTGGTCATTGGTGGTTACGCGTGGGTTATTGGTGTGGTTGGATTGGGAGTTGACGATGGTCTCATCGATGTTGTCATCGATTGTGATGGTTGTTGGAGTGGCGACGACGTTGCATTGGATGTTTGGTTATCAAAGCCAGTACGCGGTGCGAGAGGGGCAAGATCCGCGTGAGCGGGCGGCGGGAGCGTTAGAGGCTTCGCTACGACAGTTGTGGTGGCCTATTTTTTGGGCGGTAGTAACCGACGCTATTGGTTTTGGCGCCTTGGGGTTATCGCGAGTAGGGCCGGTACAGGATTACGGGTGTATGATGGCACTCGCTTGCGGTGTGGTTTTGGTCGGGATTTTTTGTTTGGTGCCTACGTTAGCGCTGTTACCGATGGGTGGTTTTGCGTTGGGCAAGTTACCGGGAGAAGTGACCTTGCAGCGATGGCTTCAGGGACTGCTTACTTGGTCTTGTCGTAGAGCTCCCTGGGTGATCGGTGTGTCGGTACTTGGTTTAATCTTGGCGATAATCGGTTCGACGCGGTTAAAGGTTGAGACCGACTTCTTGAAGAATTTTCAAGAGGATTCTCCGATTGCGAGGGCTTATCGCGCTGTGGAAACAGAGTTGGGTGGGGCAGGTGTTTGGGATGTAGCTTTGCCGGCCCCCAAGCCGATGACGGATGCTTATCTTGATTTAGTGTTGGAGATGCAGAGGGAGTTATTAGCGATTGAAGTACCAAGCGAAGTGGTGGGAGGAGAGACATTAAGGCTAACGAGTGCATTGAGTCTCGCGGATACCGATCGGGTGGGTAGGCAGTCGAGCGTCTTGAGAATGATTCCGATCGAAGCGAGGTGGTTAGGGATGGGTCAGACGATGGGAAGTTTCTATGACACGCTGCTTTGCGATTTTTCGTCGGGAGGAGCAGGGAACTATCAGTTGGATGGGCGTTGGTTGCGAGTCATGTTGCGGTCGAAGGAGCGGAGCGACTCGGAGCAGAAGACAGAGTTGATAAAAAGGGTGCGTTCCGTGGTATCAGAGTATACGAATCGCATTGAAGCATTGGATGCGCAGCAGTTTGGGGATCGAAGGGGAGAGGTAACTGGGTATTACGTGCTGCTAACGAAATTGGTGGAGCATGTGGTATCGGATCAGTGGTTGGCTTTTGCAGTAGCGACCGTTGGGATCGGGTGTGCGATGTGGATTGCTTTGGGATCGATACTTTTTGCGTTGGTTGGGTTGATCCCGGTGGTTATCCCGAGTTTTTTAGTGCTGGGTGTTATGGGTTGGTTGGGAGTACGCGTGAATTTGGGGGCTGCGATGATCGCGGCGGTATCGATGGGTTTGGGTGTGGATGCTTCGTTACATAGTTTGCATCGATATCGAAAGCAGCGTCAGATGAAGCGTAGTGTGATGGAGTCGTTGCGTGTACTACAGTCAGAGACGGGGATGGCGGTGATGATGTCGACAGTGGCCTTAGTAATCGGATTTGGATCGATGGCCGCGAGTCAATTTTTACCGACCGTTGCATTTGGTACTTTGGCCGCTTGGACCATGCTCGGAGGCTTGATCGGCAATTTGTGTTTATTGCCGGCTTTGATATGGGTGGTAGAAGATGGTCGGTTAGATTAGTGGTTCCACTGAAACTCGGAGGAGTTTAGGAGAGCCCAGAACAAATTCCCGAGTTCGCGGCTGCGTTCATCGCCGCGTGTGCCATTTAGTCGCGTAAGGAAGTGTTCACGTTCTTCGCTAGTCGCTGGGCGATTGAGGGTAGAAATGAATGCGGTTTCGATAGCCGTTGCATCGTCGCGGGCGAGGGAGGCGATGCGGGTTGCCGCATTCATGATTGGGTTATTATCAATTCGTTCGGAGAGAAACTGACCATTCATCATCAGCAAGCGTTGCGGGATGGTGACCGATTGTTCTGTGAATTCTTCATCACCACGGTCGCCGTAGGCTTTAGTAAAGTCGTTCACACCACCGAAGAGTTCGAGTTGCGAGATGATGGATGAGGATGCGTCGATCGTTTTCAGCCGGCAAGCTTGGTGCACGGAGGCGGCCATTTGATCGGGGCGAAGTTGAGAGATGGGAAAGTTGGCCCAAGAGTTTTCGTCGATTGGAGAAGTGGACTCAAGGGATTCGGTGTGCATCGGATCGCTATCGGATCGCGAGTCGATCTGAAACGGTTCGGATGCTACGATGATACGAATCAGATGATGAATATCGAATTTGTGTTTAATGAATTCATCTGCGAGTTCTTCGAGACCGGGAGGAAAGGGGCCTTCGATAGGAATTGCGTCGATTGGTTCGACGAGAGGCTTGCCGGTGAGGATTGCCCAAAATCGGTTCACAGCAGCACGTGCGAAGGAACGGTTTTTGGGGTGGGTGATCCAGTTCGCGAGTTCTTCTCTGGAGCCTTGATTGATAGAACACCAAGGCTCCCCGTTGGATGTGCTATTGAATGGTACATCAGGAGTAACGAGGGTTTCTTCTTCGGTGTTGAGGTATTTGAAGTGATAGGGGATCGGCTCGTTTTTCAATCCGCTGAAAGGGTTTTCCATTTTCACTCCCGAGAAGAAAGCGGCGAGTTGATGGAAATCGGATTGGAGTCCGGTTCGGGCGGGGGAAGTCCCCGAGGGAGGGAATTGGACGTTACCTAAGTAATCGTTGTGGCATTGCAGGCAATCGATCCGCATTGCTAGAAATGCGCGAGCCGTTCGTCCTGCAAGTCGAATCGGATCGGGTGGTTTTCCTTCGTCCATGGTCGCGGTCAGAAAGTTGACTTCTGGGCTATCGATCCAAGAGCCTTTTGCGGTGATCAGTTTTCGAACAAGCACGTCGTAGGGTAGGTTTTCTTGGAATTGATCAGCCAGCCAACCGACATATTTCCGGCGACGGTAGAGAAGGAAAGGGCCGTTGTTCGAGCCAACGGTAGCGCGAGTCAATCGTTCCGCGAGATGGTCAGCGGATCTGCGATCGCTAAGTAAGTACTCGGTCCACCATGCGATACGGTTCGGCTCGGGGATCGACTCGAGGGTGCGGTATTCTTCGAGAGAGAGTCCGTTCCCGACGAGCCCAAGGCTTATGCGTCGCGCGATGGTATGCCATGGAGCTTTTGGTGCAGGGGGGACTTGGAGATTCGCCCAATGCTTTTCGAAAGCATTGTCGATTCGCTGGGATGCTTGGATAACGGACTGATCAAATTGTGCGGGGATCTCGTCGGGGCGTTTTAGCAATGAAGGGTGACGGGTCGTAGCGCCGAAGATGCCCAGTAGCACTAGTGAGCAAGTTGCGAGAAACAAGGCGCGTCGGCGGAATCCCCATTTGCGATTCTGAAGTGCTTCATGGGGTGCATCATGGGTTGTTTGTTGAGCCATAGAACCGGAGTTCGGTGAGTCGATCTGCGATGCTGGGTCTTGAGTATCCATGTTCATTGATGATTCCTGAGTTGTTATTCGTAGGAATCCTCTAAAGCTTGTTTTAAATCCGCGCGAATCGACTCTTTACCTTTGGATTTTTCTAACCAACCGGCGATACGTTTTGCGATGATTTCGTTCGACTTTGCAGCTTCTTTGTAGTTTGGATTGATAGAGAAGTACACAGCGCGGGCAGCGATATCGACCGGAGCACTAGGATCGAGACCGAGATCGGAGATTGCCACTGCGAGACCGAACGGAAGTTCATTCCAATAGTGTGTTTGATTTTTTCCGGAGGCGCGAACGATGAGTTTTTCGGGAGTCGATTCGACGATGCTCACTTCGGAGTTGCCGACTTTCAGAGCCGATGCTCCTTTGGTCTTGCGTTTGGCTTCTTCGAAGGACTCTATAAAGATCCCGTAAAGTTGACCGAGTTGATCGAGACGAAGTGCTTTTTCTTTACCGAGTGGCGTTTGTGCGGTTTCGATTGCGGTGGGAATAAGTGATTTGAATGCGTTGAGATCTCCTTTATCCAGTGCTCCGCGAGCTTTCTTGATCGCCTCGACCCATTGAGGGGTTTCTTTGTTCATCGAGGGGGGGGAGGGTTCAGGAGTGCTTTCGGGTTCTGTCGTTGTCGATGGAGTTGTCGGAGATTCGGGTGGAGGTTCGGGTGGAGGTTGATCGCTTCCGGAGTTGTTCGGCTTAGCCATGGATTTGTCGGCATTGGCCGCGACGTTTTTTTGGGGCTCCATGGTATCCGTTGTATCAGCACTTCGATTTACTGGAGGAAGTTCCGGTAGGTTCGATTGGTTGGCGGGTCGATTTGTTTTTCCCACGTTTCCGATTTGAAGTTCAGGGGTTTCGTTTTGCGATTGCGGAGCGCGAGGCGGATTTGGTCGATCTTGTTTTGCGATTTGTTGTCTGTTGCGGAAGAATTGGAATCCGGCGAATCCGAGAAGTGCGCAAGCAAAGAGGATCATGCCACCGACCATGAGGCGATTGCTTCGTTGTCGACGTTTCCGAAGTTCCTCGGCGAGACTCGACGCTGTGACAGTAGGTTTAGGGCTTTGCGTGGAATTGGTGTTGGAATTGGACGTCGGTGATGGCGCGGCGCCTGTGAAGTTGTTTTGGGAAGCCCATGCGGGTGCGGATGGTTTCTGGTCGCTCGATGGCTTGCCGGCGAGTGTTAGTAGGGATGGGAACAGTTCAAGTAGTTCGTCTCGCCGTGCTTTGGGGTTTGGGATTGGAAAGGAAAGGGGATCGTGTGGGCCGGTGGACGCGACGGTGGTGGAAGGTGAACGGTTTTGAAAGGAGAAGGGCTGCATGGGATCGCCGGGGGGGAGCAAGCGATCTGCATTGGGTTCGGCCTTTGAGCTTGGGGCTTGCGGCTCCCTTTTTGTTTCGAAGAGCTTTTTGAGTTGTTGATCGTAAGCGATTTTTTTTCGAGGATCGAGCAGGACGGATTTAGCTTGCCGAATGAGCTTTGCAACGAGAGCTTCGGAGGGTGAAGGAGCATTGTTGGGGTTGGTGGGGAGCGATTCGTTAGCCTGTTGAATAGCGGCTTGGATTTTCCCGGTGTCGTTGCAAAAGGGTTCGAGCCCGATGACTTGGTAGTAATCGAGTTGGCTGGGGGTAAGTTTTCTATGGAGGTGTTGTTCGATGGCGGAGAGTACGTCGTTCATAGCGCTTTGGAGTTGGATGAGTGTTATTCCATCGAGAAATCGCGGTCGTCGATTTCTTGTTGTCGCTGTCGATTTTCAAGTTCGGATTGTTGGTGGATGGCAAAGGAACGCATGAGGTTCACGCAGAGGATCATCAGGATGGGAGAAGCGTAGCAGAACAGTAGCATGAGCAAGTGAACAGAGCGGTCGGGTTTGTCGGATTTTGGGGGTGCTTGGGTCCCGAAAAACAGGCTAAGGCTTTGGGAGACGGCAGGGACGCGAGCGAGCAAAGCGAGGAGTAGGGCAATACCGGCGAAGACCGTCATTGAGACAAAAAGCATCCAGATTTGAATACTTTTCCTCGTTGGGGGCTCGGAGGCAAACGGATTGTTGGGAGTGGGATTGGTAGCTGGGTTCGGCACGTTTTACGTTCGCCATGGACAGAGGGTACGGCTTGGGAAAGGTCTTCGGCGGTTAATTGGAATACGGATGAAAGGTTCTGGTTCCTTAACAATATACAGCTGCTGGGTGTGGACAGAGAGAAATGCGCGACGGATAATTGATTTTTGCGATGGTTGGCTTTTCAAGGGTTACCTCGCGTACTGACTTGATTCTTTTCATTTAGTGGTGGGATACACCCATGAAGTACCGTCTTTCTTGGCTGGCAGCGTTTGTGGTCAGTTCGACATTGGTAGGTTGCGGATCGAAGAAGACGGAGGTAGCCTCGTCGGATACTTCGGCGGCCCCGGCAACCAGTGGTGGCCCGGCTACCAGCAGTGGCCCCGCACCGAGCAGTGGCCCGGCTACCAGCAGTGGCCCCGCTACCGGGTCGGGTGGAGAGAATCCCAATGGTGCCTCTAGTGCGTTAGGTTCTGAGCCGGAATCTGGTGGTGGGACGGCGGCGGTTGGTTTGGCGGGTGGGGGGCCTCCGAATGCCGCGCAATTGGGTACGGGAGGTGGGGGACCACCGAATGCGGCGCAGTTGGGAACAGGTGGCGGTGGACCACCGAATGCGGCGCAGTTGGGAACAGGTGGCGGTGGACCACCGAATGCGGCGCAATTGGGAACAGGTGGCGGCAGTGGAGCACCGAGGGGAGCTCAACTAGGTACGGGTGGAGGAGCTACAAGTGGAGGCCCACCGAATGCGGCTTCATTGGGGTTTGGTTCGCCTCCGGGGGGTGCGGGCGCATCGAGTGGGGGGGGAATCGGTAATGTTTCGTTAGAGCCAGGCAGCGATGCTGGCAGCGACAGTGCGGCTGGGATTGCGGGTGGTGCTCCGATGAGTTCGCCATCTGGAGTACCCGGAGGGGGTTCGTCAGGTGGTGCACCTTCGATACCTGCTGTGGAATTGACCTTTGAAGATCGAGCGGTGTTGGCGTTCCAAGCTGGTAATGCACCGAAGGCTTACGCGTTGTACCAAGCGCACGGGATTAACTTGGCCGGCGAAGAGTCGGAGAGTTTCAATGATTTGTATCGCTGGGATAAAGCTCGCAAGGTACCTCGGCAGGGATATAGTTTTGCGGTTGGGTTAGTGGTGAAGAAAACTCCGCAGGTAACGGAACTCAAGCCCATTGGTACTCCACTGAGCGAGTTGGGGGGAGCGGGGCGTCAGGGTGGGGGACCTGGGGCTGGTCGCGGTCCTGGTGCGAGACCGGGTGCGATGGGGCCAGGAGGGGCGCCGGGGTTGGGGCTTGATGGCATGGGTTCGGTGGGAGGATCGAGTTCGGGTGCTGGGATTAAGCCGACGGCGGCAAAAGAGTTGACGGACGCGGCAGGTAACTATGCGAGTGCGTTTGTCGAAGCATTTTCGAGAGAGCACACCGAGGGGAGATGGTCGGAAGCCTTTAAGTCTTATTCGTATGGCCAGCCAGCGATGCCACCGAGTTTAGCGGGGCTAGCTGGGATGTTGTCTTCGGGTGGAGGTGCGGGCGTGACCTCCGGTGGTGGTGCAGGTTTGGGAGGTCTATTTGGTGGAGGAGCGCCGGCGGGTTTAACCGGAGGTGCCCCGGGTGGAGCTCCAGCAGGCTATGGTGGAGGTCAGGGGGGGCCGCCAGCCGGATACGGTGGTGGTGCAGCAGGCGGTGCGCCGGCTGGCTATGGTGGAGGACGAGGTGGACCGCCAGCAGGTTACACGGGTGGGGGAGGTGGAGGCGGTGCGCCTCCGGGATACGGTGGCGGCCAAAGTGGTGGACCGCCAGCAGGATACAACGGTGGTGGAGGTGGAGGCGGCGCGCCTCCTGGATATGGCGGGGGCCAAGGCGGCCCTCCTGCTGGATATAGCGGCGGCGGTGGCGGTGGCGCACCTCCGGGCTATGGTGGAGGCCAAGGTGGCCCTCCTGCTGGATACAGCGGCGGCGGTGGCGGTGGCGCACCTCCGGGATATGGTGGTGGAGGTGGTGCTAGTGGTGGAGCTGGTGCTGGCGCGGGTGGTGGAGGAGCGAGCACGGGTGGATTGAAGTACTTGCCCGCTCCGCAAGATGCGCTCAGTCCGGCATCTGGGCCTGGGGGAGCTGCAGGTTTGCTTGGCAATACCGGTGGTCCTGGTGCCGGTGCGATTGGTACTGGAACGGGTGGAGGTGGAGCATTATTGGGTAACACTGGTGGACCTGGTGCTGGACTGTTAGGTGCTGGAGTGGGTCCTGGCGGCGGGGCTACTTTGGGCAATACTGGCGGCGAGGGGCCTGGAAACCTCGGGGCTGGTCTGCAAGGTTTAGGGGGAGCGGCCGCTGGCTTTGGTGGTGCGGCAGGAGGATTTGGTGCACCGAGTGGAGGTCCGGCGATGCCCGATCTGGGTTCGTTGGTGAAGAATTTGGACACTCAAGATTTTCAGATGCCATCGGGATCAATCGCTTTGGGGTCTGGGTTGGTTTACATCGGTAGTGGAGAGAACGTTGCGAAGTTGACTCAGCGAGCCGTTGAGCAGCATTTCGATGTGTTGATCGTTTTTGAAGTCGACGCATCGATGATCATTGCGAATCGTTCGATCAAGAACGATTGTCGGATGCGAGCGATCAATTTGCGAGCACCTAAGGAGGCGAAGGAGAAGCCTATTGTTTCATCTTCGTTGAACAATAGAGAAATCGCTCAGGACAAAGATCCTAATGCGAAGATTGAAACAGCGGTTTCTCAGTTCATCGAGAGGTTGGCAGAAGCTTATGCGCTCGACGAGATGCCGAACATACCTGCGGAATCGGTGAAAAACCGAAGGCTTGCGGCATTGGCCGCCGACAACAGCCGCACGGTTTTGGATCGGTTGGCAGAAGTCCAGTTGTACTATTCCCGAGGCTTGATCGACGAGACGCTGAAGGTAGATGCTTTCACGCAGATTGCAGGTGCGGAGGGGCAAGCGATGTCTACGGGGACTGTAGAGGAGCGAGCTGCGGCTTTGGATAAACTGCTCAAACGCGAGTACGAGTAGTTTTTTCCTTCCACATTTCAATCTTGAAATCGAGTAAGATAGCCCGGGGTGTGACTGTGTTGCACTCCGGGTTCTTTGTTTGAGTAATAGGTAGTATGTGTCTTATTCGGCACAGTAAAGATTTTGTTTGCACAAATCAGGTAACAATGATGATTCACTTGTTCAGAGATTCGAGAATTGCCAGCGTTCGGTCTAAAGCTTCGAAGGTTTTGCACCATTTGGGATGGTTTGCAATGTTGTTGTGGATGGTCAGTCCTTGGTCGATTGCACAAGAAGGTTGGTTAGATCTACCGGGTGCTGAGGGGAAGCCGGGTACTGGTAAGAAGGTGGTTTTGATTTCTGGGGATGAAGAGTATCGAAGCGAAGAAGCGCTCCCGATGTTGGCCAAGATCCTTTCGGAGCAGCATGGGTTTCATTGCACTGTACACTTTTCGATTCATCCAGAGACCAAGACGGTGGATCCGAATTACTCCAGCAACATTCCGGGACTGGAGAATCTCGACAATGCTGACTTCATGGTGATGTTCCTTCGGTTTCGAGCCTTACCGGCAGAGCAGATGAAGCACATTGACGGGTTTGTTCGAGCGGGGAAGCCTTTCTTAGCAATTCGGACATCAACACACCCTTTCAATATTGGTGATGGCAATCATCCTTACGCCAATTGGTCATGGAACAATGGCAAATGGCCGGGAGGATTCGGCCAACAGATCATCGGAGAAACTTGGGTTTCTCACCATGGAGATCACAATGGGCAGGCGACACGAGGTGTAATCAATCCTGAGAATGCCGACTCCCCGGTTTTGCGAGGCGTAAAAGATGTGTTTGGGCCGACAGATGTCTACGGCGTGACACATTTACCCAAGGATGCGAAAGTTGTTCTTTGGGGGCAGGTTCTCAGCGGGATGAAGCCGACGGATCCACCGTTGGCGGGTGAGAAGAATGATCCGATGATGCCATTGGTATGGACAAAGACATACAAGATGCCGGAGGGAAATGGCAAGGAAGCGGGCAAGGAAGGAAAGGTAGTGGGATCGACGATTGGAGCTGCAGTTGACTTGCTCAGCGAGGATTTGCGTCGGTTGTTTGTCAATTCTGTTTATTGGGGAGTTGGGTTGGAGGTGCCGGAGCGAGCGAGTGTGCAGGTACCGGATTCTTACAAGCCGAGTTACTTTGGTTTCAAGGATCGCAATTTCTTCGTGGATCAAAAGATTCAGCCGAAGGATTTGTTGAAGAACTAGTCGGCGTCCCGTTGCGGACGCGATCCGTTCGTGCTTGCGAAAGTGGAATGCAGTAAGTTGATTGGAGAAAGTTGAGCCCACTGGCCAAGTGGCCCATACCGTCAAATCGATACCCACTTTGCTTGAGCCCGCATCGCGCAAGCCGCGGGGTGTTTGCATCGGCTAGGCTCAACTCATTGAACGTTCCAACCCATCGAAAACCACAACGTTGTAGACGCTGATTGGTTGGGCGTGTTGGTGTATTGCACCGGGTAAGCCAAACCACCCGGAGCTCGCGCTATCCGGTTCAGAGAACCACCCGGAGCTCGCGCTATCCGGCTCAAACAGCAGTCCTGAAAACTCTCGGA
>CAZACJ010000002.1:92166-95058 GCA_964483385.1 uncultured Pirellula sp. | reverse complement strand
AACCACCCGGAGCTCGCGCTATCCGGCTCAAACAGCAGTCCTGAAAACTCTCGGATTACCAAGTTGACGGAATTGGGCTACGTGACGGTGGGCTTGGTAGCCGGATTAGGGTTCCATAGCGATTGTCGGGTGGTTAGGCCGAGCGTTGTTTTCTTGCGGGGTTGCCGTTGAATTTCAGGCGTCGAGCGGCCTGTTCGACGGCATGTTCGACGGCGCGGACTTTTTTGTAGACTCCTTGGCGATTGGCGAAGCGAGTTAGGGATCGGCGGTATTTCAAGAAGAACATGAAGGTTTCAGCGAAGTCTTCGCTGGCGTTTGTCGTCGCGTAGTCGGTGATGAATTCTTCGAGTAGGTAGCCGTAGAAGAACTTTAATTGGCCTTGAGGGGATTTGCAGCGTTTCTTTCCTGCGATGTATTCCGGGTTCTTTTTGAGTTCTTTGCGCCAAGTGTTGTAGGGGGTGGGGTTACAGTTGGAGTACGAGGCCCCGAAGGCTTGGGGGAACCAAGCGTTTCGAAAGAAACCGGGGTCATGGAAGAACCAAGCGTGAGCGTATTCGTGTCGGATGGTATCGCAGAGCGTCAGTCCTGGCTTACGGGGTTGGTGGGGTAGATCGCGAGGAAGGTAGATGACTCCCGGGCGATATCCCCATTTTGCGTAGTGTCCGACTTGTTCAAAAACGTAACCACGTTCGCCTTCGCTTTTGTCGCCTGAGATGACCAGTTCGACAACGTCGAGGTATAGGCCATCGGCGAGCAAGCCAATTTGGGCGAGTTCATGTCGGACTTGGTTGTATGCGCGATCGACGTTCGTCATGGCGGGGATGCATCAGCTCGTCAGGAGCATGGAAGTTGGAGTGATTGCGCTCGGCGATCGAATCAATTCGGATCGTCGGGGTCATCGAGGGGAATAGCATCCGTGCCTGATGAAATCTGGACCTGATTTAGTCTGCTTGGAACCCTTGGGGGGTTCAACAGGCAAAATGGCAATTACCTGAATTAGGGTGTCTGATTCAGGGTTCAGGTTGAGTCGCTCGAAGCAGAGAGAGCGGCGTGGGGATTGTTCGCAAGGTTGGCGGGGCGGGCAAGGATTTGCCTGGGAGTTTTGTGGTTAAGTGCTTGTCTTGTAGGGGGTTACGGATTTTCAGAGCAAGGTGTTTGGCAGGAGTTCGTGTACTAGGTGTCCAATGGGGTTGGGAAGGCTTGGAGAGCTTGTTCTAGTTGTAGGAGATGTTCTTCTTGGTGGTGTACGTTGAGGCTTACGCGGAGTAGGGATTGGTTTTTGGGAACGGTTGGCGGTCGGATGGCGGGGACGTAGATGTTGTGGGATTCGAGGTGTTTGGAGAGAGCCAGGGCGGCTTGGGGTGTATGAACGAAGATGGGGATGATTGGGGAGTGTACGAGAGGGTGTATGGTGGAGGATTGCAGGCGGAGTTGATTGAGTATGTTTCGGAGTTGTTGGCAGCGTTGGTAGAGTTGGGTGCGTTGTTGATCCATCGAGGCAAGCGTTGTGATGGCAGCTTGGGCATGGATTAGGTTTGAGGGTGGTAGAGCGGTCGAGAAGATGAGAGGACGTGCGCGTTGGGTGATTAGTTGGCAGAGGAGTTTGGAGCCGGCTACGAATCCGCCGATGGAGCCTATGGCTTTGCTGAGGGTACCGGTTTTGATCCAAACGTTTGGATCGGCTTGGAAGAGATCCAGAAGTCCACGTCCTTGGTGGCCGAAGACGCCGCTAGCGTGGGCTTCATCTGCAAACGCGAGGGCAGAGTATTGTTTCGCGATGCGTTCTATTTCGGGGATTGGAGCTGGGGTTCCGTGCATGCTGAAGAGGGAATCGGTGAGGATCCATGCCATTTGGTAGCGGTGTCGGTGTGATTTAATAAGTTCTTCGAGTGCTTGTGTGTTAGCGTGTGGATAGACTAATGTTTTGGCGCGAGAAAGTTTGCAAGCGTCGATAATACAAGCGTGGTTTAGTTCATCGGAGAGGATGAGATCGTTTGGGGAAATCAGGGCTCGGAGAGTACCTAGATTTGTGCTGTAACCGGAGGGGAATACGATTGCGGCGGGGGTATTTTGCCAGTGGGCGATTGTTTGGCATAGTTTTTCGTATTCGAGGCTGGCACCAACGATTAGTGGGCTGGCGGTTGCGCTTTTGGGGAGTGAGTGATTTGTGTCATGGGAGGACGAGGGGGTGGGAATTTGCCAAGCGAGAGCAAGGTAGTCGTTGGAGGCGAAGTGAAGGTAGGTTTTTCCGTTTCGACGTAGGTGTGTTGCGGAGAGTAGTTCACTTGGTCGTAGGGTGCGAAGAAGTGATTCGTCTTCTAAGCGTTGCATTTCTTGGGCGATACGGTACCAAAACTCGGAGGGGGAGCAGTGGGAGTTGTGAGGTAATTCGGTGTCCACGATAGGTGGGTTGGGCATCTTGGGGGGATCCACGATTGATTCTCAGTTCGGGAGGATGCATAATTTAGTGGATGGAAGCATGTTAAGGATATCGATTGGGAGAAGATCGATGGAGCACCGAGTACTAATCACTGACGACGACATAGCGTTTCGCACTACGCTTAGCGAGGTATTGAATCGGCGTGGGTATAGGACGTGTTTGGCTTCGGATGGTTTGGAGGCGGTTGAGTTGGTGGCGCATGGAAACATTCACTTGGCGTTGTTTGACATTCACATGCCGCGTCTTGATGGTTTGAGTGCGTTGGAGCGAGTAAGAGAGTCGTTGCCGATGCTACCGTGTATTTTGATGTCAGCCAAGTTAGATGAGCGAATTTTGGAGCGAGCGCAGAATTTGCGTGCGAGTGCAGTGTTGCCGAAACCTTTTTCGGTGGTGGATCTGATTGAATCGATGAAGAGGTTGTTGGGTTAGTCGTGCGGTGGATTAGTCGTGCG
>CAZACJ010000002.1:21725-92066 GCA_964483385.1 uncultured Pirellula sp. | reverse complement strand
TGGATTAGTCGTGCGGTGGGTTAGGTACCGCGGGGGGAGGATCGATTGACGGGGGAGGCACCCATGATCCATCCCAGGAGTAGGCCGCTGAGTAGTCCGCCGAGGTGGGCGAAGTTTGCCATGTGTAGGTTTCCAACGGAACCGGCGATATCGCCGGCGAATCCTAGGAAAAGGATGATCCCTACCATGATGAAGGATTGGGCGGAGAGGGAAAAGCCGAGTTCTGGTCTTAGGTAGGTTTTCATGGCGATGTAGCCGAAGAGTCCCATGATGACTCCAGAGATGCCTACAAAGTTGGGGGAGCCAGACAATCCGCGGATTCCAAGGATGTTTTCTTGCAGGAGGCCTTGGGGTAGATGTGAACCGACGGCGAGCAGTAGTGAGATCCAAGCGTAGCGTTTGGTACCTTCGAGACGTTCGACGAGGCTACCGAGGGAGAAGAGGGCGAACATGTTCATTAGAAGGTGGAATGGGTCGCCGTGGAGGAAAGCAGGAGTAAAGATTCGCCACCATTGCCCTTGTTTAATGGATACGGCGGGGTCTCCGGTTTGTTGGTACTGATTCATATCGACGAACTTGAGTTGTTTGACGATAGAGTTACCTAATCGGTTTTGAGGTTCGGGAGTGGAGAACGAGGAGAGAAAACTCAGCAGGGAGCAGAGGATGATGAGAGTTAGGGTAAGCGGGGGTGTTTTTCCGCCTGTGATTTGGGAGCGGGTCAGATCTCGTGAAGTTTTGATATTTCCTTGCCGCTGTTTCGCTTGTTGCAGTTTGTCCTTCAGGATGGCGTTTGCTTGTTTCAATGCGGCAACGAATTTTGGATCGTTCGGATTGGATTGAAATTCCGTCCACGCCGCTCGAGCTTGGTCGAGTCGATCTTCGTTACGAACCCAGACTTCCCAAAGCTGTTCAGATTGGGGTATTGACCCTGCGGCTTGGGGATCTGAGGGCTCGACGTGGGTGGAGATGTCGAGTGTCATGAGGTAAGCGACGAAGCGTTCGGCTTGTTCTTTACCTTCGATCGTGGTGAGGCATCGCATAGGGGCGGTTGGGTAATCTCGAGCGCTGGCGTGATCTAGATCGTTGGCGGGGACTATTTGGGCGGCATGGACCGGAGGAAATTGTGATCCGAACACCGTCACCGCTTACCGAATTGTACTGGAGTATTGGGAACGATGGGAATTGCAAAGTCAGAAATCTGAAAGGTAGAAAATTCTCTTGGTGTGGGAAGAGTGGATGGTCGGTAGAGGAAATGAATTGTGGAAGTACGGTATCGGGGTATACTGAGGGGGATTTTTTCAGCGCCTACCCGGGGCGGTTGTATTCATGCCATCTGAGGGGTTCATGCGATTATTTACTGCGATTCGGGCTTTCTTTGCGGTTTTGTTCAGCGGCACGGCGGCTGCGTGTGTTAGGGATGCTTTGTTAATGCATTCGAGGGCGAAGCGTCAGGGGGCTGAAAAGGAGAAAGTTAGTGCTTCGACGGTACGAAAGTCTCCGTTGCAGATTGGCGGATCGGACGGATCGGTGCGGAGCGATGGGGTAGATCGTAGAGGATCTGGCCGCAGTGATGGGATTACGTTATTGGCGTTGCTTCAAAAAGAATCTCGCTTGGTCGATCTGATTTTGGAGGACATGGAGTCTTACAGCGACGAGCAGATTGGTGGGGCGGCACGGCGAGTATTGCGGGATGCGCGTGAGTGTTTGCAGACGTATGTTCCGATTGAGCCGTTGGTAGAAGGTCGAGAAGGGGATGTGATTGGTGTTCCTGATACGGCATCTCCTTTACGTTGGCGGTTATTGGGGGACGCGTCTGCTTCGTCAGGTACATTGCTCCATGCGGGCTGGGTAGCGAAAAAGGTTCAGTTACCGGAGTGGTCTGGTTCGCAGGAGAACAGCTTGATTATTTCGCCGGCCGAAGTCGACGCTTCTGCGCGTCTACGATTAGAGAAACGGACTTGATGATTTGGTAATTCATCGGATCGTAGCGCATTCTAGGTTGCATTTTGGGCTGGTTGAGATCCGCGGAGGTGCTCCGTTTTGTTTCGGTGGTGTGGGGATGATGGTGTCATTTCCGAGCGTGTGTTTGGAGGGGCATCGGGGAGGATTATTTCGCGGTGCTTGGGTGGAGGTTCCTTCAGGACCTGAGTATTGGCGCGAACGGTTTTTGAGTGTGTGGAATTCGGTACACGCATCGTTGCCGGGGCTTATCGAGCGTTGCATTGATGTGCGATGGCCGATCTTGCCGGAACCTCATATTGGGTTTGGTTCTGGTACGCAGTTCTCCTGCTCGGTGGTACGATTGTTGATGTCGCTAGCAAGTGATGAAGAGGCAACAGAAGTCGGGGATCGAGACTTGTTTTTCCGACTGATGCATACAGCGGGGCGGGGTAAGCGATCGCACGTTGGGTTACGGGGTTTCTTGGATGGTGGGTTGATTTTTGATGAAGGCGGGGGTGGGGAGAGGGTAACGCAAGCTTATGTTTTTCCGGAAAATTGGAGGGTTCTTGCGTTGTGGGAGCCAGAGTATGCTGGGGATTCGGGGCAATCGGAACAGAACTTGTTCAATGCTTGTTCTCATCGAGAGAACCCGTATCGAGACGAGATGATCGGATTGATTGGAGATGGGTTGTTGCCTGGGATTACAACGGGTGATTGGGAGCGATTTTCTAGTGCCTTAGGGCGTTATGGGGAGTGTGCGGGTGAAGTGTTCCGTTTGGTTCAAGGGGACGTGTATCGATCGGCTAGGATTCGATTTTGGGTCGAGAAGATTCGAAGTTTGGGGGTGTTGGGGGTCGGGCAATCGAGTTGGGGGCCGGTTGTATACGCGATTCTTCCGGATTCTGATTGGGCGGAGTGGTTGCGACGAGAATTACAACCGCATTTGCAATCGAGCGGATGGATCAAGATTGGGTTTGGTGCTGGTCCGGCAGAGGTTTCTCGTTTGCATTGAGTGCTGTTTCGCGGCGTAGGTCGAGGGTTCTGATTTCTTTTCCGAAGACAGCGACGGAGACCACAACTCCGAGGGTAACGAGTCCACCGATGAAGACGCTTGGGACAAGTCCTAGCCAATGAGCAGCGAGACCGCTTTCGAGTTCCCCGAGTTCATTGGAGGCGCCGATGAAAACCGAGTTCACTGCGGCGACGCGACCTCGCATTTGATCTGGTGAATAGAGTCGTAGGATTGACTTGCGTATGACAACGCTGACTCCATCGAGCAGGCCGCTAAAGAAGAGTGCAGCTATAGAGAGGAACAAGTTTTTCGAGAGCGCGAAGGTGATCATGCACAGTCCGAATCCGAAAATGCTTGCGAGCAATATTTTTCCGGCTTGGGCGCGAGGAGGAAAGCGAATACAAGCCACGGCGCTGAGCAGCGCGCCGAGCATAGGGGCGGCGTTGAGCAAGCCGAGTCCGACTGGTCCCGTATTGAGGATCTGTTCGGCGTAGAGTGGCAGCATTGCGATTGCGCCGCCGAAGAGGACAGCGAAGAGGTCGAGAGCCATGGAGTGCCAGAGGATTTGGCGACGCATGACAAACTTCCATCCAGCAGTGATCGATTCAAGGAACGGTTCACGGTTCTTGGTGGGCGGGTGGGGTTTGGGGGTTATCTGGCTGACCATTACGATTGCGACACTGGAGCAAAGTGCGGCGATGGCAAAGGGAGCGAGGCTTCCAACGAATTGGATGAGGGTGCCTGCGATCAGTGGGGCTATGACGGCGCAACCGTGCCAAACGATGGTGGTCCACGTCGCGGCGCTGACGGCGGCGAGTCGAGGTACGATTTGTGCTTCGAGGCTAGGCATGGTCGGGTCAGCGAATCCCCGAGCGACCCCGAGAAAGAACATACCGATGAACAGGACGGTCAGAAGCCAAGGTCCGGACAAATAGACCGACGAAGCCATGCCGAGGGCACAGATCCACTGAAGTGCGTATGCACTGCGTAGGAGTCGTCGTCGATCAAGCAAATCGGCGAAGTGTCCGCCGAGGATTGCTAGGCTTAAAGCAGGTATGGCTTGGATTAGTCCGAGGTAGCCGAGATAGATCGGTTGGTCGGGATATGCTTTTGCGATGGCGAATGGTGCCCAGAAGAAGAGGGTCCGAGTGCACAGGGTTGCACAAGCATGCGCGATCATTAGGAGTCGGAACTCAGGAAAGTCGGTGGCATTGGTAGAATGCCTGGGGGCCGCGGGTTGCACGGTGTTCGTGGAGGCCTTGTTGAATTTAGGAAGTTGGTCAGGGGGAAACGGCCGAGAGGATACGGAAGGTGATCCAAGCGCCAATATAGGCGAGTGTAGTCATGTAGACGAAGGAAAAAATGGGCCATCGCCAGGAGTTTGTTTCACGGCGGATGGTCATCAGTGTCGAAGCGCACTGTGCGCACAGGGCGAAGAACACCATGATGGAGCAAGCGGTTGCGAGCGAGAAGACTTGGGATCCGTCGGACCAAGTCGCGGCGCGAAGTTGATCGGCGAGTCCTTCATTGGATTCATCGACCCCGCTGCCGAGTGCATAGATCGTTCCGAGCGTCGCAACGATGACTTCTCGAGCAGGGAATGAGGCTAAGACCGCGATTCCGATTTTCCCATCCCAGCCAAGCGGCCGCACGATCGGTTCGATGGCTTGACCTGCCCTACCGAGATAGCTTTCTGAGATCAATCGGCTTTTTTCTAGGTTGATTTGGGAAGTTAAGGCTTCGATCTCGATTGCGTTTGTTTCCGGGACTTGTTGCAAAGTTTCGAGTTGTTGAGTCAGCGAGTCGGCGGTTTGATGATTACCTGGGAAGTAGGCGGCGGCCCAGACCAAGACTGAAGTGACAAAGATCAAAGTTCCGGCTCGAAGCACAAATGCTTGAACCCGTTCCCAGACGCGGGCGAAGACCACTCGCCAGCTAGGCCATTTGTAGCTAGAGAGTTCCATTACAAAGGTGGAGGGTTCACCGGGGAAAACAAATCGTTTCAGGATCCAAGCCACGGGGATAGCGACGATTGCGCCCAGGCTCATCATGGCGAAAAGAACGGAGCCACGCAGAGAGATCCATCCGTTGAGCCAAGTCGTCGCGGGTACGAAGGCGGAGACCATCAGGACGTATACGGGCCAGCGTGCCGAGCAGCTCATGAGTGGAGCGATGAGGATAGTCACCATTCGGTCTTTTCGGTTTTCGATAGTGCGGGTTGCCATGATGCCGGGGATAGCGCAAGCGAACGAGGACATCAGGGGTAGGAAGGACTTGCCGCTCATTCCCAGGGATGCCATGAACTTATCCATCATGAACGCAGCGCGCGACATGTATCCGCAATCTTCGAGTATTCCGATGAACAAGAACAGGATTGCGATTTGTGGAAGGAAGACGACCACGCCGCCGACACCTGCGAGAACGCCTTCGACGATTAAGCTTCGCAGAGGCCCGGGAGCGATCCAGGATTCTATCCAGGTTCCAAGCACTCCTTGTACCGTTTCGATGCCTTCCATCGGCCAGTTTGCGACGAGCGTGATAGACTGGAAGATGAAGAACATAAGCAACAGGAAGAATAGAAGACCGACCCAGCGATGGGTCAACCATCGATCGATTTTGTCGGAGGTCGAGGTTTGAGCTGGTTTCGGCTCTCGCTCGAGGACACCGATTGTTTTTTGTTTGATCCAAGCGTATCGGCAGCGGGTTTCGAAGAGCGGTATGCTTAGGCCTTGGTCCTTCAAAGCTTCGCGAGCTTCATTGATTTTGGTTTCCACCGTTGGAGCTTGAGCTTTGGAGACGACGCGAAAAGAGTGTCCTTTAGGATCGTCGATGAGGAGGCGTTCGATTTGAAATCGGCTAAGCGAAATTTTTTGGGAAGCCAACCAATTTACTAATTGGTCAACTTGGAAGCGGAAGGGCTCGGGGAATGACGCACTTGCTAGTGTTTCTCGGGCGGGGCATGCACTTGGCCTCTGGTTACTGATGTCATGTGGCGGTTGGGAAGTCGCTTCGAGGACTTCAAGGATTTGCAGTTTGAGTTGGTCGATACCGACTCGTTTTGAGGCGCTGGTGCATATTACTGGGATACCGAGACTTTTGGAGAGTTGATCGGGCGAGATTCGAACACCTTCGGCTCGCGTGCGATCCCACATGTTCAACACAGCGATGGTGGGGAGTGCGAGCTCAAGGACTTGGCTCAGCAGGTAGAGGTTTCGTTCGAGATGAACGCTGTCGAGGATTACTACAATGGCGTTTGGTTTTGCAACACCGGGCATTTCGCCAGCAAGGACTTCGACCGACACGGCTTCGTCCGCAGAGCGAGCAGCAAGAGAATAAGTGCCAGGCAGATCCACGACTTCAACGATGCGTCCGGGGTCTGACTTAATTACGTTTGGGGGAATTTGCAGTCGGCCCGTTTTGTGTTCGACGGTCACACCTGCATAGTTTCCGACGCGCGCGTTTGAACCGCAAAGAGCGTTGAAGAGACTGCTTTTGCCTGTATTCGGGTTGCCGATAAGGGCGATGGTCCAAGTGGAGGGAGTTGTGTTTCCCGATTGAAGAGGGCTGTCCATGGCCAAGTTCGTCCTTTACGTCCGTTCGATGAGAACGCGCTTGGCTTCGGGCTTCCGCAAACTGATCCGGTAGTTGAAGACCATATATTCTGTCGGGTCGCCCATGGGTGCGGAGCCGATCATCTCGATCGTCTCGCCGGGAAGCAGGCCCATTTCCAATAGTCGAGCGGAAAGCGAATCCGCACCGGTGACCTCAACAATAACAGCCGTTTGACCTTCGAGAAGCTCATCGAGCGAGCAGGGCATCGTGCTGATCCTCTGGAGATGACCTTACGAGCCCAAGGGTTGGACGAGGATATCTGCGGACTTGCCGAGTCGAAGGCACATTTTTTTACCTTCGATGGCGAGCATGCAGGGTTCACCGGGGCTGAGCATACGAAGCTTGCATCCGCAACGGATGCCAAGTTCTTCGAGTCTATGCACGTTTTGTAGGTCGCCTGACATTTCCACGACGACAGCATCGGCGTTGGGTGCCAAGAACTCAACGGGCACTGGATCGGAGTGAGCCATCGGATTTATCCGGGTGAAGTGCTGGGGAGGCGGAGGGGTAACACGGGTTGCGGGGACCTTGCCTTGATTGGCTATCGATCGACCGCATGCGTGTACGTGAATCTTATCTTAATTGAGACTGAATTTCAACAAGACAGCAGTTGGCAAGGAGGAAAAAGGGAGTTGATTTTTTCGAGCCGGTGCTCAGCAGAAGTGGAGCTGATGCAGGCATTGAGAGTAGGAAATCTTCCTCAAGCTTTAGGAAGGAGGGTTTTTTGGTAGATGTGATTGGGATTGGTGGTCGATGCAACGAGGGTGGCGGAAGGGAGTTCGCCCCCCTTGAATAGGGGGTCTAATGGCATAGCTTGCCTGAGTTCCCTAACCGAGAGTGCTTTGGGAAAAAGTTCCCCTTTGCGGATTTTCGAACTATGGAATCCGCGGGTGTTTTTGTAAACTCGAAGGTCTCGTCCATCTAATTTCCTGCTTTCGCAAGCGTTGCTTGTAGTGCGCAGGAGGAATTTTTGCCCTGCAATCCACGTAGGCGTCGAAGTGCAGAAACAGTCTCCAAACGGCAAAACGTTTTACGATCGATGGGGCTGGCTTGTCCTGATCCTGAGCTTGGCTTGCGTACCTTTCGCGTACTACGGTGCGGGACAAGCGGTGCAGAGCAATGTCAACAAGGTTGAGGATTGGCTACCCAAGACTTATCGCGAGACCGACGAGTTGTCGCGGTTCCGTAAGAATTTTCCTTCCGATCAGTTTGTGATTATCAGTTGGGAAGGTTGTCAGCTTGGGGAAGATCCATCGCAACCGGAGCAGGATGATCCTCGGATAGCCAAGTTGATCGAGTTGGTGTCGCCGACGAGTTATTCGGAGGATGACGTCGATGCGGTGGAGGCGAAGAGATACTTCAAGGGCGCGCAATCTGGTCGGACTTTTTTAGAGCAGTTGACGGTCGGGCAGCATGCTTTGAGTCACGAAGAGGCTGTTGAGCGACTCAAGGGGGTAATTCTCGGGCCGGATGGTCGGCAGACATGTGTGATTGTTTCGTTGGATCCGGTGTCGACTGGGAAGCTCAAGCCGGTCTTGGGGCATGGGCAGAAGCGTATTTTTCGGCCGAACGTTCCGCCGGGTGTTTTGCGGCGGTTGATTGAGAGGGCTGGTATCCCGGATGAGAAGCTCCACATGGGTGGCCCTTCGGTCGACAATATTTCGATCGACGAGGAGGGGGAGCGTACGCTGGTACGCTTGGCCGGCTTTTCTGGCATTCTAGGATTGTTCTTGGCTTGGTGGTCTCTTCGGAGTTTGGTTTTGACTTGGATTGTCTTTCTGTGTGCGGTCACGAGTGCGGCGGCAGCATTGGCGATGATCTGGGCGACGGGTGAGACGGTCGACGCGATCGTATTGTCGATGCCGTCGCTGGTGTATGTTTTGGCGATTTCCGGTGCGGTTCATTTTATCAACTACTACCGCGACGCAGTGAAGGAGGGTGGATTGCAGGGCTCGACGGAGCGTGCTGTGATCCACGCGTTGAAGCCGGCAGTGTTATGTTCGGTGACTACCGCATTTGGGTTGCTTTCGCTCTGCGCGAGTGAGTTGGTTCCGATTCGCAAATTCGGACTGTATTCCGCTTCTGGAGTGATGATTCTAAACGTCGTTCTCTTTTTGTTGCTCCCGGCGACTTTGCACTTGTTGAAGTACGCAAAGCGTTGGGTGGTAGTGGACGGAGAAGGGGTTGCAGCGGCGGTGAGTGAATCGACGAAGCCTGCGACGGATTCGTTCAGCGAGCGTTTCTGGGGGGCTTTTTCTGGTTTTATCGTCCGCAATCACGTTCAGGTTTTTGCAGGCAGTCTGTTGTTTTGTGGGGTGATCGGATTTGGGCTCACCAAGATTCGCACGAGCATTGATTTGTTGGAGCTTTTCGATTCCAAGGCTCGGATTTTGCAGGACTATCGTTGGCTTGAGCAGCACTTGGGCAAGCTTGTCCCGATGGAGATTGTCTTGGAGTTTGATCAAGCGAGTTTGGCGTCGAGTGTTCCGACCGGAGGCGAGCAAGAAGTGGCCGAAGGTAGAGAAGTCGAAGAGAAGCCGGGTGATGTTGGCAAGTTGACTTTTTTGGAGCGAATGGAAACGGCAAATCGCGTTCAGGAAGCGATCAAGGCGAAGTTTGGCGACGAGGGGCTTGGTTGGGTTGGTCAGAGTTTATCTGCTGCGACTTTTGCGCCTTCGTTGCCAACGAATGGTTCTAGCACCAAGAAGATGATTGAGCGTAGTGTTTACAATTCTTCGTTGGAAGCCAAGCGGGAAGACTTCGTCAAGTCTGGTTTTTTGAGAGTGGATCCTGAGACCGGGAATGAGTTGTGGCGTATTTCGCTTCGCGTTGCGGCTTTTCAAGGGGTTGATTACGGCGAGTTTGTCCACACGTTGCGGGACGTTGTTCAGCCGATTTTACAAGCTCAAGGGGATCGTGTGCAGATTTTGCGACGCATCGCTGCTTGGAATGGCGATTCGAAGTTTGTTGGCAAGAAGGTGATTTTGTGGGATCCGCAGGTTGTAGATCAAGCGACAGGCGAAGCGGTTTCGGCAGCTAAGGTTCGAGCGGATGAGCTTGCTAATTTGCTAAAGAACGCAAGGTTCAAGGTTGCTCGAGCGAGCATTGATTCGAAGTCGATGCCTCTCGTGCAGCTACAAGAGTTAGAGGATTACGATGCGATTGTTCTCGCGGGAGCCTTTAGCAACAACGAGGTGCGAACTTTGCAGATGGCTTTGAGCAAGATCATCGATTTGGAATCGCCAGATCCTTTGCAGCCGAACCAGTGGGTATCGTCGATTTACACTGGCGTTGTTCCGATTGTCTACAAGGCCCAGCGAGCACTTTTGCAGAGTTTGATGGAAAGCACGCTTTGGTCGTTTTTGACGATCACTCCTTTGATGATTTTCGTTTCCAGGAGTTTGCGAGCGGGGATGGTCGCGATGATTCCGAACGTGATTCCCGTTGTTTTCATATTTGGATTAATGGGATGGATGGGGATCGCGATCGACATTGGATCGATGATGACAGCGAGTATCGCGCTTGGAGTGGCGGTGGACGACACCATTCACTTCTTGTCATGGTTCCGTGGGAATGTTCAAACGATGCGGGATCGCCGCGCCGCGATCATTGCTTCGTACAAGCAATGCGGAACACCGACCTTGCAAGCCGCGTGTATTTCTGGGCTGGGATTGAGCGTGTTTGCGTTCAGTACCTTTACTCCAACGCAGCGGTTTGGATGGTTGATGTTGACGATACTGGTTGCGGGTGTGATCGCGGAATTGGTGTTGTTACCGGCGATATTGGCTGGTCCATTGGGGCGGGTTTTCGATCCGAGTGGTTCGAAGTACCATCCGTTAGCAAAGTTTTTTATGCTATTTAGGCACAAAGTTCGTAGACGATTCGACAGCAAACATCAGTCGGAGAATGGGGCTGGGGATGGCGAGTTGCAGAATGCTGCCTGAAGAGATCGTAGGGTAGTTTCTGAGTTGCCGAAGGGCTAGGCTGGGATTTGCCCGGATGTGAAGCTAGACTTTTGTAACTTTTACCCTTGGAAATCTTCCCGGTTCCGGCTAAACTTTTGGCCCCTTGGGGTGGGCTTTTTCCGCCTCATCGTCCCAACATGGGGGGCGAACAAGAACGGGTTTTTCCCTGACGCGATGGGTTCGTCCCTGAAGGATTCGATTATGACCAAGCAAAAAACGCACAAATCCACAAAGAAGCGATTTCGATTGACAGCGACTGGCAAGGTGAAGCACCGCAAGTGCGGAACAAGCCACTTGGCGATTGCTAAGCCAGCAAAAAAGATCCGTCAATTGCGAGGAACGCGAGTGCTTGAACCAAATCTCACGCGTGCGATTGTTGACGCATTGCGTGGCAACAGCTACTAAGCTTGTGCACGTACAAGCTGGTGCACGTACAATCTTTCGCACGGAGGGAGCTCGGTGAACGAGTTATCTCTGGGAAGCGAGCAAAGAGACTGGCCCTGTTTTAGAACCAAGCATTTGGGTAAAAACGACCGCAGCAGTTTGGGCCAAACCTAAGGGGTCAGCATGACCTCTCCCTGCGGTGACCTGAGATGCGATACGTAGAGTTAGTGAAAGAGCGATGAGAACAAGAAAAGGATCGGCACGTCGTCAGGCGAAACGTCGATTATTTCAACGAGCGGAGGGCTACGTCGGCGGACGTCGTCGTCTGTACCGAACAGCAAAAGAGAACTTGGTCCGTGCCGGCCGGTTTGCATATCGTGACCGTCGTCGTCGTCGCCGTGACTTCCGACGTCTTTGGATCACGCGTTTGAATGCAGCAGCGCGGCTTCACGGTTTGCGTTACAGCCAATTCATCGCTGGGTTGGTTTTGGCGAACATCGAATTGGACCGTAAGCAATTGTCTGAGATGGCGATCAACGATCCAGCAGGATTCGAAGTGGTAGCCAACACGGTCAAGGCAGCTTTGGCCAAGCAGGCAGCTTAGTCGATACTGGCTTATCTATGGCGCTAGAATCGTTCTATTCCGCGATTGACGGTATGCTTGCCGATGCGCAAGCATGCCTTCAGGGGGTCGATTCTCCCGAGGGTGTTGAGTCCATGCGGATTCAGTTCACTGGGGCGAAGAATGGCGCCTTGAAGTCGATACAAAAGTTGCTCGGAACGGTTCCTGCGGCGGATAAACCTGCGGCTGGGAAACGATTCAACGAGGCCCGTGAAGCGATCGAGCAGATTCTATTACAAGCTTCGGAACGTGCGGGCGGGAAGCCGAAAACAGCAACTGGTCCGTTGGTGGATCCGACGTTGCCGGGACTGCGGCCCCGAATGGGGGTTCTTCACCCGATCACGCAGACGCTAGAGCATCTCAAGGAGATCATGGGGCGTCTTGGGTTCAACGTGACCGAGGGGCCTGAGATAGAAGACGAGTGGCATAATTTCGTCGCTTTGAACATTCCAGAGGATCACCCTGCACGGGATCCGTTAGATAATTTTTATCTGTCGGCTGCGAAAGCTGCGGTTCCGTCCACAGGTGCGAAGCTTTTGCGCAGCCAGACATCCACGGTGCAGATACGCGTCATGGAATCAACGCCGTTGCCGTTACGGATTATTTCTTTGGGACGAGTTTATCGCCCTGACGCTCCGGATGCGACACACTTTCCCATGTTCCATCAGATGGAAGGATTGTGGGTCGACAAGAACGTTACGATGGCTCAGCTTAAGAGTGTGTTGCGACTCTTTGCAACGAGTTATTTGGGTGGTGACGTCAACGTTCGCTTTCGCCCTTCGTTCTTTCCATTCACGGAGCCTAGTGTTGAAGTCGACTACTGGTGGAATGGGCAGTGGATCGAGTTTGGCGGGGCTGGAATGGTCGATCCGAATGTGTTTCGGGCGGTTGGGATTGATCCAGAGGTGTGGTCTGGATTTGCCTTTGGTTTAGGTGTCGAGCGTCTCTGCATGCGTCGATTTGGAATAACCGATATTCGCGATTTGTATCGCAGCGACGTGCGTTTTTTGCGTCAGTTTGCGTCTTAAAACAGTCCGATCTTTTGCACACGGGTGCGACTGCGAGTTTGAAACATGTTGGTCTCATGGGAATGGCTGTCGGACTATGTCAAGTTGGATGCTCCGCTGGAGCAAGTGGTAGACAAGTGGGCTTTGTCGGGGCTGAACCACGAGAGCACCGAGTGGGTTGAAGGTGTCCCGGTTATTGATTTGGAGGTAACGAGCAATCGCGCGGATTGTCTTGGGCACATCGGGGTAGCGAGGGAAGCGTCGGTTTTGTTCTCGCAGCCTTTAACAATTCCACGACCTGAGTTTGTGGAGGTTGGTCAGAAAGCGAGTTCGATTGTTTCGGTTGAGAACCAATTCGAGGAAGCTTGTTCGAGATACACAGCGCGGGTGATTCGTGGGGTAAAGGTTGGACCGAGTCCGGAATGGTTTGCAAAGCGGTTAAGGAGTATTGGGGTCAAGCCGATCAACAACGTCGTAGACGTGACAAATTATGTGATGATGGAGATCGGCCAACCTTTACATGCTTTCGATTTATCACGTGTGTCGGGTGGTAAGGTTTTTGTGCGTCGTGCTGTAGACAAGGAGACCTTTGTCGCGATAGATCACCGCACGTATATGTTGGACAGCCAAATGGTGGTAATCGCCGATGCGAAGGGACCATTGGCTCTTGGTGGCGTGATGGGTGGGTTGGAAAGTGAAGTTTCCGAAAGCACGGTAGATTTGCTGATAGAAGCGGCTTCGTTTGCTCCGATGTCGATTCGTCGTGCGGCGAGGAAATTGAAATTGCATTCTCCATCTTCGTATCGATTTGAGCGAAGGATTGATCCGAATGGATTGGATTGGGCATCGCGTCGGTGCTGTCAATTGATACAGCAACTAGCTGGCGGTGTGATATTCGAAGGTGTGGTCGATAGCAATCAGGGCGTGGTGCATGGTGCGACGGTTTCACTGCGTAGAAACCGGGTGCGTCAGGTGCTTGGAATCGAAGTACCTTGGGAGCAGTCCAAGCGAATTTTGGAGCAGCTTGGTTGTGAGGTAACGGCCGCTACGGAATCAGAATTAAGTTTGGTAGCACCGACCTATCGACAGGATTTGACTCGCGAAGCGGATTTGATTGAGGAGATCGTTCGAGTCGTCGGCTATGACGCGATTCCCGAGGACGCGATGGTGCCGATGGTTTCTTCGGCGCGGCGGCCTAAGGATATCATGATGGGAACGCTTCGCGCGGTGGCTTGTGCTTCGGGGTTTGATGAAACTCTCAATCCGAGTTTGATTGGTAAAGGAGCTACGGATCGGATATCGCCTTGGTGTGGACAGGACCCATTAGCAACATCGGTGCCCTTGCTCGAAGGTGCGGCGGTGCTGCGTCGCTCGCTGATACCTAGTTTGATTGCTGCGAGGTTACACAATCAATCTCAATCCATTCGAGACGTACGGCTGTTTGAGACAGCCAGCGTCTATCTCCCGCAGGGAGAGGGGCTACCTAAGGAGCAGTTGAATTTTGGATGTATAGCAGAGAGTGATCCAAGACTAATTCGTGGAGTTTTCGAAGAGTGTCTTGGCCGGATTTGGGGTAGTGGTGTTGAGGCGATTGAAGAGCGAGTTGTCGAGTTTGACTTTATGGAGGGGGGAACCGGGATCGCTTGGTATGTCGATGGAGCGATGTTGGCTTGGGTCGGTAGTCTTTCGAAGGCCCTTGCGCAGAGCAGTAAGCTCGATGGAGCGGTCGCGATAGGGGAATTGGATTTGGACATGTTGTTGTCGAGGGCAGTGTTGGTACCTCGACTACGTGTATTGAGTCCATATCCAGCGATCTTGCGAGATTTGAACTTCATCGTAGACGAGGGAGTGCAATGGCAGGGCTTGCGGGGGACGATTCAGGGCGCCGCCGGTAAGCTATGTAAAGAAGTCGTGTTTCGAGAGATCTACCGAGACACGAAGAAGGATGGAGCGGGCAAGAAACGGATTTTGTTGACGTTGACGATTCAGAGCGATGAGGAAACTTTGCGCAGCGAGCAAGCGGATGCGTTGGTTGCGAGCGTCATTACAGCTTGTCAGGGAGAGCATGCCGCGCAATTGTTGTCATGAGAAATTCTCGGGGAAGTGTCATTTACAGGCGTGGTTTAGGATTCTCTGTGACCCGATAAGGGGTACAACGACCATGTTGTCTCGGAAGCGATCAAGGGATGCTATCAGAGGATGCGCGGTAAATATTCCGTGAAATTCTCGTTTCTAAGGGTTTAGTTGCTTGGCTACTGGGCGTTAAAGGTACGCAAGTTGATGCTAGTGCGGGTAGACTATATTCCGGGCGTTTGTGCATCTCGGTGGTTCGGGGGGTATGGTTACAGATGGGAGTTGGATTTTTTTCGTTGAGGGTGCTCGGATGGCCTTTGGTTTTGATGACCTTTGGCATTTTGGCGTCGATTGGGATCAACCGTTTGCGCGAGTATTGGTGGTTCGAGCAGCAAGCCAGCGAGATCACTCGCGAAACTCATCTGCTTTGCCGAACTCTATCAGTTGCCTCGAACAGAGTGGCTTGGATGGATTTTGTGAAAAGTTTTCGCAAGATGCACTTGGGGGACGTAGAGATAGTTTCTAGCGATCGATTGGGGGAGGTTGAACGCAAAGGTTATGTGTTATCTCCGATCGAGTGGATTTCGGAACCGGAGCGTTTTTTTAGACTTCGATGCCGCCAACCGATTGAGAAATCCGATAGTGATGTATCAAACACGGACCAAGCATTGTTGGACTGGATGGTGGTAACGCGGCGTGTTCAACAACCCCGATATGGGACAAAAAGGCAGACATTTCTCTTTGCTGTGTTAGGGTTGTTGCTGGGAAGTATCGGAGTGTTTTGGCGATACAGAATCGATTCTAAGATCGACTTGATCTCGAACACTTTGAGCGATATTCGTTCAAGAAGTCAAAAACCGATCCCACGCCCAGAGTTCTTGGAGATGTTTCCGAATGCGATGCGCGGAGATCGTCTAGGTCGAGAGATGATAGCGCTTTGTGACACGTTGCATCGGAATGCGTTTAGTTTCAAGAGTGAGGGGGAGCCATCCGATGCGATCTTGGCCGCGATGCCAGTGGGTATTCTAGCTTTCGGATCGGATCTGCGATTGAGTTTTGCAAATCGTGCTGCGGTACGATTGCTGAATCTTGGGGAGAGCATTCAGGAGCACATACCGTTGATTGAGCTGATTCGTCAACCGAAGATTTTGTCTTTAGTACAAGATGTTCGCAGTGGTGGTATCTCGCTTGAGTGTGAGCTCGAAACCACCGATTCAATTGGTTCGACGGTTACTTTAAAGATTCGAGGGCATACGATTGCGCAGGAGTCGACTGGGGCAGGTGAGGGTGGTACCGGTCGCAAAGGACTGGGGGTGGGGCGTTCGAACACTGAATCTGTTGGTCAGAATCCTCCTGCTGTTCTGTTGGTCATCAGTGACGAGACGCGGCTCAAGCAGTTGGAGAATTATCGGCGTGACTTTACGGCAAACGTGTCTCATGAGTTAAAGACACCGTTGTCAGCTATAAAGGCGTATTCCGAAACGTTGTTGATGGGGGCATTGGACGATCCGGATGCACGAATTCGGTTTGTCACTAGCATAGGAGAACAAGCGAATCGGCTAGAGCAATTGATACGTGGATTGATGCAATTGAGTCGTATTCAATCAATGCCTGATAAATTGGAACTTGTCGAGATTCATCTTGTGGATATCGTACGATCTGTGATTCGAGAGCAATCGACGGTAGCTGAATCGAATCAAATTATGGTCGTCAATCATTTGGCGTCCGATGAGATACTTGAGATTGATCCGGTCGTCATGGCGGAGCATGATGCGCTTAGAACGGTATTTGGAAACTTATTGAGCAATGCGATCAGGTACAGTAAGAAGGGTGGGCAGGTGGAGGTTGGGATTGAGGTCTTGGAGGATCGCGTTGACTTGTTGGTTGTTGATCATGGAATAGGGATCCCAGCGGAAGACATTAATCGAATTTTTGAGCGGTTTTATACAGTTGATAAAGCTCGTTCAAGGGAGTCTGGCGGAACTGGTTTAGGGCTTGCGATTGTCAAGCATTTGACTCACGCGATTGATGCAGGGATACAAGTCAGTAGTACATTAGGGAGTGGAAGTACGTTCCGCGTATCGTTGCGACGAGCTGAAAAGAACAAGTCCTAGGTACGGGAGTGGGTTCGGATTGCGTACGAATGTCCGGCAGTCACCCATGCATTTTGGTAGACTGTGTGTGTATCGATTCAAAAAACTGGTTGTGTTGATGGGTATAGAGTAGGAGAGGGTAGCGTGGAATCAGTATCGAAAGAGAAAGCTCGAAAAGGACACAATCTTCAACGACGCAATTTTCTCGGTGGGGCGGCTTTTATAGCAGGTGGATATTTTGTCGCTAATTCCAGTGATAGACCTTTGTGGGCCAAAAGTCCCAACGATCGTCCGAGAGTAGGTGCGATAGGATTGCGGTATCAGGGGACCGTGATCGCGAATCAATCAAGACTCTATGGCGATATTGTTGCGGTGTGCGATGTCGACAAGCATGTGCGAGAGCAAGCGAAAGCGTCGTTTGGAAGTACTCCGTTTGCATGCGAAGATTATCGTGAGTTGTTAGCGAGACAAGACGTTGACGTGGTAACTATTGGGACGCCGGATCATTGGCACACCAAAATGGTCATTGATGCTTGTAAAGCAGGCAAGGATGTTTACTGCGAGAAACCTTTGACACTAACCGTTGACGAAGGGAAAAAACTATGTGAAGTGGTCAAGCAGACTAAGCGAGTGGTGCAAGTAGGGTCATGGCAACGAAGCGACGAACGGTTTCGCATGGCGGCCGAGTTGGTACGGGCAGGGCGGATCGGAAAAGTTAAAACGATCGAGGTAGTATTAGGAAAAAATGCAACGGGAGGCCCATTTCCGTCTGTGCCTGTTCCCAAGCACATTCAGTGGGACTTGTGGCAGGGACAAACCTTGGATGTTCCTTACGTGGAAGAGCGTTCGCATTATACGTTCCGATGGTGGTGGGAGTATTCTGGTGGTCAAATGACGGATTGGGGAGCCCATCATATCGACATTGCTCAGTGGGCTATCGGATCATTGCCAGTGAAGTTTGAAGGGAGGTCTCGAATGCCTGAGGGGTCTGGGGGGTACAACGTGCCGATCGACTTTGAAGCGAAGGTGACTTATGCGAATGGGACCGAAATGACCATTCGAGATAACGGAGAGAACGGTATTTTGTTTCAGGGTGAGCGAGGGCGGATTTTTGTGAATCGCGGCAAGTTGACTGGAGCACCTGTTGAGGAGCTGAGTACTTGGCCTCTACCCAGGAGTAAATGGCAGTTGTACAAATACGACCATCCGGACAGACCGTTGATGAGCGGCAAGTTAGAGGCAATCACCAATCACATGGGGAATTTCTTTGACTGCATCGAGTCGCGTCGCGATCCCATTTCGGATGTAGTTAGTCAGCATCGCAGCGTTGCGACTTGCCATTTAGCGAACATCAGTTTGCGATTGGGTCGAAGTGTACAATGGGATTCCGAATCCGAACAATGTATCGAGGATGCTGAAGCCAACGGGATGCTCAAGCGAGAGCAACGCGTTGGCTATGAAATTTGATCGAGCTATCGAATTCTTTTTGCTGTGAATGAGTTAAACAGGAAGTAGGTTGGGTGTTAAGGCTCCTAACGACGGAACGATCAAATCTGGTTTGTAAGCGTATCTTGCGAGGTCTTCGATTCGTGTACCGCCACTGAGCACAAGCACCGTTTTGTACTCCAGTTGAACACCGCCAAGGATATCGGTTTCCATGGTGTCACCGACAACTACCGTTTCGTCGGTAGATAAACCTAGTTCTTTGCGGGCAGCGCGGAGCATGATGGGGCTGGGTTTTCCTACGCTGAAGGCTTTTACACCTGATGCGGCTTCAAGCATTGCGACTATCGCGCCGCATCCTGGTCGCAAACCGGACTGCGTGGGGCAGTTTGGATCAAGGTTTGTTGCGATCAACTTGGCTCCTCCAAGGATCATTCTTAGTGCCGTTTCGACCATTTCAAAATTGAGGTTTCTTCCTTCTCCAACCACGACGTAATCGGGATCGCGATCTACGATAGAAAATCCATTTTTGTGTAGAGCAGTGAGCAATCCCCCTTCGCCGATGACAAAAGCAGTTCCACCTGGTTTTTGGGACGCAAGAAACCTAGCGGTTGCCATCGCACAGGTGTAAACATGCTCTTCGTCTACATCGATACCGAGTCGTTCTAGTTTTTTCGCGACGTCTCGGCGTGTACGTTGCGAGTTATTGGTGAGGAATAAAAAGGGGGTGTTCGATTCGCGAAGTGCAGCGATGAATCGATCTGCACCTTCAATCAATTCATTGCCCTTGTAAATGACGCCATCCATATCGATAAGATAACCAACCATTGTCCGTAGAATCTCCCGAGTGAAACGAACTTCTGTTTCGCAGCAAGCTTTTTCCAGGGAGAGGATCTTGCTCGCTATTCAACGAACGCAAACCTCGTGCCACTGGAGCGCAGCAGGATCGGATCGCGCGAGTACGGGGGAGAGCGCTAGAGGTAGGGCGGGTTTGAACTCCGGACTGAAGTTATCGTAGGGAGAATTCCCACCACAAACGGAAAGTAGTGATTGAGGGGAATTGCGAAGAGAGAGAGACCGTTGAGAAAAATTCGCGCAATTCCTAAGCTTGGTTGCACAAGAATCACGCGTACTAAGCAGGGTAAGCTTGCGATGATTTTCTGTGATTTAGCTTGGATAAGCTTTGGTTACTTGAGGATCTCGTGAATGACATGTCCGTGAACATCGGTAAGACGACGGTCGATTCCGTTATTTCGAACGACCAGGCGTGTATGGTCGATACCGAGCAAGTGAAGGATGGTTGCATGAAGGTCATAGCACCAAGTTTTATTCTCGACTGCTTGATACCCCCAATCATCACTTTTACCGTACGCAACACCCGATTTAACACCGGCTCCCCAAAGCCAAGAAACAAAGCTGCCTCCATTGTGGTCTCGTCCGAGGCTACCTTGTGCAAAGGGAGTCCGACCGAATTCTGTGGTCCAGATCACAAGAGTGTCTTGGTCGAGTCCTCGCGCTTTTAGATCACGCAGGAGGGCTGCGATAGGGCGATCGACGCTTATTGCCATCGGCGGGAGTTCCGTTTGGATGTTACCGTGGTTATCCCAATTGTTGGTTGCACCTTGAGGGCCACTCCAAAGTTGAACGAAGCGTACGCCTCGTTCGACGAGTCGACGGGCGAGTAAGCAGCGGCGGCCGAAGTCTTCGGTGGAAGGTTGGTCTAGTCCATACTCATTGAGGCATTGTTTAGTTTCGGTGCTAGGGTCAAATGCTTCGGGCGCGGAAAGTTGCATTTTTGCTGCAAGTTCATAGCCTGCGATGCGCGCGTCGAGACGGCTGTCCTCGGATTGGTTGTGGCCGTACTGTTCGTTCAGCCATTTTAAGAGTGTTTGGCTATCTCTCTCTGATTCACCTTGGGTGAATTCGTAGGAAGGGTTTGGGAAGAGGTCAGGGATAGGGACTTTAGAAGTTGCGTTGAGTACGAGCCCTTCGTGTACAGCGGGGAGAAATCCTGCGCTGAAGCAACCTTGTTGGTTGTAGGGTAGGCCACGCGGATCGGGTAGAACAACAAAGGTCGGCAAGTTTTCGGTGAGATTCCCGAGTGCGTATGAAATCCACGCGCCCATGCATGGGAACCCCGGAAGGAGAAACCCACTGTTCATCATGTAGGTGCCTGGCCCGTGAACATTGGTCTTTGTCGTCATGGCCATAAGGAATGCCATCTCATCGACTAACTTCGCTTGTTCGGGAAACATCGAACTGACCCATCTTCCTGACTGGCCATGCTGGGCGAATGGGAAGGGGCTTTTCATAATAGCCCCTGCGGGTGCAGTGAATCCTTCGGGCTTGTCTTTTGGACCGAGCATTTGCCCATGCAGTCGCTCTAGTTCTGGTTTGTAATCGTACGTGTCCATCGGGCTAGCTCCACCCGTCATGAACAACTGAATGATACGTTTAACTTTTGGTTCGTGATGAAGATGTGTTTGGCTGTCTTTTGCTAATGCATCTGCAAGAGCGATAGCGGCGAGACCACCTCCCCCTTGTCGCAACCAGTCGCGACGGAGCAGACGCTGACGTGTTGGCGATTGTGTGTTGAGAACGACTTGAGGTTTGGGGTTGCCTTTTGGATTCATGATTCGTCGTGTTGAGTTACTGTTGGTTAGGGAATGAACAGGAACTCATTGGTATTGAAAATCACGCGACACAGGGCAGCAAGGCCATGGCGATGTACGAACGGTGTCAGTGATTGTATTTCTTCTGTCGTTGGGTTGCGTTGATAGGTTCTTAAAAACACCTCCGTGATCTGCTCTGGAGTTGTACTAAACTTAGATGCAATATGTTCCTGCGCTTTTTTGCTTTGGTGAAGCACAAACGGGTTGTTTGACAATACGAGGGACTGGAGTGGCGAGGCGGTGAAACCCCGCACAGGTGCGAGCAATCCGAGATCAGGAAAATCGAGTGCTGCCATCATCGGATCCGGTATCCCGCGCCAAACGGTGCGGTAAATGCTCCGTCGGTTTGCATTTGGGCTATTCCAGTCATAAGCGGCGTAATCGAGTTTAGGAGTTGATTGAGGGCCGGGTTGTTTAGTAAAGTGTTCTATACCAGGTCCACCCATCTTCCAGTCGAGATTCTCAGCAACGAGCAGGAGTGAATCACGGTAGGAATCCGCGTCGAGGCGAAGTCGATTTTGACGCCAAAGCAATCGATTGTCCGAGTCGATCGCGATCGCTGACTGATTGTCCGAACATTGCTGCCGATAGGTCCGGCTCGTCACGATCAATCGATGCAGTTTCTTTAGGGAGCCTTGGGCATCATCACGAAACCAAACGGCTAACCAATCGAGCAATTCGGGGTGAGACGGTACGCCACCCATACGACCGAAGTCGCTTGGAGTGTCGCAGATTCCTCGACCGAAGTGATAGTGCCAAGTCCGATTGACGATACTTCGCCAAGTCAAAACGTTTTCTGGGTGGGATATCCAGTCGGCAAGTGCCATTCGCCGTGCTCGTTCGTCGTCGGCTGGAATATCGATGAATCGTCCTGGTAGATGTGTTAGGGCAGAGAGAGAGCCCGGAGGGACTACTTGTTGTGGTTTGGCGATATCACCGCGTTGCAACAGGTGTACCTGTTTCGGGCTAGGAATTGTACCCTGTTGTTTTCCTCCGTTGCCCGTAGGTATCGAGACGCTGGTTCCCACTGCATAAACACTGGCCTGGGCGGGCAGTTTTTTGAGTTCCGATTCGACGATGACAGAAAGCGAGTGTAATTGCAGGGAGGATTTCTGTTCAGGTGATCTATTTGCTGGATCAGTAAGAAGTATAGACTCGATCTCGGCTGGAACTGCGATCGCTTGACCATCTGCAGCATCGGTGCACGAAATGCGGAACGCGCCTAGGAGGTGTGAGCCACCGTGTAGTTGCTTGAGCGTGATAGTCAGTTCTGTGTCGGTTTCAGTTTCGATTGGTGTTTCTAGTTCAAAAACGGCGTGGTGTGGTACACCGACAGCGGGGTGAATTCCCCATGCCGTTTTGGGATCACCATCGATAGCTCGTTCGATTCCCCACCCTACTTGATTAAAGTCAGCTGTGGCTTTCGTGATCTTGATCGGTACAGAAGTACTTGTCTTCGGTGAGAATGCGTGGATGATCACTTCGGAAAGATGCAAGTTTCCATTTTGGCATCTACCAGGTCCTCGCATTGGGAGAGAGTCATGCGGGTAGAGATCTAACCGGATCGCAGAGATCTTTTTCGCATTTGTCTTTCCTGTGATTACGTACGTGTCTGTATCTGGAGAATGCCCACTAGCTACAAGGATTTCTTCGTTGTCTTTGGTGAGTGTAGCTCCTTCGAGTGATACAAAAGAAGTCAGAGGTAATTTTTTCCAAGTTGGAAGTGGTGGCTGATCCTTGGGTTGGCTTGCGAGGAGTGATAACCCCAATTCGGATTGAAGTGCTGCCGGGTTTTTAGTGTCGATTGCATGGCGAAGTTGCGTAAGTTCACGACGGCGATTTGCGACTGTTGCATTCGTGTCGTAGGGGATGTCTCCTTTGAGGATGCCTGCAAAGACGGCTTGCAGCGCATAGTAGTCCTCTTGGGATATGGGATCAAACTTGTGGTTGTGGCATCGAGCGCAGTTAGCCGTAGTACTTACGAAAGCGGCCATGGTTTGAGTCAGCATGTCATCGCGATCTAGGTAATCAAACGTGACCGGGCCGGTGGAATAAGTGCTAAGATCAAAAGTGCCTGCTCCCAGGAAGCCCAGTGCAGGTAGTAGGTTTGTGGCTTGAGGTGTGAAACCGTCGACAGCAATTTGTTGTCGAATAAATTCAGACCAGGGGAGATCGCGGTGCAATGCATCGATTACATAATCGCGAAAGGGCCATGCGTTATCTCGACCTACATCATGTTCGTAGCCATGCGAGTCTGCGAAGTGGATCGTATCGAGCCAATGGCGAGCCCAACGTTCTGCGTAACGGGGTGAAGCGAGGAGTTCGTCGACAAACCGCTCGACCTCTTGATCGGTTGGTTCCTGAGATAGTGAGGCCACTTGTTGAGGAGTTGGAATTAGTCCGTGGAGATCAAAGGTCAATCTTCTTGCTAATTCGCGACCGGTAGCGGGAGACGAGAGTTCGAGTCCTTGCGCAGAGAGTTTGTGTTGAATGAATCGATCAATTGGGTTTGAAAGTGGCTGAGTTACGATCGGGACCTCCAGTGCTTTTAGTGGTTTGAGCGACCACCAATCGGACGGATCCGTTGTTGTAGGGGCTAGCGTACGTGGATCGTATGCGCCTTGTTGAATCCACTTGCGAAGTATTTCTCTTTCGCTGGCAGGAATTTGTTCATCGGGCATTTTGAGATCAGGCTCAAGGTGCTCTACGACTCTCATCAGAAGGCTATCTTCGGGATTTCCTGGTCGAATCGCAGGCCCACGCGTACCACCTTTTTCCCAGCCACTTTTCCAGTCGAGGGCGAGGTCACTTTCCATTTGGCCAGAGTTATGGGAGTGGCAACCGTAGCAACGGGACTGAAGAATAGGTAGGACTGATTCGCGGAAAAATGTTTCACTCGAGTCCTCGTCTATCGTTTGTCCGGATGCTGCAGACAGGGTGCAGATCAGAGCGAATAAGTTCAGGACGAGAACAGATGTCGCGTTATGGAATTTTGGGGGAGGGATGTGGGGCAGGATCGGTTGCATCTTCGATGGCAACGAGGATTGGTTTGAGGAAAGCTGCATTGCCGAACCGGTTTCCTTCGCGTGTTGGTTCTGCAAATCGAACTATGACGAGCTCTTTTCTTGGGATTACAAATAACCTTTGTTTCCCAAGCCCGGCTGCCATGAAAATCGGCATGGCTAGTTCTGCCGAATCATCATCGAGGTCTGCTTCGCGATTCAGTGCATTCTCGCGCAAGCGTTCTTGTATTGTACCTCTATTTTGAGGGCTCGTAGACAATTTTCCCTTGGTGCATAACAAGCACCGCTCGTCCAGAAAACTCATCGGAGTATTTTGCGGACTGCTCGCACGCGATCCTTAACGAGTCTTGTTTGGGATTGGATTGAGCGAAGGATGCTTGGTGAAATACAATTGTCACTACCAAACAAAGTAACGCTTGATAGCTTGACCTCAGGTGTGCTTGTGCCAAAGCCCAGCGGGGCCCCCTGTAGGTTGATATCGATGAGTCGCACATAATTCGCTCTCACTTTGTTGTTGTAAGATTGGAGTTTTTTTACCGGCGTTTCTTTTTACGTCCTGGTGAGGGTTTGTTTCTTGCGGATGATTTTGGAGTGTCTTTATGCTTCCAACCTTTTCCTCTCGAGCGGTCCGCACCTGTGCGACGAGAAGAGTCGGAATTCCCAGGTGCTCTGTCGTGATGGGTAACTTTCTCGAGTCGAAATTCTAATTGCCTTCGAGCGAGATCGACACGTTCGATTCGCACTACGAGTTCGTCACCGAGCCGGAATTGATTTTCATCGCGGTAACCTTGAAGGGTGTGTGTGTCGCGATCATAGCGATATCGATCAGGGGGTAAGCGATCGAGGGTTACCATTCCATCGACAGGTATTTCGATTCCACGAACGATTAGGCCGTTGGGTTTAACACCCCAAACGATCCCGGTAAGGAGTTCGCCGATTTTCTTTTCCAGGAAATGCAGAAGTTTTACGCGGACGAGTTCTCGTTCGGCGCTTTCGGCATTTTGTTCCGTAGCGCTGCAGTGTTGCCCGAGTCGTTCGAGGACTTCTGTATTTTCCTTTGCGGGTTTGCCTTCGATCAAGTTTTCGACAATGCGATGAACGACGAGGTCAGGGTAGCGTCGGATCGGACTCGTGAAGTGGCAGTAATGTGACATATTCAGCGCGTAATGGCGTTCGAATTCGCATTGGTATACGGCTTTGGACATGCTCTTGAGGATTGCGTAGTTGACAGCAAATTCGGTGGTTTGGCCGCGAACACTATCGATTACACGTTGGATTTCGAAACGATCTTGCATGTCATCGGCAGGTAGGCCGAGTGCTCGCATGAAGTCTGCTAGGCGTCGAATTTTTAGTCGATCTGGTGGAGCGTGTGCTCTTCGTAGCATCGGTAGTTTCAATGAATCGAGCCAGTAAGCCACGGCTTGGTTTGCTGCGAGCATGAACTCTTCGATGATTTGATGGCTTTCAGTGTGGTGGACGACGTGTGCACCTTTGACTTTACCAAGTTTATCGAGATCGACTTTGACTTCGGGTAGTGTCAGTTCGAGCGATCCGTTGGTTCGACGCAAGGATCTCAGAAGCATTGCTAACGAATGCATATCTCGTACAAGTTGGAAAATTTCGGGGGTGAGGCGTTCTTGCCAGGGAGTTGGGTCGGCAAGGTACTGATCGATTTGTTCGTAGTTAAAACGGTAGGCGTTTTTGATGACGCTATTAAAGACTTCTGCGTGAAGCAATGTGCCTTCGGGCGAGTATTCCATTACGACAGTTTTTGCGAGTCGGTTACGATCAGGTTGCAGGGATGCAAGATGATTGCTAATCGTTTCTGGAAGCATGGGGATTACGCGATCGGGTAGATACACGCTGTTTCCGCGCTCTCGGGCTTCGTCGTCGAGGATGGTACCTTGTGGTACGAAGAAGGAGACGTCTGCGATGTGTACGAGTAGTTCCCAGTTTCCTTTTTCGTTTTTGGAAAGGGAGATTGCGTCATCGAAATCGCGGGCATCGAAGGGGTCGATGGTGATGGTAGGTATGTTGGTTAAATTCTTGCGACCTTCGGGAATAGTTTCTTCATTAAAGCGATCGGCCTGTAGGCGAGCGTTTTCGAGGACCGCTTCTGGAAACTCTTCTGGAAGATTGAATTGCACCATAACTGCCATGGTGTCGACAGCAGGGTTTCGGAGGCTACCGAGTACTTTCAGTAGGACGGCTTCGCCTGGATGGAATTCGTCTGGGAATCGTACGAGTTCGACGATAACTTTGTCGTTGTTTTCGACAGGTAATCCTCGCACGTCACCGATGGAGACCGGGCGTTCGAGTTTTGCGCCGTCTAGCCAAACAAAAGATTTTTGGCCATCGGTTTGAAAGGTGCCGGTGAATTGACGTTTCTTGCGTTCGACGATCTCGACGATTTCTCCTTCGAGGCGTCCCGGGATGTTGCGTAGGGTTGAACCACCCGCGCGTCGACCTGGTGGGGTAGATCTGCGCATTTGAACTCTGACGGTATCTCCGTCCATTGCATTGAGCGTGCGACGTTCCGGGATGAAGACATCTGGCGTTTTGGTTACAGGTTGGTCTTTTTGTTCGTTGGTGGGGTTTGCGACGGATACGGGACCACGCGGGAGTTCTACGAAACCGTAGCCTGCGGAGAGTGCGCGGCGAAAAATCCCGATCACGTCCGAAGCTCTTGGCGCAGGTGAAGTTATTTGGTCAGAGTCCGACGACTCGATGGCCTGCGATACGGTGTCGGGAATACGATTTGAGCGAGTTTCATTTCGAGACTTTTTCGCAGAGTCTATTTTCCCGAGATGTGTGCTTGGGAGGACCAAGTGGTTTGCGCCGAAGAGCACGCGTCCTTCTCGGACGAGGGTTTTGATGGCTCTGCGTAGTTCGCGGTACTGCTCCTCTGGGAGTTTTAGATGATTGAGAATCATGCGTGGTTTCATAGGCCTGTATTCGGGAGAAACCACAAAGGCGAAGACGAGATCTGTTAATGGTGTTGTGTTCATAACCACTAGGATACCTCACGTCGGACTTTATGCCCATTGCCAGCGATTTCATAGTGGTTGGATTGGGAAAGGAAGCTTAACAAACTATTCCCATTCGATTCTGGAAATGGGATGTGGGATGGGCTACAACAGGAGTTTCTACGGTTTTAAGGATGAGTAAGAGAGCATTTAGAGGGGGCGTTTGGCATGGCAAAGGGGATAACGCGTCGAGAGTTTCAGGGAATTGCGGGTGGTTTGATTTTCGCGAATTCTCCTTGGATGCGTCTGGTTCACGGCAATTGGATAGAAGTGCCGAAGCAGGAATTTGGGGTGATGAGTGGTGAGGTCGGGGCGAGCAGCGGAGTTGTTTGGGGGCGAAGCAACCTTGATGCAAGAATGCGTGTGGAGTGGGACACCAGTGTGGAGTTTCGGCAACCGCGAAGTGTGATGGGTCCTGTGGTAGATCGACTTTCAGATTTCACTGGGAGGACGGTACTGAGGGGGCTTCCGCAAGGTGAAACGATTCACTACCGCGTATTTTTTGAAAATGGAGCAGGGGCCAGCGATCCGGTGTTAGGTAGTTTTCGAACCGGGTTCGGCGAGAAGGATTCAGGAGGGGAAGATCTGTTTTTCGCTTGGTCTGGCGATACAGCCGGACAGGGATTTGGCATCAATCTCGAATGGGGTGGTATGCGAACTTATTCATCGATTGCTGAACTAGAACCGCAGTTCTTCGTCCATAGTGGAGACATGATTTATGCGGACAACCCGATACTTGAGTCGATAACCTTGAACGATGGAACGCTTTGGAAGAATGTGGTTACGGATTCGAAGTCGCGAGTTGCTTCTAGCCTGGACGACTTCCGAGGGAACTACTTGTATAATTTGCTAGATTCCAACGTCCGTGCATTTCATCAGAGAGTTCCTTATGTGGTGCAGTGGGACGATCACGAGACAACGAACAATTGGTATCCTCAACAATCGTTGGCCCGAAGAAAAGATGCTGCTCGTTATGATGCGATGGAATACGGTGCTCAGTTAGCGGAACGAGCCAAGAGAGCTTTTTTTGAGTACATGCCGCTGTTACCTCAGGCCTCTGGAGAGCGGCGAATCTACCGGAAAATCGCACGAGGTCCTTTATGTGACCTGTTTGTGTTGGACTTTCGGTCTTACCGCGGTCCAAACACAGAGAATCAGCAGGAAGAGTTGAACGCTACGAGCAGTATCATGGGGCGTGAGCAATTGGAGTGGCTCAAGAGAGAGTTGCAAGCGAGTCGAGCGGTTTGGAAGGTAATGTGTTGTGATATGCCGTTGGGTATTCCGGTTGGGGATGGGATGGAAGGGCATGGGTACTCGGAAGCGGTCGCCAATGGAAAGGGAGGAAGGCCTTTGGGGCGAGAATTGGAGTTAGCGGATTTGCTTGGTTGGATGAAAGAGGCCGGTATAAAAAATACGATCTGGATCACTGCAGACGTGCACTATGCTGCGGCTCATTTTTACGATCAGTCCAAGTCCGCGATTCCAGGCAAGTTCGATTCGTTTTGGGAATTTGTCGCTGGTCCATTGCATGCAGGGTCGTTCGGGCCGAACTCATTGGATGGTACTTTTGGTCCTGAGGTAAAGTTCCAGTTTGCTCCTCCGCGTGGGAGCAAGTTGCCTTTGGCACCGAGTGATGGGATGCAATCCTTTGGTACAATTCGAATCGATGGGAAATCGAAGGCGTGTGTCGTAGAGTTGCGTGGTGGGGATGGCAAAGTACTCGCCGGCGGGCGATTCGTTCTAGAGCCGAGCATCGCATAAGTGCTTGGGGTGTGCGTTACATCGCTCTACAAGAACCAAGCATGGGAATGATCAAAATGATTAGGCGATATAGAAGCGTCGGTTTTTTGGCGATGTATTTATGGTTGAGTGGTTGTTTTCTCACCCCGTTGGGAGGCTGGTTGTTTGGGAAAGAAGAAACTCGCCCCAATGTGATCGTGTTTCTATCCGATGATCAAGGTTGGGGGGATTTTGGATTCCAGGGGAACAACAATTTCCGGACGCCTCATCTGGATAGTCTCGCCGCGGATGGGGCGGTTTTTACTCGATTTTATGTGTGTCCGGTGTGTGCACCTACACGAGCAGAGTTTCTTACGGGGCGTTATCACCCGCGTGGGAGTGCCGTGGGTGTAACGCAGGGGGATGAGCGGTTGGATTTGGATGAAATCACTTTAGCGGATCGTTTTTCCTCAGCGGGATATCGAACAGGTGTATTTGGGAAATGGCATAACGGTTCTCAGTATCCTTACCATCCAAATGGCAGAGGGTTTCAAGAGTTCTATGGTTTTTGCTCTGGGCACTGGGGAGATTACTTTTCTCCGCCGTTAGAACGCAACGGCAAGCGGTTGCAGGGAGTGGGGTATGTTAGCGATGACTTTACGAATCATGCGATAGAGTTTATTCGAACCAAGCATGATCAGCCATTTTTGTGTTATGTCGCGTTTAATACACCTCATACACCGATGCAAGTTCCTGACGATTTCATGGAACGGGTTCGTGATCGGGAGTTGCCGATGCGGTACGAGAATCGCAAGGGAGAGCAAGAGGAGCTTGAGATGACGCGAGCCGCAATTGCGATGGTTGAGAACATCGACTGGAACGTCGGGAGAATCCTAGCTGTGCTGGACGAACTTGGTATAGCGAACGATTCGATTGTTGTTTATTTCAATGACAACGGGCCGAATAGTTTCCGGTGGAATGGAGGGATGAAGGGGCGAAAAGGGAGTGTCGATGAGGGTGGTGTGCGGTCTCCATTGATTGTGCGTTGGCCGGGACGGATTCCAGCGAGTAGACGCATTTCCCAGTTAAGCGGAGCGATTGATTTAACACCTACACTCTGCGATTTAGCAGGTATCGGACTTGATAAAGTCCCGCAAGCTTATGCAGAGCGACTTGCTGATCATCCGCTTGACGGTATCAGTCATGCCTTGCGATTGACGGCGGACGAACCGGAGGTTGAAAGGGAGTTGTTCAGTCAATGGTCGGGGCGGATAGCCATGCGCCGTGGATCCTATGTGCTTGCTGCTGATGGAAAACTTTTTGATCTCTCCAAGGATCCGGGTCAGTCGAGTGCTTGCAATGAACAGTACCCTGATGTTGTTCAACAGATGCAGGAGCGGGTTGAAAAATGGAAGGTTGATGTATTGAAGTCGGCCAAGCCACGTCGTCCATTTTTATTAGGGCATCCGCAACGGTCTTGGGCGAATCTACCAGCACAGGACGGGAAATGTGGTGGACCAAATGTTGTCAGAAGTAACACGGCGCCGAACTGTTCTTTCTTTACGATGATTCGAAGTCCTGAGGACCGCATACGGTGGGAGGTCGAAGTTCTACAAGCGGGTGAATATCGAATCGAAGCGATGCTGACGGTGCCGAAGGAAGCGATTGGTTCTTCGTTATGTGTACGGATTGGAGAACGCGAATGTATTGGGGTGCTTCGGGAGGCACACGATTCCAAACTATACGGAGATGGAAATGATAGGGTTCCGAGGAATACCGAATCGCTCATGAAACGCTTTGCAAGTTTCGAGCTTGGTAGTGTTTTTCTGGATGCAGGAGCAGGGGAGATCGAGGTCCAGTTAACAGGACCGCTTGCGGAGGGAGTAGGATTGGACCTACAGGGTTTAGATTTCGAGCTTTTGAAGTAGTGTTTTTGGGCGAGAAGAAGGTCGAATTGAGGAATCGAGGCGGTGGTAGGCTTTGTCGCTCATTGGTTTTGGATACCTAGTGCCCTGGGAATGTGGTATTATTCGCAATAAGAAGTGCTGACTATTCGTGCTCTTTATAATCGGTTTGTTTTTTCGGGTTTCCGACATTAATGGCGCTGAGTGAAGCAGAGTTTATGCTTGTAAGCGAAACCGTTTTGTGGGTGTGATTGCGCAGAACTACTTTGAGATACCGCAGATTGAAACGGAGACGGGCGTGGGGCTAGGACTAAATCAATTGCACCAAGGAGATTGTGTCTCGTTGCTCGAGCATGTTGAGGAAGGGTCCGTCGATTTGGTATTTGCTGATCCACCTTTTAACATCGGTTATGAATACGATGTATACGAGGATCGACGGGATGAAGACGAGTATGTTGGATGGTGTCGTCGATGGATCGATGGTGTGTATCGGGCGTTGAAGCCTGAGGGGACATTTTGGTTAGCGATTGGGGACGAGTACGCTGCGGAATTGAAGATTGAAGCGAAGCGAGCGGGGTTTACTTGTCGTAGTTGGGTGATTTGGTACTACACGTTTGGGGTGAATTGCGTAAACGGTTTTAGTCGTTCGCATACGCATCTATTTCATTTTGTGAAGAACGCGAAGAAATTTACTTTCAATCGGATGAATCCACAGATACGAGTCAAGTCGGCGAGGCAGTTGGTTTACGCGGACTCGAGAGCTAATCCTTTAGGGCGACTTCCGGATAATACTTGGATTACCCGCCCGCAAGATGCTCCTTGGGGGTTTAGTCCCAATCATGACACTTGGTACTTCTCACGAGTTGCGGGGACGTTTAAAGAGCGGGAAGGATTTCATGGTTGTCAGATGCCTGAGCAGTTGTTGGCACGGATTATCCGCGCATCGAGCAACCCAAACGATTTAGTTCTAGACCCTTTTGGTGGAAGTGGGACCACCTTATGTGTCGCAAAGAAGCTTGGTCGTCAATGGATGGGGTTTGAATTGTCGGAAGAGTACGCGGAGCGGATACGAGAACGGATGGAAAGGACGCAAATTGGTGACCCACTCGATGGTGTAGAGGATTCGCTAGCGAGTTCTCCATCGACCGTGGAAGGTAAAAGACGGCGTAGGTCTGACGAGTCGGAATTGCTTGAGATTGCACTAAAGGCCTTTTCGCAGGTTGATGGTGGTGGGGCGACCCTGGAGAGTGTGCTTTGCGACCCACAGCAAAATGCTGAGTATCAGTCGTTGTGCGCTCAGGAAAGCAAGGAGGGGAATCCATTCAGTTGGAATCAGCGTTTGTTTGAGTTGCAAAAGAACAATCAATTGCCAGAGTCCGTCGAATCCATGGAAGAGTTCGAGGAGACGACTTTTGACCGTATTGGGTACGCTTGTGAAATAGCGTGGCGTTTGATGGGATTAGACTATCACCAGTCGGTTGAAGAAATCTTATGCTCACCCGAATCTGTTGTCGAAATTGAGCGTATTGCGAGGCTTTATGGTGGATTTGGAAGAGAGTTTACATCCGAAGATGTAAGGCGTGCTATATGGCGTTTGCGTTCGATGCGAGAAGCGTTCGGAGCGATCTCCGTCAAGGAATTTAAAGTTTGGAGCAAAGAGCATCGAAAACTTCCTAAGGTTGCCTTAGAGGAATCTTTATGGCATTTAGAGGTTCCGGGAGTCTATGTTTTATCGGGTCCTGAGTGTTGTTTGTACGTTGGGGAGAGTTTGGATATCCAGCGTCAGATTAAGTGGATTGTTGAGAACCCAGAGTGGAGCAAATTACAGCCTGATTCGGTTCGGTACTTCCCGATTGATGGAGGGTTGCTTGAGCGCAGTCGCGTAAAGGCGATGTTGATACGCCGAGAAAAACCACTATTCAATGCGTAAGTCTAGTCAGATGTTATTCAGGATGGGATTGTCGCGGGGGATAGATTCACTTGAGGAGCTGCGAGACCTCTTGGGTGTGCATGGCCTTTAGAGGACGGGGCCTTTAGAGGACGGGGCCAAGCATAGCGATGGCGTTGTTAAAGAACCTTCGTTGAATTGACCAGGATGCTACTTCCTGTTTCGTGACCTCACGGGATTGCCATTGGTAGGAGAGTTGTCGTTCCCTTAGTTTTTTAGTCAGTTCGAGGTCATGGAACAGGATGTTGTTTTCGTAGTTTAGTTCGAAGCTACGTCGATCTAGGTTTGCGGAACCGATGAGTCCCATTTCTTCATCGATAGTGAGGGATTTTGTGTGCAGCAATCCACCTTCATATTCAAAGATGCGAACACCTGCGTCGAGTAAGGCGGCGTAATAACTGTGGCTTGCGGCAGCCACGAACCACGAGTCATTTTTTGCTGGGACGATCAGGGTGGTATCTACTCCCCTGCGACCGCTCGCACAAAGAGCCGCTTGCATAGGTTCGTCAGGGACGTAATACGGGGTGGTAATGATGAGTTCTTCACGGGCGCTATACATTAGAGATTCGAAGACTTCTGGCATTGCAGAGTATCGCACAGTGGGGCCGGTGCCTACGACTTGGGCGACAAAGCCGCGTTGGTGGTCGTGCCAGGGTTCAAGGATAATTTTGGAGAGATCCTCATCGACATGGGACATCCAGTCGGCCGCGAACAGGATTTGATTTTGCCGGGCTATAGGACCTTCGAAGCGGATGACGGCATCGACCCAAGGGGCGAATTTTGGCTTTACTAGAAATTCAGCGTCAGCGCAGTTTTGGGATCCACAAAATGTGATGTGATTGTCGATAACCAAGATTTTGCGGTGATTTCTTAGATCGACACGTGTGAATAGCGGGGCAAAGGGGGTGTTGCCGATGGGCAAAGCTACTGCGGTCTTTGCACCGGCTTCTTGCATGGCTCGCCACTGAGGGGACCGGATGATAGTTCTTGAGCCTAGGCCATCGGCCATGACACGACAAGTGACACCTCGTTTTGCGGCACGGCAAATGGCATCAACCATTTTGCAGCCGCTAGTGTCGGTAAGCCAAATGTAGAAGTTCAGGTGGACATGATGTTTTGCTGCATCGATATCGCGCACCATGGTATCGATCGCGGTGACGGAGTTATCCATCAATTCAGCATGGTTTCCTGCGATCGGACTGAAGCCGTTGACTGAATATCCGACGCGAAAGATATGGTCGAATCGATTGTTGCCAAGAGGTTGGATTTCGCGCACACCCATCCCGGGAATATCTTGAGGTTTGGGAAGTCGTTTTACGACGGATTCGACTCGTGCGATTCGGGAGCGACCGATGCTGATGGATCCTAGGAGGATATAGGCGACGATTCCGATCACTGGCATGGTGACTAGTACGACGATCCACGCTACGCGTGAGGAAGGATCGCGATGCGGCCGGAGGATGGCGCGAATAATCAGGCCGGTTTGAATTGCGAAGTGCAGGATAACACCGGCAATGACCATCCATTTTGGTTCGACAAAATGCATCGTGAGTTGCGTGGGATTTTAGAGAGTGTTTGTCAGTTGCTTCGGCGTAAAACGACGAAGGGCTGAGAATCGTTACGAGGCGATTGGTGCAACGTCGAGTACGGGTGGCATTGGACACCCGAGGGCATCGGAGATCACACGCAGCAGTTCTACTTCGTTGATAGTGGACCGCTGATCATAGACGATGCAATCGCTGAATGCGTTAAGAAAATTCCTTTTTTGCCGATGGTTCGCAGCGGCGAGCGTATCGAGGGCAAGGTCAAGTTGTTTGAGGGTGCAAGCGTCTCTCTCGAGCATGGCTGGCATCGCATCGCTTCGGATTTTTTGTCCTTGAGCGTACGTCGTCCAACCAGCCGCGTACGCTTGATCTGCGTGTACGTTGGCACCAAGGTGAGCGAGGCTTGATAGTACTTGAGCGAAGGATTTGCTGAGTTTCTCTGCGGAAGCGTCCACTTCTATTGGTTCAGATTTCCGCAAGACCACTCGTTTCGTGATGTACCGTTGCAAGGCGAATTCGAAGATCGTCCAACGTCGGTCGGCATCGATCAATTGTCTTGCGAGGGTTCGGAAAGCACCGGTTTGAGGGTCGGAGAGCAGATCAAGTGCTGGTACTGCCATGCAAGCGAGAGGGAGTCGCTGTTCAGGGTTCAATGAATCTGTGTAGGGTAGTAGGCCAAGCGTATGTTTTGCGAGTCCTTTGGGGGCATTTTCGTCTATTAATTCCAATTGACGATTGCGAGTCGGATCTGAGTTGGGGGCGACGAGCAACGCGTAGATGATTGCCATCGCACCGAATGGTTCATGGATTTCTTCGAAGAGCTTGGGGGGGATTTCGCCAAGAATTCGATTGGCATGATCAATGTGTTCGTCTTCTGGGTTTCCGATATGTTCGACAGCGTCGTGGGGATGGGATTCAAAATGTTGTACACCTGCGATGGCAGCGGCATGTACGGTTGAGGCTTCAGGAGCTTTGGATAGAGTGGACTTGCGTTGTTGGAAACCGAGAGTTCGAGGATCAACGATGTCAGCTTCGGAATGATGTGCGAGCGAGGTTGTTTCGAAGTTACCTTTGAAGCTTGGTTCGAGTCGTTGAATTCGGACTTCAAGTGCAGGGTGGGTGGCGAACCATTGCGAAGAGACCCCTTGTCCAAAGAACATGTGGCTGGCTTCTTTTGCAAAAACACTTTTGAGCATCGAGCGTTTTTTCCAACCGCCGATACGCTTAAGAGCGCCTGTAATACCTGTTGTATTTCGGGTGAATTGGACAGCGGATGCATCGGCGAGGAATTCACGTTGACGTGATACGGCTGCTTGGATGAGTCCTGCGAAGAAGACGCCGGTATAGCCAATTCCTAAAAGTACGGCGCCTGTTGCGAAAAGGGCTACGACTAACCCAACGGCACCTTTGGAGTCATCCTTATTGGAGGTGCGGATCGGCATACGAGAGGCGATGCGGAAGAGCGTGTAACCGATCATGGCGATCAGCAGGATACCATGAAGGAGGCCTATCAGACGAACGTTCAGCCGCATATCTCCGTTGAGAATATGGCTGAATTCGTGGGCGATTACTCCTTGGAGTTCATCGCGTGTGAGAGTTTGAAGGCAACCACGTGTAACTCCAATCACCGCATTCTGAGGTTTCGTCCCAGCGGCAAAGGCGTTGATACCTTGTTCTTCGTTCATCACATATACAGGAGGTACAGGTGTACCGGAGGCAATAGCCATTTCCTCGACGACGTTGAGTAGGATTCTCTCTTCGAGGTCCCGTGTGTTGGGTTGTACTTGTACTCCTCCGAGAGCTAGTGCAACTGCAGAACCATCTCCTGAGAGTTGTACCGTTTTGTACAGGCTACCGAACCCGACCGTGATCAAAACGAAGAGGGTCGAAGTCAACAAGACCTCAGGGTGAAACTCAAAGAAATCCAGTCGCGACTTTGGGTCTTTCGCCGCGATGGAACTAATGAGTACTAAACCGAGGTACAGAGTCACGATGATCAGGATCACCGTGATTACAAAATAAATAATTAGCCAGAACGTGTTGCGACGGGCTTTGTCTTGGTGTGTAAAAAAATCCACAGCGACCTCGTACGGGAACGTGCGACACGTTTGCAGAACTATATGCGGGGGGATCCTTCGTTAGAAGGAAACCTTCACTGGTTCTTTTTGTTCTGGATCGGACAGTTCCCACAGGGCTGCACGTTGGAAGTTCCCGAGTCCTGCGACGAGCAAACCTGGAAACACTTCGATTGCTGTGTTGTATGCGGTTACTGCGTCGTTGAAGGCTTGGCGTGCAAAAGAGATCTTGTTTTCGGTACTTGTTAGTTCTTCTTGTAGAGCCAGCATGTTTTGATTGGCTTTGAGATCTGGGTAAGCTTCCGAGAGGCCGATGAAACGGTTAAGGGACCCCGCCAATGCAGTTTCAGCGACCGATAGGTTTTGAATCGCTTTCGGATCTCCGGGGTTTTCGGCTGCTTGTTTCCCCGCGGCCATGGCAGTATTACGAGCGCGGATCACCGCTTCAAGTGTTTCTCGCTCATGCTTCATGTAGCCTTTTGCGGTTTCGACTAGATTTGGGATCAGGTCATAGCGTCGCTTTAATTGAACGTCGATTTGAGCATACGCATTCTGAAAGCGGTTTCGGTAGGTTACCAGCCCGTTGAAGAGGGATATCACATAACCTATGAAGCCGATAATCATGACGATGACGACAATCAAGCCTATTACAATTGGGCCCATGTGTTCTAAAACCTTTCTGTCAGGTGCAATCGGGAGAAGCACCTGCGTGACTGTTGATTCTGCTTGGGAAACTTGGATGTGGATTATACACCAAGGGATCCAGGCAGGAGAGAAGAGCAATCAAGGCGCTCAGGGGTGGATTTTTTGAACTTTAATTCGGTGGTTTTGGGAAAATCCGAACCTAAGTTGCTATGGGGAGAGTTTTGTGGTTGGATAACTTGTGCCGGAACCCGCCGATTTGGCTGGGCGCTTCGGGAATTCTGGGATTCGTTCGGTGGGGGCTCCCACGCGAAAGCCGACGGTACTTTGCGAAATGGCTTGGGGTTGCAGCTCATGGAGTTGAAGTGGGTCCCACGTATTGCGTTGTTGCCATAGCCCTAGGACTTCCATCCCAAGTTCGTTCCGCAGCAGTGACGAGTCGGTTTGTATATCCAATGCTTCGCTTGACATGGACATCTGGACGTGGATCCACTGTTCTAAGGTCGTGGCATCATAGGCGTTATCTAGACCTCGGAAATCGATCCATCTTCCTAATTCCTCGAGTTTTTTAGCTTGTGAGGCGAAAGCCCAGTCGCTGCAGTCGGTCGCATCCCATTCAACGAGTGCCTTTGCCCCCGCATAAACTGATTGATTTGACACTCTCACAACAGCGATTGGGTAGGGAGATGTATTGGAAAGATGGACCTTCAGCCAGGGGTTGAGGGTAATGCAGGTAGTGTCATCGAGTTCCATGCGGATGCGAGGGGAGCGGTTTTGTGTTCTTAGGGACTCCGAGAAGACCATAGAACCGGCAAGCGCAAACCAACTTTCGCGAATGTGGATATCCATTCGATCGAGTCCATCGGTAGAAATCAAATTACAACCACCTCGAATGGCTGATTGTTGTATCCGCAATTCGGAGAGTCTCGACGGTAGCGACGCATCTTTTTCCGCATCTTCTCGGTGAACCTGCACCACTTGTGTTGATTCTTGGGCCGTAGTGTTTTCGACGGTGATTGTGCACTGATCAATAAGGCAGCGGCTAGAACCTTTCAGAGCAACGATTGCTTTTTGGATTGGTGTGGAGTTACCGTTTCCGGGTTTGAAGAATAGATCTAAGCGGTTTAGATGGAGTTGTGCAGAATCGATTTGCAGCCAAGCCGCGTGATCGGAGTTGTTCTGTGTTGGTAGGTTTGTTTCGTCGATGGAAAGTAACGCGCGTTGATTGGGAAGCGATTCGATCGCGATCGTGGAGGACTTGGTATTGGCGGGATTGCGCCAAGGCTTCTTCATCGTGCAGTTTCCTGCGATCCAGATTTTGCAATCACTACCGAGGTTTGACGCTTTGATTAGTGCATCCTCAATTGATCGGAACTCTTCGAGAACTTCGATGTTGCCTATGGTTTGGCGTTGGGACTGGCTCAATGCGTTTTCTGTGACGAGCAAGTGGCTCCATTCAGCATTGGTTGAATTTGTTGCATTCGCTGCATTTGCGAGATTGGTGGAGTTAGCTACTGTCGCATTGTTCGTTTGTTGAAGTTGTGTGTTGGGGATTGAATCTTCGAATGGTTCCTCTGCTGCGTTTGTCTTCGACGCGTTGGTCGTAGGCGTAACTCCAGATGTTTCAATAGAGGGGTTCGTAGACGGGACTGAAAAATTTGCTACTTCTACTCTTGGGATTGGAAAAACTGCATCGACTTGGTTCGAGTTGAATAACCAAAGTGTGACTGCGGAGATCAGCAGTAGAGACAGAATCAGTGGCAGCATTGCTTCGACCCAGGAGCGGCTGGCTTGCGGGCCTAGGAATGTTGTTTCTGCAAGTTCGGATCCCCAAGCCAAATGATCGTGTTTCGCAAGCAATCGAAGGTCGTTTGCGAGGTCTTCTGGGGACTGGTATCGATCTTTTGGTTTTTTAGCCATCATTTTTTTGAGGATGGCGATCAACGCATCGCTCAGGTCATCCCGAAAGACACGAGGGTCTTCCGGCATTTTGTTGCCATGCATCAGTAGTTTTTGTAGGGCGGTTCCATCTGGGAATGGTGGTTGGCCGGTGAGCAGGTAGTACAGGGTACAGCCGAGCGAATAGATATCGCTACGTACATCCGCATCTCGTGGATCTTGGGCTTGTTCGGGTGAAATGTAATCAAAGGTCCCGAGTGTTGTACCACTGGCTGTTTGGTCTCCGATGGATCGGTCCAAGGCGGTGGTGCGAGCCAGTCCCATATCCACGATTTTCGCGAGCCCATCGGTTCCTAGGAGTATGTTTGATGGTTTGATATCGCGGTGAACAACACCCCGTTCGCTTGCATGCTGAAGCGCTTCTGCGACTTGGCAGGTGAAATGAGTTGCGTCATCTACAGAAAGGGGGCCGCGTTCGAGTACGAGTTGGCGAAGGTTGATCCCTTCGATGAACTCGAAGACAATGTAGCTCCAGCGTTCCGTTTCACCGACGTAATAGACGCGGGCAATGTTAGGGTGATCGAGTTTCGCAGCGCTTTGAGCTTCGATGCGAAATCGCCGCATTGCGTCTGCTTTGCGGTTCGTAATAGGAACAACTTTGATTGCAACAATGCGATCGAGTCGTTGATCGCGGCCGCGGTACACGGCACCCATTCCTCCCTGTCCGACTAGGGTGTCGATGAGGTAGTGATCTAGCGATGAGCCTTCGAGCGCATCGAGATCTCTGGGAGTACCTAAAGGAGTCGAAGCGGTTGCTTCGGGAGTGATTGACGGTGTACGAACTTCCGTCTTCTCCAAATGGTCCGACGGTTCGATTCGTGCGTCGAGTTCTCCGTCTTTTTGACTAGCGGAAGGCTCTAAGGGGTGAGTCATCGCCTTATTGAAACCGCTTGGGTTGCACGAGGGATCTCTCCGAAGTGTAGGGAGTCTGTTTCACTTGCAAGTTGGGATTACTTACTGATTGCCGCCGCTACCACCGAATCCATCTTCGACTGAATCTTTGCCACTTGGGTCATCAGTTGGAGGCTTATTGGTGCCGTCGTCTCCGATGATTGCGGCGATTGCTTGTTTGAGATCAAAGATGGGTCGTCGCGTACTGGTTTTGACCACATCGAGGCTGGTCAATGTGTCTTTGTTGAGTTCATCTTGAAGAGATTCTATTTTCGAGACGACTTCTTGGAGTTTCGTTTTTGTAGCTTCGTCTGCCAAGGTCATCAGGCCTTTGACCTTTGCGGGATCGGAAGCACCTTTTTTGCCGGCTCCCGTAAGACCATAGTGGATCCTCTCGAGTCGTTGCTGAAGAATTCGTCGAGCGTTTCGAACTTCCTTCGGCTGGTCTTCAAAGACGTTAGCCCTCCTAGCGGTTCCACCTGCTCCGCCGAAGCCTGGAGGGCCGCCGGGTGCTCCGCCACCTTCTTCGCTTCCAAGTCCAGGGCCACCGGAGAGTCCGAGTCCGCCACCGCCAGGACCGCCAGCACCGGGTGGGCCGCCTGCTCCTGGGCCACCCATTCCCATATAACCCCCACCTGAAGCAGCAGTGGTTTTATCGCAGCGTGCCACCCATCCGTCGAGGCTAGCCTTGATGTATTCAAGTGTCCCGTTCTGTAGGATTTCTAAATCCTCTGGTTTCAGATTTGAATGTTCCACTTGGCCAAAACTCCATAGAGCCTTTTCGATGAGCCACTCGGAATTCTTCTTGGGTTCTTTCAAGGCTGGCAGGGTGATTGCCATGAGCATAGGCTCGGCTTGTTTGGCTGATTCACCTTTGCTTTGCGCGATCGTCGTCAGGTTCTCGATCAACAGCTCTTTGATGAATTCATCTTCTTTTTTCGATCGATTGGTTGGTTTTGGTTTGCTCAAGTGGGCTTGAACATGCCCGAGGAATTGTCCATGTGCACGATCGAGACCAGCTGCATCGAGTCCTGGGTTGGACCAATGACGGTTCAGGTAAGAGAGTGCCGCAGCGACAATTCCATCGCTTTCATTTTCTTTAGGATCGAGGAGATCGAGAAGTAATTTTGTGGCAACGGGCTCGCCGAGACCTGGACCTGTGCTTGAAGCTGGTTGGCGATTGATGCGACCCGCCACAACAACACCGAGGGCTCGAGCGCTCGGGTGGTATGTTTTGCCTTCCGCGTCCTTTGAGAGAATCTCTTTGACTTGCCGCAAGAGCATCTTATTGTACTCCGCGAGCATTTCTGGATTTTGCTTTGCTCGTCGTTCAATCAGTTCGATATCGTTGAAAATTTCCAAGCGAGCTTTGTTCATTTGCTCGGCGTTGGGTTGTGAGAGACGGGCGAATAGGAAATCTTTGTAATAGGACTCGATCGCCGCGATATCGAAGGATTCGGGTTTGAATCGTTCGTTCTTTTCTTTGGTCTTTGCATCGTTCCAAACGGCTGCATCGATCGACTTGGTTCTATACGTTGCCGCAGCGGCTTCTTGGCCGAAAGAAATCTCGGGGAGAGTTAAGAAGGCAGAGGAAAACGCGAGGCTTGGAAAAAGTAGGGCTTTGGCAATTGCAAGCTGGAATCTTCGGCGGGCTTGGTCGCGCACCGCAGGGAATTGGGAGGAAATTGTCATGATGTTTTGTTGCGTTTTGCTCATGCTTCGATGCCTATTTGCGAAAAGCAATGGGAGGCGAAAAGTGACCTGTATGCTAAACAGGCTCAGGGGGTCGCAGTCCCTCTAAAGTCCATTATTCCATTTAGATTACCACAGAGAATGTGTGGTTGTTAGGGATTTCCGGGAACAAATAGGTTTGTTGGGAACGGAAAAAAGTGCAAAACCGATTCTCGGGGCCCATATCCTTGGATTTTCAGCGAACGCGGCGGGAGGGGCGGTATCCAACGCCTGGTTTTTTGCCCTCTTCGAGTGGAGTTCGTTGCTTCTTGCGGGGGCCTTTGCGTTTTCCTTCTCCAGGTTGACTCTTTGGATCATTGGGAGTTTTGGGTGCGGCGGACGAAGGGTTCGCGGGTTGCGTCGGGGCTGGGTTGGGAATCGTGTGAACGTATTCTCCGCGAAATCTCGCGTTTGCGTCGTTGCGCCGTTTCTCGATGGCCTCCTTGGGAGGGCGGCTTGGGATCAAACAATCGCACCCTTCGCCGATTAGCTCACTTCGCCCAGCTTCTCGCAAAGCATCGCGAACTTCGAAATAGTTTTCTGGCTTGAAGAATTGCATCAGTGCGCGTTGGGATTTGCGGTCCTTTAGGGCCTTGGCAATGTAAACTTCCTTAAGGGAAAACGGATCTAGTCCGGTGTAGTACATGCTGGTGGCAACGTCCAGCGGCGCGGGTATGAAGTCTTGGACTTGGTCCGGTTTGTACCCGTTGCGTTTGAGGAACAGGGCCAACTCGATCATCGAATGGATGGAGCTTCCCGGATGGGACGCGATGAAATATGGGATGATGTACTGTTTCTTTCCCGCGTCAGTCGTGGCTTGTTTGAACTGTTCGGTGAAGAATTCAAAGTCGTCGTTAGCGGGTTTACGCATCTTGTACAGAACGTCAGGATCAACGTGTTCCGGAGCAACTTTTAAGTGTCCGCCGACATGGTGTTCTGTCAGCTCGCGGATGTACTCCGGTGAATGGCGAGCTAAGTCCATACGGATGCCACTTGCCACAAGCACCTTTTTGATTCCTGGTACTTGTCGGGCTTCTCGCATCAGTTCAATAACGGGAGTGTGATCGACCCCGAGTAGTTTGCATACTTTAGGGTGGACGCAAGATTGCCTTCTGCATTTGGCTTCTACATCCGGCTTCGTGCACCGCATGTGGTACATGTTAGCGGTAGGTCCGCCGATATCGCTAACGATCCCTTTGAAGTCTTTTTCTTCCGTCATCTGGCGGATCTCGTTCAATACCGATTCTTTCGATCGGGATTGAATGATGCGTCCTTGGTGGGCCGTGATTGAGCAGAACGTGCAGCCGCCGAAGCACCCCCGCATGATCGTCACGGAGTTCTTGATCATGTTAAATGCTGGAATGGGTTCGGTATAGCTTGGATGTGGTTTACGGGTGTAGGGTAGCCCGTAGATGCGATCCATTGCTTCTTGGCTGATAGGTAGTGCTGGTGGATTGCAAACGATGGCTTGGTTTCCGTGTCGCTGCACTAATTTTCGCGCGTTCAGCGGATTGGTTTCGTGATGGATCATTCTCGTGGCGATCGAGAATGCGATCTTATCGGTGGAAACGGCTTCGTAGGTGGGCAATTCGAGTGCATCGTCGGGTATAGATTCCGATGCACCGAGGGCGTAAGCGACACCTCGCATATTTCGAAGATCTTTGACACTCTCACCTGCCTCAAGTCTTCGAGCCATTTCGACGATGGAGTTTTCACCCATACCGAAGCCGACCAAGTCCGCTTTGCTGTCGAGCAGGATGCTTCGTCGGACTTTATCGCTCCAGTAGTCGTAGTGTGCTAATCGTCTCAAGGAGGCTTCTACGCCACCGGCGATTACCGGAACACCTTTGTAGGCTTGCTTGGCTCTTTGGCAGTATGCAAGTGTCGCGCGGTCAGGTCGAAGCCCAATTCGTCCGCCTGGGGAGTACGCGTCGTCATTTCGTACTTTTTTGTTCGCGGTGTAATGGTTGATCATGCTGTCCATATTTCCAGCGCTGATTGCGAAGAACAGGCGTGGGCGTCCGAATGTTTGCCAAGCGGCGCAGGATTGCCAATCAGGTTGGCTGACTATTCCTACCCTGTAGCCGGCGGCTTCGAGGACTCGCCCGAGGATCGACATTGCGAAGCTTGGGTGATCGATGTAGGCGTCTCCGGTGACGAACACCACGTCAATCTCATCCCAGCCTCTGGCTTTGGCTTCTTCCATGCTCATCGGCAATGGACGTTTTGCTAGAGGGCCGTGCGGTTGCCTATCGCCATCGCGTTTCGAAGTCGGATCCCCCAGGCTATCGAGGTATCTTGAGACGATGTTTCCCGCTGGGCTTGTGGCGCATTGGGAGGACTCAGAAGTCGGGGAAGTGGCTTGCGGGCTGAGAATTGGAAGTGGGTCAAGCATAGAATTCATGTGGACGCTTAGGGATGGAATCCTACGTGAAGTGAGCTGCGACTTCTCAGAGGGAGATACGGATTTCTGGGGGGGTGGTTTTGGGATTGTGGACTGAGCGTTTTTCGAGAGGACTCTGGTATTGTAGGATCTCGGCAAAAAACGTCATCGTCTAAAACGGCTCTCTAAAACGATTCCTTTTCGTTCGGAAACTTGCCGTTTTGAACATCTTGGCAAAATGCCTCGATCGCGGTGGTGGCTTGTTGTCGTAAATTGACGTAGGTTCGTACGAATTTTGGGACGTGACCAGCATTCCAGCCGAGCAGATCGTTCGTCACGAGGACTTGCCCGTCGCAATCCGGGCCTGCCCCAATTCCGATTGTGGGGATCTGCAGGGTTTGCGTGACTTCGCGGGCAAGTTCCGCGGGAACACATTCCATCAGGACGCAGAATGCGCCGGCGTTCTGGGCGGCTAATGCGTCTTTCATGAGGCGTTCGGAGTCTCGCTGCACACGGTATCCACCAAGTGCGTGGACACTTTGGGGGCGCAACCCAATGTGGGCGATTGTGGGGATTCCTGCATCAACCAACGCGGCGATCGAGTCGGCTTGCTGATGTCCTCCCTCCATCTTGACCGCCTGGCATTGCGTTTGCTTCAAGATCCTCGCTGCGGCCTTTACAGTATGGGTGACATTAATTTGTCCGACGGGAAAGGGCAAATCCACTACGACGAGGGAGCGTTGCGAGGCTCTTGCGACGATCTCACCGTGGTAAATCATTTGCTCCAGGGTAACTGGAATGGTTGTCGAGTGCCCTTGGACGACCATGCCGAGTGAATCACCGACGAGCAAGCAATGGACGCCAGCGGCGTCGAGCATCGCAGCAGTGGGGTAGTCGTACGCGGTGAGCATGGTGATTTTTTCCCCACGCTGTTTCATGCTCAATAGGCTACGAACTGTAATCCGAGCGTTTTGCTCCGACATTTGTGGACCGCAATGCTTGTTCTAAGGGGCTGGAAAAATTCGACTAGGCTTCACTCTAGAAGAAACATCGGAATCGTCTAGCGGCAGTATTTAAAAATCAGCCGAGCGTCATGTCGCCGATGCTACGTGTCCGGCGTTGAAACATCCGACCTGCACGCATTTTCCTTTTTGTTGGCTTTGACGGCCAACTTGTTACCTCTGCGATCCGTTGTTTGCAGGTTTTGATTTGGCTTGGTCTTTCGGCAGAATACGTGGATCGGAAGCTTTGTCCCTAGCTGACTGAAGAGAGTTCAATGCTTTTTCTCTACGGGACGCTGGGAGGCTTTGCCATGCCATACGATAGTAGGTTTCGACGGAAGCCCAATGACCTCGTTGGCGAGCTTGGGTGGCAAGTGAAAGGTAGTACTTGGTGGCATCGGAGTCTACTTCATGCTGTTCGCTACCATAGCCAGTAACGTTCGGTTCGCGACCGGTGTGTCCACTTAATGCAGCGAGATAGTCGTAACCCGGAGGAAAGTGGGTCCTTGCTTTTGGCGGGACACGAGAGAAACCACGTGGATCGAACTGTTGTAGCTTCGGTTCAGTAGACTTCGAGGATGCTTGCGAGCGAATCATGCGATCGAGTTCGTCGAGATCGATCACTGTTGCTGAGATGCTTGCGGAGGAGTTGCCGACGGTTCCACCAAGGCTTCGGGTTGCTCCTGCCGAGTTTCTTCCATAGGAACTGCTTCCTACGCTACCCAATGCCATGTTTCCTCGATCGGGTACAGCGACACTTGTGGAGATGTTGAATGAACCCATCCCGGGCATTTGAACGATTTGCCCATGTGTGGAATCTGTGAACCCACAGACGGAGAATGTGACGGTTGGCAGGACAGCGAGTTTAGCGAACGCGATGAACCGGCTCTGTACCCACGAAAGGAGTGTCGGACGGTTGGACAGCAATGAAGGCGCTCGGTGATAGGTCATGAGTTTGGGTTGCTAATTGATGGGGGGGATTCTGAACGATTGTGCGCTCTGTCGATGCCTGTGTTGAAGAGGAAACAGAGGGATGAGGGGTACTTTTTAGGAATTTGGATCGATCGTGCTGATTGTGCCGGTGATATTTTTCCGGAGTTGATTTGCAGCGACAGAATTTCCAACGCTGGCATCTCGCGAGGCCACTCGCTATTCTAATCGATGATCCAATCCTTTCCTCTATGGAGTTTACGAGATTATGGCGATTGCAGAATCAACGGTAGCCCCTCCAAAAATTCATCACACCGAGTGTTTTATTGACGGCAAGTGGCGAGCAGCAGCGTCGGGAAAAACGTTTCAGACGGTCAATCCGGCTACGGAAGAAGTCATATGCGAGGTAGCGGAAGGGGACAAGGAGGACGTCGACGCAGCGGTAAAAGCCGCGCGTAAGGCATTTGATGACGGACCATGGTCCCGAATGGATGCACGCGATCGCGGGCGTTTGATGTATCGGCTTGCGGATTTGATCGAAGAAGAAATCGACGAGTTAGCAGCTCTAGAGAGTTTGGACAATGGCAAGCCGATACGCGAGGCACGGTATGGTGATTTGCCGTTGGTTCTCGATTGTTTGCGCTACTACGCGGGTTATGCAGATAAGATCCACGGGTCGACGATTCCGATTCGGGGCAACTATTTCACCTACACGCGTCGCGAAGCGGTGGGGGTTGCAGGGCAGATCATCCCTTGGAATTTCCCAATGCTGATGGTCGCGTGGAAGTGGGGGCCTGCGTTGGCAGCCGGTTGTACCATTGTGATGAAGCCCGCTGAGCAAACTCCGCTGAGTTGTTTGCGTTTGGCTCAATTGGCTAAAGAGGCTGGAATTCCTGACGGGGTTATCAACGTGGTACCGGGATTTGGCCCGACCGCCGGTGCTTCGCTGGTGCGTCATCCCGGCGTGGACAAGATCGCTTTTACCGGTGAGCATCGCACCGCGCAGGTAATCATGCGAGATGCGTCAGAGACTCTCAAGCGGCTGACGTTTGAGCTCGGAGGTAAGAGTCCTAACGTTGTGATGGCGGATGCCGATTTGGACCGTGCCGCACAAGGAGCTTACATCGGATTGTTCTTAAACCAAGGACAATGTTGTTGTGCTGGTAGCCGTGTATTTGTTGACAAGCGAGTGCATGGTGAGTTTGTAGAAAAGGTTCAGAAGTTGGCCAAGGCACGTCGTGTCGGTAATCCACTTTCGACTGCGACCGAGCAAGGTCCGCAAGTCGATCAGGCTCAATTTGATAAGATCATGAGCTACATCGACAAGGGGAATGCGGAAGGGGCGAAGTGCATCGCTGGTGGTGGTCGATACGGTGATAAAGGCTACTTCGTTCAGCCGACGGTGTTTGACGGCGTGACCGATTCGATGTCGATTGCCAAAGACGAAATCTTCGGCCCCGTGATGTCTATCTTGACCTTCGATGATTGGGAAGACTTGATTCGCCGTTCGAACCATACGTTTTATGGGTTGGCTGCTGCTATTTGGACGAAGAACGTTGGCAAGGCGCACGAGTTTGCGAAACGAGTTCGAGCCGGCACGGTTTGGGTGAATTGTTATGACGTGTTCGACGCTGCTGCACCTTTTGGCGGCTTCAAGATGAGTGGTCAAGGCCGAGAGCTAGGAGAAGAAGGGCTAAAGGCTTACACCGAGTCGAAGACGGTTACCGTCAGCCTCGATTAAGGCTATGTCAATTCATCATCAACTGAAAGACCACGAAGGAACTTGCAAGGTTCTTTCGTGGTCTATTTCTTTGCATAAGGTCGCTTGTGGCTTAGTGCTTTACGTTTTTGTGATTACAGCCCCAGTTTTGTCCCAAGAGGTTGTTCAAGAGCAATCGCGAACAAAATTGTCGGCAGTTGCAGGAAGCATCGATGCGGAACGCTTGGATAATCTTCAGTGGGCGCGTCTGGTCCGCAGAACATTTGACGCACTTGGTGGGTCCGCTTCCGGACAACCGGCGGACACCGTTATCATTCAGGCGGCCGTCGATGAAATCCTGAGTCATCCTGCCAAACAACGGCGCGAGGCTTTCGCGGCGCTGATTGACCGTTGGCTCAAGGAGGATTGGTCTGTACGGTGGCGTTCGGAATCTTGGATGAAGGACATGATTTCATCGGATGCCATCGGGCGATGCAATGATGCTGGGTGGGACATAGGGATTTATCGTGATTGGTTAGAAACGGCCATTCGCGATGGCGATCATTTCGACGCATTTCTGCGCAGGCATTTTTTGGGCGACGAACGCTTGCGATCGGACCGAGTGTTTATTCCCACTGCGATTTGGTATCTCTCTAAACATCATTCCGCGTACGGGGTAGTCGAAGCACCGACAGTGATCGAAGCAAATTTGATGCGCCCCTTTCGTGAATCCCTTGCTTCGATTGAACATGAGGAGAAGAAAGAACGAGAACGCATCGCTCAGAAAACGATTGTTGAACGTTGGTATCGAGGGCTGGCGACATTTCCAAAACCTTCAAAAGAAGAACTTGCGGGCCAGTGGTCTGTAGCGGATGGGAGCCTTTTTGAAATCGAGGACTCTGTCTATCGCATTATCAAGTCTGACATGCCATTTAAGGCATTTCGCGAGTGGACTTTTTTGCTCGATGTCAATCTAGAAGCAAGTGTGCTCGAGGCAGCAGAGCCAATTTTGCTCTTTGAGCAAACGGTAGCGCCCCCCGCGGCAGTGGATGTTCCAGAAACTACCGATGGCTTAGCGAGATTTTCTCGAAGTGTTCCAGTTATGTCCCCACCAATGCGATCAATCCGCTTAGAAATCGTGCGAGGATGTTTACAGCTTCGTTTAATCCATGATCCACTCTCCAGTTCTCTAGTCCTTTTGTCAAAAACTGCGTTGTCCCCAGGCAGTGCTCAAATCGCAGTGGTGAACGAAGGGTTTGGAGAGAGGGGCTATATGCATCTGCTACTTGATGGGGAAGCAGTGCCTGTAGAGCAAACGAATTTAGAGTATTGCTCGGATGGGTCTGAAGATACCAAGCAATACAAAGATCACTACAACGCATTGTATAAGGAGATACATCGAGGAGATCGCGCGATCTGGAGGGTCATTGACGATACGAAGGTTGGGGTTGCTATTGACCAATTTACGGCATATCGGATCGCGTTGACTGGGCCAGAATGCAAGGGGCTGATGGACAATGAAGTTAAACCTGATTGGGAGGAATTGGATTCAAAACAACAAGCGATCTGGGGCGATCACTATGCTCGACGTAACGACGCACAGTGGCGGTACCAACGAGAAAGCCGTTTGTATTATTCAGGAAGTTTGCGGTCGATACGCGAAAGCACTGCGATGCTGCCTGTGCTAATAAGTCCTAAATCTCTGGTTTGCCCCTGCGAACCAAGCGGTTTTCCCACGATTTGCTTTGATGTAACGGATCGTGCCGGTATCCGTTTCCCCAGTGCTCCGATAAGTTCAAAGGCTTGGTGCGAAGCTGTAGGGTTGTCTCCTTCGAGGGAAGATAAAAGCCGATTGCGTGCCGCGAAAATTGCAGAGCAAGAGGTGAAACGCACGTGGAACGCGTTACATCGATCTGCCGGGCTTACGATTCCAGAGCCAATTGAAGGGGAATTGGTAACTTGGCGCGAGGAGATCGCTGAGCGATTTTTTGGGGAATGGGAATGCGATCGAATGATTCGCAATCTACTTCTCAGTGACCATTGGTTCTCAACTGCATCGGCTGACCACTAATCGCTAAGTCAGTCCATCACAATTACCGTTTCTTCGGAGGACTTGTGCGGGACGATGGGCGTAACGGAGACCTTTGTTTTGGACAAGTGTTTGATCTCCTCCGCTAACCTGTCGATGACTTGAAGCAATTCAGAGGCCGCTTGTTGACCGAGATGCAACCGAAGGGCTTGTCGGGTATCTTGACTTAAGATTTCGTTTATTGGATTCATAGGGTTAGGATTACTTGCACGAAGAGTGAGATGGTTGGTACGGGACTGTTACTCAACAGTTACGCTTTTGGCGAGGTTTCTAGGTTTGTCCACATCGCATCCTCGCATCACAGCGACGTGGTATGCCAGAAGTTGCATTGGGATGACGGAGATGATGGGTTGAAGTGGTTCTTCCACGTGTGGCACTTGGATAATACGGTCTGCTAGTTTTTCCAGTTGTGAATCGACGGAATCAGTGATGGCGATTATTGGGCCTCCGCGCGCTTTAACTTCTTGAACGTTGCTCATCACTTTGTCATAAACGAGCCCTTTCGAGATGACGAAAATCGAGGGTGTATTTTCGTCTACGAGAGCGATTGGACCGTGTTTCATTTCGGCTGCAGGGTATCCCTCAGCATGGATGTAGCTGATCTCTTTGAGTTTCAGAGCGCCTTCTAGAGCGGTAGGGAAGAGGTAGTTTCTGCCGAGATAAAGTACATTCTTGGCTTCTTTAAGTTCGGCGGCAATTTGTTTGACAAGTTGTTCCGTTTCAAGTGCGACTTGAATCTGATCGGGAAGTTGTTCCAACGCGTCGATCCAGCGCAATCCAGCTTCGAAACTCAAGTGTCGCATTCTCCCGAAATATAGGGCGAGCAACGCGAGCACTGTGACTTGAGAGGTGAATGCTTTTGTCGATGCAACACCGATCTCTGGCCCCGCATGCAAATAGACACCGCCATCAGCTTCTCTTGCAATACTGCTTCCTACGTTGTTGCAGATTGCAAGGCTGGGATGGCCTTTGCGCTGCATCTCTCGAAGCGCAGCGAGCGTATCGGCCGTTTCGCCACTTTGAGTGATTCCAAAGACCAGAGTCTGTCGGTCTACAGGAGGATTGCGATAACGCAGTTCGCTGGCATACTCAACTTCTACGGGCATTCTTGCGATTTCTTCGATCATGTACTCGCCGATCAGAGCAGAGTGCCAGCTTGTTCCACATCCGGTAAGAATAAGCCTTTCGATATTTCGCATCTGGGAGTTCGTCAGGTTCAAGCCGCCTAGTTTTGCAGTAGCATTTTCTCGGTCCAGTCTACCCCGAAGCGCATTTCGGACCGCTTCGGGTTGCTGGTGAATCTCCTTGTGCATGAAGTGCTCAAATCCTTCGCGCGAATGGGAGTCCTCCGATGCAGGGATGACATGGAATTTAGGTTGTACCGTTCCGGAGTCCCGCTGGATCACTTGGATTGATCGCGAAGTCACTATAGCAATCTGATGGTCTGCGAGGGTGATGATGCGGTCGGCGTAGCCGATCAGTGGAGCCGTATCGCTGGCGATGAACTGTTCCCCTTGTCCCATTCCGATTACGAGAGGACTTCCGCAACGTGCCGCCAACAACAAGTCGGCTTTTCCGTGTAACATCACGACAAGTCCGTAGGTGCCACGTAAGCGGCGGAGGACGTCACCGAGCAACTTCGCGTAATCGCTCGGGGATAGTTCGACATCTACTTTGACTTGTTCACATTTATTTAATGCTTCGTGAAACAAGTGCGCGATAACTTCAGTGTCGGTCTGGGATTCGAAGGTATAGCCATTTGCGGAGAGTTCATTTTTCAATTCTTGATAATTCTCGATCACCCCATTGTGTACGACTGCTAAGTCGTTGGCACCGCCGAGATGCGGGTGTGCATTGGTGATTGTCGCGGCCCCATGAGTTGCCCAACGTGTGTGTCCGATTCCAATTCGACTTGGCACAGGCGACGACTCAACCACTTGTTGCAAGTTTGCGATTCGTCCGACACTTCTCCTCCTTTCGATAAATCCATCTGACCGCAACATGGCCAGTCCTGCGCTGTCGTACCCACGGTATTCGAGCCTTTGTAAACCTTGCAAAAGAAAATTGGTGGCGTCTGATTTGCCAACGTAAGCGACGATTCCGCACATGAGATTAGGCCGAGTAGAAGAGATGGGGCTCCGATGGGTTCCGGCGGAGCTTGGGCAGATGAGTTGCGGAATTCTACTCAGAGTGGCGAAACAAAGAAGTCGTTTTTCAGCTAGTTTTTAGTGTTGGGGCGAGCAGTATATGCTTAGGGTAGAGACAAGTCCTTAAGTTGTGTGGGAAGGGATTTTGAGGCTACCTAGAGCGATTCTTCGGTGTCGATTAATTCTTCGCGATCTTTTCTTGTAAGGTCGTACAGCGCGTGAATTAGGTCAATGTCGCACTGACGTTGGGTAACTCCACGGCGATTGAACATTCTTTGCTGAGTTGCAATCATTACGGACGGAGGTAATTGCGCGATTTGGCCGAAGAGCTTGGCGTAATTCGTAAAGCTAGGGACATTTGTAGTCACGAACCCATACATGGCGCTACATACGCCAATCCACTTCCCGGTGAAGATGCTCGTGTTAATTGCAGTCTTGCTATAGTCCCCGATAAAACAACCGAGAAACTGCATGCCTGTGGAAACACGACCAGTGGGATACTCCATGGAGATATGGCCGTAGGTGTTTTTTAAGTCGCTAGTACAAGTTCCTGCTCCCAGGTTCACCCAGCTGCCCACGTAGGAGTGTCCAAGAAATCCGTGATGTTGCTTGTTGGTATATGGCTCGATAATGGAAGCTTCGACTTCGCCACCAATTTTGGTGGTATGGCCTGCGCAAACCCCATCTTTCAGAGACGAATGCTCGAGTACTTTGCATTTTTCCCCTAGGTATAGAGGTCCTCGCAAGAGTGAAAATGGACCGATTTGCACTCCGCTCTCAATCACGATGGGTCCAGATCGAACATCGACTGCAACCATGTTGGGGAGTTGCATACCTGGCTTGACGAAGACACCATCCTGTAATTGCTCGTATTGTCCGGTCGCAATTTTCCATTGAAGATTTTCGGCGAAGTCTCGCATGTGCGATTGAATCAGTTCATGGGGGTATTGGATCGCTTCCAATTGGATGAACTGTGTGTTATTAACCGTTGTCGGTACCTGATCGCTTCGAGTAGGAGCGTTGAGTTTGAGGAAATCGCTCCCTTGTTTTATGATTTCTGAGTAAGTTGCCTTTGGGTGCAATACGCCGACCGGTTCGTTGCGATCCATCAACCAAGTTGTAGGTAGAGAGTCTGGCTGAGAGATGAGTTTCTGGAGTGTTTGGATGGTGCGGACATTTGGCGTCACTCGCGCACTGATAACCAGTTTGGGCCGATCTGTTGGCTCTGCGAGTTTAGGGTCCTGGATATGCACAAAGTCAACGCGCTGAATTGCATGTAGGTGCGTGCGCGAAATGCCGTACAACGGAACAGATAGACTTGTGAGAATGTCGAACAAACGGAGCGCACCGCTGGTGACCGCTCCAGAAAGTCGAGCGGTGGTGACAGGATGCAACCGATCAACGATCCCATCTTCGATGACGAGTATACTCATTGCGCAGGGCTTTCGGAGCCGAAGTTCTAGTAGAAAACCATCGTGTTGGGATCGTGAATTGGGCGCAAGAACTATTGAAAACTAGAGCGTGCCTTCGTGTAGCTTAGTGGCGGAAGTGCCTCTGGCCGGTGAAGATCATCGGAATGCGGTGTTCATTGCAAGCTGCGATGACTTCTTCATCTTTCTTGGATCCACCAGGCTGAATGATCGCAACAACGCCAGCTTGGGCTGCTCGATGGATCGAATCAGGGAAGGGAAAGAAGGCGTCGGAAGCGAGGATACTTCCCCGAGACCGCTCTGCTGCTTTAGAGATAGCGATTTCAACGCTATCGACGCGGCTCATTTGACCTGCGCCGACGCCGACGAGAGCAGCATCCCGAGCCAGCACAATCGCGTTGCTCTTGACGTGTCGAACCATTTCCCAGCCGAAAGCGATATCGTCCCAGAGAGCATCTTCAACCGGAATGTCGGTGACGGTTTTCCAGGATAGATTTGCGGGTGGCAACACATCAGCTTGTTGTACGAGAACTCCACCGCTGACGAATCGGTAGTCAAGGGTTGGTTCGAGTGGGCCTTCAGCACCGATGGCGATCAATCGGACGTTGTCACGCCACTTTGGTTTTGTGGATAGGATTGAAACGGCTTCGTCGGAGAAGTTTGGAGCGACGATTGCTTCGATGAACAGACCGGGTTGGCAGAGGACTTCTGCGGTTTCTTGATCGACCGTCTTGTTGAATCCTAAGATACCGCCGAAGGCGCTTTGGGGATCACCTTCGAGTGCTTTTCGGCAAGCGAAGGAGAGTTTGTGTCCGGAGGCTGCACCACATGGATTGTTATGTTTTATTACAACGGCAGATGGTTTTGCGAAGCATCGCACGATTTCATAGGCGCTGTCAGCGTCGAGTAAGTTGTTGTAAGAGAGTTCTTTGCCGTGGAGTTTTTGGGCTTGGACCAGCGAGCAGCCGGAAGAGGGGCGAGCGTAGAGGGCGGCGAGTTGGTGTGGGTTTTCGCCGTATCGCAGATCGAGGACTTTGGTAAGTTTCATTTCCAAGACGTTTGGAAGTGATGGTTGCAAGGAAGTTTCTTTTGAGTTCGTCGATTGAGGGCTATTCGAAGAAGAATCCGCAGAGGATTCTTGGTCGAGGAGGTATTTCGCAATGGCGGCATCGTAGGCGGCGGTGGATTGGAAGCACTCGCGGGCGAGGCGTTTTCTGAGCGGAAGCGAGGTTCCGCCTAGAGCTTCAAGTTCATCTGCGATGGCAGAGTACTGATTTGGCGACGTTGCGACCGTCACGAACGGGTGGTTTTTTGAGGCAGCACGGATGAGACTGGGGCCACCGATATCGATTTGTTCAACGGCTTCCTCGAAAGCTACACCTGGTTTTGCAACAGTTGCTTCGAATGGGTAAAGGTTGACGACCACAAGATCGAATTGAGCGATGGCATGATCGGAGAGGGATTGAAGGTCTGAGGGATTATTTCGCCGGGCGAGGATCCCTCCGAATATTTTTGGGTGAAGTGTTTTAACCCTTCCATCCATGACTTCTGGGAATCCGGTGTAGTGGGCGACTTCGATGGCCTGGATGCCAGCATCGAGTAGGAATTTGCGGGTTCCACCGGTGCTGTAGATTTCTACCCCGCGAGCTGCGAGGCGTTTGGCAAAATCAAGTAGACCCGTTTTATCACTGACACTGATTAAGGCACGTCGGATAGGTGCAGGTTGGCTCACGGTAATCTCTTTGGTTCCGGTCTTGGATTGGCTTACAGAATCCCAATCTCGCTCGGGGCGAGTAGGTCGAAAAGCATGTCGGCGGCAGTCGTGAAGCGCAGCAGTCGAGCATGGGAGTGGATCTCCATGGGAAATCGTCCCCGAACTTGGGAGAAATCGCAAGCCTAGTCGCGTACGAAGTCCCTGAGAATACAGTCTGTGGGGCTTGCGATTCGCGCCCCGGCATCATACAACAAAGCACCCATAGGAGCGGTTGAATGAGGGCTCTTCTGCCCTAACGCTTTCTTTGATCCCTATCTCTGACTCACTTGCGAGCGTTTTCATGTCTGGCACCGGTTTAGATGCAGGTTTGGTTCCATCGGACAATGTGGCACGTATTTTGGAACAAGCCATGGATGCGGGGGAGGGGCTGTTGCGACTGACCCCCACATGGGTACCACGTAGTTTTTTGCATCCAGGGCGTCGGATCAAGTTGCATCCGAATGATTTGTATGCATTTGGAGCCAATCGAGGTGGTATCGACGAGCGATGGTTTGCCAGTACGACCGAAGCGGCGAATGAGGGTCGCGTTTGGCATGAAGGATTGAGCTTCTGCTTGTTTGAGGGGCAAAAATTCTTGCTCAAGGACGCGGTCGCAGAGCAGGGGAACAAACTCGTCGGTTCGCCGATTTTTGGCAAGTACAACCGATGGCCGGTGTACTCGAAGTTTTTTGACAACATGGGGCCAATTCCGCACCACATGCACCAGTCTGCGGAAGACGCTGCGTTGGTCGGACAAGAAGGCAAGCCTGAGAGTTATTACTTCCCGCCACAGTACAACAACGTTGATAACAATTTCGCGTACACGTTCATGGGCTTGGAGCCAGGAACTACCAAGGATCAACTCCGCCGATGCCTCGAAAATTGGAACCGTGGGGATAACGGCATTTTGGATCTTTCGCGAGCTTACCGGCTTAAGCGAGGAACTGGCTGGTTGATTCCGCCAGGAGTACTGCACGCGCCAGGATCGCTTTGCACCTACGAGCCTCAGTGGGGCAGCGATGTCTTCGGCATGTTCCAATCGATCGTTGAAGGCCGCTATGTTCCTTGGTCTCTCTTGGTTAAGGACATGCCGAAGGACAAGCATCAAGACTTGGACTTTATTATGGGCCAATTGGATTGGGAGAAGAACGTAGATACGCATTTCAAGGATGCGAATTACATCGAACCGGTCGTAGACGAGTCCAAGAGTGGCCCGGGGGTCACCGATAAGTGGATCGTTTATGGAACCATCGATGGTAAGCAATTGTTCAGTGCGAAGGAACTTACGCTCGATCCAGGTGCGAAGACAACTCTGAAGGACGGTGCAGCCAGTGGTTGGATTACGGTCCAAGGCAAGGGTCGCATCGGCAAGCTAGCGCTGCAAACTCCAGCGATGATTCGATTTGGACAGAATACAGAAGATGAAGTATTCATTTCCCACGACGCTGCGACTCGCGGAGTGACGATTGAGAACACCGGAAGTGAGCCACTCGTTGGACTGCGTTATTTTGGTCCAGATGCACACTCCAATCTTCCTGCAAACGGTGCTTGGCAAAAGAACCGTTAAACGCATCGCACCGCGGTGAATCCTAACTCGAAAATGAACCTCAATTCAAGGAATGTCTGATGAACAAGCTTCCAAAGCTCCACAATGCAATGTGGCCTGGTCTAGTAGGAAAAGGGGATGGGCCTGGCCAAGAGCCACCGATCTCGCTTGAGCAAATGCTCAAATGGACGGCAGCCGCAGACGTTGGAGGGCAGAAGTTCGAGGGGATCGATTATTTCTTGTTCTTTCCTCACACCGATCCGAATGCATCGCAAGAGGACCTCAAGAAGATTGCGGATCAAATCGCAAGTTATGGATTCCAAGTCGGCTCATTGGTCGCTCCGGTGTGGCCTGGTACTGTCGGTGATTCTGCGATGGGAGACGACGAGCAGCAAAAGAAGTTTCTTTCCGCTGTCGAGACGGCTTGTAGAATCGCCAACGTATTTGAGAACCATGGAGTTCGAAAGTATGGTGTGATTCGGGTCGATAGCGCTGAATTTGGTATCGAGAAGTGGCGTGCGAATCCAAAGATCAATACCGCGCGAATTATCGACACATTCAAAAAAGCGGCGAAGATTGCCAAGGACCACGGTCAAAGGCTTGCAGCCGAAGGTGAGATTTGTTGGGCTGGTATGCATTCTTGGCGAGATATGCTCGACATCCTTGAAGGGGTTGGAATGCCAGAGGCATTTGGATTCCAAGCAGACTTGGCGCACACATACCTCTACCTCTTGGGCTACAACGCACCTGAGTATGCGATGTTAGGTTCAACGTATTCGCAAGAAGAGTTCTATGCTGCGTATGAGAAGATGACCGATAAGCTTCGTCCCTGGACCATCGACTTCCACGTCGCACAAAATGATGGTCATGTTCACGGGGCAGGGTCACACGACAAGACAGGTAAACACTGTCCGGCGGACGACCCGAATGGCAAGCTGGATATCGTCAAGTGCTCGGGGTACTGGCTTAAGGATGCCGCTGCTCGCGGAATTGAGCATATCTGCTGGGACGGATGTATGTTCCCCAACGCGACTTTGGAGTCGGCAAATACATGGAACACCATCTTGGCAGCCATGATTGCAGTTCGTGAAGCACACGGTTGGAATTCGGCTTCGGCTTAAAGCCCGTTAGAACCTACAAAAGACATTTCTGAACAAGGATACAATTAAAATGAAAGAACTTCGTATTGGGATGATTGGTTATGGGTTTATGGGTAAAGCCCATACCAACGCGTACTTGCAAGCAGGACGGTTTTTCAAAAGTGAATACCAGCCTGTTTTGAAAGCGCTCTGTGCGCGTAACGCGGATAAGGCGAAGTCGTTTGCAGACAACTGGGGTTATCAATCGATTGAGACCGATTGGCGCGAGTTGCTCAAGCGATCGGATATCGATGCGGTTGATATCTGCACCCCAAATAATCTGCACAAAGAGATTGCGATTGAGGCTGCGAAGGCAGGCAAGATGATTCTTTGTGAGAAGCCATTGGCGATGAATACCGCCGAAGGGCTTGAAATGGTTGCTGCGGTCGAAAAGGCTGGAGTGCCAAACATGGTTTGGTACAACTATCGCCGAGTACCTGCGGTGACCATGGCTCAGCAAATTGTCGCCTCCGGGAAGCTTGGACGTATCTTCCACTACCGTGCTAACTTCCTCCAAGACTGGACGATCAATGCAGACGTTCCACAGGGTGGAGCAGCGACGTGGAGATTGGATGTGGATGCCGCTGGTAGTGGTGTGACTGGGGACTTGCTCGCTCACTGCATCGACACGGCGCTCTGGATTAACGGTTCGATCAATGATGTTTGTGCCGTTACCGAGACGTTCGTCAAAGAGCGGGTTCATGCGGAGACAGGCAAGAAGGCACCAGTCGGAATTGACGATGCTTGCTCATTCTTCTGCCACTTCAATAATGGGTCGTTAGGACTGTTCGAATCGACTCGATATGCTCGCGGCCACAAGGCTCTCTACACGTTGGAAATCAACGGCGAGAACGCTAGTATTGCTTGGGATTTGCATGATTTGCACCGCCTCAAGTACTTTGATTACAACGACGACTCCGTTGTTCGCGGCTGGCGATCCATTCACGTTTCCGATGGAAACCAACCTTATATGGGCAATTGGTGGGTACCTGGTTTGCAGATTGGCTATGAGCATTCGTTTACTCACCAAGTTGCCGACTTCTTGAAGGGCTTGGAAACTGGCCAAGCTGCTCATCCGACGTTCCGTGATGCTTTGGAAACACAGCGAGTTTGCGATGCTGTGTTGGCGAGTGCAAAAGATCGGCAGTGGAAGACGGTTTAGTTCAGTTTGCTCCGTTGGAGCGAGGGTACGCTATCTGCTGAGCGAGCCCACAACTGGATTAGTACAACAATAAACGCGGACGGAAATCGTCCGCGTTTTTTGTTTGGTTGATTCGGGCCAAGGGGCAAGGGTGCAAACAGGGTACTTGCGCGTTGTTTGAGGTAAGGTGGAACCAGTGAGGCGTTAGTCTTCGGCTGGGCTTCCATCCTCACACATCTTGACGATTTTTGGATCGAAACGTGCGACGATATCGACAAGGTCTTGTTGAGCAGCCATGACAGTGAGGATGTCTTTGTACGCACCTGGGGCTTCGTCAGCACCCGCGGAGATCACACGAATCCCTTGGTCGCCGAGTTGGTTGCGAACGGCATTCCAAGTGTACTTGGATTTAGCTTGGGTACGGCTCATTTGCCTCCCGGCACCATGGGATGCGGAGTTAAGGCTTGCTGAGTTTCCCCGTCCTTTCACGACAAAACCTGGGGCGGCCATCGAGCCGGGGATGACGCCAAGGACCCCCTTGCCGGCAGGTGTGGCACCTTTACGATGGACGATCCACTCCTTCCCTTGATGGATTTCTTTCCAAGCGAAGTTGTGATGATTTTCCACGCCGCTGATAATTCTCGCGCCGAGCAATTTGGAGACGAGCCGATGGATGACCTCATGGTTTGCCGCCGCGTATTCGCCCATCAAGTTCATAGCAGCCCAGTATTCTTGGCCTGCTTGACTATCGAGGGAAAGCCAACCTAGATATCCAAATTTTTCAGCGTACTTCTTAGGTATCAGACTACGAGCAATGCTGGAGTAGACGGAGCAGACCGAAGCACCGGTACCTCGACTACCGCTATGGCTAAGCAACGCAGTGTAGGTTCCCGCTTCGAGTCCTAGGTCCTTCGAGTCTTCTTGGAGGGTAAGCGAACCGAATTCCACGAAGTGATTCCCAGAACCACTGGTCCCGAGTTGGAGCCTTGCGATGTCTTTCTTTTCGCGGGTTGTACGAGATACGGACCAATCCGCATCCATTACGGGGTGGTCTTGGGGAGTTTCGTGTTGAGACCCAATTCCAAAGCGAGTTCCGCGTTGCAATACATCCTCAAACCGATGGGGGTTCTTTGCCATTTCCTTTGGAGCGATATCAAGGATACTCAATTTCATACGACAAGCGATATCTACACCGACGGCGTAGGGTATTACGGCGTTTTCTACGGCAAGAACTCCGCCGATTGGCAATCCGTATCCTACGTGTGCATCAGGCATGAGGGCAGCGGCGCGAGCGAGTGGAAGTTCGCAAGCGACACGCATTTGAGCATGTGCTCCCGGATCGATGTTATCGCCCCAAGTGGGGTATGCAATCGACTGAGTTGGCAGTTCTTTTTCGAGCGATTGGTCTTCGATCAAAGCCGTCGCTAGTGTTCCCCAGATCGCGTCATTTTGGTAACTCTGCGGAGCGGATAAGAGCGCTGAGATCGTTTCTTTTACGTTCTTTCCGCGATGTCCTTTCGAGGCGATTTCTTTCTGTATCGCGGTGATCGCTGCAGGGACGCAGTGGATGGGGACACCTAACTTCTCAAGTTGTCGAGCATTCATGGGGCAATACAATCCTTGATGACTTTTGTATAGCGAAACAACGTTGTGGTTTGAACGGGACTCACAGGAGTAGAGCCAGTATAAAAAACGATCGAGAATGGGGGGAACGAGGATGACTTCGACATGGAATATCCCCGAGGATCAAATTCGCGGGGCGTGGCCGAGTTGTATTGGAGGGAGAGACATAGGGAAAAGAGACTAGTTCGCCAAATATCCCTGTTTTTTCCTTAAAAACGAGGTCTTTGTGGTACTTTCTCCGAGCAGTGTTCCATTTATGATACGAACTACCTGACAAGGATGTGCGCGGCGGATGCGTACGTTTTTGCTTAGGAGTATTTGAAAGTCTTTTCTTTTCGAAAGTAATTATGGATCTCATCTATCGTTTTGACCCGTATGCGCCTTTAGATTTCAAGCGACCCAAGAACAACAAAGAGGCATTGAAGGCACTGGTTCAGGGAAATCAGAGGTTTGCTTCAACGGTGGAGCATTTGCAAAAGATCAGCGAAGGTGAAAAGCCGGCTTCTATGGTGTTTCCTATCAATCCAGTCCAGCTAGGTGTGCCTTGGATGGGAGGGTTAGAGCCACTACACTCTCCGTTTGCGGCCGTTCTCGGTTGCGCCGATGCACGGGTGCCCATAGAGCATATTTTTGATTGTTCTGCGAACGATCTATTTGTCGTTCGAGTTGCGGGAAACGTGTTGGGACTGGAGTGTATTGGAAGTATTGACTACGCTGCTACTGCTTTAAGAGAGTCCTTGCGCAGCGTGATTGTGTTGGGGCATACAGGGTGTGGTGCGATTTCGGCGGCAACCGATGTTTATCTCGCTCCATCGAGTTTTGCGACGATCGCGTTTAGTCATCCAGTTCGTACTTTGATCGACAGGATCATGGTCAGTGTTCGAAGTTCGGCAGAGGCCTTAGAAGCAGTATATGGTTCGAAGGTAAGCAAGCAGAAGAACTACCGTGAGTTATTGATCAATGCATCTTGTTTCGTAAACGCAGCTATCACGGCTTACGATCTACAGCGAGAGGTCAATGCGGTTTCCAAGGGGTTAGCGGTGTCTTACTCGGTGTATGACATGGCATGGGCAAGTGTGAATGCTACTCCCATTCGGTCCAGGGAAGAGGCGTTTGATGCGAAGGCATTTGCGACGGCTCCTACGTCTCCCGAGAGTCTCAAGGAGGCATCGCGGGTGATTGTTGAGTGTTTATTGGAGATCAAAAAGTCCTCGAAGTAGTTCTGGAGGAATCGTATGGATCGAGGGGATACAGCCAAGTTCTTTGTATATGGCACTTTGAAACGAGATCAGTTGCGAGGTGCAGTGTGGCCACGTGCCGCGGTAGCGATCTGTTCCGCCGTGGTACGTGGGGAATTGTGGGACTTGGGCTCGTATCCTGGATTGACGCACGGGACGGATTGGTGCTTGGGGGAGCTTTGGAGTATTGCAATCGAAGACCTTTCGGTCACCCTCTCTGTTCTTGACGACATTGAGGGATACTGTGAATCGTCGGATAGCGGACTGTATTTGCGACGAAAAATTTCTGTTTGGTATCGCGATCAAAATGAGGCTTCCGGGATCGGTGTTTGCGAAGCTCAAACGTATTTGTTCGAGACACCAAGTGGCTTGCAAAAGGCAAGAAAAATTCACCCATGGATGGAATGCCCGATTGGGATAGCGTTGGGTGGACAGGTGGCTTGTTGGCCTGATTCGCGCAGTCGCGTGCCGAAACGGGTAAGTGACGAATTGGATCCAGAGTAGTAGCCCGCTGGAGTTTTCTTTTGGACAGCGAATTGGCCCGGCGATCGGATCAATAATGGGGGGGAATCTCGTCTTCTGCGCGGCGGGGTTCGCGAGTGCTTTCTCGAACTTGTCTTATGTCTGATGCGATCAAGCGAATTTCACGTTGCAGTGTATCGAGTCGCTTGCCTTGGTCGACGATAACTTCGTTGAGATCATGGATAGTCCGTTGCAAGTGGGTCACGACGAACTCGAGCTCGGTGAGTCTAGATTCTGGATCCTTCATCGGTATTGGTGCTTTTGTTTGTGTGTCTCAATTAGGCTTTAGCAATGCTGGTAAGTTCGGCGGTCCAGGTTTCGACGAGGACAGCGGGTGCGATGTTTCGAGAGACGTCGTCTCTTGTTTTCATAGTCAGCTGAATGAGTTTGGTTAGTGTGGTTGGGGGGAGTGATTCGTAGGGATTCAATTGGTTGAGATTGTTTTGTTCGGTGCCCAGACGAACGCGTAGCGCAGTGCGGAAGGTTTCGATTGATTCGTCCAAGATCCATCGCAAGAATTCTCGACGTGGTTGTCCATCTGCGATTTCGTCCTTGAGGTGGTCGAGAATCGACTTGTTCAATCGGACGAAATCGAGAGGACGTTGCAGAAGGCTGGCGAGAATGAAAGTGCGGAATTCGCGTAGGGTAGGGTCTTTCAATTGGGAAGCGAGATCGAGAGAGCCACGAGCGACCTGTGCGATACTCTCTGCTTCTTCAGCGGTCTCCGCAAGCTTGTTTCGCAAAAGAAGTTCCGAGAGTTCCGATGGGAGGAGAGGCGAGAATCGGACAATCTGCGACCTGGAGCGAATGGTACTCAACTGAAGATGTTCCGACGTGCCAATCAAAAAGATAATCGCACCAGGAGGTGGTTCTTCAAGGGTCTTTAGAAGACTGTTAGCTTGCTCTGCTTCGAAAGAGTCTATGTCGTTGATGATTGCGATTTTTCTTCTGCCAGAGTACGGTCGCATCCGAAGTTCGTAACAAAGTCCCGATTGTTCTCCTACGAGTTGATCCATCGTGACCAATGTCTTTTTTTCATCTCTTTCCACGATTTTTAGATCGGGATGTGTACCTGCTTCGAGTTGAACGCAGGTTTCACAGGTGTTGCAAAACGAGAGTTGGTCTTCGGGGGTGTTCGTGCAAAGCAAGGATTTTGCGATCAGTTTCGCAAAGGTTTTCTTACCGATTCCATTGGGGCCGACGAATAGAAACGTACTGGCTAGCCGATGGTGTTCGATGGCGTTTCGAAACCATGTGCGTTGTCGGTGATGTCCTAAGAAGTCCGACCATTCCATGGCATGCTCAGGGGATGAAGACTTGCGGAGTTTTCAATCGTAGCAGGGTCATAGCCCAGCGTCCGAGAAAACTGGTTTGTGCGTCGTTTCTGTCACGTTCGCTGGCGAGTAACTCCTCGACGTTAGAGTCCCCAGCAGGGAGCGGTATGAAGTTGGATTTGTCCGGTTCAAGCGTACGGGTGAGTAGGTTTTGCAACATTGATTCGAGCGCGAGAGCAGAATCTACTTGGCGATCAAATTGAACGGTTTCTCGGAATTTTTCTTGTTGTTCTTTCCAGTAATCGAGATCGATTGGCCTGTCGAGAAATCGATTGTTTTCAAGAAGGTCATTCGCGTTCCGGTACCGGTTCGCAAGGGTGGACTGTGCTTTTGGCCAAAGCGTGCGAGATTTGTCCAGGCTTTGCATGATCCGCTGGAACTGAAAAGCCATGGAGAGTACAAAAAACAGTCCCAGGACAATGACGACGATAAAGGGAAAGAAGGCGACGCGTCCTGAGAGGGATGGACCGGCGGGATGTTGCGAATGAGTTGCAACTAGGTCGCCAGCGTTGGGGAAGCTTGGGTTTTGTTTCCCCAACGCGGACTCATTTGTATTTCCACCTGTACTCGGTTCGTCGTGAAGCATTAGGTAGGTATCTTGTACTCGGTGAGTTGTTTCATTTCGTCGGCAATGCTGCTACCGTCTGGCGTTGCGTCATTGTCGACGTCGAACCAAGCTTCATCGAACTTGATATAACCCGATTCCCCCTTCGCGGAACGACGCAGAGCGACGTTGGTCGTCAGCGAGATGATTGCATCTGCCATGGCGACTTCTGGGTAGCATCGAGGTCTGTTTTCTGGGGAGTTGTTGCGGATGCAATAAGCCCAGTGTTCGATTTCCTCGGTATACCCACGGCTGACCGGTCCGCTTGCCGCTGCAGCTTTGGAAACGGGAGCAGAAGCACCACCGCTTGCCTGGGTGTCCAGGGCGTAGCCGCTTCCAGCTGCCTTTACGCCTGCAGCGGCACTCGTATCGGATTTGGCATAAAGCATGACTTCTTGTTCTTTTTCGAGAACTAGTGTGCCCTTCGTGCCCATCACAACTTCTCCGTATCCGCCATAGCCATTCCCGTTGATCGAGGAGTAGGTCACAACGATCTTCTTGTTCGGATCTTGGTCGTAGCTGGGAACGCCCTTGATACCACCGGGTTGTTTGTAACCGAGGTCGAACTTCTCGCTGTACTCAGGACCAGGGAATTCGAACATGCAGTAAACGTGGTCATCCGCATCACGGTCAGCTGGGAAGATATGGCGACCGCCGACGGCGTGGACCGTTAGTGGATGAGCCTTCTTGCCGTCCGATCGGAGTGCGCTGCAGAAGATAGTTGCCGCGTCGAGTTGGTGGCTGCCTAGTTCACCCATGAGGCCGGCGCTTGTTCGGTCGAAGAGTCTCCAACGCACGAGTTCTTCCATTGCAGAGACAGTTCGATTACCGATCGATTTTTCTTGGTAGCCGAAGCGAGCTGCATCGACAATATCTTGCATCCAAGCTTCTTGTTGGGCAACTTTGCGCTTGAGTTGCTCGATTTCTGCTGGGTTCTTTGCCTTTTCTAATTCCTTGACGTACTTGTCGTAATCGGCCTTGATCTTGTCGACCTTGGTGTCAGGATCTCCACCAACCATAGGTGGTTGCCATGAATCGTTTCCTGGAAGATTACCACGATGCCATTGGGCGCGGATATGGTGCAATTGGCCTAACATCCCCCAACGCATTAAGTGAACAGCGTTATCGTAGAGAACGCTGTAATGGCGTTGGTGTCCGGTGGCGAGGTAGAGTTGCTGACCGGCTGAGTTCTTCAATTCGCGTGACATGCGAGCCATAACTTTGCACTGAGCAACGTTATGAGCCATCAATTTTTCGGTCAACACGTGTTTGCCCTTTTGCATCGCTTTGATTGCAATTGGTGCGTGCAAGTGCAGAGGCAAGGCGATGATGATCGCTTCGATGCTGTCGTCATTGAGCAGTGCATCGATACCTCCATTGGAAGCATCGTAGACTTTAACGTTCTTACGAGCTTCCGCCTCGCTGGAGTACTTGTATTGTTTGATCAATCCTGGGCGGGTAGGCGTTGTCCAGTCTCCGTGGAAGGCACGGAAGATGCTGTAGGGACGGATATCTGCAATTGCGGTGACTTGGACGTAATCCGGGGTGCAACCACCGATCAGGACGCTTCCTTCATCACCGGTACCGATGACACCAACGCGAACGGGGTCTGCGAATTTTTCGTAGCCGAAGTACATCGCTCCCAAACCAGCGCCGCTGACGGCACCTGCAGCGATGACTCCTTGGAGGAATTCCCGTCGGGTAAATCCAACCGCTTCGTGATAGTTGTCCTGACCGATCGCTTTGTCTTCTGCACTGAGAGTACGCATTCTATGACCTCTGTTACACGAAAAATGGATTGCTAATTGATTTCGAGGAAGTTGTTTTGGGGGAGTTTCTGACCGATGTCACTGGTACAACCAGATTAAACTGCAGGAAGTTTGGCTTTGCGATTCCAGAAACTCCATGGAATGAAGTCCAGGCCAGCGTAGCGACCGGCATCTGCGAAGGCCACCATGAAACAGCCCAGCATTTCGATCGCTTGGTAATACGTCGGTTGGGTACCCGGAAAACCAGGGAATTGGCTAACAACTACGGAAGCTAAAAAGACTCCAGCGGCCAGTCCAGCCAGAGGGGTCAGCAAGCCGACGAGCAGCAAGATACCGACCGACATATCAAAAATCGGGATGATCTTGTCGACCAGACGGACCGAGATCGGCCCTTCCCCTTCGTATTTGAAGGGGATCGACTTGCGGATGACATTACCGTTGGGGTCTTTTGCCAATGGTTTTTTCGGATCCGGGTTGGCTTGTTCGTCAGTTGCAACTGCATTGAGACGGGAAACCATCTCATTGACTGAGTTGTCAATCTCGGAGAGCACGGGTTTGCCAAGTGCTCTCCATTTGGTTTCGATCTCTTCGCGTTGGCCTCGCAGCGACGCGACTTTTTTCCGCGAAGGATCGCTATCGAGTTTGGCTAGACGTTCGATACCGTTCTTATATTCCTCGATTTGCGGCTTCCATTCGTCATAGGTTTCCTTCCGCTTTGCTTTGAATTCCGCCAGAATCGCATCGATTTCTTTGTTTTGATCTTCGCTCAGTCCAAATTCACGTTTGATTTGTTCTCCGTAGGCTTCTGCCGCATCCGACATTCGTTTGGCATCCATGCGGATGGACCCATCGTAGTCAGGAATCATTGCGTGAAAGTTCTTGGCAAATGGTCCTTTTGCTGCCGCCAAGAAACCCGTCGAAGAGAATCCGTCGCGGACCTTTACCGCACCTTCTTGAAAGAAGTGCCAACCGATGACGAGTCGCAGTAGAACCAGGAAAAGAATTGCGGGTAGCGTCAGTCTTGCTTTTCGAAATAACATGGTTGGGTTTCGACAGCGTCGAAGAGGGGATGACTCGGGTGTGTAACGCAGGCTACACAGGCCCGGCGAGGAAGCGAGCCATGTTGTAGTATGGTCCAAAAAATGCCATAAGCCAAGACGGATGGGGGGTTAGGGGCCTATTTCTTCAATGGCAGCGATGATTTCTCCCGGCGAGAGCTGCTGGCCAAAGTACAAGACTTTGTGGTTGGGTGAGAAGGAATGACATTCCCACTGTTTTTTCAGGGACTGAGGAATCGCAAGGAGCAACGGGGCATGGGAGAACGCTTGGAGCACTTCCTGCTTGTGTTGTACGTACTCTGGGGTCCAAAAACCCACGATTTCGAACAGGATCCGCTCCTGTCGAGGGGTGATGATTGTAAAGTCTGGGAAAAAGACACGTTGTCCGCGCACAAGTAACTCACCTTCGCGGACCAATCGCCATTGCGATTGCTCGGGAGCTGATTCGATGAGGAGCATTACTTGCCATCGCTCTATTAAATCGGCTTCTAGTTGCGAGTCGGTATTTTCTGGTGGGGCGGCGCGGGATTGCAGGCCGCAGGAATCGTCTAAGGTCAGTCGCCAAGTTCTTTTTTTGGCCCAAGGTGCCTGATTGGCGAGGGCGATATGTTTTGGGCTGATGCGTGCGGTGAGTTTCCAGGATTTGCAAGAGAGTAATCCTGGAAAGAACTTGGCCATTTGAACGCCATAGCGGTGTGTATGCCGAAGGATCGAGGCGGGGCCATCGAGGGTGATTCGGTATCCGTGTTCTATAGTTTCGATGCGATGCATGAGTTGAGCAAGCTTGGCGTATCGGAGGATGGTTTTCCAATCGTCTTTTGCGTCAACGATCACTTCGGTGGCATCCATCAAGGCGGCTTGAGTTTGAGCGACGTTATATCGAGCGAGAAGTTCGGTCGGTTCTTCTGGCATATCGAATCGGACTAATCGTTGGTGTTCGATGATGTCGGAGAAGAGTTTTTCTTGAAGGTCTAACCAAGTGCAGTTTTCACTCAAGGCGATCTGGTCTTTTACGGATTGTTCGGAGTGGTCCAGCATGGATTCGACATTCTGGACTAGCGGGTGAAACGAAGCGGCATGGCGGAAGACACGTTGCCGCAATTCTGCGGTTTGTTTTGGTTTTCCCATATCGAAGTCGGACCATTCATCGAGTAGTTTGCAGAAAGCGCCGATTCTACGTGCTGGGCACTGGGGATCTTCTTCGAGTATGCGATGAATGTCGTAATGCAGATTTTTGCGCATCTTTCCGATCCCTTGTCGGTACACGTCGCACATTTTCGACGCCAGTTCGACGTAGATCTTATGTTTGTTGCGCACCAGGCGATCAGGATGGATCTGTCCGTTTTCGAAACTGACGATGGCGAGTTCCTTCGTAAGCATCGTTGTTCCTCCTTTTGCGCGATCGGTTTACTTCTTTCGTTTCTGTAGCCACAACTTCGTAGAGAATGGCGCGGCTATTTCCTCTCTTTCGTAAGATGCGTCCGAGGCGTTGTTTCGCTTGTCGAACTGATCCTTTACCTCCGAGGACTATTGCGACTTTCACTTCGGGTAGATCGACACCTTCATCAAGGACTTGGTTTGCGACGATAGCTGGATAAACACCATCTCGCAGTCCCTCGATGTAGTCGAGTCGTTCGTGTTTTCCGCAGTGACTTAGCAGACATGGAATTAGGAATCGCAGTGAGACGGCGCGAGCCATTGCATTCGATCCCGTAAAAATGACCATCGATTCTCCGAGGTGCAATCGAAATAGATCTTCAAGGATCCGGAGTTTTTCTTCTGCTCTATCTTCGATCGCATCTTTTTCGCGTCGAAGTCGCATAATTCGAGACGCTTCGCTCCCCTTAGAAGCTTCTGCGCAGAGGTCTTTCCAAGCAAACTCAGGATCGGTTTTCCGCCGTTCGTAAACGTACTTTGAGATTTGCTGAGAGAGGTTTTTATAGCGAGCACGTTCTTGAGGATTCAGCTCGATTGGAATTCGAACCACGTCATAGTCAGCGAGAGTCGAACCACGCACTTGTTCCATTTTTAATTCATACCGCACGGGACCGATCCATTGCGCTATTGTGTCGGCCTGTTCTGGCAGAGTTGCAGTTAGCCCGAGGCGACTTGGGGCCACAGAGCACCTTGCTGCATCGGCTCGGATCGGCCCGGTCAAATGGTGACACTCATCGAAGATGAGGAGGTCGAAGGCGTTTCCTAGCTCAGTGGCATGGATGCAAGCGCTCGCGTAGGTTGTTACGGTGACAGGTCGAATCTGACGGTGGGAGTCTCCTAAGATACCTGCGTCGATTTTCAGGCCGCGAAGGATGCGTCGATGCCATTGATACATTAAATCACGAACTGGAGCGACGATTAGTGAACGGTAGGAACTTGAGTCTGGGGCGCTAAGAGCGTCAGGCGTGCCACTGATTTTGGTTTTATGCGATGCGATGCGACGAGCTAATATCGCTAAGGCAACTTCCGTTTTTCCGGTGCCAGTGGGCATCACAATGATTCCACGACCGGTCTTTTCCCACTGCTGAATTGCTTGGATTTGTTCTGGACGCAACGAGGGCAGGGAGTTCGCTGAGGATTCGTGGATTCGGTCGGCAAGTCGTTCTTTCTCATCTAAGAATTGGGCTGCACGGATGGTGTCGACGATGGGAAGATTTAGAAGTGTGATTGCTTGATGCAAATCGGCGTAGTGGTACGCATCGGTGCGCCATTTGGAAACTCGGGGGTCCCAGACCCAGATTCCTTGTCCGAACCAGCGAGCTAATATTTGGGAGTTGAGCGAAGTGGATTGGCTGTCCCCTGCCACGCCTTGGGCGACGGATCCTGATTCGAGGAGCAAGGTGCCTGCATCGAAGGTAAGTCGAATCAATGGCATTGGGGGCATACGAAAATGCTAGTTTGGATCGACTGGGTGAGGAAGTCCCTGTGGGTCTAGTTCTACGGCGAGTGTTTCCCATTGTACTGGGCCGGTGGCTGGTATTTCGAGTCGAATTGCCCAACCGAGCCACTGAGGTGGGTCAACTGGAAAATAGTCGAATACGAAATTACCCAAACTGTAGACGATCGGTGCACCGCGATAGGAATCAATCGTCTGTACAACGTGGGGGTGCGACCCGATCACTGCACTGGCTCCTTGGTCGATCCATCGCTTCGCTTCGATGCGTTGTGAATCAAGTGGTAGCGATACCATTTCATTACCCCAATGGACAAACACGATGATCACATCGGCATGATGTTTCTGCTTTGCGATAGCGATATCTTCGAGTACCCATTCCGATCGCATGGGCGCATTTCCAGCACGCGTGGCAGTCGCTTCATAGTCTTCCTGAAGAAACTCGTTGTAACCCAACAGTGCAATTTTTCGTCCTTTGGATTCGATGATCAAGGGTGTCCTGGCCGCTTGAATTGTTTGTCCTCCGCCGAAGGCAGCGATGTTTTGTTGCTGGAGGACTTTTAAGCACTCTGTTAAACCTTCCGGACCAAAGTCTAGGGTGTGATTATTTGCTACGCTAAGTGCTTGGAAATATTTTGCTAGGTACGTCTCGGAACCTTTTGCGCCTCGGAAGACATAAGGTTTATTGCGTTGCGAACCACCTTTGCCCAAGACGCATTCAAGATTACCTATCGTCAAATCAGCATCGAGAAGCATCTC
>CAZACJ010000002.1:0-21625 GCA_964483385.1 uncultured Pirellula sp. | reverse complement strand
GGTGCATCTCCTGTTGAGTATAAGGTGGTTGATCCTGCGCGGTTTGCGTACTCCCACTCCGCTTCGGTAGGAAGTCGAACAAGTCGCTTTTCGCGACTTGAAAGCCATCTGCAGTAGGCTTGGCAGTCCTCCCAGGAGACGTTGACCACTGGGTGTGAGTCGGATTGATCGTAACCGGGGTTTTTCCAATTGTATGCAGGATCTCGACCGACACATCGGTCGGAGTTTGGGTCGTAACCCCATCCCCCTTGCTCGTCACGTTCCGCATCGGTTACGTAGCCAGTTGCATCGACAAAAGCTCGAAACTGTCCGACGGTTACTTCCGTTTTGGACATGAAAAAAGGTTTGGAAATCTCAACCGTATGTTGAGGGTATTCATCCAGAAACTCGGAGGGGGCACGTCCATATTCCTTGAATTGTTTAACAAGGTCTTTTGGGGGAAGTGGCGAGCCCATCAAGAAGCGACCTGAAGGGATTGCGACCCACTGCGGATCGGTAGATGCTTCGTCACAAAATGCTGAAGTGCAGAATAGAGATGCTATGAGCAAACCGAGAGCACAAACGCCAGAAAGCAAGTGATGTAGAGGCCGATTAAGGGCATTTGCCCTCGCTTTTGCTTGTAGCAAGTTAAACGAGTCCCACTGCTTCGACTCCAACATCCCAACCTCCAGCCCAACCTTCGAGAGTACTCAAACTTGATCCGCTCCTGTCCAAGAGCGAGTTTAATCACTACAAACTAACATGTCGGATGGTGGAGTATATTTTCGTTTAAAACGCTTGGCTGCTATTTCGAAATCTGAGAATGGGGTGGTGGCGAGATATTGTCGATTAGCGGTTGATTTGCAATCGGGTGTTTCGTCGAATTGCGGTAGGCGTTGGTTCCGTTGCATTAAATTCTTCGATTGCGAAGTCAGCATCGATTTTTCGAACGCTTTTGAGGTGGATCTCTCCTCGTATTGGATCGATGTGGTAAACGGCCATCGTTTGTTTTGCAGGTTCCACGAGGACGATTTGCTGCATGCCATTGCTCAAAGCGACGGAACTCATCAAATGCGAACCGTTTGCACTGCAGGATGTGCCTCCGAGAACTTGGCCCGCTACCGGATGGTGCGCTAAGTTCAAGTTCTGGGTGGGCAGGATACCCAAGGGTGCAGCGGTATAAGTTGCCTCGGGTGAAGCGTTTGCAGCAAAGGAGGTTTGTGGATTCTCCGGCAGTGGTGGGAGGGGAGGTTGGCTCCAAGAATCTGCGAGTGGAGAACCACCGCAAAGAAGCAATACCGCAAGGAGCAAAGGAACACTTGAGCGATGGCTTGCGACCTGGCTTGGAGGTGGAATTGGCATCATTGTCTGCTCTTGAGACTCCGAGTGGAATGAACTTCAAATATGGATGGGCATTGTTGGTTGAATTCGTTATCTACCCGAAGAAAGGTGGGGCGATTCGAGATATGTACGGAATACAGAGAAAAGCGTGGGTCGGACAAGCCCAATTCGTTTGTTGTAGGGGGGATCGTCAAGACGAATTGCAGGCGCTCGCAGGCGGGTTGGGCTATTGGGGCAAGCTTGAAACCTATAGAATCCGACCAAGCCAGTGGTGCATTAAATGATGCCGAACGTCCTTTGGCCGGACTGCTGGTGTGTTCTTCATAAAGTCAACGCGTCGGTTATGCATCCGCTTGAGAAATTTCTTCAGTCCCCAAATGACTCATTGCTAGCTTTGTGTTTGCGCGGAGCTTTGTGGGTTGTTTCGGTGCCATACCGAGCGATAGTGATGCTTCGAAATGTTGCGTACGGATCGGGTTGGTTTCGATCGTATCGTGCGTTGGTACCGGTAATTTCTGTTGGGAATTTAACGGCAGGTGGGACGGGTAAAACTCCTGCATGTGTGTACATTGCGAAGTGGTTCCGCGAGCGAGGTAAAAGAGTTGCAATTCTGTCGCGCGGGTACAAGGCTCTCGAGGACGGAGCGAACGATGAGGCTAGGGAGTTAGAAGAGTTGTTGCCAGATGTGCCTCATCTTCAGTCGGCCAATCGAGCGGAGATCGCGCAGATTGCGACCGAGGAGTTGGAGATGGAAGTTTTGTTGCTCGATGATGGATTTCAACATCGTCGCATGCAACGTGACTTGGATATTGTCTTATTAGATGCGACAAATCCCTTTGGTTGGGGGCACTTGCTACCGCGCGGCTTGTTGCGAGAACCGATTGCTGGTTTGCGTCGTGCGGATTTAGTTCTTGCAACTCGATGTGATCTCGTATCGCCCCAAGATCTTGCTGGCTTACGAACCCGTGTACAACGCATTCATCCGAAGGCGGCTTGGGTAGAGAGTGTGCATTGTCCGACTGGCTGGAGGAACGCATCGGGTGCTAAGCGGTCATTGGAAGAGCTTAAAGGCCAAGTGGTCGTTGCTGTCTGTGGTATCGGAAATCCGACTGCATTTCACCGTACCTTAGAGAAGGTAGGTGTGTTGATTGCTGACCGGATCACTTATGCAGATCACCATGCTTACAGTTCCCAAGATATCGACGAGATACGTCGACGCGTCGAGGGGTTAGGGCAATCGATCGCAGCGATTGTGTGCACAGGGAAGGACTTGGCCAAGTTATCCACGGAGGCTATTGGAGCACTACCGCTGGTCGCGTTAGATGTGGAGTTGAAGATTGTTGCCGGTGAAGATGTGCTCGGTGAGTACTTGGATCGCGTCAGTCAGGGGCTTGGTTAGAAAAGCCTGAATCGCCTCTCGGGTACTGGGTGAATGGGGGCCTTGCTTGAACTGTTGATAGGAGGCGAAATCTCAGTGAGGTCGCCTGTTACAATCCTGTTTTTCTGGAGTTGTCTTTTGCCGTGTTATTGCGTCGGCAACGTTCGGAGCAAAGTCGGATTTGATCCCAGACCTTCTCCCACTTCTTTCGCCAAACGATTTCGCGGCCGCATCGATCACAGATCTTTTTAGGCAAGTTCAGTTTCTTGTGTGTCATATTTGCTTAACCCTCAGGGATTTGAACCATAGACGCCACCTTCTTCCGCCACTGGCAATCGTGGTTTGGATCTCTCGGGAACGTCGCTTGCTGTCCATTTGTTAGCAATAAATCGGAATGTTTCAGGTGAGGTACCAGGGCCAATGTTCACGTCTTCCCTTAGATCTTTCCTTTGGAATTGGAATTGGTTTTCGCGGATGACTACGTTGGAGCAAGGGGTAAATCCTGAGTTAGAGTTTTCTTGAAGAATGCGAATCAACCATCTCGTTGGATTGCGAATGGAATTTCGTTCAAACAGTGCTTCGTCGACCCCAACAAAAGCGACACCGCAGGAGCCGCCTTCGATTTGGTTCTCTCGTATCACAATTTGAGTCGCCTCAGCCTTCGCTCCTTTGGGGCGAAAATACTCGAGTCCCGTCGAGCCCCCGACATTGATTGGTCTTTCCCCCGCATCTTTAAAACGGCACATCTGGACTGTGACGTTGGATGAACCACCTTTAATTTGCACACCTGCTGACGCGTTGAATCCTTCTTTACCCTCGAGATCGCATTCGTCGATGAGTACTTGGTGGCAACCTACCAAATCGATTCCTTGCCCACCCCATCCATTGATTTGGCACTTGCGAATGACTAGACCTTGGATCCCGGAACACTTGATGCCGTCATGATTTCCTTTTGGTCCAATCTCAGAAATGCTTAGGTTTTCGAGGAGGATCTGATGCGTAATGGATTGTGTTGTTGAAGTTGAATTGACTTGCGCGTTCGTTCCACCATCATCAAAGTTCAGCCCGTTGTCTTTTTGGCCTCGAATTGTTAGGTGCCTGAGTGTTAGTTTCGAGCATTGCGAACCGTGGATCGCGACGTTCCCACCCGTAAATGTGGGGGGCCGCTTTTCGTCTAAGGCTTCGATGGTTAATTGTGCCGCGCTGCGAATGTAGTAACCATGACCATACTCTCCGGGGGATAGCTTCAGTCGAGTGTCTGGGGTGACGTTCTGCAGGGTCTTTCGAAGGGCATCAGGACCTTGGATCACTATTGTTTCGGCAACGCAAAGACAACAAGAAACTGCGTATGCAAACCAGAGAGCGATCAGACTTCGAAAGTTGTGCTGCAGGAATGTATGAAGCAAAGGCATAAGGCGTTCGGTGCTTTTCGGGGCTGCTTTTCTATGGGTCGTGGGTTACCGGAAAACAGTTGAAACTTGGATGGTCGCTTGCGCTCCGATTGTTCTTGAGAACATGATACACTGATGGACAGTGACTAGGTCTAAGGAACTCATTTTGCAACTGCAAGAATATGATTCGCACGGATATTGATTTTGGACGGACGGGGAAGCAACAAGGATATCTCAGGGTGCCTTACTCACACAATCTGGCGGGTTGGGCAAACGTAATGATCCCCATTGTTGTGTTGTCCCGCGGACAAGGGCCGACGGTTCTGGTGATGGGTGGCAATCACGGGGATGAGTATCAAGGTCAGGTAGCGTTGATGAAATTAGCTAGGTCGCTAACCGAAGACGATATTTGTGGCAGGTTGATTTTGATTCCCTCGCTTAACTTTCCAGCCGCGTTGGCTGCGACCCGATTGTCTCCCTTGGACGGTATGAACTTAAATCGTGCCTTCCCTGGTCAAGCGGACGGACCAGTCACGAGTCAGATCGCGCATTACCTGACCCATACTTTGTTTCCGCTGTCTGACGTAGTGATCGACATTCATTCGGGGGGGCGAAGCATGGAGTTTGTCCCGTGTTCGCACATGCATGTGGTGCCTGATCTTGCACAGCGACAGTCGATGCTCGATGCCATGTTGGCTTGGAATACCGAGTTTTGTTTCTTGTATACCGATATCGCAGGTGCTGGTTTGCTTCCAGTGGAAGCTGAGAACCAGGGGAAGACAGTAGTTACGACGGAGCTGGGTGGTGGTGAAGGGGTAAATGCCTCAGTTCATCGCATTGCTTTTGATGGCTTGAGCAACGTACTGCGTCATCTTGGGGTGGTTCGAGGAGCTACTGTGACTAGGGCGGGGCAAGGGTTAGCGCCATCAATTATCACGCAGGCACTCGATGCACAGAATTATATGCTTGCGCCTGAATCAGGGATTTTCGAAGTGGCAGTGGACCTAGGAGCGAAGGTCGCCAAAGGGGATCCGGTGGGTTACGTTCACTTTTTGGAACGACCTGATCGGGAGCCTTGTGTTCTACGCTCACCAAAGTCGGGCTATCTGATCGCGATGCGTACACCTTGCAAGACACAGCAGGGGGACTGCCTAGCCGTGATTGGCGAACCGGTTGCCGTGGAAGAGATCATGCGTTTGCCCTAAGGGCAAATCTGCGAATGTTTTTCGTTTCCTAGGCACTTCACGATCGCCTGTTTCGCAAGATCGATCGCCAGTTTCGCAAGATAGTTCGCAGGTGTCGAGCGATACATACGTAGGCAGCGACGGTGAGTCTTCGCTTAGTAATTGAACAGAAATTCTCTGGAACTCATCAAGCTCCAGACGAAGTCTTCGATGGCTTCGCGGTAGGTGGCAGGATTGTTCGGATCTGCTTTTGCTTGTTGTAGTTCGTTGGTCAGAGCGGTTTGTTCTGCGGTAGAAGGTTCTCGGCAGAGGGTACGTAGAAACGCGGCTCTTACGAGTCCCGCTTCGTCGTCTTTATATTTTGCGATCCATTGATCGACGATGCCGTCTTTTTCGGACAGCTTTTTATTGACGGTTTCACCGTTGTTGAGGTGTAGGACTTGGATAATACTCGGTTCGTCGCTCCGTTCGCACTCGCAGGTAATGCGACGTTGGTTTCGACCGAACGTCTTCAGGAAATTGCTTTCCACACTTGAGTCAAAAAGTTGAATGGCACGCGTTCCGCTTGGGTAGAACTTGGTGTCATTGCGGTCGCCACCCAAGAACACAACTTTGTTGAATTCGGAGGGGACATTGGTGACGGACACGATGGCGTCATGGATGACTTCTGCCATCAAGCGTTTGGGGTAGTAATGCGAGAAGTACTTGCGGTCTGCTTGGTTGCCATCGAGCGGTTCACTGCTGCGCTGATAAGTTTCTGAAAGCATGATTTCTCGCATCAGCGATTTCAAATCGTATCGGTGAGCGATCAGGAAGCGGGACAAGTAGGCCATGAGATCAGGGTTGCTTTCGGGATTGCTCATCCGCATGTCGTCGACGGCGTTGACGATTCCGACTCCAAAGTAAGAAGCCCAAATGCGGTTGGCGATGGCGCGTGTGAAGTATGGGTTTTCTGGGGAAGTCATCCAAGCGGCCAGAGTCTCTCTACGGTCGACGGTAGAATTAGGATCGATGGGATCTGCGTCGAGTGGAGCGGGGATTTGAGGTTTTCCACGAAGTGGTTGTATAAGGTCTCCTTGGTCTACGACGAAGACGGTGCGTGCGGAGTCGCCATTGCGAACTTCACCCCCCCAACCCTTCGCCCGTACGCGAGCGAATAGATTTGCCATCGCGTAGTACTGGTCATTGGTCCATTTCTCTAATGGGTGGTTGTGGCATTTCGCACATCCGATTGAAAGACCAAGAAACGCTTGGCAAGCGTTTTCAGTCATCGTCTCTGGGTCTTGGTTAATTCCGTAGAAGTTCGTCGCTCCGTTTTCGAGGGATTCCCCGGTGGCGGTAAGAATTTCTTTTGCGAATGCATCCCAAGGTTTGTTTTGTTCGACGTTGGATCGGATCCATTGGTAATAGGCTTTGACACCATCGGTGCGCAGTAGATTGCTATTGAGCATCAACATGTCGGACCATCGGTAGGTCCAATAATCGACAAATTGGGGGCTGTTGAGCAGTGATTCGACCCAGCGAGCGCGTTTGTCGGGGTTGGAATCTGCGAGAAATTGTTCTACTTGTTCAGGGGTAGGAAGTGTGCCAGTAGCATCGAGCGAAGAACGACGAAGAAATTCAGCGTCAGAGCATCGATTCGAAGGCATTAGGCCTAGAGCAGCAAGTTGAATTGCGACGAGGTGATCGATGGAGTCTTTCGATGCATCGGGACGAATCCCTAGACGTTCTTGGATAACTTGGAGGGAGGGGCGGGTGCTCGGGTCGTTGTTAAAGGCAACTCGCAATCGAGCCGAATCTAGGCGACTGGAGAACCAAACGCTGATAGCACCTTCGCCCGGTCCGATCACTTGAACTAAACCCGATTCGTTGACGAGCGCGATTGATTCATCGCTTGAGGTGAACTTGGCCCAACGCGTGACATCTTCAACTCTTCCATCCGAGTATTTCGCGAGCACGACGAGTTGATCGGATTGGCCACTGGAAAGTTCGACGGCTTTTGGGTGTACATCGACCGAAAGAAGTTTAGCATCTTCAGGGCGGGGGCCAGGGGCACCCCCGGCGATCCACTGCGAGAGCAACTCGAAATCGGTCGAATCTTCCGGTATACGAACGCCACCTTTGTGTTCGACTTTGCCGGAGGGTTTAAGCAAAAGCAGGGAGCTTTCCGGTTGGCTAAGCTCGACGCGTCGTGCACCATCTTGTTTTGCAATATTGAAATGATCGTTCGCTGAATCGTATCCGCGGAGGGAGAGGCGGAAGCCTCCTTTACCTGCGAGTGCACCGTGGCAAGCGCCCATGTTGCAACCATTCTTTGATAGGATTGGTTGTACATGGTTATCGAATTCCCAGGATGTTTTTCCTTCGCTTCGTCTTACTACCACGGTTGTCTGAATGGTCTCCATTAAACCGCTTGGGGATTTCCAAGTTGCGGTGAGGGTTGCGGCACCCGCGTTGTTGCCTCGGATGATCCAGGAGTTTTCTGGGCCTGGCGTAAGTTCAGCGATGTTTGGCGGGTCGATAGTCAGTGAAAGTCCTTGGTCGGCAGCGAGAGCCTTTCCCCATGCGTTACGGCTGGCATTCAAGCCGCCGACGTCTGCATTTTGAATCGAGGGGCGTACAGTGATCGATTGTTCATTTTGGAACGAAGATAGTTCGACGTTTGCGGGTACAAAGGCAATCGATTGTGCGAAAGCCTTTGAATTTTGGTATTCGATGGGGCAACCTAGAACAATCCCGATCGCCAAACAACTAGCCAACGAGACTTGCAGTAATGAAGATTGCAACAATGGAAACAGGGGCAATCGCGGTGCCATAGGACTTACCTAATGGGTGTAAACGGAGGGAGAATCCAGACCCCGATTATACACCATCGCCCGGTTCCTGCTTATGCTGCTTTTTTAGCTGCTTCCGCGGAGTTGAGTTTGTTGTAAAGGGTCTTCAAACTGATCCCCAATTCCTCAGCTGCCGCAGCTTTGCTACCTTTGTGTCGCTGCACCGCTTCCTGAATCGCTAGAACTTCCATTTCTTTTAGGCTCATCGGTGTTTCACGATGTGCGAGAGGTTCGCGGTGCGAAGCGATCGGATGAGATTCTACTTGTGCATGTGAGTGGGTGGCTTGCCCCGTGGCTAGCTTCGTCTCGCGTCGAAGGCGTTTCTCTACTACGTGGCGAGGCAAATGCTCTGGCAGGATTGGAGGATGCTCACAAAGAATAGTGGCGTGTTCGATGACGTTAGCCAATTCACGCACGTTACCTGGCCAAGGATGTTGTAGCAGCAAAGCCATTGACTCCTCAGAGAAGAGATGTTCAATGGACGAGTGTTCTGGGTGATGTCGCAGATATAAGTGTCTAGCGAGTGCCATCACATCCTCACTGCGTTCTCTCAACGGTGGTACATGGATTTCGAAGGTGTTGATTCTAAAGAGGAGGTCCTCTCTGAAAGTCCCGGCTTCTACCATGCTTTCAAGATCTCGGTGGGTAGCGCATACCACTCGAGTGTCGACGTGAATCGTTTCATTATCACCTACGCGTCGCAAGTCACCACTCTCGAGCACTCGTAGCAACTTCGCTTGCATCGGAAGTGGTAGTTCTCCGATTTCATCTAGAAAGATAGTTCCACCATTCGCGGCTTCGAAGAGCCCAAGTCGTTGAACATCAGCGCCGGTGAATGCACCTTTTTTGTGACCGAATAGTTCACTCTCGATAAGGTGTTCTGGGAGTGCGCCGCAGTTGATAGCGATAAATGGTTTGTCGCTGCGTAGACTCTTCTCGTGGACAGAGCGAGCGACCAGTTCTTTTCCGCACCCTGTTTCGCCTCGGATCAATACGGTGCTATTCGTCGGAGCGACTTTTTCGACCAATCTCGCGATGCCTTGCATCGATTTCGAAGCCCCAACGATTTGGGGCGCTCGGTTGGTTTCTTGTCGAGCAAGTCGTTCTAATTCCGCTGTGCGTTGCTTCAGTCTTCGCCGTTGGCCTACTTGAGTAAGCAGTTGATTTAGCTCGGAGAACTTGCAAGGTTTGCTCAAATAGTCGATTACACCGAATCGTAGAGCAGCGATCGCTGTATCGAGTGAGCGTTTACCCGTTAATACAATTGCTTCCGTCGTTGGCGAAATGGTCGCCGCTCGTTCAATGACTTGAATGCCGTTCATACCAGGCATATCCAAATCAACGATCATGCAATCAAACGTATCTTTTTCAAGGGCTGCGATGGCGGTATAGCCATCGGGACAGACCGTAACTCTATGTCCGTAGAATGGAAGTTCTAAACGAGCGATTTCCTGCAGTTCCTTCTCGTCGTCGGCGAAGAGAATGGAGAGAGGTTCAAGCGGCTGCAAGTTTTTGTTGGTTGTCATATAGGGAATCGTTTGTCGATTTCGAGGGCAAAACAATTTCAAAGGTTGAACCCAAGCCGGGTCCTTCGCTGCGCGGTGTGATTCGTCCACCGTGGTCTGTGATGATCCGATTGGTGATAGGTAGTCCTAATCCCGTTCCTCGACCATCACGCCGACGGGTGAAGAAAGGTTCGAAGAGATGTTTGAGCACCTCGTCGTTCATTCCGCATCCGTTGTCGGTTATCTCTACTCGCACTTGGTCTCGCTCAGGAATGTTCTGAACGACCACTTTGACGACACCAAGCTTTGAGTCGGCGTCTAGGGACTCTAGAGCATTTGTAAGCAGATTGAGGATGACTTGTTTCATCTCTTGAGGACTCGCCCAAGCGACTGCTGGTTCGCTTGCTAAACTGCATTCAATTCGTTGTGAGCGGTAGGGGCCGAGATGACGAACCATATCGACGACATCATCGACGATGTCATTCATGTCGATTTCTTGCTTGCGTTGAATATTACCAAGTCGGGAGAAATCCAAGAGGCGTTCCGTGATTCCTTTGCATCGAAAGGCCTCGTCTTGAATCCGTCGAAGGTATGTTCGGAGGGTATCGAGATCTGTTCCCTTCATCGATGCTGCTTGGCCAGTCGCGGTAACTCCCATGGTAGTGTTTGCTACCTGTAGTTCATCCGCTGTGCCTTGATCGGAAGCAGGAAGTAAATCAGCGGAATGTTTGGGATCAGGGGAGAGCAGAGGATGCAAGATGCGGTGTAAACGTGCTTCAAGTGCTTCTGCGCTCCAAGCGATTGCTGCTAGCGGGTTATTGATTTCATGGGCGACTCCCGCAGCGAGAAAGCCAACGCTAGCGAGTTGTTCATTGCGAATCACCTCTTCCGATCGTTGTCGCACTTGTTCGTTGAGATCTTTTTGGATCGCAAGAAAACTTTGAGCGCCGAGGTTAATCGCTCGCGCCAATTCTGCAATCTCGTCAAGACTTGAAGTGTGAATGCGATATCCGAAGTCTCCGGATGCGACTTGTCTCGCTCCGTAGAGTAGGTTTTTAAAAGGTCGAATAACTGCTGAGCGAGCATAAACAATCAATCCGATGAGCAGTCCGGCAGCTAGTACTGCACTGCTCCACGTCATGATAATCCATGCACGGTAACGCACTCGAACCTCGTCACGAAAGCTCACCATTCGCTGTGTCAGCAGAGAAGGTAATTGATGGGCGAGTTCGGTGAGTTGCTCGATGTCTTGTTCTTGCTGCAATCGTGAGATTCGATTGGTCATCGATTCTTTTTGGACGTTCCGCCAAGCGATTTCGTTGATCAGATGACCGATTTTCTCAGCGTATTGAAGTTCCTCACTTCGATCGGCGAGGAACAGTGCATCCGAGTGCGTGCTTTCAAGCCTAGACTTGTATCGAGCCAAGACTTCCCGTGCGTACTGAACCCGCTCTGTAAACGGTTTACGTGAAACTTGCATCCCATCTTCATCGGAATGCATGGAGAACCCCAAAACAGTCGGTGCTGTAGCGGTGCCTTCGTCGAGTCGAAGGTCATCGACAGCCCGTGTAAGTTCGGAAGTTAGCGGGATTTCGGAAGCACGACTGCTGAGTGTAGCGACGAGCTCTTTATAGGCGTAAACACCTCGGAAAGAACTGTACCCGAGCACAGCGATGACAAGCCCTAGGACTCCCATCGCCATTTGAAGTTTTTTCCTGATTGTCCATCGGGAAACCATTGCAGGCTCGTTCAGCAACCAAGTGGATCTATCGCCGCGAAGGCCAGTCCTTCACGCAATCTATCCTGTAGCAAAACAGGGCCCGTGATCGCAATGGCAAAGTTTGCTAGCGATCAGTCACACCGAAGTTCGTGGCCAATTGCTCGCGTTCAATGCCGTCAAATCGACAGCGATGCTACTCTCCACTTTCTCTTTTCAACTTTCTCGCCCGCTGGTGGGTTTCGCGGTCGTTGGGGCAGGCCTTGCGAACATCGTAACGCGGTGTTGGAACTTCGAAGTAACCCAACAATGAACGCACGACCCCTTCACCACACCCTACGGAAAAATCATCTCTCGCATTACTGACCTTCGGAATAGCGTGGGCTCTTGGGATTCCCACCTGATTGGAGGTAGACCAAAAGATCAAAGACCTCTTCTTCGGAAAGGGTATCGAGCAAGCCACTTGGCATCATGGAGACTTTGCTCGGCTTCATATCCGTAATGTCACTACGCTTGAGATTCGCGAAATTCCCTGGATCAAGCATATTCGTAGCAATCATCAGGGTGTCTCCATTGAGGTTTGCAACGCGTCCAATGACGGTTTCTTCCTCGGTCTGGAAGATCGTCGCTTCGTATTGATCGCTGATCTCCTTGCTCGGTTCGATGATGGCTGTGAGCATGTCTTTCGGGGAGAACCGCTGAGCAGATGAGGTCAAGTCTGGCCCTTGAATACCACCTTGGCCTGCAAACCGGTGGCACTTGTAGCACTGAGCCACGGCAAACATTTGTTTTCCACGTTCGAAGTTGAACCCAGATTTCTTGCTCGCGAATTTTTCGGCGAGTTCGTCGGTTGTCCAAGCTTTGACCATAGCTCTAGGTGCAAGATCAGCGAGTGGATCTTTCGGTGCGGGCAATGGCCCGATGAGATCCCCAAGCATCTTCTTGTCGTCGTCTTCCAAGTTTCCGATTGCGACCTTTCGGATGTTCTCCAGGAAGCCGCCAAACGATGCGCCGCCGCGAGCTGTTCCGATGTCGTAGAACCATTGGAAGTAGGCCTTACGGGTCTCTTGTGTCCAGCCGCTATTGGCTTCTCGCAAACAGAATGCGTAGTGGATTTGCTGTTCTGCGGAGTTGGAATTGTTCATCTGTGCAAGGCATCGTTCGATGACTTTAGGGGCTTGGAGGTACACCAAAACCCGGGATAGCTCGCGATCGACCAGCGAATCCCCATCTGGGGTCGGGAAGTGGGAATCGAGTTGAGCGACGATTTGTTTGCGAAGCTCAGGCGATCCATCGCCGAGGCGAAGGAAGCTCAATTGGTACGCTCGGAGCAACTCGATTTTTTCGGTAGGGGATAGTTTGTCCCATTGCAAGCGTAGCAAGCTCTTTTGGATGTCTGCTTGATCTGCAGGGGAACCTTTTCGAGATAGGGCAATTGCCAACGAGATCGCGGACTGTGCAGGAAGTGATTGTGCAACCGGATCACGCCATTCTTTGCTGTCGAAGTGTTCAAGTGCTAGGCGAGCGGCTGTACGGAGTCCTCGGTCAGGGCTTCCGAGGTTTCGCATTGCCAGAGGGATATCGAGTTTAGCACCAGGAACGTGCATCGCCTCAAGTTGTCGGCGTGTAGCTCGAGCCGAGGCAGCTTCTGCATTATCAGGAAATTTCGCTGGATTCGTATCTTCTTTTCCGACATAGCGAATACGGTAGAGCGCAGATTGTGTTTTGCGTCCACCGATGGTCATGTACATTGAGCCATCGTTTGGATGTATCACAAGGTCGGTAACTGGCATCGGCGACGCGCTGACGAAGGGCTCAAACGTGCTTGTGTAGGTCGAGCCTTGGGGGTCCAAGTGGACCGCGTAAACTACGCCATAACTCCAATCGGAAATAAACAGTGCGTTTTGGTACTTGCCTGGAAATCGAGCGCCGGTACCGAAAACAATTCCGGTCGGAGAGCCGTATCCGATGTTTGCAACTGCGCCGAAGCTATCTGCAAAATACTCTGGCCATTTGCCGGTTCCATTACGCCACCCGAATTCTGCCCCGCTGATAACATGGTTCACACGTGTTGGTCGGTACCAAGGAGTTCCGATATCCCATTCCATATCAGCATCGTAGGTGAACAAATCCCCGTGTGGATTGAAGGCGATATCGTATTCATTGCGGAATCCTGTTGCGACGAGTTCAACGTCACTACCATCGGGATTAAAGCTGAGAATGAAACCGCCGGGTGCAAGTCGGTTCGCCATGAAGCCGCGTCCATCTGGCATGCGTCCGAGCATGTGGTCTTCGCTCCAATGGCGTGGGACCCTAGAGCGATCGATTTTCTCGGGTAAATCGGTTTGATTTCCTGCGCACAGATACAATCGACCATCTGGGCCGGGGATGATTGCGTGTGGACCGTGTTCTCCGCCGCCGGTCATTGGAATGATGCGTTCGATTTTTTCGAACTGCTCATCACCGTCGAGATCTTGGAGTCGATAAAGCCCCGGACCTCTCGGTGCATTTGGTTCGTCTTTGTTGAGGATGCCTTCGCCGTTGACATCTACGTAAAGCCCATCTTTTGTGTGCAACAAACCCTGGGCCATTCCGAGGTTCACGTTGATCGGTTCAACTTTGGTTCCGGCAGCGTCCGCAGTAGGGCTCGGAGTGACTCGATAGAGTTTGCCGTACTGATCGGAAACAATCAGTCTGCCTTTGAGATCCACGCACATGGCGACCCATGAGCCTTGGTCTTTTGAAGGCACCTCGTAAACGAGGTCTATTTGAAAGCCTTCGGGAAGCCGGAAGGCATTCGCGGGTGTAGCCCCGAGACCTTTTTTGGCTGCCCCTTTGGCATTAGCGTCTTGAGCGATTGCGTTGGACGTGGTTATAGAGAAAAAGCCTGTAAGTGTTGCAAGGGCAACACACGCGAAAGAAAACTTCGATTTGCGCATGGATATTTGGTGCGAGTGGGAAAAATCCGTAAATGGATGTTGAGTTAGGCAAACAGTTCAGTAACCGCTTGAGCTTTCACCAATTCTCGAGGTTGGTTCAAGTGGTTGTAAACGATGGTTTCTGGTTCGATACCGAAGGCGTGATAGATGGTGGCAAGGAGTTGCGAGGGGTGCACTGGAGATTCAATCGGTGCACTTGCGGTCTTATCGCTCTTGCCGTGTACATAGCCCCGTTTGATACCTGCACCTGCGATTACCGAGGTGTAGCAATACGGCCAGTGGTCCCGTCCGTCGTCACTGTTTCCATTACCACTGGTGCTTACCCCACGTTCCGGTGAACGGCCAAACTCGCCCACGGCGACCAGCAATGTATCTTCGAGCAATCCGCGTTGATCGAGATCTTCAACAAGCGTGGATAGGCCAGCGTCGAGCATTGGTGCGGATTGATTCTTCATTCGTTTGGACAGGTCGACGTGATGATCCCATGAGTGGTTATCGCTGTTGGCTACCTTTGGCCAAACAACTTCAACCACACGCGTCCCGGCTTCGACCAATCGGCGGGCGAGCAAGCAACTTTGTCCGAACGTATTGCGTCCATAAGCATCGCGTAACGCTTCCGATTCTTGGCTGAGATCAAACGCTTCACGAGCCTTTCCGGAAACGACTAAAGAAAGTGCTTGATTGAAGTACTCATCGAGTTGTTGGTTCTCTACGGCTGCATTGATCGTAGGCATTTGTTTGTTGATCAAATCGCGTAGAGTTGCACGACGTTGCAAACGCACAGAGAAGACTTCTGGACGAAGTTGCAGGTCGCTTACATTGATCCGATCCATCTTGTTCAGATCCATGTCGTCTCCTTCTGGGTACAACGTGTAAGGATCATATTCTTTACCCAAGAACCCAGCGGTACCTCCTTTGCCAACGACATTGGACTCTTGCAATGGACGAGGCAACATTACGAAAGGAAGCATGGGCTCGTCGGCTGGACGAAGCCGGATAATATTCGAGCCGAAGTTCGGGAAGTCTTTGGGGCTTGGTGGTTCCAACTGACCGGATGCACTGACCTTGTCGGTGGTGTATCCCGTCATCATCTGGTAAATCGCTGCAGTGTGATTGAATAGTCCGTTCGGTGTGTAGCTCATCGAACGGATCATGGTGAACTTGTCGTTGACCAAGCTCAGTTTTGGAAGATTTTCGGTGAACGAAATTCCAGGAAGTTTGGTTGAGATTGGCTTAAATACACTTTTTACTTTATCGGGGACGTTGTCCTTAGGATCCCAGAGGTCCAAGTGGGATGGACCACCTTGAAGATAAACGAGAATCATCCGCTTGGCACGGTTCCAACCCGGAGCACCACCCGATTCGGCTGCTTGGGCAGATTGAAGCCGCAGTAGGTTTGCGAGGGAGAGTCCGAAGAGTCCTGAAGATCCTACGCGAAGAATATCTCGTCGGGTAACCCCGAGGCTCGAGTCGCACAAATCCTTACCGGCAGAACCAAGCAATCGCAACATGATGGGGTTTCCTTCGTTAAGTTCGAAACATTTCGTTTCGGGGTATGTCGTAATCTTCTAAATAGGAACTGTGGAATAACGCTTTTAGCAGTCTTAGTGGTTGAACAAGAACGCTGGGGAGTTGATCAATGCCCAGACTAAATCTTGTGCAGCGGTCAATCGTCCGTTGCCAAGTTGGGCTTCGCTCTCTTTGGCATCGGCTCGCAGACGCAATAAGCGTGAGTCTTCTGGGAGTGGAGTGCTCAATCGTTCAATGCGTTTGGTCAATACAATAACTTGGTCGTCTTCCGGCAATGCTTGGCTTTCTTTTTGGACATTCGCTTGCAGCCCCTTGAGTTCTGGCGAGGAAAGCTTGATGTAGTTCATACCTTCCTTCGTTAGCTCAGGATTCCAGGCTTCACGGGGGACCGAAGCGATAGTCGAGAAAGATTCGGGTAAACCTAAGCTGAGCTCGCCTTCATGTTGCCCAACGCTAAGGCGGAATTTGCCAAGGCGATGGTTTTCTGCGTTATGCACTTGGTGAATACGCCATTGGAGGACTTCTCCTTTTTGCAAAGTCACAGGGTTCTCTAGTGCAAAGACGGCCCAGTGTTCGACGCCGGTGGCACCGAAAACGGCCCATCCTCCATTCGGGTCATTTGCATTGCCGTCGATGACAGCCGCTGCCGAGAAACCTGGTTGATCGAAATCTGTGATTCCTTTGGTCAGTTTGAGTTTTCGCATCTCTTGAGGTTTGTCGGGAGCACCGGCAAAGAGTTCGATCTCTGTGATGACAAAGTTTCCGTTTGGAGGTAACCCGGGACCTTGGCCTGGCAGATCCGCAGCCGAGAGGGCTTCGAGTCGCACGGAGGTAAATGGACCGCCGACGGGGATGGTGTCGACGGTGTAGATCCCCTTGTTCGCCCCACCAGCAGCTCGGATTGAGCGATCGGGTTGCGGAGTGAGTGTTGCGCCGGTTGTGGCGACTGCTTTCCCTGCGGCAAGGGTTTGCCAAGCCGCACTGTTTCGTCGCGAGTTGATGAACTCTTGAAGTTTGTTATCGAGGTTTGCTTCGAAACCTGTCACAGCGGCTTGAGCTGCAGCCAATCGCTCCAGGCGGGCTTTTTCGGCTGCTTCGCGTTCTGGTCGGATCGCTTCTTTGCGAGCTTCTAATGCCGCCTTAGTTGAATCCCGTTCCGCATCCAGTGCTGCTTGTCGTTTTGGTTTTTCGTCAACCCACCAAGTTTCGCGTTCGGCGAGCTGGGCGGCGAGGCGTTCGTGGTCTTTTTGGATAAGCGTAATGGTAGCAAGAGCGGTTTGGATTTCTTCGGCACTCGCATGTCGATTAAGAACGCGTACGAAGATTTCATCGATCAACGCCGCATCATCTGGAGTTCCTTCCACCAATTTTCGGATCGCGTTTTCAGGGTCAGCAATGGCTGAACCAAGAGTCGGTCCGCTAACCAGTGCCATCACCGAACCAAGTCGCAACTCGTTGGAGCGTTCGCACTCACACGCGCTTTCGCGCGGTGGGCGTCCGAGGTTATTCAAGAATCCATCAGGCAATCCGGCGTCGGCATCCGCTAATGCTGCCGCACGGGTTCCTGGCGGTAGACCTGGGATTTTGGAAGCTGCACCGGTGACTTGGTGGATCGCGTCGAAGAGGACTTCTGCAGGCAAGCGACGGGGCATTGCGTGAGAATAATTGCGATCGTCATCTGCGTTGTAACGGTTTGTGTCGATCGAAAGCTGATAGACATCTGACTTGCAGATTGTTCGAACAACATGCCGGATATCAAAGTTGTGTTCGATAAAATCCTTTTCGAGGAACTCGAGCAGTTCTGGAATGCTAGGTGGGTTGCCGGCACGGATGTCATCGATAGGTTCGATCAAACCTTTCCCAAGCAAGTAGCCCCACATACGGTTGACGAAGCTCTTTGCGAAGTAAGGATTTTCACGGCTAGTTACCCAGCTAGCGAACTGGGTGCGTCGAGACGGATTTTCTGGCAGGGCATGTTGAGCGACAAAGGGGAACTTCGGTGCAATTGCTTGTTGGGTCTTTTGGTGTTTGACTTCTCCGTCGTTCTTATCGAAGACTTCTTCCCAAAGTGGTTTGGCCCCTTCGACAGCAGTTCCGCCGATGGTATTGTTGCCGGAAGCTTCGTCTTTCTTCAAGCCAACTTGGGCGAAGTATGCGGCGGTTTCGTAGTACTGGTCTTGGGTCCAGCGTTCGAAGGGGTGGTCGTGACACTTATTGCAGTTAAATCGAACTGCCAGGAACAGGTGCGTGGAATTTTCGACAGCTTCCTCGGGGGTTCGAAGAATCTTGTAGTAAGAAGCTGCCGGGTTTTCACGGTTAGAGCCCGTAGCGGTAAGGATTTCGTAGACGAACTTGTCGTAGGGTTTGTTGGTCGCAAAGCTATTGCGGATCCAATCTTTGAATTTGGCAGCACCTTCTTTGCCGAGGAATTTCGAGTTCACTTGCAACAGATCGGACCATTTGTTGGTCCAGTGGTCGACGAATGCATCGCTGGCGATCAATTCGTCGATCACGCGATCGCGTTTGAGTTTGCTTTCGGTCGTGTCCTTAAGAAACGCTCGAACAGCTTCAGGTGAGGGAGGTAGTCCGGTCAAATCAAGCGTGACACGGCGAAGGAATTCTGCATCATCACAAATTCCAGACGGTTGAATCTTCAATCGTTCCCACTTGGAGGCGACCAAGCGATCGATGGGGTGTTGAGAAGCGACTTGGAATGGTTGATAACCGTCGCGATTGCCCATCACTGTCAGAGTGGTTGCGGCATAAGCACCTTCGAATCGAGCGAGTACAGGGACTTCGCCTCGTCGCAAAGCTTGCACTCGTGCTCCTTCAAGAACGGCACCAACTTCAGTATTCCCCGATTCGAGGAAGGCTTCGCGAGTTACGTCGCGGGTTTTTCCGTCGGTGTAGGTGGCGACAACGCGTAGTTGTTGGATACTTCCTGGCATCGCAATGACCGGATTATTGGGGGTGACTTGAATCGATGCGACTTTTGGTGTGTTGAGATTGAGTTTAGCGCCACCAGCGATCCATTGACGCAGCACAAGCGCGTGATTGTCGCCAGGTTCGATCAACTTGCCGCCGACGTGCGGAACAATGCCCAGAGGTTTGGTCAGCATCATCGAATCGATTGGCGAAGTTGGATTAACGCGTCGACCGGCAAGGTCGTCTGCTAAGCTTCGGACATCGTAAGCAGGGTCATAACCGCGAAGAGATAGCTTAAAGCCGTTTTTGCCAGCTTGGGCGCCGTGGCAAGTGCCGGAGTTACAACCCAGGCGAGAGAGGGCTGGATTCACATCGCGGACGAAGTCGACTTCGTATTGAGTTGGAATGGTCGAATGTACGGGTATGCTTTTTTGGTGAGGTCCGACGGAGACTGCGATTGCTAAATCGGCAGCGCGAATTGGTTGGACCCAACCACGCTGAGACACCCAAACCGCGTCGCCGGTTGCTTGGAAGTTGGCTTGGGAGGTCGCGTCGACGAGTTCACCGGTGGTCAGTTGTGCCATAACAACGATTTGTGCCGAATCGTTCCAAGCGGCGAAGTCGAGGTTAGCGGGTTCAACATGGATTGCAGCAATGCGATCGATGGCGATTGGCTCATGCGACAGTTCTCCTTCCGCTTTTGGAGCGGGAGTTTCGCGTTCCGAGCGGTGTGCTTGCGCGATCGCCTCGAGTCTTTGTGCGCGGAGGGAAGCAATCGATGTGTCATCAATTTTCGAGAGAGATCCGTTTGGAGTCGCATCGAAATCTGCGATCAGGGCACCGTCCGCGATGTTCCAAACACGGACATGGCCATCGGAAGCACCGGTGGCGACGCGACCTTGACCATCGATTGCCAGAGCGTAAACAGCGGCATTTGGGATTTGGAAGGTGCCGAGTACTTGAGGTTGTTCGGTGACGTATTCTTCGAGTTTCTTTCGTTCTTCCGGCTTGCGTTGCCCCGCTCGCTTGCTTTGGATCGCTTTGATCTCGGGTGGCATTTTGCCGTCGACATCATACGACCATACTTTAACAAGACTTTGGTTGTCGATTGTTGATGCTGCCGCGAGGTACTTTCCATCGGGGCTGATTGCAACATCGAATATACGGCCAGGCATCGGGTCGAGTTGTCTGATCAAGTTTGCATCGTCACCGATGACTCGAGCCGTTTGACGGAAGACACGATAGATTTTTGGGGTGCCATCTGCGCCACCCACAAGAATTTCATCCCGTTCTGGATGCCGAGCGAGGGCTTGAATCCCTCCTCTCAACGCACCAGGGGTGATAGATGTGACGTTGTCGATAAATCTCTCGGTCTCTACGTCGGTAAGTTTTACCGTCATATCGCGAGCCCCAGAAATCAGGTGCTTACCATCGACGGTGAAGACGGTTGAGCGAGGCCAGTCTTCGTGGGTTCGTTGATAGAGTTTTTGGTTGCCTTCCATGTCGAATGCTCGGATGGAGTTATCTGCCATCCCTAGCGCCAACATGGAAGCGTCGTGATTCCAAGAAAGACCGAAGAGGGTGTCACCTCCGAGAAGCATGCTTCGGTGCAATTGCTTGTTCGCGTTGTTCCAAAGTTGCAGTTCGCCGCTAACGCCAGGTTCACCTGCAGCCACGGCGATCCATTGGTTATCTGGGGAGAAGCGGATTGATTCGATGCGGGAACTGGGGCCGACCAAACGATTTTTGAGTTGCCAGTCTTGGGTTCCGAAGACGAGTACTTCGTAGAATCCGTTAAGGGCCAGTTGGGAGTTATCTGGCGAGAAGCTCAGGGTCGAGATGGATGGGGAGCGAGTGTAGACGGGGGGCTTTTCTTGAGTAAACCGTGGACCGGTGTCAACGATGTCTTGAACGGCTCCGGCAGCGATCCATTTTCGAATGATTTCAATTTCAGATGGTTTGAGCGGCGCGAGGTTTTTTGGCATTTCGGCTTTGCCATCGACGGGAGTGATCTCTCGGATCATTGCGCTTGCGTCAACATTGCCTGGAACGATCGCCGCGTCGCCTGATTCGCCGCCTTTTAGCAGGCTTGCGAAGTCGGTCATCAAGTAACCGCCTTGGGTTTTGGAGGTTTGGTGGCAAGCGAAGCAGTTTGCACGAAGAATTGGAAGCACGTCCTTGGACCAAGTTGGCGCGGCTGGATCTGCCGCACTTACCGCCTGGAGTTGGCTACAGAGCGTCAAGAAGCCGAGGGACGTAACTACTGCAAAATAGGCTACTTGCGTAAGCTTTAGCGGGGCAAAAGCATGGGCGAGTCGGCACAAAGATGGGATCGACATAGGGTTTATTAGGTACCCAAGAGGGTCGGGTAGGTGGGTAGGAAGGCCTCAAAAGTCCTAGTAAAAGCAGGACGGAGGTATGATGGAATATACCTTAGACCCGCTGCGGGGTCAACTTTTTCACAATCACGGCACATTGGAGGGTATTCTTCCCTTAGTAGATTGCTGAGAAAAAGGGGGGGCGTTGTTTGTAAAGTTGCCGCGATTGAGAGTAGGGTGAGAGCTCCGAGGTGTTGCGTGAGCGAGTAACGCACATAGGAAGGCCAATCGAATTATGACCACTGCGGACCTTCGTGCGGTTGGACTACGCTTTCAACAGCAGCCAAAGGTAGGCGACGTATACGCTAAGTAAGACTGCACCCTCCCATCTGCGTATCCGCCGGCCGTTAAACATGATGGGGAAGAGAAGAAGTGTTGCCGCGAGCATCCACCAGCAGTCGCTATGGATCAGTTCGGCTTGAACTGGTAACGGAGAAGCTAACGCACTTAGCCCTAGAATACCTAGAACGTTGAATAGGTTTGACCCTATGACGTTGCCGATGGCCACATCACTCCGACCACGG
>CAZACJ010000001.1:120977-216103 GCA_964483385.1 uncultured Pirellula sp. | reverse complement strand
CTGCCTACACATCCAACAGCATCGCACAAGATCCGAACAAACCCGCGACCAATCCCTCGGGCACTTGGCGTTGGGAGTACGAATTCGAAGGACAACAATACAAAGACCAAGTACGACTGCAAATCAAGCCCGGAAACAATTCTGCCAAAGAACGTGAAGTCGAAGGAAAGTACGAGAGCACCTCAGGTCGCAAACTAGATATCCAAAACGGCAAGGTCGTTGGATCAACCGTTAGTTTCGAAATGTCGATCGACTACAAAGGTATGGACATCAAACTGTCCTTCGAAGGCAACATCAAAAATGACACACTCACCGGCAACGTAAAAGCAACTTCAAAGGAAGACTCACGAGACCTCCCCTGGACCGCCACACGCAGCGTGCAAAACGATGACGTTGTAGGAACTTGGAAACTACGTATCGATGCCAATGGACAGATCCTAGAACCAACTCTGGTTGTCTCTAAAGCGGGTGATGGACTGAAGGCACGTTACACATCACCAGGAAACGTCGTACTTGAACTTGATGCCATGAAAGTCAAAATCGACAAAAATGAACTCTGCTTCTCGATCGAAGCCGATTTCCAAGGAACAAAGATCAAAGCGGATTTCATGGGCCGTCCCTACGGAGACACCCTTCGAGGAACAATTGACTATGTTCTTGGTGACGATGTCGGTGAAGTCGACTTCACCGGCACTCGCGAAAAACAATAACCAGTCTTATCGAAGCCATTGAGACTCTGCATGGAACCGAATCCTAATTCGTTTGCCACAAGAGTCTCTCGATAAGAGTTCGAGATAGCCATTACCCTTCGGCGTGTCCATCACGGTACGGATCAGCGAACGCACCAAAAGCACCTAATCCGCCGTCGACGGCTAGATCTGTACCGGTGATAAACGAAGCTTCTTGGCTACTTAACCACAAAACCGCACTGGCGACCTCCTGCGGCTTACCAATCCTTCCTAACGGATGACGATTCGCCAACTCCCGCTCCCCTCCCTGAGCTTCCAAGGTCGCTCGGACTAATGGTGTATCGATCGCTCCAGGTGAGATACTGACAACTCGAATCCCATCTCGCGCATACTCCACTCCCCATTGCATGGCTTGCAATAAGTTCGCCGCTTTGATCGGCCCATAAATCGGAACACCTCGCGTCGTGCGATGCGCCTGGCCACTTCCAATATTGATCACAACACCGGCTCCCTGTTGACGCATCACTGGCAATGCGTACTTCGCCATCCAGGTATACCCCAAGAAGTTGATCCCAACCATTTTCGCAACATCGGCGGAACGCAACGATTCGACCGGCACATAAGAACTCGCAGGTTGAATCGCTGCATTGTTGACCAACACATCCAAACCACCAAACGACTCCACCGCAAACTCCACCGCGCGCTGACAAGCTTCCTCGTCAGCGACATCCGTACGAATAAATCGAACCTTCTCATCGTTCAAATCTGAATACTCGGTTACGTCGGCACACACGACCATCGCTCCAGATTGCGAAAAGCCCCGGCAGATCGCTAAGCCAATACCATTGCTTCCCCCTGTCACTAGCACGACGCGCCCCGAATGGTCGTATCGTACACTCCCCTTGGGCCGCTCTGCACTCTTGCGGTTCTGTGCCATAAAATCTCTCTCCAAAACGCACTGTCATCCGTCAAAATAAAGATTCTAAGCGTCAGAACAACTCCGACGCATTCTTGGCTTTCTGCCCTTCTCGCTTTCGCCACCGAGTCTCATTAGCCAGGGAGAAATTTGTTTCTTCCCAGCCAGCTCACCAATAAGGGCCGTCCTTAAGGTACACTAGGAGACCAATCACTGCATCGCACCTAGAACGAATTCCAAGGTTGACGCGTTCCTTTGCGTACTCCACATTCGCCCTGGTCTATGCACAACACCCTCCATTTCCTCACCTCTTTAGGAGCCCTCCAAGTGAGCCAATCCCGCCGCTTATTTCTCTCTAACTCCGCCGCTTTAATCGCAGCTTCGCACACCGTTGGCGGATTAAAGGCTGCAAACAAAAACGATCAAAGACTGCGACTTGCAAGCATCGGTGTCGGTGGAATGGGTGCTGCCGACCTTGGCTCTCTCAGCTCCCACCCCAAAGTCGATGTCGTAGCCCTCTGCGATGTCGATTCGAATAACCTCGCAGCCGCCGCTCAGCGCCACCCCAATGCAAAACGATTCTCCGATTTTCGCAAGATGTTCGCCGAAATTGGAAGCGAAATCGATGCTGTGTCGGTCTCCACTCCAGACCACACCCACGCTCCCGCTGCAATGACCGCGATGAACTATGGCAAACATGTTTATTGCCAAAAACCACTCACACACGATGTCTACGAATCGCGACAACTCCGACTCGTCGCGGAAAAGAACAAAGTTGTCACCCAAATGGGTACGCAGATCCACTCCGCAAGCGCCTACCGCACCGCTGTCAAACTGGTTCAAAGTGGCGTTATCGGAAAGATTCGTGAAACCCACTCCTGGAGCAACAAAACTTGGGGATACGAAGGCCCAGATCCAGAACCAACTCCAGTCCCTGAAAACCTCCAATGGGATTTGTGGCTCGGCACCGCTCCCGAACGACCCTACGCCCAAGGTCACTTCCACCCAGGGAACTGGCGCAAGTGGTATGACTATGGTTGCGGTACCATGGGCGATATGGCAATCCATATCCTAGACCCAGTCTTCTCCGCTCTGAAACTTGGTAACCCATCCCGTGTGATCTCCAGTAGCTCCGCAGCGCCAAAGAAATCCTTCGGTATGCAAAACCATACCCGCTACACATTCCCCGCTTCCCCCTTCACCACTCCTGACTTTATTCTCACTTGGAGCGATGGCGGCAAGATGCCTGACACGAGCAATTGGCCTCTCGAAGGAGCCGATGGCAAACGAATTGGATTACCCGACCAAGGCTCTCTCTTCCTCGGAGAAAAAGGTGCAATCCTTCTGCCCCACGTCGCAATGCCAATGCTACTGCCTGCAAAGTCGTACTCGGACTACAAGATCGAACCTGCTCCAGATGGCAATCACTACCATCTCTTCGTTGATGCTTGCTTGGGAGGTGCACCGACAACGGCTCACTTTGGGTACGCCGGACCACTGACAGAAGCGGTTCTGCTCGGGACCCTCGCCAACCGATTCCCAGGTAACGAACTCCTTTGGAACGCTGAGAAGATGGAAATTCCTAACTTCGAACCAGCCAACGCGTTGCTTCGTCGAAAGTACCGCAAGGGCTACGAAGTCGAAAACTTGTCCTAACGAGTGTTGCTTCGTGGAATTCCTCCATCTCTTTCACTTGATTTCAAAATCGAGCGACTTGCAATCGCTCGAAAGGTAAAACGTGTTGTCCTTTGCCTGCACCTGTGATTGGATCGTTCCTGTAGATTCACCTGCCATACCCAACGGCTGGCTCGTGGTCCACAACGAACGCATCGCATGGATCGGCCAAGTTCTCCCGCAACAGTTCACCTCTCTTCCCCAAATCCATCTCGGACCGGGTGCAATTTTGCCCGGTCTGATCAATGGCCATACTCACTTGGAATTCAGTGACCTCTCTGCACCGATCCCTGTCCCAAAGAACGGCTCGATCGTCGATTGGTTAGCAGCCGTTATCAAACATCGCCGCGCGCACTCGGCTGCACAAACTGACGATCCGGCCGAATCGCGAAAACAAACCTACCTGCAAGGAGTCCAAGAAGCCTTTCGCACCGGTACCCGGTTCTTGATCGACAATGTCACCGCTCCTTGGGAATCCAATTGGATTACCCAAGCAACCGCAGAGCTTGGCTCGATCGGAATCGTGATTGTCCCTGCATTTGAACTTGTTGATGTCTCGGAGAAACGCACTAAAGAAACCTGGGACTTCGCACAACACTGCCTCTCGGAATGGACTTCGACTCACCCAAACAAGCACTTGCATCGGCAAGCGTATTGCCTCGCTCCCCATGCACCATATACCGCTTCGACTCGCATCATTGAACAAGCTGTCCAGTACACACACGAGAACGACGGGTGGATCTCCATGCACCTCGCAGAATCCACCGAAGAGCTACTCTGGACCCAAAACCGCACTGGGCCCTTCGAGCCGTGGATCTCTCCCTACCTAGAAGACTCCCATCGTAGCCGAATCGGCACAATTCAAAACATCCTACAGCAACTGGCCAATGCCCCAAAGACCCTCCTTGCTCACGGGAACTACCTCGCTGCTTCCGACATAGAAATTCTCAAACAATCGCCAAAGTCTTTTGCGACCGTGTACTGCCCCCGTACCCATCGACACTTCGGGCATGCAACGTATCCCTGGAAGGAACTTCAACAAGCCTCAATCCCTGTCTTGCTCGGCACGGACTCCCGAGCATCAACTCCCGATCTCTCGATCTTCAAAGAATGGCAATGCGCCTGTGCCTCATTGCCGACGGTGTCCCCGCTGGAGCTGCTCGCAAGCTGCACCACCATGCCTTACGACTTCTTCAACCTCAAAGACCTTGCCGGTAAAATTGCTATTGGATCGACTGCTGCACTGACTTGGGTACCCTTCAGCTCAAGCTCATCCCCCAGCTTATCTCCAAACACTTCAGCCTCTCGCGAGGAAACTTACCTTTGGCCCGCTCTGCTGAATGCTTCCGACTCATTACCTCTGGAATTGCACCCGTCCATTAAGCAATTTTTCTAGCATTCTCAATTCGCATCTCTAAATTGAGGGCTCTTCAGAAAAGACTGCGTGTAAGAGCATAGGGTCGAATCGAATACGATCACGAGCACGATCACGAGTACGAAATCACTCGCTTAAACCTAATATGCTTGCCCCACAACATCTGCTGAATCACATAAAATGAAGGCTTCATAGGAGCATTGCGATGATCAAATGGATATTGCTAAGCCTGCTGATTCTGCTCGGCCTTAGCCTTTTCAGTATCGGCTGGGTCTTTACGAATCGCGCCCCCCTCGAGTTAACCAACAGTATCGGCATGCGGTTACTCCGAATTCCTGCTGGAAGTTTCTCAACAAGTCTACAATCTGATGAAGACCAGGTTTATGCTTACTCACAACAAAGACGTATAACGATGTTAGGGTCGTTTTACATCGGGATGTACGAAGTAACCCAAGCGCAATATGAAATGATCATGGGAGAAAACCCTAGTTACTTCCGAGGTGATCGTATCGCTGTTCGAGACCATTCAGGAATTGTCACCAATTCCTTCGCTCATCTAAATTATCCCGTCGAGAATGTCTCGTGGGATAATGCTATAGAGTTCTGCCGCCGCTTGTCCGAACGTCCTCAAGAAGTCGATGCGGGCAGATTCTACACTCTGCCTACTGAAGTCCAGTGGGAGTACTCCTGTCGAGCCGGATCATGTGAGTCATACAGCTTTGGCGACAACCCAAATCACTTGCCCGAGTTTGCTTGGTTCCGTGATAACAGTCTAGGGCTTACCCACCCCGTCGGCAAAAAGAAACGTAATGCCTGGGGACTTTACGACATGCACGGAAACGTGAGTGAATGGTGCCTAGACTCCTACCCATTCCCAGAGCAAGAAACTGACGACCGAGCAACAGCGTTCAACAAGACGGACTTCCGAATCTATCGCGGCGGCAATTGGTATGTAGAAGCCGAATTATGTCAGTCGGACGCTCGAGATTGGGAGAACCGAAGTTATAAACTCGCTATGGGCTTTCGCGTTGCGATGTTCCTCAGAAAATAACCATTGCATCCCAATACTATTCCTAACCAACAGTATCGGCTCGTTCACTTAATGACATCGCATCAACAGAACCAACCCAATGCTCCGACGCAACCGCAACGCAAGCTTCCGGCAAACGTTTGGCTTCTGTGTTTTGTCTCCTTCTTTGCAGACATCTCTAGCGAGATGATGTATCCGTTGCTCCCCTTGTTTGTGGTCGGCGTCCTCGGAGGCAATGAAATCCAACTAGGTGCGATGGAAGGCGCAGCGGTGCTGCTTGTTTCCCTGATGTCCGCGTATGCAGGAATCCAAAGTGACCGTTCCCAAACTCGCACTAGCCGCACACGCTGGCTCCACTGGGGATATGGGCTCCCACTGATCGGGAAAACCATTATCGCCTTTGCATCTTCTTGGGTTGTTATTTTCTCTGGTCGCATGCTGGATCGGTTCGGAAAAGGATTGCGAGGCGCGCCGCGGGATGCACTGATCGTTGACTCCGTAGAACCATATCAGCGTGGCCAAGCTTTCGGGTTGCATCGTGCGCTTGATACGGCTGGTGCTCTTGTAGGCGTTCTGATTGCAGCTTTTCTGTTGTGGTACCTCACCGGCTCTCCCTCCGAATCCATGCCGGCCAATAGTCATGCTCTGTCAGCCGATATCTTTCGACAAGTCTTCCTGCTCTCTGCAGTTTTGGGACTGGCTTCTTGGAGTTTGACGTTTCTTGTAAACGATCCTAAACCGCAGAAGCCATCCAACGATGTTCCAAATCGATCGGTAAAATCCGATCTTGCGAAAGAATCAATCCGTTCGAAGATCAAGTCCCTTCCGAGACGTTACTGGGTGGTTATTGCGATCCTGATGTTATTCGCATTCGCCAATAGCAGCGACACGTTTTTATTGTTGCGAGTCCAAGAGCTGGGTTTCAGTCCCTGGGCGGTAGTTCTCGCGTATGCGGTATACAACGTTTTATATGCAGCGTTAAGCTACCCTATTGGCCTGCTCAGCGATCGTATTGGGCGTTGGACATTGATTGGACTGGGATGGTTCATCTATGCATCAGTCTATGCTGGGTTTGCGGTCTGTTCCTCGTCGAATTCGCTCGCTGTTTGGGTTCTGCTAGCGTTCTACGGAGTGTACATTGCGTTGACTGATGGTGTTGGCAAAGCGCTCATAGCAGACGTAGCTCCCGAGTTTAGCCGAGGCACTGCCATGGGGGTCTTCTATGCTCTTACGGGACTTGTGTCGCTCATCTCAAGCATCTTAACGGGTTGGATATGGCATCACTACGGGTCTAATCCTGCACTTCTTCTCGGCGCTGCTTCCGCGCTCATTGCACTATCGCTTTTGCCAATCCTCGCCTCAAACAAAAACCTACATCAGCAAGCGATCTCTTAAAACCCTCGCACCTCCTCAGCGAGCCCCCTGCGACAACCTATTCCGGTTTCAATCACAAACACACCACTCTCCGCTCAGCCTTCTCTCTGTGTCCTCCGTGGCTCTGTGTTTCCCAACTTTTTCCGTAGCCCACTGGTATGTTCCGCGGTCCATTGTTTAAACCGTATGCATGGAATGAATGGCGCTTGATGAATCGTGTGTGGAAAATGATTGCCATGGTACGGACCGCTGCACATACCCTACGGCTTGAGAAAGTGGAATCGAGAAAGTTGAAAGTAGAAGCATGCACGCCAAATGCTCGGCGGTCTTCTCCGCGTCTTGGCGTCTTTGCGTGAGCTAGTTTTTCAACCTTTGGGTAATCGTTACGAAAATGGTTACCGTCTTTTTTAAAGATGATCCCCACTCTTGACCTTAAACAGCGCTGTTTCTCCGTGGCAACCACCGAGCTATACTCACAGTCTACCGTTTTTGCCTGCGTCCAACGAAGCTATCTTCTATGTACCGCAATATCACCCATATCCTTCCAAGGCACATCCTCTGCCTTACCCTCCTATCGGTGCTGCTGCCAACAGCATTCTCACAGGACTCCACAACTCTCCCCGATCTCGAACGCGCTGCTCGTACCCTCCTTCGAGATCGATGCTTCGAATGCCACGGAGAAACTACCCAAGAAGGTGGTCTGCGCCTCGACCTTCTCGAAAGCCTGTTGGCCGGAGGTGACTCGGGAAAAGCAATCCAACTAGGCCAGAGCTCCAAAAGCCTGCTTATCGCCAGAGTCTCAGCTTCAGATGACTCTCGCATGCCCCCTAACGGCTCCCCTTTGGACTCGTCACAAATCGAGACCCTGAAACAATTTATCGATGCCCAAGCTCCCTGGACCGACGCCCCGCTCGCCGATCCAAAACGCGATCACTGGGCTTGGCTCCCCCTCTCATCACCATCCCCGCCACCCCTCAACCATAACCTTGCTGATGAATCAAACCCTATCGACCGATTCTTGAACGACCAACTCGCAAAAGTAGGAATCATCCCAGTCGCCAAAGCTAGTCGCGAAGTCCTAATCCGTAGACTTTACTTCGACCTGCTTGGACTCCCTCCAACCCCAGATGAAGTCGAACAGTTTCTATCTGACTCCTCCCACGACGCTTGGGAACGACTTGTCGATCGCACCCTCGCGTCTCCCCATTACGGCGAACGATGGGCTAGACACTGGCTCGATATCTCCCATTACGCCGATACCCACGGTTTCGAACGGGACCAACGACGCGATAACGCTTGGCGATACCGCGACTGGGTCATCGATGCCCTAAACAATGACCTTCCCTACAACCAATTCATCCGCGATCAAATCGCAGGTGATGTCCTGCCAGAATCTACCCCCGAGTCGACGATCGCCTCAAGCTTTCTCGCCGTAGGCCCCTGGGATTTTGTAGGGCAAGTTGAAACCCCAAGCCTCGTCATCAAACGACTCGCTCGCGCCGATGACCTCGATGATATGCTTGCCCAAGTCATGACAAGCATCTGCGGAGTAACCATCCACTGCGCCCGATGCCACAACCACAAACTAGATCCAATTCAACAACAAGAATACTACTCCTTGGCTGCTATCTTCTCGGGCGTTAAACGTGGCGATCGAATCGTATCCGCTGAAGAATCATCCGCGATCGAAAGCCAAAAATCCGATTTGAAAAATCGCAAACGATCTATCGACCAAGAATTATTGCAACTCACTCACGGCCTCTCACTCGCAGATATCGTCGGAGGAGGAGATGGATCAGGGAACGGTGTTCCCGGACAAGGAATCGATCCAAACTCCGGAAACGTACAAGCCCCAAACGACAAGCGAGGATTTCTCGCCGACATTGTCGTTAATCGTCTTAACCAAACCAAAAACCCCTGGATTGACGCTGTTTTTATCCCAGACGGCGGCGCACTCCGCCAACTTGCCATCTCTCAGTCAGGTATTCAAGCCCTCGAGATCCCCGCAACCGATTCAAAAGCCTGGGATGCCATTCGCAACGGTCCCGTCAATTCCCAGTTCTCCACAACCCTACAAACGATCGACTACGCCCCACCCGGCTATAGCATGCTCTCCCTGCACGCAAACGCCGGCATCACTTTTCAACTTCCCCACGACAAACTGCTGACCGCTAACAGCACATTCTCACAACCAGCAAATAGCAGCACCACTTCCACCGAGCAGACTTCTTTTACCTTCACCTCGCAAGTCGGATATTTCGGACAGACTCCCAAGAACGGCGCTGATGTCTTTGTGTTGCTCGATGGTCAAATCGTCTTTAAATACCTCGGACTCGGACGAGACGATGGACTGCAAACCATTCACATCGATCTTCCCCAAAAAGATGCATACCTCACATTGATCGCTACCGACGCGGGAAATAGCATCGGGCACGATCAAGTATGTTTCATTAATCCTTCCATTGCTTCAATACAACAGTCGCAATCTCCAGCGATCACAGAACAGATAGCCATCCTACGTGAGCAATCCAAACAACTACAACAAGAGTTGGACAAACTACCCGCTCCACGTCGGGTGTATGGAGTACTGACCGAGCCCCCCACTCCCATCCACCGCCTACACCGTGGGAATACCGAGGATCCTCGCGAAGCCGTCCGACCAGGGGTTCTCTCTTGCGTTGGACCAAAACTTCAAGAGCTTGAACAACTTGATCAGCAAACTCCCGATGCACAACGCCGGCTCGCTCTCGCCGCATGGCTCTGCAGTCCCGACAATCCACTCCCCGCTCGCGTGATCGCCAATCGCCTTTGGCATTATCATTTCGGAAAAGGAATCGTCAGCACTCCTAGCGATTTCGGGCTCGGTGGCTCACTTCCAACCCATCGCGAACTGCTCGATTGGCTCGCAGACCAATTGCTCGAATCCGACTGGTCCATCAAACAACTCCATCGCGTTATTCTGCTTTCACAAGCCTACCAACGCAGTTCCTCAGGAAACGAAAACCCAGCGGAATCTGTCGATGCTGCAAACCATACCGTTTGGCGTCAAAACCCAAGACGCTTAGATGCAGAGTCCCTGCGAGATTCGATCCTGTTTGTGTCGGATTCCATGGTGCTAAACATGCATGGACCTGGTTATCGCGACTTTGACTACCAAGAAGAATACGCACCTGTCTACAAACACCGAGTATTTGCTACCCCAGACGTATTCCGCCGCAGTATCTACCGTTTCGTCGTCCGAACCACTCCCCACCCCTTCTTGACCAGCCTGGATTGCCCGAATCCAGCGACCCTTACCCCGGTTCGCAATACTACAACCACTGCAATCCAAGCTCTCGCAACACTGAACAATGCACTCATTTTGCAACAGTGCAATCGCTTCGCACAGCGTTTACTGCGAGAGCATCCCGACAATATCGAAATGCAAGCGGAACAAGCCATCCGTATTGCGCTCGCACGCCGAGCATCCGATGAGGAAATCCGAAGCGCATCCCAATTGATCAGGGAAGCTGGACTGCCTCAGCTTTGTCGAGTGCTATTCAACACCAACGAGTTCATCTATGTCGACTAAAAACAGCTTGATTAACTCCGCACCGCTTTCTCACGATTCGCGCAGGGACTGGCTAAAAAATGCTGGTACCGGATTGGGTATCTATGCCCTTAGCAACCTACTTCGCAATAATGCTCCTGCGGTAGAGCATCGTTCAAATCAAAAAGAATTACATCACCCGCCACGTGCAAAACATGTGATCGAGATCTTTTGCCCCGGCGGGATGAGCCACGTAGACACCTGGGATTACAAACCCGAGCTAGAACGATTGCACGGAACTCCCTTTGACTCGGAACTTGGTAAACAAACGTTTGCAGGTGTGGCAGGCAAACACGCAAAAAGCTTCTGGCAGTTCAAACAACACGGTCAATCTGGGCGTTGGATATCTGATCTTTTCCCCAAACTTGCTCAACACGTAGACGACTTGGCTTTTATCTACTCGATGCAAAGTAAATCCGCTCTGCACGGCCCTGCCATGTTCATGATGAATAGTGGCTTTATTCAACCCGGGTTCCCTTCCATGGGCTCCTGGGTCACCTACGCCCTCGGGAGCGAGTCGGAGAACCTTCCTGAATTTGTCGTGCTCCCCGATCCCAGAGGACTCCCACCTGGTGGAATCATCAACTGGGGGGCGGGTTTCCTTCCTGCCATGCACCAAGGAACCATCATGGAAATCGGCAATGGCAACGAGATCATCCGCGACCTGTTCCCTGCCGAACCGATCGAACGAGATGCTGAATCTCGAGGAATAAGCCTTCTTCAACGATGGAATAAAAAACACGCACAGGACCGCCCAAACGATTCCATCTTAGAGGCCAGAATCGCATCTTTTGAACTCGCAGGGAAACTCCAAGTCAGCGTCCCCGAAGTTATCGATCTGCATCAAGAGTCCACGACAACGCACGCCAAGTACGCGATCGATGATCCGGACGTCGGCCCCTTTGGAAAACAATGTTTGTTAGCCCGACGACTCGTCGAACGAGGTGTTCGATTCGTTCAGATCTACTGCGGAGCTGAAAACACATCCCAGAAAGCCATTCGCCCAAACTGGGATTCGCACGAAGACATCGTGCGTGATCACGGATACTGGGGACGCATCCTCGATACAGGAACCGCCGCCCTCCTTGAAGATCTCAAGTCTCGCGGCATGTTAGACTCGACGTTGGTGATTTGCACCACCGAATTTGGTCGGCAACCGTTCATGCAAGGAGAACAAAAAGGGCGCGATCACAACCCAGGCTCCTTCACCGCCTGGATGGCCGGAGGTGGCGTTCGTGGTGGCTCGTCCTACGGAACCAGCGATCCAATCGGCTTTCGAGCTGCCGAGAACCCTACCTACTGCTATGACTTGCACGCCACCGCTCTGCACTTGCTAGGTATCGACCACGAGCGGCTTACCTTTTATCACAACGGAATCGAACGCCGGCTTACCGACGTCCATGGGCATGTCATCCAAGATCTACTCGCCAAGCCGTAATCTCACGAAGACCACTACACTAGCACCAGAGGCAGCGATAACTCATTAACTCGGAAACGGTGTCTCCTCTTACACTTTCTCTTTCTGCCCTAGAAGTCCAAGCACCTTCGTCTCAAGGAATTTGCACACCGCTGGCAAACGAACCCACTTAGATAGAGCTTCAGAAGTCCACGCCAAACCGACGAAAAGGACGAGGAAATTTACAAACTGCCGAATCCAACCTGGTTCAATCCAAGGATAGTAAAGCGGTGTAACGATGTCACGTACCGGCATATGAGCCAAAAACACCCACAGTGTATGACGCGATAAGAACCGCACCCAACGTGGACATTCTATCCGATAAAAAAAGGACAACAGTGCCGTCGTGTAAACGACATACAACAGCGTTACACTCATCGAAGTCAGAACAATCGAAAGCAACGGACTCTCTGTTGGGATTCGACCAAATGGATTCTTCTTAGAAATACCGTAAGACTGTACAACCTGCGTCCAGACAGATAGAAAACCGAAAAACAGGATTCCTCCAAACAGCATTGTCCCAGGCTTGCTCAAAAACGCAGACAACGAAAAAGCCCCTGAGCCAACGCCCTGATCCACTTGGTCTCGTCCCAAGATCATTCCGGCCATCAACGCCGGCAACCAGCTCGTAAAAGACATGTAAGCATTAAAGTCTCGACCGAACCACATCCACAACGACCGCACGCCGATTTCAAGTACCATCAATGCGAAGAACCAGCTCCAACTTGGCTTTACATGACGTAGCAACACCGCCCAGACCACCAGCAACTGAAAGTACGTTCCGATGTACCAAGTCGAAGGATTCGCCGGAAATGCGTTTTCGAAAAACGTGTTTAAACCGCCGATGAAAGGTAGGAAATTCGACTCCGAAAGATCCGATCGCACCCACCAAGAACAACAACTGAAAATCAGCGCGAGGAACAAACCGTATACAAAGACAGGCGAATAACGTCGCAATAATGTCTGCAGAGGTGCTGACCCGCGATTCGCTAAACTATAGCCGGTAATGAACACAAAAAACGCCACCCCCAACTGCTTGGGATTGATTGGATTAAATCTAGGGCCAATCAAGTCATCCATTCCAGTATGCCCCCCGAGAACGATCGCCATCCCCAAGAACTTCAGCCAGTCAATCCAGTGCTGATAATTGACGACCGAAGAAGGAGCAGCTCCATTTTCTGTCATTGGCGGTGTTTCGGTGTTCATGGGCTCTGATCCGATTAGGAAGATTTTTCGTCTGCGGGATCCCCTTTGGATTCCTGCGGTAACTCATACAATTTTTTTACAAAGCGTGCTGGATTGCCCGCAACCATAACATAATCAGGAACCTTGCTCGCAACCACTGTCCCCGCTGCCACCTGAGCTCCACGCCCCACCGGTGCCGCGATGATCGCCCCCTCCCCAATCCACGCATACTCTCCAATTTCCGTCGAGAAGAGCTTGGGGCGTGCCAAAGTTGTCCAACGTCCTTGATCATCCATCACGTGGTGCTCACCCTGGCTAAGAATGCTCGATCGACTCCCAATCAAACAGCCCCGCCTTAATACCGCTTCTCCTAACATCGCGTAATTACCTACGTAAACGTGATCTTCCAAGAATGCTCCACGGTCGCAGATTAGAACCCCAAACCCAATGTGACACCGCGACGAACAATGTTTAATCGTCCCCTGGTAAAACGCACGCCGAACAATCATCCCTATGAAACCCGGCAACAAAGCACAAAACTGACCACAGCCAAGAAACAATCGCTGAGAGTTCGGTCGAACAATCGTCTCGAGTCGACAAAGCCCGATCAACGGTGACGCAAAAAGTAAGGATGTTGCATTCAGAGCACGCAAGACCACGGTTTTTAAGATTTGATCGCTCGACAACTCTTTAAACTCCAAGTTCTTTCCGTACCGCAGAAAACGTTCATCGCGGTCCTTAGTCCAATAAACTCTAATCTACATGGATTGTCGATAATGATCGAAAGCTCGAACCTACAGCCAACTTCGTCCGACTAAACGTGGACAGAAACGGCTATTACGCCAAGAGTCAGCAACTAGGAACGGTCCCTTTTGAATCGGTCGGTCGCAAGCACTCCCGTTGCGATCGTTACTTTTGCGGGAATAGCTTCGGTCGGCACTCTTCCCAAACAATGACTGCGCATCATCGTCTTGAATTCAGCCTGCGTCACACCCTCGTTGAGCACCACCCTAGCTTCAACGACTTGGCCCAACAAAGGATGAGGTCTCGCCACAATCGCAGCCTCGCGAACGCATGGCATCTCCAACAAAATACTCCCGATTTCTACAGGAGATACTTTCGTCCCACCGACGTTGATGAAATCCGATTTGCGGCCAAGAATACGGAATAAGTCCCCCCGCACCTCGACAGCATCGCCGGTATCCATGAAACCATCAGCGTCCAAGGCACTCGGAGCATTCAAGTATCCCAGCATCGTTGTTTGAGCTTTCACCCAAAGCCTTCCATCAACAACCTTGGTCTCGTACCCTTCCCCACCAAGCCGCATCCAAAGAGATTGGTTGTTCTCCGACTTCGACTTGAGAATTCCCAACTCCGTTGTCCCGTAAGTCTGCAATAATTCAACCCCTGGCAACTTACTCGACAACTGAGTTAACACGCTCTCGGGCATCGGCTCAGAGCCGTATGTAATTCGACGTAACGAAGAAACGTCGAACTGCTCTACAGCACCGGAGAGCAAAAACAAATTCAAGAAAGTCGGTGAGACAGGCAGAGTTTCAATGCGATGCTCTTGAATCGCTCGAGCAACATCGTGTGGGGTTCTTGTCTGCGGAACAATCAATGAACCGCCATGTGACAGCGAAAACAGAAGAGTATTCATGCCACCAATGTGGTCCATATGCATGAAAGCTAACATCTTCCCAGCTGCACGTGGCTGGGCATATCTCAACTGCATTCGATCTAAATCCTGTACTGCCGCTTTGGGATCCCCCGTCGTCCCAGAAGTAAACAATACTAGCCCCGAATGCCCCGCTTCTTGGAGCTTTTGATACAGCGGGTGAACCTGCGAAGTCTCAGAATGCACCTTGGACACTTGCAAGCCGACACCATCTGGCTTACGAGTAACCCGATGGGTCGCTTGGGCGATCGCAATCAATCGATCAATCCGCGGACTCGCATCATCTGGCAGAGGAACCGCTACCGTTCCCATCTCAGCGAGCGCCAAAAAACAAGCGATCATGTCGCCCGTGTATTGCCCTGCAAAAGCCACTACAGCTCCCGCTTCAACCCCTTCCGCTCGGAACTGGCTGATACACTCAACCACTCGATCTGCTAGCCGTCCGTAGGTCCAGGACTCATTCAGAGCCCCACCGACGAAACAATCCTTGTCCGAAAAGCGTCGCAGCGACTCTGACCACTTGATGCTCACCCTGCACCTCCCAAATAAAGCACTTGACCTGTAATCATATCGCTCTCGGGACGCAAGAAAAAATCGACGACATTAATCACATCCTGAGGAGTCGCCCACTTGCGTATCGCTTGACGATCAATCAGCTTCCGCAACGCCTCCTCGGATATCCCACGCAACAACTCCGTGCGAATCGGACTCGGCCCTACCATGTTCACCGTAATCCCCATCCCACCTAACTCGTGAGCCAACACTCTCGACCACTGCTCAATCGCAGCTTTACTTGCCGAATAAGCCGCCTCACCTTCGAGCCGGTAAGGAACCGCTACCGTTGAGAAGTTCACTATTCGTGGGTGCTTAGAAGATCGCAACAATCGAAGAGCTTGTCCTGTCATGCCAAAAACTGCATGCACATTCAAATCGAAAACCTTCTTCGCAGCCGCAGCAGGTTGCAACGCAAACGGACTCATCGCCGCCGTACCCGCATTGTTCAGCAATGCATCTAGATGCCCAAAACGCTGCTTGATCTCACGAAACATCTGCGACACCGCCGCCGAGTCCGTGACGTCAACTTGGAAGTGAGCAAACCGATCGGACGTCACCGAACATTCCGAACGCGAACAACCGATCACAAAATCACCAGCAGCCAAGTAATGCTCAACCAATGCCAAGCCTAGGCCACGACTGCAACCCGATACAAAAATCTGCCTGTCTGATATCATGTTCCTTGTTCCGCACTCAATTCCAAAATCAAGTCCGTCATCGATGCAACGGACCGATAAGGACTGCGTGCTCGCGACATCGCTCGTGCATCACTCAGATTCACTTCGACACCCTTAGATGACAAAGCCTCTTCAACGTCAAATATCAACGTCACAAGTCCAAGTGAATCAAGCGGACTACCCTCGCCAAATAACGTAGCGGTAGGGGAAATCTCTAATTTCTCACCCTCTGCACGCATCTGATTTAACTGCGTACAACAATCAAGGAGCAGTTGCTCCACTTCTTCTCGACTCAATTGTGGCATACCAAGCCATCCTCTTTCTCTAGTTCGGAGCAACCCTGGGCTGGTACCACTCCCATAGCAACAAAAGGGTAACAAAAAACCAACCATTCCGCAAGACTTACGGCACAATCCGGTTCATTCTCCCCCCCAACCTTGCTTCTCCCCGTACTTGCCCGCCCCACCGCGAAACTTAATGGCATTGCGATAAAAAATGTGCGACAAATTGCCTTGCCCCCCCGTTGCCCCGCTACCCCTTCAAAAACACCCATCGCAAGACAACTTACGCCCCCTTGCCCTCCCCGCCAACTCTCTTGATTCTCTTCAAGCGATTCCATTCCAGCCATCTCCCGATGACATACCCCGGAAACTGCCCCATAGCCCGAAACCATGACACCCCCTCCGGCCACGACCATCGATAGCGTCTCCAAGCCATCTTCCATCGATTGATCACCCCAGTCCCTTCGCCGCTGGCACCCAATTGCCCCCCCACTCCTCCAGCCAGTCCATCCTCCGGCAAGATGGTTCTGTCGGTGATCCCCTCAACCAAACGGACCAATTCAACCGCCTCTGATCGCAATGGACTCTCCCGCAACCGACTACGAACCTTCTCCCAATCCACTTCGCTGTTTTGCATCAACATAACATGCGTTAACCACCGAAATGGCTGGCCACCACACGCTTGTCTAATCACAAATTCCATCGACTCGGTAGCCCCCATCACACGCAACGTTTTGCCACCTAAACAGATCGACTCCGAACTATCCCAAATCTCTTTCCACCGATTTGCAAACCAAGTCTCCATACGCCAAGTTAAACTCAACCATTCCCCCTGGCCACGATGCATCCCAAGATGATCCATCCCCCAAACGACACCTTCCAACCAACGCTTAGGTAATACCAATCCATTATTTGGAACCCATCCCTGATCAAGCAATGCCCGTATCCCTCGCACCGCCTCACTCGTAGAGTACACCGCAAATCTCAAATGACTTCTGTAGAGTGGGTATCGCAACTCGTTGTCAAATAAACATGACGTCGGAGGCAGAGCAAGGAATTCTACTTGCCCATCTACATGCGACGTCCGGTCTCCAGGCAACCACTCCATTAAATTCTTCTTAACAGTCTGATTCTCTAACCAAATCTTGCGGTCTACACCCATGAAGCGAGGGAACAACGGATGCTCATGGCCAAGCCCCCGCAGGTTGCGACAAACAGAGGGCAACACACGAACAACCTCCGGCGAGATCTCCCCGTTCCAATCCACTCCCTCATTCCACCTACAAAAAGCTTCCCACGAACCGGAGTGCTTGGCAAAAGCCGCTAACAACAAATCCTTTTCATTGGTCGTTAACATCTTCATTCCCCATCGCCTACAAGCCGCCGTATCAAGCTACACCACTGCGACATCATGCGGGACTTCATAAACAGACCCGTCGCACGCTCATACGCATCGATTCCTAACCGCAACCGATGCTCTTTATCTGACACCAATTTGATTATCGCATCGGCAAGCAGATCCTTGAATTCGCCAGCTCCCGGCGGCGGCAACAACAACCCACTCTCACCTATAGCTTCAGAAATCCCCCCAACATCAGTGGCAATAATCGCTAGGCCTTTGGCCATCCCCTCAAGCACAACGAGTGGCAATCCCTCAGAGCGACTCGGATGAACCAATATGTCACTCGCATCCAAAAGTGATGCTACGTCGGATCTCGCACCGAGACACATGATCCGCCCCCCCCCCACTAGCTTAGCTAGCTGCCGAGCTCGCCCTAACAAATGCCCATCTCCCACCCAGACCATTCGAATCGACTCCCAACACGGATTCTTACGCAATAGAGGAACCGTATCGAGCAATAAATCATGCCCTTTCTCAAGATCAAATCTTCCTACCGTTGCAAGAACTACTTCCTCCTCTGCAATCCCTAACTCTTGCCGTACACGTCGACGTACCACAGGATCACTCGGCACAAAATATTCCGCCGGACGCCCATTATGGATTACTAATCCCAGGCCGGAATCCAACCCAAAGTGCTGATGCAACAACGATAGGTTGTTCTGCGAAACCGCGACTACCGCACGGGCTGCTCGCATCGCCCTATTCCACTCAGGTACATAGGACGCAAATTCAACACTCCATCGAGGATGCACCACATGCACCAGAGCCAAATAAGCAATCTTGCGCTCAATTGCCTCAAGCTTTGCAGCTAAATTCGAAAACGGAAAACCGTCTCCAAAAAACACTAAGTCCGGACACGTTGCCTCGAAACACTCTCTAGCGACCTTCGGATTGACCAAACTTTCCGCAGCGACAGACGCGTCATATACGTTTTCCCAGGGTATTTCATACCGAATCACACCCGCCTCATCCAATTGATCTGTGAGCTCATTTAGCCCATCAGGTTGTGCTACCGTGACTCTATAACCAGCGCGCTTCAACTCCAAGGCAATCTCCTGATTGATGCGCTCCGCTCCATAGATCCCCTGGCGATCACTGTACACTAAAATGTGCTTCATAAAGATTGGTAAACTTCGCTCTGTTCAAAGGTCCTGCGGAAGTACTCTGGCGAAAGCCTCTCGCGCTTTTCACTATTTCGCAAGTATTCGTGGGCTTCTTTCAATCGCCCTAGATCCATCAGCTTCTTCGCTGCATCATCGAGATCTTTGTAGTAAAGTGGGTATTCCCTCCCAAGATACTCTTCCACCGCAGGCAACCGATTCACCAATAACGGTGTTCCTCTCGCCAAACACTCCACCACCGCATTATTCGCACTAGCAGCCTCCAACTGTACCATCGCAATGTTACAAGACAACAATTCGTCGTACTGATCATTCGGCAAGTGCATGAGTACCTCCACTTCACCAACTCCTGGCGACGGAAATCCACTCCTCTGAAATTCCACCCTACGCATCGCTTCGATCTGCTCATACGCATTGGATGCAAAACGGGGAACCAATCGAACTTTTCGGTACCCCAAAGGATTAGACTCAGACACGGGCAAATGATCGATCGCCGTCTGACGCCGTAACCACCAACCAATCTGAACGACCTTCTTTTCTTCATTCTCATTGAATCGATCAAAGTTAAAAACCAAATTCGGTATCTCGCTCGGCAAATAAACCACACTCACAGGTTTTCCCGTTACCCGACGTATCCTCCAAGCGTGATCTTCCGATAAAGCAAACAATCCTAAGCACGCCTCCATGCTCTCAAGCCAAACGGATTTTCTAAAAATCACCTCCGGCGAATGATCTGGGTAAAACCAATCCGGCATTCCAAATGGATTGTGCAAAAAACCAACCCAAGGCTCACGGATAGGAACGTATCGACGCTCTTGCGAAGTGATCCGATCTTCCCACTTCCGCGAACGCAGCGCAGCATACAATTCCGGCCCGTTCCGCACACCCTCTCTCGGAAGCTCCACTGCAAATGGCTCGTCCAAAAAGGGTTCCAATCGAACTCCACCCGAATGATGCAAATCATACAAAGACTCCATCCCTATTCGCCAACCACTTCGGTGATGATCCCGCAAGTAGCGCTCTAAAAAACGAATCCGCCCATCAGATGCACTCACGATGTCCGCAACCCGCGTTCGTATCCCGGCAATCTCCTCCAAAAGACTCGCCTCACGATGCAATGTCCCGTCGGCTGCGTCCATGTCCGCCGCGATGCGCAAATGGCTAGCCGCCCCGTGAAAATCCTCTTCAAACAACTTCAAATACCCCCAGTGCCGATTCGCACTGGGACTACGCGGTGCTCGCTCCAACGCACGCTGCAAATGCTCCGCAGCTTGCCGACTCCTGCCCTTCGCTAGCCAAGCCTGCCCTAGCAGGATCCAACCAGCAACCAACTTCTCATCCTCGGCAGATTCTCCAACTCCCAAATCCTGCTCATCGCTTGATCGCATGACCAGCCCCCCGCAACAAGTCCGCAATCCGCTTATTCGTCCGCACTGTGGGTCGCCCCGCGGCCGCAGCTTGCAAATTCGCAATTGCCGCCGGCCAATCCCCGCGATCTAAGAACTGCGAAGCTATCTCACACGCATAATCGGCAATTCGATCGCGCGCTTTTTCCCCTAATCGCGCAGCTTGCCATTCAGGTAATTGCCGTGCGATCACCTCTATCGCTTGAAATGCATCCTCGACCTGCTCGCCCGTGCGCATCAGACGTGATGTCTCCGCTGTATCATCCCTCCCGACATTGACCAACGGCTCAGGATAATAAAAGGTGTCATACGCCGCAGCTAACCGCACCCACAACTCCCAGTCAAAAGCTGACTTCGCAGCCCCACAAAATCCTCCCACATGCTCCACCGCACTGCGACGTACAACCATCGCTGAAAACTGAACTCGACACTCAATACCGATCCGATCTAACCAATTGACAATCACACCCGGTGTCTCACGCTCCACCCAAGAATTCCAAGTGGTCGTCTGCCCCGCCCCCTCCGCAATTATCCGATGTTGACAAAACGCTGATCCGACCGATGGGTTCGCCAATATCCCCTCCCGCATCACACGATAAAAACCTGGCTCTAACCAATCGTCATCATGAAGAATGTGAACCCAGTGACCGCGAGCTAGCTCATAACATCGATTGAAAATATGCGGGTGCCCAACCGGCTGCAACTCGGCAACAAACTCGACTCTACCCTGCCCAACCCTCTGCACTTCCTCGCCTATCTGTTTTTGCATCTCCACACTGCTGTGATCGCATACCACGACAATCTGCATCTCTGCATCCGCTTCCCGAAGCACACTCTCTAACACCCTCTGTACATTCTGCGGTCGGTTATACACAGTCACCATCACCGACCAAAACGGTCTACCTAACTCTGTTGTTGGAATCGACGCGATCGACGGAACCTTCTGTATTTCAACGACCGGCTCAGCAACCATCACACCTAATTCTTGAAGCTGACTAGCCCCCTCGAATCGAACCGAATGCTCTGGATGATACAGCGTTAATTGCTCTTCATCGGTCAACTTCTGATGATACGTCTTGTACTGCGCACCCCCCATCGCATGGATCTCACGCTGCGCCTCCTGCTTTGCGTACTGCTCGAAGCTTGCGAAAAACTTAAAATGCAATACGCAAATCGCCTCATGTGCCACCTGATGCGACGGGATATTCGTCAAATGCTGTCCCGAAGTTAATACAACATCTAACTCGTACTTTACCAAAAGAGCCTTGCTCAAAAAGTAACCGTGCTCCGCCGGAAATACCCGCTGCCTAACGCCTCCCCAAAATGTGTTCTGATTTCGATACTCACTTCCCCCCTCCAGACGTTGATGAAATGCCTTGCGGTCAAAATAAGGACATAACTCTCTCGGATCCTCTCCCTCGCGATACACCGTCTGCGAAATCGGACGATCACTGTAAAGATCCAACAACATCCCAGTCGCAACCCGCAACCCCCTACGGTCTAAATCCTTGCAAAACTGCCTGAGCGTCCGCTCCGGACATCCATCAAAATAAACAAACTCATCGGCATCAATCGTCAAACACCAATGACCTACCCCATACTTACGGAGCAATAACTCAAACCAAGCCGAACCAAAATTCGCTTGCTTAAAAGACAAATCCGAAGTCCATACATGGACGTCATCCTGAGTTAACAACCACTCCAGACTGCCATCGTCGGAGCCATTATCGCAAACAAGAAAACGATCAACTCCCAGCCGACGATAGTAATCCAACAAATATTTTAACCTTGGTTTTTCATTGCGAGCCACCAAACAACAAAGAATCTCACCGCTCCGAATACATAAACAACGCTCGTCCCGCCTACGCAGTTGATAATGCTCAAATGCATCTTCCAAACAACCCTTTTCCTCGATCGCCGTAATCAGCGTCTTGTGCAGTTCCGGAGTCGCAAGATGAATTCGCAGCGCTCGCCTACACAGCAACTCCAAATCGTCCCATCGACGTAAATGCTGAAAAATCCGCATCAACTCGAATACCGCTTCTAAGTATAACGGGTCTAACTCGATCGCCTTCTGCAGCCCCTCAATTGCCTGCTTCACCCGACCTCGCTTCAACCAGCCAAGTGCCATCGCACGATGCCCCAATGCCTTTTGTCTCGCTAAGTGCGCTAAATCACTGGTCTGTTCTGTCATCTCTGAAATCCCCAATTCGATTCAAGAAAGCCTTCAAGCTCTTCTTCATGTGATGCAAACCATTGCCGAAGCATTTCCTTTGTTCCCGAACTCATCGGAGGGTATCGCCCCTCGTTATGTCGCTCGAAACTTCCCGGGACATACTCTTGTACCCCTAGAAATCGCCACACCCTCCGTAAGGTATTTGGCAAGTCCCTGTTCATCACTTCATTCCGCAAAACTAAAAACTGCTCAGGTGGGAAATAATCCAACCAAATCCGAAAAAAAGGTAACGCACAACTCTCAATCAAATACCCGTTGTCACGCTCCGGATTCCAGCCCTTCAAATCCTCCATCGGAGCAACTTCATATTTTCGAATCTCCTCTGCTATCGCATCTTCAAACGACCTTGATTCAATTCTTAATCGCCGATACATCCAATAATGCGAATAAGCCCTGGCAACCGGGTCTCTAAATAACACAATGAACTTTGCGTTGGGCAAATCGCGCGATATACGCCCCGCAGCCTCCGGATGAACAAATGACGTTACCGAACCCTCACCGGTGAAGAGATTCGAATCATACGATAAGCAAGGGAATTGCGATCGATACCACTGAGCCCCAAGATGGTAGTACTTGGACCAATAGTGCGGCTCCTTGATCAATGGAGCCACCATCGAAGGATGCATCGATAGATACTGAAAAAGCGCAGATGTACCCGCTTTTGCCTGACCGAGAATCAAAAAACTTGGACTCGCTCCCTCACGCCCCTCCTCCACCACACTCCTCTGACCATTACAAAGCCGACCCGCTGTTCGAAACAACTTCGTAGCAACATCCGCATTTGAACGGATGGATTCGACTTGAGCCAACAAAACAATCGCGTGAAATGCCTCCGGATGTTTAAGAACAAACTCGCCCAACCTCCGCGATAACTCCTCATTTTGAAAAACCTGAGGCCCCAAATACGAAGGAAATGGTATCTGACTTGCCTCGTGCTCAGGTAACAATTCGGCAGCCTTTAGTAACTCATCCACCAAACGAACCGGATCCTCCTGCTGCAGGATGCTTTGCACCAAACCATGCACAGGCCAATACTCCCGAGGTGCTAACGTCATCGCCCGGCGAAATGCAACCTCGGCTCCCTCACTATCCCCAATCCGCAATAAGGATTTCCCCAAGTCATAATTCAACGACGGATGGCTACCTAGTCCTCGTTGAATCGCTGCTCGATACAAAGTCAATGCGGACTGGTGATCTCCTTCAACCGCTCGAATCAATCCAGCCCATCTTGCGCAGTGAGCACCGACCCAAGGCAAACGAGAAGTCAGTTCCATGATCCGGCCAATCGAAGCCCGCAATAAATTACTACTCCGATTACCATCCGTTATCCATTTCCGCAACCAACGTTTGAACAAGTCTTTGCTACTTCGATAAGCCGCAATCATCCGGTAGTACCTGCCCCGAAGTGCTCGACCAAGTACGTCTTTAATGCCGCTTCATGGGGAGCAAACCAATCGATTAACCTTGACCGTAGCTCCTCGGAAATAGGAACATAACGCCCCTCGTTGTGCCGCTTCGGATCCAAAACCACAAAGGGCGATACATCCAGAAATTGACAAACTTTTCGCAATGTTCCCGACAAATCCCCTGCCATATCCTCATTCCGCAAAACCAACATCTGCTCTCTAGGAAACTGCCGCATCCATCGCTTGAGAAATGGAAGCGCAGCACTGCGAACCAGATAACCAAGCGGAATCTGCCGCTCTCCCTCATCAGGTGGATCGAGCGGACATATAGGCACTCCCTGTAACTCACGAGTCACCGCCTCTTGAAATGTCTCATCGGTTCGCCCTACCCTACGATTCATCCAATACTCTGAATAAGCCCTAGATACGGGGTCTCGTAATAAAACAATCAACTTCACCGATGGCATTGCTTCGAATACGCGCTTTGGTGCCTGCGGATCTAACAAATAAGTGACCGATCCCTCCCCCGTAAAACGACTGCCACCCTCTGCGAGCCTAGGAAACAAGGATTCATACCACTCCTGCCCCAAGTGAAAATTCTGAGACCAATACTGCGGCTCCTTGACCAACGGAGGAACCATATCGGGATGCTCCGACAAGTACTGAAATAACGCACTAGTCCCCGCTTTCGCTTGTCCCAAAATCAGGAATCTCGGTGCCGCACTTTTCGCTCCAGTATCTTCCATCCCTCCAAAACGAATCCTACCAGCAGATCGAAAAAGTTCAGCAGCACCACCCGCATCCCCACGAAGCGACTGCACTTTCGCAAGCAATAGCGTCGCGTAAATCGCATTCGAATGCTCACGTACCAAATCCGTTAACTCAGCGACCTGCCCAAGATCCTCAGCAACTAAATGGGCTAAATACGTCGGGAATGGAAATTCTGACAAAGACTCCGATGGAGTACTTTTGGCCAACTTCAGCAAGTCCGGCACAACACGTTCTGCCAACCCTTGATCCTGCAACGATTGTATCAACGCCAAGATCAACCAAGGTCGTCCGGGTAACGCCTGAATCGCAATGCGGAACTCTTGCTCGGCTTCTCGCGCTTGTCCTACCTTCAAAAGTGACATCCCAAAGTCATACCGCACCGAAGGCGTCACCTCAAATCCTCCGGCCGTAGCCTTCCTATACAAAACAACCGCCTGTGAATGCTCGGAGCGAACCGCATGAATGTATCCCGCCCAACGATTCCCAAAACCGCCGACAACAGGCAACCTCCCAATTCCCCTTAACCCAAAGAGCATTCCGTTGGTAGCAAAGTATTGCATCCCTGATTCCGCTTCCAACGTCCGAAGGATCATACCCTTCAATCGATCCTTCCAACGCGTTCTCTCATGATTTTTCCCACCATGCACTCGAACCATTGCGTATCTAAACCCCACGTAAGAACGATGCGATCGCAATCGGTATCAACGAAAAATCACTTCCGAGCTGTATCTCATATGTTGGCCACTTGCGAGTGATCTGCGCAAGCGAACGGAAAGCTTCGTGAGCATTACCCGGCAACTGAAATACCGTACTCGGAGCCAAAGCTTTGAAGGCTTCGGATGCACTCGCTGGCACTATCTTCGTCTCAATCCGATCCACAATCCGAGGTACAAAGATTGCTCGCAACTGCATCGAATCAATCAAAGCGCCGGAATAATGCTGATGCAAAAAAACCATCGCCTTCTCCTGCTCTTGACCATCCCCAACGCGGTCAAGATTGCACACTTTTTGATCCAACCCAGGAAATCGCTGGACATCCGCTAGCGTCTTTAGCTTGACTGTATTGTAAAGGCTGTGCGCTCGACCACCCTGAAGATCAATAGCTGTATAGTCGTCCCCAACAATCCGCATTCCAGACTGCACACAATTCAACGTTGTTGTTGACTTGCCACTCCCACCCCGCGCAGTGAGCAAAACTCCATCCGTCGCGTTGCCGATGCAAGCTGCATGGACCATCGCACATCCCTGCGAACTAAGCCACCAATTCATAAGAACACTTAGCGGATACCCCTTCTCGTAGTAAGGAATCGTCGCAGCATTCTCAACCCAATAAATCCCCCGGTTCTGCTCCTTGTCCCAAAGAACCAAAATGTCAGGCCCCAAATGAAAAACCGTCCGTATCCGCGGTCCATTCAATCCTGCAACTTCCCGTCGACCTTCGAGTAACTCCCACCATCGTAGCTTGAGTAGATCCACAAAACGCGCCGCAAGAAATGGTAATGGCGTACCCGTCGAATGCGCGTCAAACAGATCGATGCAAAACGCCTCATCCCCCTCGACCGGTACCTCCAAGTGCTCCAATGCAGGAATAATCGCCGGTTGCAACGCCACCCCTGCAAAACGGAGTCGTAACCGCTTTCCAGCTACTCGGAAATCTCGAGTTTGAATCCCCGAAACCTCCGTCGCACGATCATACCCTTCCTCAATCAATTTGTAGAAGGAGAGTTGTTCAGCTTCTTGAATCGAACTCATTTCTGATGCGGCCATCCCGTCGACTCGTCAACTTCGTGGATCGGATCCGCAAGCAACAACGCTTCCATATCGGTATATTTCTGAAGCGTTGGATCGACAAAAACGATCGCACTCGTCTTGTTGTCTACCGATGAAGCAACCTGTGGAATTGTATCTCCCCCATTCACTTCCCCCGATGCGTCTTGCACTACCAGATTCTCTTCGAGCAACTTATGCAAAAAACCACGCACGGAAACTGAAATTAGCTCTGCATCCCCGTCGAAGTACTCAGTCGATTTCGTTACGACTTCCTCCAACGACCGGTGCCCGTCGATCCAATCCCAAATGCATACCCCAACGCCATCAAAACTATAGTAGATTCCACTCGTAAGGTTCACTACTACAACTTCATTATCGATCGTCTCATGCATCACATGAGGTAGATCACGTCTCAATCGCCCACTCATCTGTTTTCTCCCCTGTTAAATTGCTCCGCAGTAACGTCCGCTGATCGATTTGCCAGTTCCGCCGCTCTGCGTCGATCGATGATCCGCTTGAGCATCAGCAATCTGCCGTTCTTCTCATGCGAATGCGTAAAATTCGTATTCGTCTTGTGAATTCGACGTAGATACAATACGTCGGGTAGCATCAGCGTTGCAATCTTCGAATCGCATACTCGGCTGTACCAATCCACATCGACTCCAATCTGTAACGATGTATCAAACGGCCCAACGCGCTCCCAAGCACTTCGACGCATCAAAATCGATGTCGCTAACGGAGCTGGGATCACTTGCCCGTCCAGATGCTTGACCTTCTCTAATTCCGCAGTGTCAACCCGAGGGCACAGAAACTGTCGCATGTGCCCGAATACTGCATCCAGCTCCGGCTGCTCCTCGAACGCCCTCAACTGCCGCTGCAACTTATCCACAGTCCACAAATCATCATCATCAAGAAAAGCGATAAAATCCCCAGTCGAAGCGGCAACACCCGCATTGCGTGCCAAACCGATTCCTGGACTCTCTAAATGGAAATAGACAACTTGATCACCAAATCTCTTTGCGACTTCCTTGATCTCGCCCATCGTCCCATTGTCAGCAACCAAAACCTCTAATTCAGCCCCCTGCTGCTGTAAAACACTCTCGATCGCTTCCGCAAGATAATCGGGACGATCGTAAGTCGGAATGATAATACTGACGCGAGTCATGAACGAAGTATCCTGCCGAACGTTTGCCCACAGCGCCGCTAGTACACATCGGCGACGTGTCGCAGATGTTAATCAAACTGCACTACCGTGCAAGCGAAATCCACCCTCCAAAAAACACAAACCACCTTTCCTCTTGTACACACCTGCATGCTTACAAAACCACAACTCCAAAATGACAAATTGTCGTCGTGAATAAACTACTCAATCGCTACAAACGACGCGCGAAAAAAGCTCTCGCGGGCAAAGTAAACCCCCACCATCCCCAATACCGCCACCCCGATACCGCTTGCCATCGCGCAAAGACTAAATGATTCCGCAAGTCATTCGGCGATCTGCTTAACAAACGCTTCGAATCCTCTGGACCTAACATAGCCATACGTCCAAACATGCTCGCCTCACAGCAATCCAATACCCCTCGATATTGTTCCGAAACACCAATGCTGTGAACCACAAGCGCTGCCCCCTGTGCGATCAGTCCAAGACACCCCTCCGCTTCACGACGCGATAAGAATTCCCCCCACTGCGACAAAGGCATCTGCTCAAACACTAAAAACGTGTCCCACAGCGCCCGCCATCGACATCTCCCACGATCCACATCAGCTGCAATACTAAGCAACAGTTGCGTCAGCAAGTACTCTTCCGAAGATACCGGATAACTTCCTCCCGCAAACTCTAACTTTCCTCCAGCACCAAACACATCCTCCGCTGGAAATCGAACACCTGGTAATCGACGAAATGCCCAATGCAGATCAATCGATACACCTCCCCGCCCCTGAAACTCCACCGCATGAGTTACCCGCTTCGCCCCCCACAATAAACCTCTCGAAAATCTAGGTGCATGTAAGCCCAACCCCTCAAGTATCTCAGATGCTTGAGACAAAGACTCAGACCGAACCAAAATGTCCAAGTCCCAAGTGAAACGATTGCCTATCCCCCGATAAAAACGCTCCGCCAAAGGTAAGCCCTTGAGCAATTGATACTCGACACCCGCCTCCCGAAATCTCCTGTCGATCCCGCGCAGCGTCTCCAAAAGTAACTCCGTACGACGTTGCTGTTGCTCGTACTGGTCTTGCATCAACTGAATTGAAACATTTGGCCAAATGGCCTTCAGCCCGCAATCGCGCATCAATGCATACACACTTACACCCAACCGTTCCTCCACGTACCAATGCGCAAGATCATTCAAACGAGTGCGATTCGCCAACAATATCCTGGCAACGTCTCGCTGGTTCCCCTTACAAGCCTCCCCCAACACCTTCATCGCCAGCAATTCAATGCCGCAGTACATACTCACAATGCTTGGTTCCTTCAAAATGCAATGTCACTCGACCTTTGTTCACTTGTAATCAGTCGCTTGTAATTAGTCAGTAATCCTAACGAAGTCAACTACTCGCCATTTCCAGCAAGGATTATCCCCGGGCTTACAATTCCTCTCACTCACCAGACTACACACCGTCAATACTCGTTTGCTTTTTTCAAACAATTGCCATGGAACCACGGTAAATGCCTCTAAGCCGACGCCGACTCTTCGTACTTGATTTCTCAGCAACGCTGGTCAGCCTTTAAAACTAGTCCGAGTTCTTCAGTTCGTTTCTTGAGCTCGATCGTGTGCGATGCCATACCTCGCGTTGACATGCATAGACTCTCTATGTAACATGCGTTGGATAGGCTTAAGTGACGTTGCAATCGATTGCAGCGACATCCAAAAAACCAAATTACTCGATTACTTGTTTACCTACATCTAGCGATCTACTGCCGCCCCCAAGGTACATAGAAAGTGGCAAGCGAACTATCTAAGGACTTTACAGCAGCATCCGCCACCCCACTGGTACTTTCAATCCTTCACCAAGGTGACAGCTATGGATATGCAATTATCCAACGCGTCCGCGACTTATCCAAAGGTGAACTTCAGTGGACAGATGGCATGCTATACCCAATCTTGCACCGACTTGAAAAACAAAAGTTTATCGAGTCCTACTGGGGTAAAGCCGAAAACGGGCGTAAGCGAAAGTACTACCGGATCCGTAAACCTGGAACCGTAGAACTTGTAAGACTACGTTCCAAATGGCATTTGATCGATTCTATGCTCCGCAATACCCAAGGAGCTTCGCCGTGCGCAACTTAAAATCCAACGTTAGACACCTAGCCAGCAAGGCAGCAGGCGGAATCCTCGCCCGCTCTTCACATCGCGCAGAACTTGAAGATCATTTGTACTGCATCATCGAAGAAAATATGCGCAACGGCATGACCGAACATGAAGCCTTCGAACAAGCGCAAAAACAGTTTGGCTCAATCGAACTGATCCGAACAGAAATGAACCTCGTATACCCGTTCAAATCCCCCGCTATTCGATGGGCTTTACTTGCAGGACTCGTGATCGCTACGCTCGGAGTACTCTGGTATGCTCCAGAAAATCCCATCCCATCTGCTAACGATCTGCTAGCCGCTATCTCCCTGAAACTCAGATGGCTTGGCGTCATCGTGTAACTCTGTTTATCCAGTTGTCCGCACGCCATTAAAATTTTCTAAGTCTAAAATTCGCTCTTCTTTCTTCTCTACAGGTACTTCTCTCAAGGCAAAATCTTATGATCACTATGCATTCATGCAAACGCAACAAGCAACCCCTCCGACACCGAATCGTTCTTTCGACTCTAATCGCTTCGTGGGCACTGCTCGCGACTCCAGTACTAACTTGCAAATGCCTTGCCCAACAAGAATGGCGGTCCTGGCGTGGTGACCAATCCAATGGCACAACTACCGCTACCAAGGTACCCTCGGAATGGAATCTCGATACAGAGTCGTCCTGCGTGCAATGGAAAGTCCCTTTACCCGGCCCGGGAAACAGCAGCCCCATTGTTAGCAATGGAATGGTCTGGATCACCCAGTTCGACCCCGAATCCAAAGAACGACAACTACTTTGTTTTGATGCCGTTTCCGGAGAGAAAAAGTGGGCATATTCCCAAAGCACCACAGAAGACGAACCCACACATCCGACCAATCCCTATTGCGCTGCAAGCCCTGTCACAGACGGGCAACACGTCGTCGCGTTCCTCGGTTCCGCAGGTCTATGCTGCTTGAAACAAACCGGTGAACTACTCTGGCAACGCTCTCTAGGTGCTCCGCAACACCTCTTCGGCCAAGGTGCCTCACCTGTCATCCACAATGAGCTGATCACCCTGAATTACGGCCCAGGTACCGAACAATTCTGGATCACTCTCGATCTTAAAACGGGTGAAGAAAAATGGCGTTTAGAAATACCAAAGGTCGATGCACCAAACCCCTTCGATGACCCTAACGGTCCTAAACTCCCACCCGGCACGAAACTGAGAGACCCATTCGGTACATGGGCGACCGCCCTATTGCTGAATACAGAAAATCGAAGCGAACTGATCCTAGCTAACCCCAAAAAAATGCTCAGCGTCGATCCCTCAACCGGTTCCATTTTATGGGAATGCGCAGGGACTGCTGACCAAGTCTTCTGCAGCCCCATCGCAGTCGGTGATTCTCTCTGCCTCACTGGCGCCAGTGCCATGCTGGTTCAATCTGGTGGTTCGGGGGATGTCACCGACTCGAAGAGACTCTGGTTCCGCGAAAAAGATCGCCCACGAATCGGTACCGGTGTTGTGGTCGACAACTTGCTCATAGCAAACGATGTTCAAGGCATCTTAGAAGCGATCGATCTATCCAACGGCAAACGCATTTGGCAACAAAGACTTTCTAGCGAAGGAAGCTCCGACTCGTGGTCGAGTTTGGTTCGCGCCGATGATCGCATTTTCGCAACGAGTAAATCAGGTACCGTGTTTGTCTTCCAAGCTACACCTGAATTCCAATTGCTCGGTACCAATACTCTAGGTGAAACAACCAACGCTTCCCCAGCGGTTACCCAAGATCGAATCTTTGTCCGCACAGACTCACATCTCTGGTGTCTAGGCGCTCCGTAACAACTCGCGCAAGCAAACCGTCAAACTGTTCTAAGGCGTAGCCGTTGTTTACCAAATGAAACAAAGCCGATTGAGGCAACTCCTCAATCGGCTTTGTCCGTTCTACAAAGATAGAATGTGTGCTACTCGACAACCTATACGTCGCAACGCAATACGGCTTGCTTCAATCCCTCGTATGCATCACTCGTTGGGATGAACTCTTGCCCAACATAACCCTTGTACCCTAAGCGATGCAACAATCGCATAATCGGTGGGAAGTTGATCTCTTGGTCGTCATCCAATTCCTTGCGTCCCGGATTTCCCGCAACGTGAACGTGACCAATAATATCAAAGTTCTCCTCCAAACGACGCATCACGTCTCCGTGCATGATCTGCACGTGATACACATCAAACAACATCTTCACTCGCTCAGATCCTACGCCGCGAACAATCTCAGCAACCAACGTGATGTCGTCCCCCTGATATCCAGGATGCCCCTTCATCGGATGCGTGCCGTCACGGGTGTTCAAGTGCTCCAAACAAAGAGTAACACCTTTCTTCTCCGCCAACCCTGCAACTTGCTTCAACCCCGCAACACAGTTTTCAATACACTCGGCACGCGAGATCTCTCCACTTTTCGGATCCTCAGCATCTCGCCACTTGTACCCAGTAAAAGCAATCACATTTGGAAAGCCCGCCGCTGAAGTGTCCTCAATCGCTTGCGTCATCCGAGAAATAACTTCCGCGTGATAGGCTTTGTTGTTGAACCCCTTCACAAAAGGAGCGCCCGGCATACCGTTCGGCGATAATACACACTTGAGCCCGTGCTTCTTGATCGTATCCCAATCCTCTACCGGCAAAATTTCCAACGCGTCGCATCCCAGCTCCTTGGTAACCTCGCACAACCGATCTAGCGACCACTGATCACCACAAGCCTGATAGCACCAACCAACGATCGACTGACGGATATTGTTCTTAAGGGTTAACATTGCACTTTTCTACTGAGAGGAATCCAAGAATTTGCAAACCAAACGCCACGCTGATTTGCCAGTAACCAAGCCTGCAAAGCATAGCTTTTACGCCCGAAAGTATCGGGGACAATTTGGCAATTCGCAAGCCAAGGGGAAGAATTCGCCTCTTACAAGGTAAAATCCGAAGATTTCGAGACCCATTCGGCTTGGGGGAACTTCCACAGCGAAGTTCCACAGTAGCGTCCCAACCTACGTTTCTTGTAGTATAATTCGTGAGCAACAGGTCCCCTGGCGGCCCTTTCAAAACCATTCCCCCCTCCCCCCTCAGGAATGCTTACCTATGAGTTCTCGCTGCTGTACCGGACCGTCAAATCGACGCGGGTTTCTCTCCATGGGCTTGGGCGGATTTGCGACCCTCAGTCTACCGGGTATCTTGCGGATGCAAGCTCAACAAGCGGCAGCAGCAGAGGGAGCCGCAGCGAACCCCAACCGTTCCAACCCAAAAACCGCAGTTATCATGGTTTGGAAGCCAGGTGGCTGCTCCCATATCGATACCTACGATCCAAAACCAAACGCCACAAGCGAGTATCGCGGCCCGTTTAGCACCATCTCTACTAAAGTACCCGGCCTGCAGTTCACCGAACTGATACCTAAACAGGCTGCGATTGCAGATAAGTTCACCGTTTTGCGATCCATGCGCCAAACCGCTCCAGGGCACCCCGCCGGTTCGATGCAAATGCTCTCCGGCGACCCTGACACGCGAGACAAGCCAAAGCCAAAATATCCAGATTGGATGACTGTCACGAATTACTTGCGGTCGCAACAAGAGCAACGCGATAACCCCCTGCCTCGCTACGTCGGGATCAATCCACCACTGGAGTACAACGGCCCGGCTTACCTGGGAGATATGTACTCTCCATTCACCGTCTCGGGTGACCCGAGCGCCCCGAATTTTTCGGTTCCAAACATCGGTCTCGGCGATCCCAGCGAAGTTCAACGACTCGATCGACGAAGCTCCCTTCGCCAGAAACTCGATACACTGACCCGTGCCTTCGATCGCGCTGGGGAACTCGGTGCCCTAGACCAATTCGAAGCACAAGCCATCTCTCTATTGACGAGCCCAAAAACAAAAGAAGCCTTCGATCTAACCAAAGAAGACGATGCAACCCGAGATCGATACGGTCGCAACGCTTGGGGACAACAACTCCTCATGGCAAGACGCTTGATCGAAGCGGGTGTCGAAGTCCTGACCACCAGCCTGAGCGGACAACTTTGTGGTCGTGTCGGCAATTGGGATGATCACGCTGTCAATCATCACGTTTTCGACGCTCTGCGATTTCGAGCCCAAGCCTACGACCAAGCGGTTACAGCTCTAATAGAAGACATTTACGAACGGGGGCTGGATAAACGGGTGCTTGTTGTAGTGACCGGTGAATTCGGTCGAACTCCCAAAATTGAATACTCTCCAAGCACCGGAGCAGGCAACGCGAGCGCACCGGCTGGGACAATCCAGCCCGGTCGAGACCACTGGCCTCGCGCATTCTCAAACATCTGGGCAGGTGGCGGTATTCGAACCGGACAAGTTATCGGTGCAACCGACAAGAGAGGCGAAGACCCCATCGAACGCGCTTGCTCCGCAGGCGACTTCTTAGCCACAATCTACCATCACCTAGGTATCGATGCAGCCTCAACTTTTATCAAAGACTTCAACGGGCGTCCAACACCTATCGTAGATCACGGGAAACCAATCCCCGAACTCTTGGGCTCCAGAACGTAAAGGTTGAGCACCAGTTATGCTAAACCTTCAAGGCCCAAATTCAAAACTCTGCGACGGAATCCACCGCCGCACTTGGCTGCGCGTCGGCTCCCTTAGTGCCTTTGGACTGGGCTTGAATCATCTGCTCGAAAACCGTTCGCTACTAGCGAACCCGCCTGCCGAACCTCAACCCTCCCCTGTCAAAATCACCGGCTCATTCGGCAAAGCAAAACGCTGTATCGTTCTGTTCATGCTCGGCGGCCCACCGCAACATGAAACTTGGGATCCCAAGCCAAACGCCCCCGAAGAAATCCGGGGTGAATCCAAACCGATAGCAACCGCCACGACGGGACTGCAAGTCGGCGAACTGATGCCGCTCACGGCTAAACTCACCAATCACATCGCTGTCCTGCGAGCGATAGCCACTGACGATAACGCCCATTCAGCTAGCGGCTATTGGATGCTTACCGGTAATCCCCATTCCCCTCGCAACGCAGAAAACTCGCTCCCCGGACCTCCCAACGACTGGCCTAGCATGGCCGCTGTCGTTCGACACCTCAAAGGAGACCAAGGTCCCTTGCCCGGCTCAGTCCGTCTCCCTGAACCGATCTGGAATACCGGTCGATTACTCTGGCCTGGTCAAGACGCCGGTTGGCTCGGTAATCATGCCGATCCATGGCTCGTGCAATGCGATCCCAATGCTTCGGACTTCAAAGTCCCCGACATCGCGCTTCCAGCAGACCTCTCTCTCGAACAACTCGCTCAACGCCACGCTTTTTTCTCGACACTCAACCGACGTCTTGATCGCATTCAAGAATCACCTCAACTACAACGCTGGGATGCATGGCAAAATAAAGCCATCGATCTGATACGAACAAAGGAAGCTCAAGCTGCATTTGCGTTGGACCAAGAACCACCTGCACTACGCGATCGATACGGCCGAAACCGATTTGGACAGAGCGTTCTACTTGCGCGTCGACTTGTCGAATCTGGCGTCTCGCTGGTCCAAGTCAATTGGACTCGCTGGAAAGAAGATCCCGATAATGCCCCAGCTTGGGATACCCACGCGAATAATGCCCAGCGACTGAAAACAGTTCTTATGCCGCCGATGGATCAAGCCTACTCTGCATTGCTCGAAGATCTACACCAGCGAGGGATGCTCGACGACACTCTCGTTGTTTGGATCGGTGAATTCGGAAGATCTCCAAGACATAACCCCAGCGGCGGACGAGATCACTGGGGGCACGTCTTCAGCGGTGCACTGGCTGGCGGTGGCGTTCGAGGTGGAACCGTTTACGGAGCTTCTGATCGCCAAGGTGCATACCCAATCGAAGGACGTATTGAGCCACAAGACCTTACCGCAACGGTCTATCATTGCTTGGGATTTTCCCCATCGACTGAAATTCACGACAAACTCGGTCGCCCTCTGGCGATCAGCAAAGGCTCCCCAATCTCCGCGATCCTCTAAGCCAAGATCAACAAAAAAGGGGGCGATCGTCACCCTTCGGGATTTCTGAATGTCGAGCACTGCGATCACGAATGGAATACCCGCCCGCAATACACCTCCAGAATAAACCCATTGGATTAGAGCCGCAAAAAGATCTTGTTGCGATACATCAAGGCCAACACAAGGCACTTCAAAAACAACATGCCAATCAACAACGATATTCCCTTCGCGTCACCGAGCGTGCTGGGAATTGCACCGAGCAAGAAATCGGCGATATCACGAAAATTAACGATTCGTTGCAACATGTAGATCGTGATCGCATTCGCTCCAATGACCATCCATAACCATGCCCATCGATGAAAACCAAATCCATCGATGATCGAATAAAAAAGCCCCAGCAAGAGGACGCTCCAGCCTCCCGCTACCAGCACAAAAGAACTCGTCCACAAGTTCTTGATAATAGGAAAACGACCTATCGGCGTGTAAACACCCCATCCATAGCCAACAGCTAACAACAACAGTCCCGCCGAAAACAAAACCACTGCCTTATTTGTCTTTGTCGCGTTCGACTGCAACCACTTCCCTGCACCGATTCCAATCAATACGGTCGCCACTGCAGGAAGGGTAGACAACATCCCCTCGTTGTCGCCGAAACCGTAATACTTCTCCAATATTTTTCCCGGTAAAAACGTACGATCTAAGTAACCCGATAGATTCCCTGCGGCGCTTAGATCACCCGCTAGACCACCCGGAACCGGAACATAAGTCAGAATTGCCCAATAGCCGGCCAGAATTGCCAACCACACAAACACTAAAGCCCGCGTCGAGAGATGGACCGCAAGCAAGGCCGCGATCCCATAACAGATTCCGATGCGCTGCAATACTCCCATCCATCGCAAGTTGGCCCAATCAAGGTCCTGAATCTGATTGTAGATCAACCCCATCAACACCAATAGAAACGTACGACGCAAAATCCGTACGTGTGTTCCCCAACTGCTCCCCTGTAATTTCCGCATAGAGAATGGAATCGAACATCCAACCAACATCAAGAACATCGGAAAGATCAAATCATAAAAACGAAATCCCTCCCACTCAACATGCTCCATTTGCTCAGACAATCGCGATGCGAACAAGGCAGGAGCCCCACCAAGCCAATCCGGAGGTACTAACGTACATACCTTCGTAACCAACGTATCCGCACCCATGATCCAAAACATGTCGAAGCCTCGCAGCGCATCGATCGATCGCACTCGCTCGCTTCCTTGATTCCCAATCTCGTTACCTATCGATGACTTATCCCGGAGGGAATCTCCGGCAAGACTGTCTATGCGTCTTGTTGGGGGAGGTAGCGGCTCAAGTTGATACGTGGAGTCAGTCATCATTTTCCCTCCGCGACCATCGTACGAATGATCGGTTTTCTGTTCTTTACCAAGGGCTTTTTAAATCTATCGTACCTGAATGATGGCCTTATCCTGCGTGCGGAAGTTGTCAATCCACCCTCGGCCGACCACCATTTGCATTGCAGGATAACGAAGCCATCACGACTGCTCCAACAACTGGATCGCTTACTTGGTGACTCATCGCAGGCTGCATTTGCATCTGTTCCAAGTGTCTGAGTATAGCAGGAACCAAAGGTGATTTTTCTAGTAACGTCCCGCCACTAAAAGCCAAACGAAACTCAAGCGGCTTGAGACCACAACGGGATGCACCTGATACGATCAACTCGGCAAGGTCAATAGCGGCATATTCCAACAATTTTGCAGCAACCAAGTCGCTCGACGCATAGCGAACGACGTGACGATAAAGACTTGCAATCTTGGGCCTCGGTATCGGCTGCGTATAAACCATAGGAATAAGCTCAATCGGTGAACTACATCCCATCTCCTTGAGCAAGATCTGATGTAGCGGGGAAAGCTCCTCGCCCGTGTCATGCGCGCGACAGACTTCCTTCAGAGCCGATAATCCAATTGCGTACCCACTCCCTTCGTCCCCCAATATATAACCCCACCCTCCAACTCGCACCCATTCCAATTCCGATTCAACAAGCCCACTTCGCGGCGCCCAAACTTCTTCCTGGCTTGAAGTACTCAAAGGTCCCTTGGATGCCGCCACAATCGATCCAGTACCCGCGATCAACGTAACACTATTGTTCCAATCATTCGCCGATCCCGCCGAATCGCTGAAGCGTTGATTCGAATCCCGCAAATAACGTGACTCCCACAATGCAGCCCAGCGGATCGGCGATACGTCTTCGCTTATGCGTATAGAGTCCCCAAGCTGAATCTGCTCACACCACGCCCCAACAGGTTCCCGCTGATCCGCCCTTCCCACACCTGCCATGCAAATGCAAACGGAATCCACTTTTCGGAAGGGGATACCCGCAGCTTGAAACGCTTCCCGCGTCGCGCGTTCAATGTTCTCATAAACCGTTTCAAAACCCACCGAACGAGGATTTCCAGGCCCCGACTCAGCACTCCCCAACATATGCAAACAGTCGCGCCATCCCTCCGGATCGTGGACTTGCTGAAGGTCCAATTTGGCCAAACAAGCTTTGGTCTTGGACCCACCCGCATCAATCCCTAAAACCAGAGCCTCTCGATTTTGTTGAACCATATACACTAACCTATCGATAAACCAAGTTTTTCCGACTCCGGACACAAGCCGAACTATCGCCCTGACCACTCTTTAATGTTTGGACGTCCTCTACCCCTTCGAGAGCAAAATACCCAAACGTCCCGATGCAACTGCTAGTCTCTCTCGTGCATCTTGAGCACCAACCTGAAGCTCATGACTGACAATAGCAGTTTTGACCTCACCATTGCACTCCCGTAGCAACGCTTCTGCTTGTGTGCGATCTAGCCCCGTTATGCCCGAGACGATTCGGATACTGCGATCCTTCAATTTCTCATTCGTCGCACGCAAATCCACCATCCAATTCCGATACGTTTTCCCGATGCGAATCATTGTACCGGTCGTCAACATATTCAAAACCATTTTTGTCGCCGTACCGGCTTTCAATCGAGTCGAACCACTGAGTATCTCCGGCCCAACGATTGGTGCAAGCAATACATCACAAAGCGAGTCCATTTCTGACCCCTTATTGCAAGTCACCCCTAATGTCACCGCGCCCTCGTGACGCGCGAGCTCTAAGGCACCGAGCACAAAAGGGGTTCTCCCAGATGTCGCAATTCCACACACCACATCCTTGGAACTCAGTCCCACCGCGCGCAACGCATCCCCGCCCGCTAAGCGATCGTCCTCAGCTCCCTCTATCGCTCGTCGCAATGCTCGATCACCACCAGCAATAAGCCCCACCACCAATTCCGGAGGTGTATTGAATGTCGGTGGACATTCAGATGCATCAAGAACCCCCAATCGCCCAGACGTACCCGCGCCGATATAAATCAATCGACCGCCCATTCCGATGCGTTCGACTATCGCGTCAATCGCACAAGCGACCTGCGGCAATATCAACCGAACTGAATCCACCACCTTTGCATCCTCTCGATTCATCAACTCCACAATCGACAAGGAATCCATTGAATCAATACTTGCAGATGCAGGGTTCGATTGCTCGGTCGTTAAATTCTCCATTCTCTTGTCCTTGATAGCCCCAGCCCTCCCGAAAGTTTTCCGATGTTGATTGCCACGCTATGAACCGCCGATCATTCTTCCTCGGCTATGATTACAATCAGCCAATCTACTGTAGCCCCAATTGTTGAAAAGGTCCTCTATGGATATTCCTCTCGGAATCGTCGACATCGTCGTCCTTATCGCTGCAACGGCCGCGTCCATCCTCATCGGATTGTTGGTCGCCGGCAAGAATAATTCCGTCGAATCTTACCTCCTGGGTGATCGAAACCTCCCATGGTGGGCAATATTGGGCTCCATCGTCGCCACCGAAACAAGCACCGCGACCGTTCTGAGTATCCCTGGACTCGGATACTCGGAATCCGGCTTCAAATTCTTGCAACTCGCACTCGGCTTCGCGATCGGTCGTACCTTCGTCGTCACTGTTCTACTTCCGAGATACTTCCAAGGTAGCATCGTCAGCGCTTACGAAATTCTCCAACAGCATTTCGGCCCCAGCATCACCCGAGCCGCCTCGGTTCTGTTTCTTATCACCCGAACCCTTGGGGACGGTCTGCGATTATTCCTCGCCGCTATGCTACTGCAAAAACTTGTCGGCTGGCCCCTGATCCCCGCCGCAGTTGCTATCGGTGTAATCACTATGATCTACACATTTCTCGGTGGCATGCGCTCCGTCGTATGGAATGACTGCATCCAATTGATCATCTACCTAGCCGGTAGCGTCGCTGCCGCAGGCTTTCTCTTCTGGCAACTCCCCAACGGCTGGAACTCTATTTCCGATTACATTGCATCCACCGGGAAAGCTAACTGGATCGATACGCGTTGGGACTTGAGCAACCCCTATACACTTTACGCAGGAATCATCGGCGGCGCTTTCCTATCACTTGGCTCCCACGGTACCGATCAAATGATGGTTCAACGCTATCTCAGCGCTCGGAGCGAACGACAAGCCGCAATCGCAATCCTGTCGAGCGGCCTTTTTGTCTTTCTACAGTTCGCGCTATTTCTCTTCATCGGAATTCTGCTAGCTATCTTCTACGGCACGGATGCAGCAAACCCACAACGACTACTCCCAGATGGTATCCGAAACGACGAAGTCTTCGCGCACTTTATTGTACACCACTTCCCCGCAAACACCGGCCTCATCGGCCTGATGCTCGCAGCAATCCTCGCGGCAACCATGTCGACACTCTCAAGCTCCCTCTCTGCATCCGCGTCTTCCGCCTACAGTGATCTATGGCTTCCGAGCCAGAAAAATTCCCCAGATGAATCCAAACGAATGCGATTCACTCGCATAGCAACCATCTGCTTCGGATTGCTGCAAATCGCTATCGGTATCTGGGCTAACTCCTTTTCTCGAAGCGTCGTTGATAACGCTCTGACCATCGCTAGCTTCTCGGCGGGCCCGCTACTCGGTTGGTTCGGCTTGGGAATCCTATTCCCGAACGTCCGACAAAACCCCGCACTCGTTGGGGGTGTAACAGCATTGGCCCTACTCCTGACCATCCAATACGTACTCCCACTCTTCGGCCCAAGAATCGCTTACCCATGGTTCCCATTGATCGGATCCGTTACGACAATGTTAGTCGCAAACATCATCGATAAATACTTATCTAAGCAATCCACTCCCACAAACTGAACCGTTGACAACACATGATTACCTCACTCCATAAATCCCGATCCAATCGCGTGCGAAATACCCTCGCGTTAATCCTTGGAATCGCTTCGCTGTGCATCTATTCATCGCTGCAAGCACAAGACTCAATAGGCAAGCAGCAATCGAAAAATGACTTGCCAAACTCCGCTAGGGAACTCGCCGGAATTGAATTCGAAACTGCAATTCGCCCCTTGATCGACGAAGCGATCAGCGAAGGGAAACTGCCCGGTTGTGTCATCGGCATCGGGAACTCCCAAGGCCTGTTCTACAGCCAAGCCTTCGGGAACAAGTCTCTCGATCCGGTCACCCCCATGACGCTCGATACGGTCTTTGATTTAGCCTCCATCACAAAACCTGTCGCGACCGCTACTAGCGTCATGCAGTTAATCGAACGTGGCCTGCTACGCATCCAAGACAAGGTCGCTGTGCATCTTCCCGAGTTCGCAAAACACGGCAAAGAAGAAATCACAGTTGAACAGCTACTTCTGCACACCAGCGGTTTAATCCCCGACAATCCCCTCAAAGACTATCTCGAAGGCCCTGAAGTTGCTTGGGTTAACATCTGCGAACTAAAGCTCACGACTCCCATCGGAAGCGCTTTTAAATACTCCGACGTGAACTTTATCGTCCTTGGGAAATTAGTCGAAAAACTCAGCAATAAATCACTCGATGCCTATGTCCAAGAAAACTTGCTCTCCCCGCTCGAAATGATCGACTCCGGCTTTAATATCTCCGAACAACTCGCACTACGTGCCGCCCCGACTGAAAAAAGAAATGAACAATGGATCCAAGGCCAGGTTCATGATCCACGCGCGCATGCCCTCGAAGGTGTCGCTGGTCATGCCGGCCTGTTTTCAACCCTTTCGGACCTGTCTCACTACGCCCAAACGATGTTAGGTGCAGGACAATTCCGAAGATCCGATGGACACAACATCCGAATCCTCGCGCCGCAAAGCATCGCTCGAATGACCCGCGGGAATCTCGTCCCCTCCGGTGTCCGAGCACTCGGGTGGGATAAGCGAACTGGCTTCTCAACTAACCGAGGAGATCTGTTCTCCGAACAAGCCTTCGGACACGGCGGATTTACAGGCACCGTTCTTTGGATCGATCCTGGCACCGACCTGTTCTACATCTTCCTTAGCAACCGCGTACACCCAACCGGAAAAGGACTTGTTAATCCTCTCGCAGGACGTATCGCCAACCTCGCAGTACGCTCTTTCGCAAACCTTACCAATTCGAAGACCGCCTCGAATTCCCACCCCAGCCAAAACCACTCACTGCGTACCGTACGCTGCGGTATCGATGTGCTCGAATCCCAAAACTTCCTGCCACTACAAAATCAACGCATCGGCCTTATCACCAATCACACCGGTCGAAATCAATCTGGCTACAGCACCGTAGATCTGCTTCGCAAAGCCCCAAACGTAGAACTCAAAGCTCTCTTTAGCCCCGAACATGGTTTCGAAGGAAAACTCGACATCGCAAAAGTCGATAACGCGCAAGACACTCAAAGCGGTCTGACAATCTTTAGTCTCTATGGCGAGACTCGAAAACCTACAGCAGAAATGCTCGAAAATATCGACACAATCGTCTTCGACATCCAAGACATCGGAACGCGGTTCTACACTTACCCTTCCACGATGGGAGAAGCCATGCGGGCCGCCGCCGAACACAAGAAAAAATTTGTCGTGCTCGATCGCCCAAACCCACTCGGAGGAGAACGCGTTACCGGTCCAATGCTCGATGCTGGCAAAGAGTCCTTTGTCGCCTTTCACCTCCTTCCCGTACGCCACGGCTTGACGATCGGTGAACTCGCCAATCTCGCCCATAAAGAATGGAAACTCGATTTAGATCTTCAAGTTATCCCCTGCGAAGGCTGGCAACGCTCAATGCCTTGGGACCAAACAGGCCTCACATGGATCAACCCCTCCCCAAACATGCGCAGCTTGACCCAAGCATTCCTCTACCCCGGTATCGGTTTGCTCGAAACCACCAATATCTCCGTCGGTCGCGGAACTGACACCCCTTTCCAACTTATCGGAGCACCTTGGATCGATGGCCAATCCCTTGCTCATGAACTCCATTCATTACAACTGCAAGGCATCACTTTCGTGCCGGTCGAATTCACTCCAACATCAAGCAAATATGCAAACGAACAGTGCAGGGGGGTTGAATTGATTATTACTGACCGAAGTCGCTTTGAACCTATTTCCACAGGCATGGCGATCGCCATCACCCTACGCAAAAACTACCCCGAACTCTGGCAAACCAAAAATCTCAATCGACTACTAGGAAATCAAAAAATCTACGATGCGATCATCGATACTTCCCTCAACCCGAACTCCGATCCTCGTATCCATGAAGGCCTTACAGATTTTATGATTCGCCGAAACGAAATACTTCTCTATCCCTGACTACCTGTTGCGACCAAACACGAGCTGCCGCTCGATTGAACTAGAAAGTAAATAGCCACCAGAACGTCCAGTGCCACTTCGTCATAAAGCAAGAACAATGATGCTAAACAACGATTTGTTTTTGGTGTCAATGGAACAAGTCGGCACTCTAACCAGGAAGTCGAAAATCAGGATCAGAGATTCCTCGAATAAGCTCCGCAAGATTTCCGTAAACTAATAACAACGCCTGCCACTTGCTGATGTCGACAGATACCGTTCCCTTCTTGTCCGTAACTTGCACCGCATCGACAACCTCACCCATCCCAGAATGTAAGTACTCCAGCAACTCGGCTAACTGCGCCGCCTGGCTGGGACTCAGTCGATCAGGTATCGAAGGTATGCATCGAACGTCCCCAGTCTTCTCCGCCGGATCCAAAAGATCGGGATCCAACTCAAAGTCCGCCTCGGACCCAGTCGGCTCAGGACGATTGCTATCCGGCAACAAATAAGTCTCATTGACCCGAGAGCGTATTTGCTCCGAAGTTCCAAACAGCAAAACACTCCGGCCAATCACAATCAAATCGCCGTATCGCAAAAGCCGCAACTGAACAGCCTGTCCATTGACTTTCGTCCCGTTGGTACTCTCCAAGTCCGTTAGAACCAAATGCTGGTTGTCCGCCAAAATCTTGCAGTGAAAACGACTGATCCTCTCATCGTTAAGCTGGATCGTGTTCCCCTCCTCTCGACCAATCGAAATCGGTGGGTTCAAGTCCGCAAAGACGCGACCTCTGTCGGCTCCTTGCACCACACGAAGGGTCAATTTAGACATTCCAACTCACTCCCAACTACCCATTTTCTAATACAACTCTTAGGTCGTATCAGTATAGCTGGAGATTCGAGTTTCGTGGGGCCACGAGGCCTTTTCCTAGCACCTCACAGCCCCCAAATTTCAATGCGATAACTCAGCAACTCGCACTAAACTTCCACGCCCATTGCATCAAAATTGGTGTCCGTCTGGTCTGCAACCACCAAGTCCGGTCGACGCGTATGCGTGGGCAATCCCGCTTTCGTCAACGTCTCGTCGAGAACCTCCTGTGCCCGGGATACAATCGCGTCTCGGGTAATCGTCCCCAAATTCGAGGTGGACGGATAACTTGTGATCGGCCCCTGATACCCCTGCGCATGTAACACCTTTGCAAAACGAACATTGTCGATCTTGCCCGTCGTCCCAGCTATCAGTCTCGCCTCCGGACCGTTCGAAGGAACTGTCGGACTATCCGAAAGATCCGCAATCCGAAACGCCGCAACCCGATCACCCGGTAACTCCGCTAACTGCTCCCATGCCCCTTTTCCAACCGTCCAATCAAACGTGTCGACCACCAAACCAACGGCCTTGCTACCGCAAGCCTTAAACAAAGCCATCGCTCCATCCACGTCCTGGATAAAAGCATACTGCTTCCCTTCTCTCGCCACCCCATACGTCGTAAACTCAAGCCCCAGAAGCACCGACTGCTTCTCGAACGATGAAGCCAGTCGATCAATGCGACCTCGAATCCACTCAAAATACTGCGGAAAAGCATGCCGATTCGTGGCAGCCGGTACCCGAACAATCCCCGCCCTCGCTCCCACTCGCCCCATCACCGACACTAACGACTCTACGCCACCAAGCTGTTGGTCAAAGACCGAGTCCTCAGCGTCCAAATCCACAGGAACCTCAAAGCCACTAACATGCATCTTGGAACTCAATAAAAACCTTGATGCACGCTCGAAATCCGTTCTGGCACTACGCTTCTCCAAATCCACTCCATCAACATCCAAGCCCTGAAATCCAAACGTCATCGCCAACTCAATCAACTCGCTCTGACGGCCAGAAATTCCTAACGCCGCAGCATTGAGATTCTTGTACATCTTGTCGTCTCCCTTTCGATTTCAAAAGATCTCTCGAATCGCCCAAGCTCCACTTGAACCTCCAAGAAAATCCAATTCTCCTTGCTTTGATTCCCACCCAGCCTATTTGGGGGAACCCCCAACCCTTAAGGGGGGGTGCTAGTATCCCAAAATCATCGCGGGTATCAAGCCGAAAGACGTTTACGCAATTCACAAGACATGCCATCAATTAGCGACTGCGCATTACAAGTGACAATTTGCCACCGAAGAAACCTACCACCTAACGAAAAGTCGAAAAGGAACTACAAACAAACCAAAGGGGGGGGCCAACTCACCGCACCCCCCCCCAAAAAAAATAAAGAACATCACTACGATGAAGGTCGCCCCCTGCGAGAGCGATTCGGTCCGGAGGGCGTCTTGCGATGATTTGCTACGTTCGCCTCAATCAATACTGCTACCGTCTCTTCCCAACTCGGAATTCGACCCGCACGCACTCGCGTCTCTTCTCGATCGTCACCCTCAACAGAACTGCCACCAAAGCTATCCAGATCATCCGAACCCCTTGGTTCCGAATGGGAGTCGTTCCTCGAATCCGAACGCCGACGACGCTCTCCGTCTACCACTCGATCACGATCTTGATCACGCCGACCCCCACGCATCTTCCGCGACTCACCCCGATCTTCCGATCGCTCCGGTCGTCCTAAATCTACCCCCTTGTCAAATCCCTCAGCAAAGCTGGAATCTTCCCGTGATGGGGCCTCAAAATCGTCGAGCCCCCCTCCAAAACCTCGCTCCGCTTGCCGTGGCTCGCGATCCGGTTTTCGATCGTCACGTTGCGACCTCCGCTCACTCCGCTCCGGCTTTCGATCGCCCCGCTCCAACACACGATCATTCCGTTCCAATCTTCGATCATCTCGATCCTGTCGTCGGTCATTCCGCTCCGGCGTACGGTCATTCCGCTCCGGTCTTCGATCATCACGCTCCGGTCTTCGATCATCACGCTCCAATCTTCGATCATCTCGCTCTAAACTATCGTCGTCGACTCTTTGAACTCGCTCGGATTTCCCTACTTGATCAACACGCCCCGCACGTCGATCCCTTGAACCGTCCCTCGCCACGTCACCCTTCGCAATATTCTCACTCTGAACCTGTCCAGCCCCCTGTGCTCCACGACGCGGCGGCCTTCGCTCCCCACGCCGATCTACCGGAACATCCACCGAATCAACTCCTTGAACGCTCCGCCCCTCAGGTTCCACCAAGCCTTTATCCTTTTGAACTTCTCCAAGATCGCGATCCTCAGACCGCCCGGCTCTTCGTCCCCGTGGGGTTCCGCTTGAGCGGCGAGTATCCTGGGAACGCTCCGATCGCGGTTCCGGATTCTCCGAACCACCCATCCCGAAGAAATTCGCCACCGCATCCCAAGAGCTTCTCAAGACGGAAACAGGCTTCCCGGATTGCTCATCGTTGGAAAACAACTTGGAATTTTCCACACTCTGGATTTCATTGACGTCTCGGACAGGTACCAAGTCCCCAGAATCGACCGAGACTACAGGCTCCTGTTCAACAATCACTTCCTCAGCAAAACCCTCGATAGCATCAGACTTCTTCCCACGCCGAGGACTACGCTTACTCTTTGAAGCTTCCTCCTTTGAGGATCCCTTTGCTGACTTAGAAGTCGTGGCCTTCGATTCAACCACAGGCAAGGATTCACCACTTGTTAACGCTTCAGCAACCGGCTGAACCTCTTCCACTGCCCCCCTCTTCCCATGAGGCTTCAAACTGGGGGTACCTAACAAGTTGGCCAATGAATTCCAGTGGTCCGACATAAATGTATCGTCTGTAAAAAGTGAAACCGAATTCCGGCATTGCCCGAGGAAGCACACCTCGAATCGACTGACTAGAACTTCAGATCCATCGTCTAGAGATTCATGTTCTAGAGATCCAACGCCTAGCTACTCACCGGTCTACACTCAGCTTATAGCTTGATGAACTTGCTGGCAACTGCCCCCGTTGGTCGGCACCGTGGTTCAATGAAAAAACCCATAATTCTTCTTCTAAGCTACCGATTGGACTAGACTTAGAGAACCATAAACCAAAAACTACTAACAGACCTGCACATGCACCTATATAGTCAAACTCAGCAAGATATCACAAATGCCACACAAGCACTGATGGCCGTACGGAGACAACATGCCAACGGATTCAATTCGATTCAAAACAAACGATTGGGTTATCTTTACCCGCGAAAAACACGGTCTCTCACCCGGTAAACGTGCAAAAAACATTTCGCCATCCCCCCACGGCGAACTCTACTCCTACGAAGTGGACAAGTACTGGATTGTCCGAGAAATTGCAGGAACGGAGCTTGTCCTGGAAACCCGGACCGGCAAACGCCACCGAATCGCAGCGAATGACCCGCGTCTTCGATCCCCAAACTTATTCGAAAAGTGGTGGTACTCCAGTAGATTTCCGTCCAAAAACATTCCGCCAAACCAGTCAGATGCCACTTCAAAGTCCCCAACACCCCCCCAACACGACCTAGCCACAAACTACCCAGAGCGATCCGAAGCCCCCTCCCAATATCCGAAAACTGCCTGATCCAAGCCGCTCTAATACTTCCTCCACCGCATGGGACTTGACGTTTCCACAAGAATCAGTCTACTTTACTACCCCTCGGTGGGAACGTTTCCATCGAGAAATCCCTGCCGGCATAGCTTCAATTGGCAGAGCACCGCATTCGTAATGCGGGGGTTGTGGGTTCGACTCCCACTGCCGGCTTCAAGTAGACGTCCTTCCCACATACCCAACTGGCCGTCTGTCTCTTTCAAATGGCCTATTCGAGGTTAAGCAATGGTTACCGGTACAAACACCGACATCCGTGAAGTTGTTCTTTCTAACCAATCGTTCGGTCCGAACGATATCGAGAAAATCACCAAGGTAATCGAAGAGGACCTAACGCAACTCGCACTCCTCAAAGACGCAGTACAAGAACTTCAACAGACCCCGGATCTCTCACCTGCAACACAAACCCGTCTCGGCGTTTGCTTGTATCTCCTCGGGCGTTTTCAAGAAGCGGAATCGGCACTTCGTCAAGGTGACGGCGGTGCGCTCGCCCAATACTACCTTGGCAAGACAGCCTTCCAAACCGATCAATTTGATAAAGCAATAGAGTATTACAACGCTGCTGAAAAAGCAGGATACACCGCAGAATGGTGCCAACTCTCACGCGCCGAAGCCCTCCGATACCTGGGACGCAGGGAGGAAGCCCTCCAAATCCTAGACAACATTTTTGGCCCTGTTGAACAACATCCAGAATACCCCTATCAGCGGGCAGCGACCCTCGCATCAATCGGTGGAAATCTACCAGAAGTCATCGCATTGTACCAACGTGCTCTCCAACACAACCCAAAACATGGCGGCGCACTCTTTGGCCTCGCCCTCGAATACGATCGTATGGGTAGTGATCAAAGCGCATTCGAACTCTACCAACGCGGTGCCGGCGTCATCCCATCACACATCGGCACCCTGCTAAATCTCGGTCTGATGTACGAAGACCGCAACGACTACAACCGAGCACAAGCTTGCTACCGACGTGTCTTGGAAACCTCCCCTAACCACGCGGTAGCGAAAATGTATCTCAAGGATGCGATCGCTGGTGGTCCAGAGTCCGTCGACGAAGAAACCCTCAAACAAAACGAAAAGCTCGCACAACTACTAAACGTTCCTGTCACCGATTTCGAACTCTCCGTTCGCTCCCGCAATTGCCTCCAAAAAATGGGCATTCGCACTCTCGGCGACCTCACACGTGTCTCCGAACAGACTCTACTTTCTAGCAAAAACTTCGGCGAAACCTCCCTCGTCGAAATCAAGGAAATGCTCTCCGCAAAAGGATTGTCACTCGGACAATTCGCTCACGAAAAACGAGAGGCTGACCCACTTCCAGACACCTCAGGCATGTCCCCTGATCAACTCGTTCTCCTCGAACGTCCCATCTCAGAACTTAACCTGTCTGTTCGAGCACGCAAATGCATGGTTCGGCTACAACTCAACACCATTGGTGAACTGATCCGAAAAACAGGCGATGACCTGCTTGAATGCAAGAACTTCGGCGTTACCTCTCTGACCGAAGTGCGAGAGAAACTCACTGTGCTCAATCTCAAACTTCGTGGGGACTGATCCCTCCCCCTCCAGTGATGGACATTCGTCAACGTTCCACAGAGCATCAACATGGCCATCATGCGGTTTCGTATTCCAAACGCCTCGGACTTCGATCCGAGGTTTTGGCAAACCGCCTTCGTCGCGGGTATCGACGGCAGACCGCTTAAGTCAGAAAATTGTCTCGACAAGGACCTCCTTGTCCTAGATATCGATAGCAGCGACTCCTGCAAACTATCTATACCTTGGCCGACGAAAGACTTCGGCCCAATTGTCCTTACCACCGCTTCGCTCCGGTCAAACCAACCTCCATACAACCTGACCCTCGAACTTGCTCGCGGTACCATCCACCGTATCCGTACCAACGCGTTCTTCTGGGATCGTATAGGCGTACGTATCCCGAACTCCCACTCGGAATTGATCGACCAAGCTTCGGATGTTTTTGTCCAAGCAATCCTTGAAAAAGACAACCCTCCCCTCAGTGATAGCCTCGCACAACAAGCTATCGACCTGACCGTAAGCGCAGCTCGCCCTCTCGTAAGAGCTTTTGTAACTCAAAACCTCCACGCACGACTACGCAACAACGAAAAACTACAAACCCTCTTTGGCGTGCGACTCCCTCATGACACCTACTGGAAACCTCTAGCCGAACAACTTCTTCCAGCTTGCAACACGGTCAGTATCGACTGCGCATACCCAACCCAAAACTACTCCACAGCGACCGAATCGCATCGCGGAACCATCGAGCAACTTCTATGGGCCAAAGAAAAAAACCTACGAGTCGTCAGCGGACCTCTCGTCACCCCCAACGACGTCCGCTCCTCACAAAATGATCCGACCTGTAACTCCTTCGAGTCACTGCTTGAAAACATTTTACAAAAAGTAAAATACACCGTCTCGAAATACCAAGGACACGTTCAACTATGGGACGCTTGTAGCGGACTGAGCAACTGCCAATCGACCGGCCTCGATGACGCTCAATCCTTCAAACTGGCCTGCAATATTATCAACCTGATCCACAACCTCGACCCGAAAACGCCACTGATTTTCTCTGTCGATCTACCAGCGGCAGAAAATATGCGATCGAACAGTCGCGCTATCAACCCCTTGGTATTCGCCGAAAGCCTCATCCGTGCTCACGACCGGTCGATTGCCGGTATCGGATTAGAACTAAACCTCAATTACTGGCCAAACGGAACCCTCCCCATGGATCTTCCAGGCCTGTCCGATCTTATCGATCACTGGAGTAGCCAAAATCGCTCCCTCCTCGTGCGACTCACAACCCCTCTAGAACTCTCACCATCCAACCTTGTATCTCTCAGCGATACACACAATCAAAATAACCCTATCGTATCAAACTGGGATTATCCTCTGAAACTCACCGCCTCAACCTTCCAAGAAGACGACGACGATACCGCTCCCGAAATCAACCCTTCTCAATTTAACCCTCACTCCGACCCCGCAAAAATCTGTAACTCCCAATCAAGCCTATCCTCAAAACCAATCCCCCCCAGCGGACTGGAAATCCTACAACTACTTCTCGCAAAACCAAACGTCGATGCAATCCTCTGGAACCAATGCTTGGATTCGCCCGACTCCGCAGTCCCAAACGCAGGATTGTTCACGAAGGAACTTCATCCGCGATCGATCGTGGAGTGCATGAGCAGACTCCGCTCTCAATACCTGCCCTGATCCTAATCAAGGCAGGTACGATAATGCCAAAGTCCTTAGCGCTGACTATGGACGCTTAAAAAACAAAGTTGCGACGATTTCAACTTCGTCGTTGATCTTGCCCTTACCGTAGTTCATCCCGAACTTAGTCCGGTCAAGCTTAAACTCAGTACGCAACTCCGCTGTACCCTCACCCAAAACAGCCTTGCAAGGAACCTTGATCTCTACGGTCTTGTCCAGCATCGTAAGCTTACCAACCAACTTCACATCGTCCTCACTCGCTGCTTCAATCGCAGTGCTCTCAAACGTGATCTTCGGATACTTGCGAACATCAAAGAAATCCGGATTCTTCAAATGCTCCGTTAACTTCCCATCATCCGACCACAAACTATCCGTCTGAATCTCCAACTTCAACGATCCCTCTTGTGGATTCTGCAAGTCGGCCTTTGCCTCAGCCTTGAAGGACTTAAACCCACCCTTGTGCGCTCCCTCCGGCTTCTTTCCAACAAAATCAATCTTGCTCTTTTCCGCGTTGAGAGTCCATGTCTCAGCAAAAGTCGATGAAGCAAATCCAATTACCAAAGCCATCGCAAATAGCAGTCGCATTCCTATTCTCCCTTAAAAAATTTGTCATCTATCAATTCTTTGTTCCGACCCCCGGAACACCGTATATTGTAACGGATCTTCCACCCCCTCTTTGCTGTAACTCACGCCAATTTTCAAGATGCTATCAACCTTCACGAAACTCTGGATGAACAACATCCCAACTCGCAACCACCCGATGATACCTAGCTGGGTACTCCTGATACTGCTCTTGCTACTCCAGTCTGACTGTTTCGGCCAAACCGCCGACCCAGTAAAAGCCCAAGAACTCATCGATAAAGGTGAGTACGAACAAGCCATCGAAATGGCCCAACTCCAAGTCGATAAAAAAACTTGGAACGAAAATTGGCCCCGCATCCTCGCCTCGGCTTTGTTGATCCAAGGAAAAACCGAACAAGCCATGAAAGTCTACGAAGACTCTCTCGAACGCTTCGGCGACTCCATGAGACTGAAACTTCTAGGCCACCAAATCTACCTCGAAAACAACTTACCCCAAAAAGCTAAACAACAACTCGATGAACTGACCGCCTTCGTACAACGCAGCCCCTGGAAATATTCAGCCAAATCAGAACTAGTCCCCCTCGGCGAATTCTTTCTTCTCAAAGATGAAGATCCCAAACAAGTCCTAAAACTCTGTTTTGATCAAGCCGTCAAAACGAATCCCAAAAACATCGATGCCCACAAAGCAATAGCAAAAATGGCTATTGAAAAATCCGACTATCAAGTCGCCGCAGATGCAATCACAAAAGCACTCAAAATATCCGACACCAACCCCGACTTACACCAACTGGCTTTTCAAACTTGGTACCAATCCGACAGAACAAAAGCCGCTGAACATCTACAAAAAGCTCTGGAACTCAACCCAAAACACATCCCCTCACTTCTCCTCGAAGCACAAGCTCTGATCGACCGGGAGAATTATGAACAAGCCCAAACCGTATTAAACCAAGTTGAGTCGATCAATCCTTCGTCGAGCATCCTTTGGGCACTTCGCGCTGCGATCGCGCACCTTAAAAACGACCATAAAAATGAAGCCCAATATCGCTCGAGAGCTCTTGAAAAACGAAATCTTAATCCCAACGTTGATTACACCATCGGAAAAAACCTCTCCATGCACTACCGCTTTGCAGAAGGTGCCAAATACCAACAACGCGCTTTGACAGCCGATCCGAACTTCCACCCCGCCCAAACCCAACTCGCACAAGATCTACTTCGACTTGGGAACGAAGCTCAAGGCTGGGAAATGGTGCAACAAGCCAGACGCTCAGACCCTTTCCACGTCACCAATTACAACCTGCAAATCCTCAAAACAGAACTCGATAAATACACTTCGATCGATATCCCAGGTTTCATTCTACGCATGGATAAACAAGAAGCAGAACTTTTCGCAGACCGTGTTGCCGAAACCCTTACACAAGCGAGAAGTACCCTTGTCATGAAATATAAAGCGAACCTTCAAGAACCAATCATCGTAGACCTGTTCGCAAAACAACGCGATTTCGCAATCCGAACCTTCGGACTACCAGGTGGAGAAGGTTTTCTCGGCGTCTGCTTCGGTCAAGTTATAACCGCCAACTCCCCCACCGCCTTAAGCGCCGAACATAATTGGCAATCGGTCCTCTGGCATGAATACTGCCACGTTATCACCTTACAGCTCACCGAAAACAAAATGCCCAGATGGCTCTCCGAAGGAATCTCCGTCTACGAAGAAAAACAAAGAAACCCCGCTTGGGGTGAACCACCACAACCCCACTACATCCACTGGATACGCTCTGGCGATTTTTCCCCACCCAGCCAACTCAGTAGCATGTTTCTCGCCCCCTCCAACCCCGAACGATTGCAGTTCGCCTATTTCATCGCCTCATGGGTCGTCCAGTTTTTCGTTGAGCAATTCGGCCACGATGGCTTGTTGCAGTTGCTCGAAGACCTCCGAAACGGACTCGAGATATCCCAAGCACTCGCAAGACGCACAGGATCCATCGACGGCTTCGATCAAGCGTTTCGCAACTACGCCGTCGAACGCGCAAAACAAATCGCTCCAAATCTAGATCTACAACCCTCCGATCCTTCAACCCATAATTCAACAATCCTAGCTTCCTATTCAATACTCCACAGCGAACTCAATCAGTCAATCAATGAAAAGAACTGGGACCAAGCTCGAACCAAAGCCATTGCTCTGGTGGATCTCTGGCCTACCGACCCCTCGAACGCGAACGCACTACGTAAATGGATCGCAATCGAAAACACTACCGGAAATACAATCTCCGAACGCCAAGCCCTAATAAAACTCATTGAGATCGATCCGCATGACTCCGCACCACTAAAACGACTCGTCGAAATCGACCTCGCGTCACATGACTTCCTGTCCGTCAAACAATGGTGCCAAGCAATCCTTGCAATCCGTCCTGATCACGCGCCAACACTCGATTCCCTCGCTACCGCATCCGAAAAACTGAACCACCCCTCCTCAACTATCAACGCACTCCTCGCACTCTCCCTACTAGATCCCATCGATCCGGCAAACCTAAACCTCAGACTCGCACAAGCGCACCGACAACTTGCACTAAACACTACACAAACCGAAGAACCACTAAGAAAAGCTAAACGATATTGCCTCAAAGCACTCGAAGAATCACCGCGCTACGAGCAAGCCCTACAACTGCTACAAGAACTCGCCAGCCCCACCCCCTTGCCAGCCCCACCCCAGTAACCATTGCTCCCAAATCACCAGACGCGAATCAAAGCACACGCGCCCAGTAAGCCTTCAAATAACCAGTCTCCATGCAATGCGTCGCCATCGGGTGATCCATCGCTGCCGAACGACTTTCGATGATCTGAACAACCCTTCCTCGACTTCGATGCCCCTCGACGACCTCTCCCGTCGTTCGCGCGGCTGACTGCACCACGTTTAAGAACGACGGACCGTCAAGCAATCCAGCACAACAACAGGTCAATAAAAGCCCCCCACGCTTAACTAACTGGATCGCCAGCCGATTCAAATCCAAATGCTTCCTCGTTCCCTCCTCCAACTCCGCTCGCGATCGTATCAACTTCGGTGGATCCAATACAACCACGTCATACTGCTTGCCATTGCGAACCATGTCTCGCATGTAAGCAAAAGCATCCGCATGAACGTAACGAACCCGCACGTCATTTATGTCCGCATTCTTCTTGGCCATCACAAGCGCATCTTCGTCCAAATCCACCCCAGTTACCTCCCTCGCCTTCCCCGCCTTCGCCGCCGCAACTGAAAATCCACCACTGTAACAACAAACGTCCAAAACCGTCTGCCCCGCTGTGTACCTCGTCAAAATCTCGCGGTTCTCCCGCTGATCACAAAAAAAACCTGTCTTGTGTCCTGTCCCAAAATGAACCCGGTAACGCACATCACCCTCGTGAATCGTAGCGTAAGCCGGAAAGCCCTGAGATCGACTACCCTGCCAATGCCCACCCTCCTGACTCGAAAACTGAGGCGATGCCTGCACCATTCCATACTTGGTCCCCACCAACGGATGCAGTCGCTCAAGAATCTCTGCCGCTCGATGCGCCATCCCCAAACTAAATACCTCTGCACTCAAACAATCGCCATAACGATCCACTACCAAACCAGGTACACCATCGGACTCTCCATGCAATAACCTATAAGCATTCGTTCGCTCCGGTATCCTTAACATGCCATGACGTAACGTTACCGCATCCTCGAAGAGCCGAGTCCAATCACCATCCGTCGGCAACGTTTCCTGCCAAAAATACAACCTCACCGCAACCTCTGCCTTCGGATTATATATGCCGTAAGCAAACAACTTCGGCTCAGAGAGCCTCTGATGCTCAACCTCCAACGCATATACCGCTACCCAATCCCCTCCCTGAGGATTACCCTCCAACCGCTCTACTCGCTTGCGAAAAATATTCGGATGCCGCGTCGCTCGCTGTACATACACCCGACCAATACTATCCCTACCAGAAGGCACCATCGGTTTAACGTCCATTCTTCTCCTTACTTTCTCACAGTTCGTATTCGATTGCGGTTACTATCTGCCATATCCATCTAATTCGTCAAGCATCCGATCCAAAGTATCATCCTCTTCTTCGCCCCCAACTCCTGAGGTAACCACCCCCTCCCTCCGAAGAATCAACATCGCAATTCGCTGAAATAACTCCTGCACATCAGGAACCCGACCTTGAATCTCATTCTGCTGCCAACGATCCTCCGGATGACAGAATACCCCAATCGGCTTTAACTCAACCTGGCCCGATGAAAGCTCTTCTACACCAACAACTGCTGACCAAGCAGAGGTGACCATCGCAAGCTCCCCTGCACCCATCGCATATGCCATCGTGTCTGTGTAGCCTTCGAATTCGATGCAAAGATCTTCTCCCGAAATGCGACGTACCAACGAACGCATCCATTGCGACAAACCCCTCGGTTGCATGAAATCACCGATCCTACCCCCCAACGGCTCATCCTGCGCCAAACGAATCAACAACGGACAATGCAATCGCTCCGCATAACCACCAACACCACTAAAACCAATTCCACCATGCTCGCCCAACGGATAACCCTGTACCCCAGATAATACAACCCAACAAGAATCAATAAGCTCTATCTCATCCAAAAGCCCCATCAATGCCTCAACGCCACGGTCGATACAAATCGCCTGCCCGCCTGCACCACAAGCCCACCCAAATCGCTCGTCAGGATCGTACCCAGGTGGCAAAATCAACTCCGGCGGCTCTCGCCCGATCGGAGGATCCGGATCCCCCTCGTCACACATCAACTGCCTAAACTCATACGGTGCATCCCAGTCTCCACACAATCCTCGCGAATGAATCCACAAATATGGATACTCATGCTTGCGATCCAACCACAAAGCAATCCCGCGAATGATCAACTCCTGAAACCCATACTCATACTCCTCTCCACCCCGTAACTCCAACACCTCTACGTTGCCATACCCCTGAAAGTATTCTCGAGCTTTCGGACTATGTGTGACGATCATCCACTCCTGCGATCCGCTCTCACAAGGCGCAACCCTGCGCAACAAGTCCGCCGCCGAAAACCGATCCATCCAGTACTGATCGAATACCCAAGCCTTCGACGCAAAAACATCAAGATACGGTGTCGGGACTAGGGCGTTACCATAACAACCGACTAAGTTACAACCCCACCCCTCAATGGTGAGAAAAACCCCGTAACCATTCTTCTGTACATCCATGAAAGCTTTCACTAAGTTTATTTCGCCTCAACCACAAACCACTTCTCAAACGCACTCCCGTTCCAACGGAATACGCTCTGAGCATGCGGATCAACCACCACCGGCTTGTCCTCCACCAAGAACAACCCCACTGGATTCATCAGCGGCGCACCACTGAAAATCAACTTGGGCTCCTCACCCAACTTCCAACTCCATACGCCCTTACGATATCCATCAGTGACCCAAAACCTGTCCTCGCTATCCACAACCACCTGATGAGGAAAATCAAAGACTCGCCCTCGAACGATCGGCTCCGGCTTTCCATCTGCATCGAGTCGAAGCAAAGGATTCTCATCCTGCGAAATCACCCAAATCCGATCCGCCACATCAACAAATACTCCACGAGGATTCACCGCCGCAAATACCTCCGGCGCTGCACTTGCCGATGCCTGCTTCCACAATACCCGTCGCTCCAAGTCCGCAATCAGCAAACTACCGTCCTTCATAAACGCCAAATCGGTAGGTATCCCTATTTTCCCTCCCAACGTTGCAACCCATTGCCCGTCCGCTCCCCTGCGATAAACCTCTCGTGTCGCCGGATCACCAACAGCTAAATCACCATCCGAGGAAATCGCTATGCAACGCACCGCATTCATCTTCTCGCGATATCGCTTGCTACCCTCCACCTCCAACCCCAATGCCCCATCAGCGTACTTCCATACCCCAGGCCTGTTTCGATCCACTAACCAAAGAACCCCATCCTTCCCAACCACTCCGTCCAAAGGATATACCAAGCTTGCCGCTCGCGTTCCGACCTCTTGAGCGCAACCTATCGATCCAATCTCAAGACCACCAAAAAACAACGCAAACCCGGAAACAAGCGATGCACTACTGACCCATCGCGAAAGAACATTCTTCATCCTTACTTCTCCCAATCCATCACACACGCTCACTGACAAACTACCCCAACCACAAAGTTCCATTGCCCAAACTTTCAGTGGTCGGATTGTACCCCAATGAACTCACTTGTGCTCAATCAAAGCCCCCGCAAACCGCCATTCATTAAAAAACAAAACCGCCGGTGGTCTCGATATAACCACCAGCGGCATAAGCAATAAACTTATTCAATGACTTTCAGAACCAGCCAACCCTCCACCCTATTTCAAACAGAGCAAGGATCAACGAATCCAACCAAACGTTCACTAAGGGACAATTACTGGCGAAATGATCACGTTCGAGTCGTCGTTCGTCTCCTTCGCAACCGTAATCCCCACTGCTGTAAGCCCCGCAAGAGCAGCCAGCGGCAACAACCCCCCACCGAAACTACCACCAACTCCACCACCGCCACCACCACCCGCGGCTCCGTAACCACCCGCAACTCCGCAACATCCACCCATCGGCAACGGACAGCACTCTCCCGCAATCTCTTCTCCCACAATCTCTACCGGAACGCCCAAACAATCCGATGAAGCGAGCTCTACGTTCAATACCGGAATCGATTCCTCAGCAACCGATGAATTCACATACCTCGCCCCGTCCGGTGCAATCAATGCACTCGATTCACCATTCTGGGAATCAGAATTAACTGCAACAAAACCCAATGCCGCCACACCTTGAGGACCAGATGCAACAAACCCATAATTACCAGGCAAAATACCCTCAAACCGATAATTGCCAGCCTCATCCGTCTTCGACCGTGCAACTTCTTTGCCCGCCGAAGTCAAATAGACCAACGTACCCGCCAAACTCCGTCCACCCCCAGGCACTGTCACCCGACCCCGAAGTCCTCCCTCGGTGTCAATCGATACCTTATAACTGTTCAAAAATTTTCGAGTCCCCGCAATCGGGTCTGTTTCCACCAACATCCCATGAGTACCCCGAGGCACTGACCCACTACGCAACAACGAAACCACTCGATCTGTCGCCGGTGTCAATGATCGAATCTGAATACCAGTTGGCAAATGCTGGCCAGAAACCCCCTCTAAAACTGTCAAAGACATAATCGCCAAAGTGCTCGGTGTCTCCGCCACCAAAGAATAAACCCCAGGCTCAACACCTACCAAACGGAAAGAACCATCTTCCGCACTTCGCGTCGTTACGACCCGCTTTCCATCACGAACCAAATACACATCCACCCCACCCTGGCGAATCTGACTGTCCCCCGCAGGAGCCCCTATTATGCCAGTAATCGAACCATCTTCCCCTCGATGAACCCACTGGTAGTGATTCAATTCGTTGTTCACGCCATCCTTTGCCGAAGGTTTTGCCAACCCCTCCGGCGTAGCGACAGAACCAATACTTTCTTGAGCAAGCAATTCCCCGACCATCAAAGTCCCAAAACCAAACGCCAATCCGGTGGAAATCAAAAGCTTACGAAACAATTGCCGATGCATCTTCAGTTCCCTAATTTTCTACTAGATCCGCAGGAGTCTCTATTTCAGTGTTCAGCCACCACCACCAAAGGGAAGATTCCCCGTGGGACTAACTCAAGTGTAGTTCCAGAACTTGCTAATACAAGCAAACTTCGGTTAAAACTTCTTTCCTATTTTAACATTCCACTCCGAATAAGTAAACTTTCCTAAACTAATCCCCCTAAATCCAACCCATTCAATCAAACCTGCTAATGAACACTCCTTCCACCAGAAAAGCCCGCCCGAAAATCAGCGCATTTCCCAAGTGCTATCTAGAGGAGATCTCCCAGAAAAGAACGATGAGCGTCTTCGATTGGATCGAAATGGCAAAATCGCTTCCCGCCGACGGGCTAGAAATGTACGAGGGCTTTCTCTGGGAAACTACCGACAATTACCTGGCGGAACTTCGAGGTGCTCTCACCAACGCAAACTTCGAAATGCCAATGCTCTGCTGCTCCCCAGACTTTACTCACCCAGCCCCCGAAAACAGAACTAAAGCCATCGATTACCAAAAGAAAATGATCTCGGTCGCCGCTAAACTCGGCGGGCCAGGTACCGTCTGCCGAGTCCTCAGCGGTCAGCGCTGGCCGGATGTCTCCCTGGAAACCGGACTTCAATACGCTTCCTCCGCCATTCGCGAATGCATCCCCGTCGCCGAATCCTACGGTGTTATTCTCGGAATCGAAAACCACTATAAAGACGGGTTCTGGATCTACCCCGAATTCGCCCAGAAAAAAGATGTCTTCCTAAAACTACTAGACCTCATCCCTCTCTCACCATTCTTCGGTGTCCAATACGATCCAAGCAACGCCGTCGTTGCAGGTGATGACCCAATCGCTCTTCTCGATGCTGTCCTCCCTCGCGTAGTAAGTATGCACGCAAGCGACCGATACCTCGCACCAGGTGCCTCACTCGAAGACCTCGCTTCCGCCGACGGTAACGTCGGATACGCCCAAGTCCTCCTGCACGGCGTCACGGGAAAAGGCCTCAATGACTATCCAGCCATCTTCGAACGACTCGCATCCATCAACTACGCCGGATGGATCAGCATCGAAGACGGAATGAACGGAATGGATGAAATGAAGGAGTCTCTCCTTTATCTTCATGCCATGACAGAAAAGTACTTCGGCTAACCAAACCAACGCAGTCATCAACTCTCTATAACTGAGCGTCTCTGCAATTCAGTTAAGCCACTCAAATAACTCCGCGGCGGTACCGTACTGTCTTTGCCTACCGCCAAGCACGACGAGCACCTGCGTTACAAGCAGCTTACAACTAAGAGTCCCCTTCACTCTCCCCTGGCAGCCCTGCACCGTTCCGCTCTCTACGCTGCGCGTTCCCTAAATCCACTACACCCCGGGAACTTGCGCTATCTCCTTTAATCGTTACATCCTCCGTCGTTTACATATTTTTCCATATCCTAAATCCCCCATTTTCTTGCCCAGCTCTTTCCACGCTTTAGTATTGATTGGATCCCAACGGGAAAAAAATAACCGGACCGCAACGCGCCCAATAACCCCAACCGAGTCAACACCATGCTCTCTCAAGTATTGAAAACGACCGGATTCGCCTTTCTCACCATAGCGATGCTCGTAAGCCATGCTCATGCTGGCGTTATATTCAGCAGCACTACAAATCAAATCGGTTCAAAAGTCGATTTCAACAAGTCCCCACAAAACCCAGGAGGGACCGGCTCGGCTTCCAAAATCGGATTGTACGACTTCCGAAACGATGCCGATGCCTACGCCTATTTACGTGCGAGAATCCGACTCTGGGTGCAACTTCCCCCAGAAGCAGTTGGTGACAAAGCCCCATATATCGTCATCGCAAAAGCTGGTACGCTCGATCTCGACCTCGCTCTAACTGTAGGCGATGCCGTTCGACTCGACCTCCGAGTCTCCTACGATCAATTCCCCAGCAGTACCGGTGTTGTCGAAAAACAAACGGACTTCGCAGATATTACTGATGACCAAAGCCTTGCAATTGCAGCAATTATGGAACAAGATCCTGAGAGACGAATTGAAGCGTGGCTAGCCAGCGAAGATTTCAAAGATATCACAGTTCCAGCCTCCTTTGACTCTCTGCAAATCGTCAATGGTCGTCCTCAAATCGTCACTACTATCCTCAATTCAACCCTCGAACTCGAAGCAATCCCCGAGCCTGCCTCAATCGCTTGCTTCCTCATCGCACCTATCACTATCTACTCACTCAACCGCCGACGTCAACGACTCGCGAAATCCATCTAAATATTGGCAAGCTAAATCATGAAGATTACAAGACAACTGCTGATTGTTTTTGCAAGCCTCGTTTGCCTGCTCCAAGCAATGCCGACGATTGCGAAAGCGGACATCATCTTCGACTTCAAACAACAAAATGCAACGGTCGAATCGACGACCTCCAGCCGAGCGGTCTACCTTGGAAGATTGTTCAACAACGTAGAAGGCGGCCCATTCCGTCGCATGGAAGCGATGTACGCCATCGTCACCATCGCACAAGCCAACAACATCGCCCTCTTCGCAGGTAATGCTGCATCCGGATTCGAAGCAGCACGCGCTGCAAACCAAATCTTCGATACCGGCTTACGAGTCAGCACTGTCTCTCAGAATGCGACCGAAGTCGTCTTCGTCCCAGGTGACCCAGATTTAGTTGCCCCCCAAGCAATCCCGATTCCCGCCGGCCTCGCAATCCATGATTCGCTCGCGCTGAACCGGAGACTCGATTTCTGGCTCGTCGGTGACCCAGGATCGGGATTTACTGTTCCTTCAACCATCGGATCCAACCCAGCTTCCTTCTTCATCGAGTTCCACCGCACAACCTCCGTGCCAGAACCAACAACGCTCGCTCTATTGTGCGTTCCGGCCACAGGCGCCCTCCTCGCAGCTCGTCGAAGAAAGAAAGCATCGAAGAAAGCAACCGCCGACGTACTTTCCGCTCAGCAATAAAAGCCTCTGCAACTAGCGATTCGCTAGATGCGAAAGTGTAAGCAACACATAACCCGTTACTAGGTTTGGATCTCCCTCCATCCAACGAACCTCCGGGTTTCTCCAAGAACCATCGACATTCTGCGTGTCTCGCAACTGACGCAGAATGTCCTCCCTCCAAGACTTCGCCCCCTCGGTGGTCTCAAACATCGCCTCTCCGTATATCGATAAAGCCTTGGACATCGTGTGAAGATAGTAATATAGTCCCGCCGCTCCCATACCCGGATTGCTGCTAACACTGTAGTTCTTGGACAAAAAATCCAATGCGGCCTTCACGCGATAATCTCGCCGATCAACTCCCGCATACAACATACTTTTCAAACCAGCGTAAGTCATCGAAGCATACGAACGTAAGCCCCCTGTCGCTTCATCCTTGCCCGCCATCGATTCGCCACCCGCTGCAGGTGTATAGTAAAACCCACCATCGTTGATCTTCGATGCAAACTCGGTTTTGTTCGCAGGAGACTCCAAATTCTGACAACGATTTACAAACGCCAAAGCTCTCGCGATGGCTGGGTCTTCCTCCGGTACCCCAGTGCTACGCAATGCCTCAATGAAAAAAGCCGTGTTCGATAAATCAGGGCGAGACTTACTCCCGTATCCAGCTCCTCCAAATGCCGGATCCTCCGGTTTGATTCCCTCACCCTCATCCCACTGCTCTCCCTTAACAAACTGCTGCGCCCTCTCAAGCAGATCGTCATACTTGCCACCCTTATTGACCCTGGACAATGCCATCATCGCTAAACAAGTCTCGTAATTCGCGTGCCGGGATCCCTCCGCATACAACCCTCCATTCTCTCGTAATGTCCCCAACAAAAAATCCACTCCCTTAACAACCAATGGATCCTCTGTTCCCACCCCAACCGATACCAATCCGGCAACCACCAACCCTGTAACCCCTGGACCTGCTTGCGAACTAAACGAACCATCCGCCCCCTGCGTCTGTCGCAAAAAATCAACCGCTGACCGAATGATCCTCTCGCGCTCCTGTTCCCATCTCGAATCCAACAAGCCCGCTTGCTCCTGCCCAAACAGTTCGCACGAGATCACCCCCAAACGCTCTCCCATGGCACACAATCCAAATCCCCCCAACACCCCAACTACAACACGACGATTTACCTGCATCACTATTCCCACCCTCTAACCACTTCCTACACTTAACATCTTCACGACAGTTCCACTATAAGAGATCTCCGACCCAACTCCAAGAACCACCGCTCAGAGAATGTCCAGTCTGGTACAACTTTCCTCCAACGCTACGAATCACATGCTCGAATGATCCTCGAAGATATCGCTCGCAACCAATTAAAGAAACAAGCGGAGAACCTCGGCTTCCAACTCGTCGGTTTCACACCAGCCGCCGATGCATCAACCTATCCAGAACTTTGCGATTGGCTCGCCAAAGGCTTCGCCGCCTCAATGTCCTATATCGAGCGCCGAAAATACGCTTACCAGCACCCCAACGGAGTCCTTCAGGATTGCAATTCTCTCATGCTTCTGGCTCTGCCCTACCAACCCCATCCTTGGACAGCAACAAGTAAAGCAATCGCACAATCCCAAGATAATTCCCCAATCCCAGCATCGCCCAAATCACGCTACAGCACAATCGGCTCCTATGCCATGGCCAAAACCGATTACCACCTCTGGATTCGAAATGCACTAAAGCCCCTTGTCGAGGAACTTAAAAAAATGTTCCCGAACTCGCACAACCGCATTGTCGTCGATACCGCACCACTCCTCGAACGCCATTTCGCTCAACGCGCAGGTCTCGGTTGGATCGGGAAAAACACCCTGCTATTAAACAAAAAACTCGGTAGCTACTTCTTCCTGGCCGCAATCCTCACGGATGCAAATCTCGGTGCAATCCCCCATCCACCACAAACCCAAGCCTCCCACTGCGGATCTTGCCAAGCCTGCATCGAGGCCTGTCCAACCAACGCATTCGTCGCTCCCTACGTGCTGAACGCAAACCGATGCATTAGCTACTGGACGATCGAACACAAAGGCGATATTCCCCGAGAATTTAGAAAAGAACTCGGGCCATGGATCTTCGGTTGCGATGCCTGCCAAATCGTCTGCCCTTGGAACAAAATCCAATCCAAAAAACCTACCTCACACTCAACGCCAGAACCCATGAAACCTGAACTCGTCTCCGAAAAATCCAATCCCTTATTCTGGCTTGAACTATCCCCCGAGCACTTCATCAAAACTTTCAAGCATACCCCATTCTATCGCACCGGATTGATCCACCTACAACGCAACTCCCTCTGCGTAGCCGCTAACCTGAAGATGACAGAAGCTATCCCCACCATCGAAAAATTCCTCTCCCACCCCAACCCAACTCTTCAAGAAACCGCGCTCTGGGCCCTCAAATCTCTTCACGATTCACATTCCACCGAAATTCACCCCTGAGACTCGCCTGATCCCAATGGCAACTCCTCCCCACGCAATAAACCAAACCCGAATAATCCTGACGAATGCCCATCCGAAAACTCAATCGCATACGCGTAATTCCCCACAGGACGCATCCCCTCGATGCGCATCGGCCGCGCCTCAGACAAAGAAAGTACCTCTAACCCCTTAACACTCCCACCCTTCTTCTCCCCACCCTTCTTCTCCTTACAAGTCGCACACGGACAGAGCCTCCGCAACGCCCAAGCTTCCCACACACTCTCCTTGCCATCAGACCACTGAATCCGAACTCGCGATTCCCCCTCTCGGAGAATCCCCACAGGCAAAACCATCCGCTCAACCTTCATAAAAACCTCTATTTCACAACTCTTGACAACAGTCTAAAATCCACCCAATTACCGTAAAAACGCAATTCGGTTCACCGTCATATCGCAGTGCGTCGTTGCTATCCTCCGGAATCTCTCCGACTCGGCCTCCCTATGCTGCTACCCTTCCAACGCATCTACATCGCCGGACACCAAGGTATGGTAGGCACCGCTGTCCGCAAGCTACTTTCTACACATTTTCCCAATGTTCAAACCATCCTCCGATCCAAACAAGAACTAAATCTCTGCTCCGGCCCCGATGTCGATTCCTTCTTCCAAGAAACAAAGCCCGATGCGGTTATTTTTGCCGCCGCAAAAGTAGGTGGTATCCTCGCTAATTCAACCTATCCCGTTGAATTCCTCTCAGAAAACATCCAAATGGCCACCAACGCCATCGGAGCCGCCGCTCGCACCAACGTCAAACGATTCCTTTACCTCGGCTCCACCTGCATCTACCCAAAACATGCTCCACAACCCATGGTGGAATCCGCTCTCCTTTCAAGCCCCCTCGAACCGACCAACGAAGCTTACGCACTAGCTAAAATAGTCGGACTGAAACTCTGCCAATACTACCGAAAAGAATACGGCCTGACTTACCATAGCGCCATGCCCACAAACCTCTACGGTCCAGGAGATAACTACCACCCAGATCACAGCCACGTCATTCCCGGTCTGCTCCGCCGATTCCATCAAGCAACGCTCGACCAAGCCCCCTCCGTCAGCCTGTGGGGTTCCGGAACCCCACGTCGCGAATTCCTCTACGTCGAAGACCTCGCCAAAGCCCTACTGCACTTGCTATGCCTAGAATCCCCCCCCGATTGGGTTAACGTCGGCACCGGCCAAGATATCTCTATCCTCGAACTTGCACACCTCGTCGCAAATACCGTCGGTTACTCCGGACAAATTATTCTCGATCCCTCCAAACCCGACGGCACTCCCCTGAAACGTACCGACCCCTCTCTCATCCACTCCACCGGTTGGCATGCCGAAACACCTCTTGATATCGGACTGAAAAAAACCCTAGAAGATTTCTTGCATCGCAAAGACCAAGGAATCCTGCGTAGCAAATAAAACCTCAACTCGCTATCCTTACCAACCTAAACTTCTAAGACGCACATCCCCTGAACGGAAGGAACCTCATGGATAAGTCGGCTCTCATCACCGGAATCACAGGACAAGATGGATCCTATCTCGCCGAACTGCTCCTCGAAAAAGGATACACCGTCCACGGATTGGTCCGCCGTAGCTCAAGCTTCTCCACCGGCCGCATCGATCACCTCTACCGCGATATCCACGAAAACCCCAAACTACTGCTCCACTACGGAGACCTTACCGACGGCCAAGCACTAACCAACCTCGTCCTTAATCTTCAACCCGACGAAATCTACAACCTCGGCGCTCAAAGCCACGTTCGCGTCTCCTTCGACCAACCTGTCTACACCCTCATGACCGATGGTGTCGGCGCCCTAAACGTCCTCGAAGCCGCCCGAATCCTCAACAACACCAAACCCGTGCGTGTCTACCAAGCAAGCTCCTCGGAAATGTACGGCGAAGTCCTCGAAACTCCCCAAAAAGAAACCACACCTTTCAACCCCCAAAGCCCCTACGCGTGCGCAAAAGTCTACGCCTTCTTCCAAACAATCAACTACCGACGTAGCTACAAACTCTTCGCTTGCAATGGCATCCTATTCAATCACGAATCCCCACGCCGAGGCGAAACCTTCGTCACCCGAAAAATCACTCGCGCCGCAACCAGAATCAAACTCGGCCTACAAAAAAAACTCTTCCTCGGAAACCTCGACGCAAAACGAGACTGGGGCTACGCAAAAGACTACGTAGAAGCGATGTGGCTCATGCTCCAACAAGATCAACCCGATGACTTCGTCATCGCTACCGGACACACTTATTCCATCCGCGAATTCCTCGACCTGGTCTTCTCCAAACTCGACCTAAACTGGAAAGACTACGTCGAAATCGACCCACGCTACTTCCGACCCGCCGAAGTCGAACTGCTTCTGGGCGACCCATCGAAAGCCAAAAAAGTTCTTAATTGGTCTCCCAAAACGTCACTAGCATCACTCGCCGAAATCATGGTGGATCACGATATGGAACTCGCAAAACGAGAACTTCATAACCAATCGTTCCAATCCTAAACCATGCGCGCACTGATCACCGGTATCACCGGCCAAGATGGCTCATACCTCACCGAACTTCTCCTCGCAAAAGGCTACGAAGTTCACGGTGTCGTACGCCGCAGTAGCACCCTGCAACGACCACGTCTCGATCACCAAGTCCACGATCAGAGCATCTACGGAAAACGTCTCTTCCTCCACTACTCGGACTTGACCGATACTACCTCCCTTCGACGGATCATTCACCGAGTTCAACCCACAGAATTCTACCACCTCGCAGGACAATCTCACGTCGGCCTAAGCTTCGAAATCCCCGAAAGCACCTGCGAACTGACCGCAATGGGAACCCTGAGAATCCTCGAAATCCTTCGCGATGTCTCACCTACTCCCAAGTTCCTACACGCCTCAAGCCGCGAAATCTTAGGAACACCATCCACCTCCCCCCAAAATGAACTCACCCCCGTTAACCCTAACTCCCCATATGGTGCAGCCAAAGCCTTCGCAAATCAACTCGTCAAAATCTACCGAGAATCTCACGGACTGTTCTTCTGCAACGCGATATGCTTTAACCACGAAAGCCCCCGCCGCGCAGAAAACTTCGTAACCCGAAAAATATCCCTTGCTGCAGCCAAAATCAAACTCGGTCTGCAAAACGAACTCGTACTCGGAAACATCGATGCACATCGAGACTGGGGTTACGCAGCTGAATTCGTCGACGCCATGTGGCGGATCCTACAACAACCTACACCTAAAGACTACGTACTGGCCACCGGTAAATCCCACAGCGTACGCGATTTCATCCACTTCGCTTTCCAACACGTCGGCCTTAATTGGCACGACTACTACCGACTCGACCCCAGATTTCAACGTCCCAGCGAACCGGAAAACCTACTCGGCGATGCGTCTCTCGCAAAACAAGAACTCAACTGGAGCCACCAAACCTCACTAAAACAACTTGCCGCACTTATGGTCGATCACGACTTGAATCTTCTGAAGTCGAAGGATCACTCAAGTCACTGACTCTAATCCAACGAGCGAAATCCTCCAACCTTCCTACCCACGGCTCTCGCAACCTCCCCTGCAACTCCTCCACGATCCGCTCCGCACATCCACGCGCTGCGACGTCAATTCGCATCGCTTGCTCTACATGCCACCTACCCCTCTGCATCTCTCCTCGCGACCACTCGATCAAACCTAATCCCAAATGAGCTAAAGCAGGATCACCACCATCTACCAACCACCCCTGGTTCTCCTCTTGCAACCGCCCCAAAACCTCCTCCAACCCACGGTCTTGCACTAACCCCTGAATCCTATCACCAACTCTTTGAATGACCAACTTCGCTGAAGCCCCCTGAGCCCTCGCAAGCCGCATCATGACATAACTGATACTGCGATAATCAATCGGATCCTCAACCCCCTTATCCAGCCGACGCAAGTAATGCCCTAATAATAACTCGTAACCCGTGGCATCCCGACTCCACTGCAACCCCTCCAATAAAACCCCTTCAGCCCTACCCCACTCCCCCAAACCCTCATACACAACCGCTAACTGCTCTCTCGCTACTCGATTTCTCGGCTCAGCTGATACCAACCCCATCAATCGTTGACCACTCTCAACCAATATCCTCCTAGCAGACTCCTCTTCACCCCGCCCCCGATACATCTCGGCAATCTCTAACCCCACTCCAGGTGACTCCTGCCAAGCCTTCCGAAACTCGAACTCCGCTCCCGCTGTATCCCCCTCCCATCCTGCTAACCGACCCCGCAATAAGGCCAACTGCCCCTCCGCTACTCCACCCGCCCGCTCTACATGCCATCGCAATTTCAGTAAATTCTCTTGCAACTCCTCCCCCTGACCAACCAACCCCTTGCGAATTCGCTGCGCATACTCCCCCGCCCTCCAATAATGCGCTACACCCAAACCTTTACCATCCTCCGGAGATAATAACTCCAACACCCGCATCCCACGCTCGACACCTCCCGATTGCAACTGAACTAATCCAAATAGCAACTCCTTCTCCGGTGTCACAAACTTAGGATCGTCAATCCAACGCTCCGCATAGCCAATCCCTCCAGTCTCGTTGGTGTCTCGCAAGCCAACCTCACCCGTCTGCCCAATCCCAGCCACCTGACCTCGAGTGTAAGCACTCTGCACCCGGACTAAATATCGTGTCAATACTCGCTCGCGATACGCCCCCCAAACAACCAACAATCCCACTACCACTACCCCCAAGAAAACACTCGGCATACTACACCAATAAGCCCGACGTGCCGCTCCTCGCAAAAACAAACCCGACACCGGATACGAAACCAACCGTACCCCCACCCAAAACAAACCCACAATCCCCCGGCGCAACCCCCCCCACAATCCCACAGGACCTTTCTGGTCCCCCCCCACATCAACAATCCCACTAAACCAACGAAAGAGCCACTCCAAACCATCTGCGGTCCACTCCACAATCCGTAACGGCAACTCCCGTAACCATCGAATGAACCCCCGAATCATTCCGCTACACTCCCCTCACGAACCGATTCCCCCAAACCCTTGAACCAATCGATGTACTCCGCCTGACGCTCCGTAGATACCGGCTTTACCCCACGCACTTCTAATACCCACTGAACCTTCATCCCCCCCTCGCCTTGAGCTACCCAACGACTTGTCACAAAACCTTCCTCCGCAATCGTGCGACTCATCGTCCAACTCGTCATCCCACCCTCCTGCCTAATATCTCCAACCTTCCATCCATACCAATCCCATAGCCATGTAGCCTCAGGTAAAACATGCCAAGGTCCCAAGACTCGCACATACGCTTCATCTTGCACCTGAGGACGCCCCTGCGAACCCTCCACCTTAACTTCGTCCCCCACACGCCACTGACGCTGCAACCAAGGCCCCCCCTGAGCAAAAACCGGCTCAAATCCCTCAGCCACCGCAACCTCAGTCAAAACCCTACCCTTCCATTCCCCTCCAAGTAACTTTACCCCAGCTTCATTCCACCCCTGAACCGGTTGCCATCTCCCTGTATACAACCCCCATCCACCCATCAACGCAAAACCCAAAACCCCTACCACTAACCCCCAAAGCGCCCCAACCGAACCCACACCCCTTCCACGCTCAACCGCCTCACGCTGCGACTCCTCTACCTCGCGATAAGTAAAAGCCGAGTAAAACTGATCCGAACTCCAAACCAAAAATAACACACTCAAAATCCCCACTCCATCCAACCATCCTCCCCAAACTACATCCCTCTGCTCTCCAGCGGAATTCAACCTCCACAACGAATAAGCAATGCACACACCCTGCACTATCACCACCCAAAAAATCGCCTGACAAACCAAATACAAAGTCCGAAACCACCCGTGACGCAATGCAAATCCATACCCCAAAACCCCCAGAATCACCGGACTAAACCACCGCAATCCCGATGCCTGAGCGTTGCCCAACACCTCGCGATCCACCAATCCAATCACATTCCCTCGCCAGTAAAAAAACACCCGCACAAAATCCAATATCACCCCAGCAAACCAACTTGAAAACGCTTGACCATACAAATGAAATCTCCACTCCCATCCCCAAGGCAACAAAGGTACAAGCCCCAATAGTAATCCGATCCGCAACATCGCCCCCGCACCTACCCCAAGCAACACACCCAGACCTATCGCAAAAATCCATCCACAACCCATCCAAACCAATCGGGCTTCACCGTACCAAACACCCAACCCACCACACACCAATCCCAACACCATAATCACGTAGAGCTTCCATACCCCCGCCATCAACGAATTGCTTTTTCGCCACTCCCCAAGCCGCATCCATGCGAAAATGGATATCGCAGCTACACCCAACAATACCACCCCCAAATCATTCCAACGCCCAGCAAATCCAATCCGTTGCACATGCTCAAAAAGCCCGGTGTAATGCGCGGCAATCCCTAATAAAGCCACTACGAAAATCACTCCACGTTCCATTCTTCTATTCCTCGAATCACTCTGCTCGGAATCCAAATACACCCCACCGAACCACACACCACCAATTCCTCGCTCAACAAAACAAGAGACGCGTCAGCGATTTGACGCGTCTTGATCCTCAACCCTTCACCGAATCAACAAACCACTGCTCAAAAAAGCACTCCACCCAAAAATCTTCACTAACCCCGCTCCCGCGACGCAAGCACCTGCTCCTTGCTAACCACCCGCTCGTCACCCACCCGGCGATCCGAATAATCCGAATACTTCTTGTCGTAGTACTTGCCATAGTTGTAACCATGGTAGTAAGCACCCCGGTAGTAAGTACCGTACTCGTTATAGTACAAATTCTCATCCATGCCATTAACGATCACGCCGATGAGATTTCCATGAACCATCGATAAACGACTCTTAGCCTTGTGCGCTGATAACACCACCCCACGTCGAATTCGCAATACCATGATGATCCCATCGACCACCCCCGCAATCGATGTTGCATCCGCTACCGGAATCACAGGCGGCGAATCAATCAACACATAATCAAACTTCTCTCGCAACTCTTGTATCAACCCCGCAAACTCTTGCGAAGCCACCAACTCTCCAGGATTCTTCGGTCGCCCACCCGTAGTCAGTAACCATAAGTTCTGCTGGAACTCACAAGCCCTCAACGCATCATCCAGCGTGCAATCACCATCCAAATACTGCACTCCACCGGGCTCAAACTGAACCCCAAAATTCTGCTGAACCCGCGGACGGCGGAAGTCCCCGTCAACCAAACAAACACGCTTGTTCGTCTGCGCCAACGATATCGCAAGATTCGCAACCGTGGTGGACTTGCCATCCCCAGGAGATGGACTGGTGAACATAAACACCTTCGCCCCCGACTGCGCTCCAGTGAACAGCAACGATGTCCTCGCAGCTCGGAACGATTCAGATACAGAGGAATTCGGCTGGTGCGTTGTTACCAACATCGCTGATCCCGCAAATCCATCCGTCACCTTCGACTTCTTAATCCTTGGTACTCGACATATCACCGGCACATTCAAACTCTCCTGAATGTCAATCGGTGTGCGATAAGCCAAATCCGAATGGTCAATCAAAATCGCTAAACCACACCCCGCCAAGCCCCCAAGCAAGATCCCGCCCAATAAAAACTTCCACAACTTTGGAAATACTTGCAACGGACTCGATGCCTCATCAATGATCTTCACCCGCGTCGAAGAATAAGAATCCGATACAGCTCTCATGGCCGATAACCGCTCAAGAATCTGCGCTACCGAGTTTCGACGCTCATCGATCTGATCTCGCAACATGTTCAACTCGGTAATGTCTGTGGCTATGTTCGCCGATTTCACCGTCAAATCAGAAATGTCCTCCGAAATGCGATCCAAATTGTACTTCGCACGGTCCCGCTGATTCGTCAACGCAGTAGCATACAACTGCAATACCTCCTGGTCCCGCGTCCGCACCTCACGCGATAAAGCCTCGGTCTTCCTGCTGATCTCCTCTTCGTCACGCAAAAATGCCTTCAACGTCTCCAACTCTTCATTCAGCTTTTTACGCGTTTGAACCGCCGCCTGATACTTCGCCTCAACAAACTCAACCTGCGGATGCTTCGCCCCATAACGATTCAAAGCCTCCTGACGCTCCGCTTCCAATACCACCATGTCCGCATTCGCCGACTCCATCCGCTGCTCATATCGCATCAAGCGCTGACGATCCTCATCCGTCAACGGACTAAATAAATCCATCCCCTGCTGCTGCTTGTCCAAATTAAAGTATTTCTTCGCCTCAATTACCGCTAATCGTATCTTCTCGTCACTTCCACCCGTCTGAGATATCGCACCCTGCAATTGCTCCAACTGCTGATCCGCTTGGCGAAACTCCGCAACCACCTCGTCCCTGGAAAGCCGCAACTTCTCGATCTCCGATACATACGGATTGACCCACCGACCCTTGTCACTCTCCGCCGTTAAATTCAATTCCTTCTGCAATTGATAATAACGATCCTGATCCCGCTTCTGATCCTCAAGCAATGACTTCTGCAACCGCTCAATCAAATCCACCGACTCCCGTCCCGAAATCGCTGAGTCCTTCTCAATCGCTGAGATATACGATGCAACAACCTGATTGAGTATTCCCTGCAAATCCTCCTTGACCTTCCCCTCGCAAACTATCTCCAACGCATCCGACGACAAATCCTTTCCAACCGGAGCAATCGTCAACATCTGTCGCAAATCAGATAACGGCGACTCAGAACCAACAAACGTCGGCAACTTCTCCAATTGCCCACGCTTCATCGCTTCACTCAATACCGTCTGCCCCGATAACAACACCCGCTGCTTCTCCAAAGCAACCGTCTGCGGTATCACCTCCCCATTGATCACACTCGGTGGGGCCTGAATAAATAACATCAACCGCAACACCGAAGCATAAACCGGCGTCGCCTGCGTATACAACAAACTCGCTATACCCGCCCCCAAAAACGACAACAAAACAATCACAGATTTGCGCCGCCATAAAGCACCATAGAAATCAATACTCGGTACCGGACGCTCCTCCACAACACTCGCCGCACGACCACCCGCCCCAGATTCGTCAAAACCATATTGCAAGTGCGGCTTGTCCATCGAATACCCCTCTCCCCACCTCATAATACTTCCAAATGCATCCGTCAAAAGATGCTAGCACTCAAGTAATCCTAGGGTCTCCTCGCAAGAATGTCCACCCAATTCCATGCAACCCCACGAACACTCCCTAGCCCCATCGGCTTGAGAACCCCCCAAACATGAAGTTTCTATAAAACTTCTTCTCACCGTAACACATACTGAACCAGTTTGCGCATCGGCTTCATCCATCGCAACCCAATCGGTACTCCTACCCCATTGACCTCCCATGCCCGCTGATCCTCCCGATTCGCTTGCAGACGATTCCTTAGCGATGAATTGCTCTTGCCACCCACTCGCATCTTCACCAACACTCGAGGAATATAACCCATCGCTACACCACCTACCGCCAACATGCGAACCATCATTTCATAATCCGCCGCTATCTGAAAATCCTCCCTAAACCCCCCAAACCTCTCATAACACTCCCTACGTAAATAAACTGTCGGATGAGCCGGCATCCAACCTCGCCGAAATCGCCCCACGCGATACTCACCCGACCGCCAATATCGAACCCTCTTGCTCGTGTCACTCCACTGCACATACTCTAAATCCCCATACACACCACCAAACACTCCCCCCCCCAACCCCCGAATACCCTCCACCACACTCGTTATCACACCCCTGTCAGCATATATGTCGTCCCCATGAAGAAATCCAACTACCTCCCCACTCGCTAATCCAATCCCCTTGTTCAAAGCTTCGTATATCCCCGAATCCTTCTCCCGCACTACCCTCGCAAGCCCCGATCGATAGCGAGCAATCACCTCATCCGTCCCATCCGTCGACATGCCGTCGACGACGATGTGCTCTATATCAGGATAGTCCTGCACACGAACAGATTCCAACGTGTCCGCAATCGTCTTCACGCGATTGTATACCGCGGTAATTATCGAAACTTTCAATTCAATTCCCCCTGCAAAACCACCCGCCAAACCCGCTCAACCAACTCGCGCTCCCTTACAACAATCCCCTCAACACCTCGCGCACGTTCTCGCAAACCCAACGCACTTCCTCATCCGTCAACTCCGGATAACTCGGAAAATTTATCCCGCGACTCGACAACTCATCTGAATTAGGCATGCGACGATAACCTGCGCTATACATCGGCATCGAATGCAACGGATAAAATACCGGACGCGTCTCAATCCCCCTAGCCCCCAACCCTTCTCGCATCGGATCTCGCATCAATCCACTCGGTAACAACCCACATACCATCCAATGCGAATGATCCATCCCCTCCACCTCCCCCTGGAACTCCATCACATCACCTAACTCTCGACGATACAACTCCGCAATCACTCTCTTCCGCTCGAGCGTAGATCCCAATCGCTGCATCTGCGCACATCCAATCGCAGCACACAAATTCGTCATGCGGTAATTGTACCCAACAATATCATGCCAATACTCCCGAAACTTCGCTAACCCCTGACCCTTCAAATGCGCAACACGCTCCGCCAACGTGGGATTCCCTGTCACCACCATCCCACCCTCCCCCGTCGTTATCGTCTTGTTCCCATAAAAACTAAAACTCGATATATCCCCAAAGCCACCCACATGCCGCCCACCAATCCGCGAACCAATCGCCTCTGCACAATCCTCCACCACCAACAAATCATGCCGCTTGGCTAACTCCATAATCCCATGCATGTCACAAGGCAATCCATACAAATGCACTGCCATAATCGCACGCGTGCGACTCGAGATCACCCTCTCAATGTCATGCAATGAAATATTCCAAGTCTCCAAATCGCAATCGACAAATATCGGGGTCGCACCCGTATAACGCACCGCATTCGCAGAAGCAACATACGTTAACGTCGGCACAATCACCTCGTCTCCCGCACCAATCCCCAAAGCCATCAATGCCACATGCAACGCAGTCGTACCATTCGATACACTCAACGCATGGGATATCCCCACATAACGACCAAACTCCTCCTCAAATCGTCCAATAAACCGACCCTTCGAAGAGATCCACTCCTCTTCCAAACAAGCCATCACATACTCTTTCTCAAGAGCCGTTATCGTTGGCTTGTACACCGGTATCTTGATCTTGCCCATTCCCATCTCCTCGATTTCTTCTACTTGATACTCTTCACCGAACGCGTCTCCACACGCTCCAACGTTTCTCGCCACAACGCTTCGACCATCGGTCCTACCTGAATCTGCCCCAATTCCCCGACCCGCAACCTACTGTTCTGCTCCCCACTGCGACGATACTCCTGATCCTCTGCCATCCGCAACATCAATCCCGACATCGCCCCAATATCCCGAGGATCAAACACAAAACGTGAATCCCCAATCGTCGCTGGTAACGATGTCGTCGCTGCCACTAACACTGCAACCCCCAATTGCATCGCTTCAATCAACGGAAAACTTCCCGCCTCATACAACGTTGGAACGACAACACTCAAACTATTGCTATACAACCACCTGAGCTCCTCTTGGGATACAACCCCAAGAAAATGAATCGAATCTCGCGCCGATGACCGCTCTACACGCTCCCGAATCACCTCGTCGTAGTACTCGTTTTTCATCCCCGTACACACTAAATGCAATCGCTCCGAACTCGCACTGCAAACCCGCTCAAATGCCTCGATTAAACCCAAGTGGTTCTTGTGCCTCCATGTCTGCGCTGGATACAAAAAGTATCTGCCAATACCTTCATACCGCTTCGCAATCTCCGACCCTAACTCCTCTCCAGCCTCCACATACCCGCACTGGGAATACGGAACCGGTATCACCACCACTCGATCCTCCGGTATCCTAAAGTACTTAAGCAAATCCGCTTTGACATGATCGAATGACACCACCACTCGACTCGCCTGCGCTATCGCTCCCCAATACAGTTCGGCCCGCAACATTCGCTCCTTCGGTGAAAAGAACTCAGGAAAATGCAACTCCTGAACATCATGCATCGTAATGATGAAAGGACAACGAAAGGTCATCCGCGGTGGTACCTGAAACGGAAAATGCAACAAGTCATACCGCAAATCACAGTGCACCCGCGACAACCAACCACGATACGGTCCTATCCGACCTCCCGCTCTCGGATGCAAAAGATGGTAAAGACTATCCGAAGCATGAAACATCACCTTACGCATCATACCATTGCGTTTCGCCCTACGACGCAGAAACCCTCCCCCCTCACCATCCTCCCCACCTCCAATTACCGTTACCTGCATCCGCTCAAAACGATGCTCCCCCAAAGCGCGCAGCAATCGATCGGCGTAAGGTGCAACTCCACCAGCCGACATGTCAATCCCACCCCGATAAAAGCCTATCCGCTTGAACTCCACCTTCGAATTCTCCATCCCCTAAAACGTAACCCCGCAAACCTTATACCGACGACTCTGTGCACATCGCTCCTGCACCCACTGACGATCCTTCACCCACAAGTGATTCCCAATCATTCGCTTCGACTTCTCTCCAACCACCTCCGATAACCTTCGCTCCCAAGGATCATAAGTCATCGCCGAAAATCCTGCATCTCGCATGCAATTCGAAATCCGCTCATCATCCCCCTCCAACATCACTGCTCGCAATACTCCTCGCTGCAACGACTCGACCGATCCCCTTAATACCTCCCACTCATACCCCTCCACGTCAACCTTCCATATGTCCCCTACCCTCCCCCGCAATAACTCATCCATCCCACACACCCGCACCCTCTCCTTTTGAACCCCCTCTCCCTCATCGACCACCCGATTCATCGTGTCGTGATCCGTGCGAAACCAAACCTCTCCTGCTCCAGCTCCCGCCGCACAATGATGCAACTCCACCACCCCCCCTATCCCGTTGACCCTCACGTTACGCTCCAATTTTTGGAATGTACTCGGAACCGGCTCAAGACTAATCGTCTGGCAACCAACAACACCAGAAGCCAACACCGTGTAACTACCGACGTTGGCACCAACATCCACAAAAGTATCCCCCACCCGCAAACAATGAAGCACAAACGCCATGTCATCGAATTCATGCAATCCACAATAAATGTTCCCAGTCGCGCCCGTCATACTCCGCTCCACCACCAACCGACTCCCCTCCACAAAAGGCATCACTACCGGCTCCCCCAACACCCGACTCCCAATCTGCCAACGCAACCAACGAACATAAGCCGCCAAACGACGTCGTCTCGCCAACGGATGATTCCATATCCACTTCCATGTTCCAATCATAGCGCACCCACCCTCTGCTCTGCCTCCAACAACAACGCTTCAACCCCAGCTATCCTAACCCCGCTCTCTTTCACCATCCGGAAATCCTGCAATGCAACCTCCCACTCCCCACAATGCCTCGCAATCAATCCTCGCCCCAATCGTAACTCCACCACCGATTCATGACTACGCACCATCCTATCTAACACCCCCTGAACCTCCCCCCACGCAGCCCCACCTCGATACACACGTCCCACCATATATCGCATCAAACCAACCACCAAATCCACCTCTATCCCCTCCCAATTGCCACCCTGCTGCTCCACCCCCTTGCCCATCCCATCACGCACTAAAACCAATAACCGCAACATCGTGTCCTCGCGAGTTGATTCCTCCTGCAAACTCGCTAACTCCCCCTGACCACGAAAGTATGCGTCCAATCCTCTCTCTACCTGCGGATGATCCACCCGAAATCGCATCGCAGAACGATACCACTGCGAAACCACCACTCCCTCCAACCCACTCCCCGCTATCTCTCGACCAGATTGATTGAATCGAAAATGACTAGCCACGACCCGATCCAACAACTCACCCCGCTCCACCTGCGATACACCTTCCAACCGACTAATTACAGCTACACCCGCCTCAGATAACCCAGACACCATTACCAATGCTCTAAAAAAACTATCGATCAATTCAACTCGCTCTCCTCGCCCATATCTCATTCCCTCCGAACGCATCAATCCTGCCCCCTCCACAATCGCTTCACGCGCTTCGCGAACTCCATACTCCGAACGCAAACTACACAAAGCCTCCGCTAACCATACTCGATCCACAAAACGATCCACCCCACCCGGAGACTCCCCAGCAATCACCCCCTGCAATAAAACTACACCACGCTCAAGCCATTCTCGACGATTCTGCTCACTGAGCGATTGCTGCAAATGTCCCATCTGCACACACAACCTACCCTGAAAACGCTTCACCCAATCCTCAGAACCAAATCCCGCCAATCTCTCAAACAACGCCTCACCCACTTCCACACTCCAATCGCTCCTCCCACTCCATCGCGATAAATCCTCTCGCAATACCCAACCCCGAGCCCACTGCGCATCCTCTCCCTCAAGCCTCATCGCACTGCGGATCGCATCGACCGCTCGACCATGCTCCTGATTCGCAATCCCCTCCAATCCTGCCAACTCCTCCCCCCTATCCGATTCTCCTGCCCCCACCCTACCTGCCAACAGAATCCTCTCGCGAATCAACCACTCAACTCCCAATCCCAACTCCGCACTCCACCTCCTGTAGCGCGCATCCCTCGGATAACGAACAATCATCCGATTCGCTGCTAACTCCGCGCCTCGCATCCGCTCAATCCAACCCGCAAACTCCCGAACAGTTAGCGTGCCTACATCATCGCTCACTCCGCTACGTACCGCCAATAACCCCTCTTCAATCCGCTTCGTATAAGCCCCGTCAACCCCAGGTTCCACCCAAACAATACTCAACACACATATCAAAAAAGTCACCACCCCAAGCACCACGGATGGTACCCCCCAACCCCAATAAGTCTCCGCTGTCTCAGGTAAATTCCGATTCACTCCAACACCTCTCCCGACGATTCTCGAATCCCCCCACGAATCGACTCTAATACCCCCTTAGATTGATTCCAAATCTGCCTTCGACCAACCAAAAAAAGCCGACGCAACTCTCGCAACTCCTCTTCACTCGGCTCACTATTCGTATGCGCTAACTGCTGATACTGAAACGTCACCGGATCGACTACCACATCCGTTCGCTTCTTGCGATTCCATAAAGTATTCTGCCACCGCTTAGCGCGCTGCCGAAAAGCTACCGAACCCTCATACGTATAAGGCAACCCATCTTCGTCAAACAACGAAAAATGCAAAACCGCTTTATCCCCCAAATCATTCTCTAATACGGTCTCATAATAAGCTGCATCACCCCCATCCCCTTCAATCAATACCGATGTATTCCGCTTCCAACCCGAATTGATGTAACACTCCCACAATGGATGCCACCCCCGAAACGGAAAATCCAAACACACCGTCATTCTCCCCAACCCGCTGGCAACCTCCCACACCCGCGAATGCTGCCCCAACATATCATCCCGCTCTCGATACTCCGTCTGAAATCCCAGTACCCTCGCCTCCTCGCCAAATACCAAACCCCCACGCCCAGGAAATCGCTCCGCCTCATCCTTACTCATACTCGGAATATCCGGCGCTCGATGAAAATCATACACCGCTTGCACACTGTCAGGCAAAAAGACAAACATCAACAACGGAATGACCAACCAACGCAATCCTAACCCGTATACCCCTTCTACCACACCGACCTTGCCGATCTGAGCAACTTCTTCCATCCCATCCGAAAAATATCTCACCTGCAGATAATTCAAAAACTGTACCGAGCTCCAATGCACCCAAGCCGTAAAAGCAAATACCATCAACCCCAACACCGTGTGTACATGCCCACTCGACAAGTCCACCGTAAACCACTCCAACCCAGCGACAATTATAAAGATTCGTAACAAATTACCCAAAATCGCCCATAGCGGCACCGTCACTATCGTAATCAAACTAACCAACCATCCCGCTCTACCCAATAACAACAACACACCCGCCACCGCCATCAACGCATACTGACTGTCCACTCCACTGCAAGCCTCCTCCACAAACAATGGCTTCGATGCAATCTCAATTACATTCCCACGTCGCACATGCACTATCCCCGCCAAATCCATCAAACGACTGCAAACAACCGAAGACAACGCCTGCAACCCCTGAACCAACTGATGATCCCAACCAAACGGTGGTGGCAAGGCTACCAGCAACAAACCAATTATCCCCAAAACCCGCAGCACACTGAAATGCGGCCTCGCACCTAACGACCACACTCCAACCATCCAAATCGCACAAGCATGCGCTAACCAAGGACTACCCAATACCAACGCAACGGTCGCAATCAAACATCCCAATATCCACAACCAAAACACCCATCTGCGCACCGGACGCTCTACCAACGGCTCCGCTTCTGTCCGCAAAAAATATATCGCACCAATAATCACCAACGGAAAAAACTGCATGTGAGGCTTGCGCATCAACACAACCCCCTGCATCCAAAGCAACGGCGATAACACCACAAGCGGCAGTACCAATGCACATAACGTCCAACCAAGAGCCAGTCGGCCACTGACAAGCTTTCCTGTATCGCCAGCCATCGCCCCCATCACTCCACTCCCCCGTCCAATCGCGAACCCGACCCGCCTAACTCATGACGCATCTCTCGCATCTTCATCTCGATCAAGTACTCATAAATAGAAAGCAACTTACAGTAATGATATCCAGCCCGCCCATCGAGAAACCCTAACTTCCAAAAGTACATATACACAAATCGTAGTTGCGATCGAAACGGCATCCGGAAAGACAACTCCTTTAAAGCCACTCGACGTACCGACGGTCCCTTCCACGGCATTAAATCACCCCAAGGAACCCGCCCAGCTCGCAAACTCTTCAATGACTCTAACGCCTCTTGCGTCGAGTAACTGTTGTGCTTCTCCACCCAATGCGATAAACCCTTGCGGAAACTGTAATGATGGAAATGCCCCACTAACTTTCCCTCCAACCCCGATACCACCGCCGTCGGATTGACTAACCTCTCCCATCGCACCTTACTCGGCCTGTAAAATCGCAATACCCATACCGGATATATCCCACAGTGTTTTATCCACCTACCCATGAAAAAATTCTTGTACCTCAATCGATACGCAACCGGTAGCAATGCAGCCTCTCGCCCCTCACCATCCCTAGCAATGCAATGCAACTCTTCACGCAAATCCTCCGGCATCACCTCGTCCGCATCTGAGTAATAAAGCCACTCATGCTTGAACGAAATCTCTGCCCCCGCCCAATTCAAATGCGCTGACCAATTGTCAAAGTTTCGATGCACCACCCGTGCACCAAAGTCCCTAGCAATCTCCACCGTTCGATCTGTACTGCCTGAATCCAATACCACAATGTCATCACACCAAGCCAACGAAGCCAAACAATGCGGCAAGTTAATCTCCTCGTTCTTCGTCAAGATCAATACTGATATCACGATCCCACCTCCCGTATCTCCCTCGCTTTGCGAATGACCGCCGGATTGCCCACCACCACCACCCAATCCGCTACATCACGCGTCACGACTGCACAAGCCGCCACGACCGCTCCTCGACCAACCCGAACCCCTGGCCCAACAAATGCCCTCGCACATACCCAAGCCCCATCGCATACTTGTATCGGAGCATGCGTCAAACGCATCTGTGGATGAGATATGTCATGACTCCCAGTACACAACATCGCCTCCATACTCACCGTACAGTGATCTCCAATCACGATCCGATCTACCGAATAAACCCCAACTCTCGGGCCGATCGAAGAATGCTCGCCAACCTCCAAATAATAGGGATCTCTTATGTCCACCGTCGAATATATGTAACTGGTGGCACTCAACTTCGCACCAAACCTACGAAGAAGAAATCGCCTCCAACCAAACGCCCTCTGCGGACTACATCGAAACACCGTCCCCTGAACCCATGACCATACATATCGCCGTAACTTCGACCAAAATGTCGCTTCATTCACATACCTTGATAAATCAATTTCAACCATCACTATGCCACCCTATTTTTTCATACTCTCGCCGAACACCGGCGGCGATGCCACGCCATCCAAATGCCTCCTGCATCCATACTCGCCCCCGTAAACCCATCTCCCATCGCCGCGTATCACTCGCTTGTGTCCCCTCCCTCAACCCTCTCAACACCCCATCGGCCGTCGCATCTACCCACCAACCACAATCGCGCTGCAACATCCCTCCCCATGGCGCTCCACGCGTTGTCAACACCGGTAACCCAAATGCTAATGCCTCGGCAACCGCTATCCCAAAGTTCTCGCTGTAAGTCGGTAATACAAACAAGTCCGATTCCAAAAATACTCGCTCCTTGTCCTCGCCATAAAGCGAATCACAAAACGCCCACTCCTCCCCAAGCCCTAACCTACGTACCATCCCTTCCACCTCTCCACGATGTCCACCCACGTCCGGTCCAACCACCAACATCCTCCACCCCTGCGGCCGTAACTTGCCCCAAGCCTCAACCAACATCGGCAACCCCTTCTTCGGATGTACCCGACTTAAAAACAATGCTTGCCGAATACCGCCAGCCTCCCGCATCCGTACGCTAGCCGTCGGAATGTCTATCCCATTGGGATAAACCACCACCGGCGAACGTAACCCCAACCGCTTAAACTGCTCACCCTCACTGCTCGCTGTCGCCAGCAATGCGGATGCCCCCTGCAAATCCCTCCGCTGATACAACCACCAAGCTACCCGTTTCTTCAACCACTTCGCTTGTAACGCCCATGGCTCAAGCATCCCGTGAGGACTCACTATGTAACGAACCCCCTTCCTACGACACCACCAAGTACCGCGGTGCAAGTGCCAATCCCATATGCCATGAAAATGTACTAAGTCCCCCGAATCCTTCCCCTCGCACTTAAACCACTCTCGAAGACTCGTATAAACCGCAACCCCCAACTGCACATGTACCGACGGATCACTCGAATGATCCGGACACACCAAAACACAACGCACACCCTCCAACTGCAAATTCTCAATAAGCCTCGTCACGGAAATCGACGGCCCTCCACGATCCAATCGCGTTGAACTTGTAACATGCACTACACAACTCATACACTATTCCCCCACCCCATTGACCATCTCGCGCGCAATCCGCCGAACCCTCGCCCCCCAAGCCGCAGATGTGAATCTATCCGCCCGAGCCCGAGCTGCTCCTCGCATCTGCTCAAGCGACTCCCCCCAACAATGACCACGCTCAAATGCATCAGCCAACCCCTCCGAATCCCCCGCCTTGATCATCAACCCTGTCCGCCCCTCCTCCACTAAATCCCACCCAGCTCCACACCGATCCGTGCAGATTACCGGTAAACCACACCCCATCGCCTCCGCAATCACCACCCCCCATGGCTCATACAAACTAGGCAAAACGAAAACCCCCGCACTCCCAAAATACTTCGGTAACTCTCGAGGTTGGACAAACCCATAATCAGTTACCCCCTCTTGCCCCCTGAGCAACTCTCCCAAAGGACCCGAACCACAACACCACAAATCCCACGGATCCTCCACACGCTCTCGATAACGTCGATACCCATCAACCAAAACATCCACCCCCTTCTGCGAAACATACCGCCCAACAAACAAAAACGCACGGCGACGCTCCCTAGCCTCCAAGTCTAATCCCCCCCCAGCCATCGATTCATCCCATGCATACATGCCGGACTCGACAACCCCAAGATCAAACCCCAATCGTCGCGCGTAAACCCTCGCTTCCGGACCCGCAACCAAAACTCGATCAATGACCCGCAAATACCTCCACAAAAACACCCTCGCTAAATTCTGTTTCCACCCCCCCCTCCAAGGCGTATCCATCCCCATCAACACCTTCGGTACCTTGCCCCCACCATAACGCCATCGAGAAAGTACCCGTCGATAAGCTACCGTACCCCAACCCGCCACCAATACAACATCCGGCTCCTCCCTCTCTAAAATCCCCTGCACCTTACCCTCTAACTCCACATCTCCCTCATCCAGCAATGTCAATCCACCCACACCCTCTACAACCGACTCATCGAATCCCACATGATCCCTCGCTAAACTTGTACGCCAAGCTAATACACGAAGATCAATGTCAGCGTACCCACCCAACGCACGCCAACATGCCCCCATATAACTCGATACATGAGTCCACAACACTAATACCTTGATTCGCTCAACACTCAAGACACATCCTCCAGTGCTCGCGCAAGATCCTTCGCTCGAAGATCCCAACGATGCGATGTCAAATCATACTGTAGGTCTTCCTGACGGCCCGCCGACAAACACCGCTCGATCCCCTCCGCATAACCCTCCGCCGTCGGTTCAACATACGTCGCGAGATCTCCCAAAATCGATCTCACCTCCCCAACATCCGAGGTAATCACCGGTCTGCCAGACTGAGCAAACTGAAAACACTTGAACGGACATCTCGCTGAATTCAATAAATTCCGCCGTATCGGAAACACCAAACAATAAGCCTCACGCAACTCCCGCAACATCAGATCCCAATCCAAATACCCCGGTAACTCAAACCGCGTTAACCCCAACGCCTCTACCCGCCGCCGAGTACGCTGCATGTCCTCCCCATCCCCTATCCAACACGCTCTCGGCTCCACCCCACGCCGCTTAAGCTGCCCCATCGCCTCAACGAATAAATCATGATCCCAACTCGAATACAAATTCCCCATTCCAACCACAACACTTCCATCATGCCCAACACGAGGTTCCGGGAAACGTCGCGGCAAACATGCATACGGCAAATAAAGCGACTCGCGACCAAATCGCTTGTGAATATACTCCCCTAACCACCGACTCGCGGTGACCACCAATCCCGCACGACGTATCAAAACACCAGAACGCAAATCCTCATAGGCTCTCACCACCGATGAACTCTTCCAAAACGTCGACCAATCCTCCCAATCCAACACATACTTGACCCGCCGAAGCGTCGTTGCGATTGCCAGCGCCTTCTCCTTCGGATTGAGAAAATGAACAAACAACGGATCAAAAGCACGAGTTAACCTACGCAACTCCCGAAAAAACCTAAATTGACTCGAATCGAAGTAAAACGGACTCACTTCCCAAGACTTTCCACTCTCCCTATTTCGCGCCGTCGACGGTACCGCTATCCTCGCATCCCACCCCAGATCACGTAATCCACGCGATAACTCCTCGCCTCGCAACGTTGAAGTCCCACCCAATTCACCAAAAGAAACAAAAAGGATTCGCCGCGATCTCATTTCTCACCTTTGATGACATCGGTCCGCTCTGCAATCCCACCGTCCCATATGCCCCTGCGTCGCTCCATCGAAGCAAACACCAAAAATGCCATCGCCGAAGGCCATACAAATCGAGCGAACGAATGAGGTGAAAACAAAACATGCCAACCAAAAAACGGTAAATACACCACCGCAATCGACACCATCGCAACCGACCCATACCGCAAAATGCGATCGGTCAAAACCAACGTTCGAAATATCACAAATAACCAATACAAAAAACCTAATAAGCCACTAAAAACCCAAGCCCCCAATAACACCGAATGCACCGGTAACACATCGTGCACAATCGTCTTCGGCGCCCTCGCACCGTAAATCTCTCGCATCTTCAGCAAATACAACTTCCGCAAATGCATCGGATTGGCCCATGATCCATGCCCCAAGAAAGGCTTCTCAGCAATCGCATCAATCGCAATCACCGACTCGTTTCGCGCTAACAATAAAACCTCAATCGGATTGTACGGGTTCTTTGCCAAGTCAATCTGGATCTTCGCCGTCTTCCCTAACCCTCCACTCTGAGCATAACTTACATACATCAAAAAAAACGGGACCATCAAAATAGCCGCTAACACCGCCCCGTTGCGAAACAAATAACGCAAGTCCTTACGGCCACTGAGCAAACTGTACCACAAGTAACAGAAAATCAACGTGCTCGTTAACGCAATCAATCCATCCGATCGCCCACCATAAATGTTCCCCACTACACCATATATCAACCCGGTCCCAATCACCAACCACGGTAACTTCCCAAAACCGATGTATGCCAAAAAACCAAAACAAGGATAAGCCCAAGCCGACACATAAAAGTCCCACAACTGCTCCGGGTTCACCTCAGATTTGTCACCATAAAAATAAAGATAAAAAGCCCCAAACGCACCCCCACATGCCATCCCGATTATCGCTCCGACATGATTGCGATACCGATCCTTATACAACCCACAATAAAACAACAAATTCAACAACGTCAAACCAATGTTACCCCATCCTCGAATGTACTTCGACGAAGGCGACCCGTTGACTAAATCACTCAACACCTGCGAAATCAACCACAACATACCTCCAACCATCAACAACGACACCTCGCGATTCCTCAACGCTCCAAATATCGAACGCATGAAAAACGGGAACAAAACCAATATCAAAATTTCCCCAAGCCGAAACGTTCCAACCAACGTCACAGGAATAACCATCGTCGACGAAGTAAGGAACGGTACCAAATTGCGGCGATCAAAGACCCCCTTCCAAACATCTTCCTCCGCCCCATAACGACGGTCCCCAATCCCCATCGCCAGCCTCGGTGACACACCCCCCTCACCCCATCGCACAGATCGCCCCAAACCAACTCCTTGCCTACTCATCCTTATCTCCTCCCTTGCATCCGCAACAGCAAATACCACAGCACCCACCGCACTCTCAACCCAGCCTCCCCAGCTAACCTTCCACGCACCTCTCGATAGACCGCCCTCAATGACCTAGTCCGCCAACTCTTTACCCACAGCGACGCCAAGTACCGCTCGCGCTCCTGCGCCCAATACTCCCGCACAAAATACCACCTCGCCCATTCGCGAGGAAACCGCAAGTCACTCGACTGAACCGTAATCGATCCGCTATGCGAATGCATCACCGCTAAATGCTCATCCACACAGCGTATCCTAGCATAGCGAGACCCAACAATGGCTAACATCAACATGTCCGGCCCAGCACCATGCGAATTAAAGTCTATCCCAAAAGGATTCTCAATCTCCGGAACAAGCGCACTGACCAAGTCCGCGCGACGAAACACCGCCCCAACCGGATTGATCAACTGAATCCGCTTAGGATTATCAAACACAACCGCCCGAAGTAACTCCTCCCTCGGGATTTCTCTCCACTCCTGAAATGTCGATCGACCAACCTCAAGACCGTCCTGACACTTCAAATGCCCCGTTATCACATATCCAGTTTGCAAATCAAATAACGGTAAAACCTTTTCAAGAAATCCTGGTTCCACAGCATCATCGGAAAATAACAAATGACAATACTCGCCTCGCGCTAACTCAACCCCTCGCTTCCAATTTTTAACCGGCCCAATGTTGCACTCATTACGAACACAACGCACCCGAGAATCCCTGCGGGAATACTCGGTGAGCACCTCCCAAGTTCCATCCGTACTGCTGTTGTCCATCAACAATATCTCGTGACCATCAACCCCCTGCGAAATCGCACTCTCTATCGATCGCGTTACCAATTCCTTGCGATTATATACCGGGATCACCGTCGTTACTCGTATCATGCTTGAAGCTGCTTTCGACACTCAAGCCATACAAAGGGACCAACAACCGCAAAGAGTGACAAAGAAAGCACACTCGCTAACAAAATCCCTCCACTACCCAAACCATCCAACTGACAAAAGGTAATCGCAAGCGGCAAATTGATCACGCACGCAATCGATGCACACCAAACCTGCTCCCGTACACGCCCAATCCCATTCAACAACGACGCGTTCGCACTCGACCAAATCACAATCAGCCCATAAACCACAAGCAACACTAACCCAACGCGACTGATCGTGATCGTGGGATCCACCCACCGATGTATGATCCAATTCAAGACAAACGCTAAACCAATCGCTCCAATCCCAAATGGCAACATCACCAACAATGCAATGCGACGAATCAAATCCAATCCCACTAAATCCCGCTTAGCCCAGTGCGCACCGGCTAACCCCCACATCGGACCTATCACCATCGAATAACCCGTCGTGATCAACGCAATAAACCGCAACATCACGTCATATTCCGCCGCTACCTCCGGACCCAAATACCGTAAAGCAACAAAACGATCCGTCGCGAAAATCAACAAATATGTCAACTCTAAAACGAAAAACTGCCCCCCCAGAAATAACACCTCACGATAAATCCCCCAACGAAACTCACGCAACCTAGGAATCAATCTAGGCATTCGACGAAAAACCACCCAAGCCTGAATGCTATGGGAAACCACATACGTCAATAAAGATACCGCCGATAACTTCAGTAAACTTATCTGCCACCCGCTCGCCCTCGCACAAATCACATAAATCAAAAGACTCAATGTCGATACCACACTCACCGTCGAAACTAAACCATTCCAATGCTTAGCCACCAAAATCGCATTCGTCACCCCAAAACATTGGTTCCAAGCTAAAGCCAGAAAACTCAAATATATCGCCCAACCCATCTCCATATCACCCGTAGTGCTTCGCATCCATACACCCCACGGAATCCCCATCCCAAATAACACTACCCCAACACACATAGCAGCAATACACCAAACAATCCCCTGACCAATCATCGCAGAAGCAATGTACCGACTCGCTCGATCCTCTTGCCCCAAATTAATCGACTCGATCAACTTGTTCCGCAACCCCATCCCAATCCCCAAATCCAACAACACAAACCAAAACACCGTCGACTGCAATACCACCCAGACCCCATACTCCCCCTTACCCATCTCCCGAATCAACAATGGAAATAGACAAAATTGAAGAACCAATGAAAGCAACTTTAGTCCAACCGCGATCCCCAAGTTCCGACGCAGAACTCCCAACACACGTTGCAATTGCCCACCAACCCCGTCCATCAAAAATACTCCCAATTCACCCCCCTCCCACCCAGAACGCTATCCACTCTCCCACTCCAGTCTACGTCACCACCCAATCCGGTAAAGCCGAAAGAACTTGTTTCGTCTACCCAAACAGTAAACCTTAATCTTTCCACACTTTCAGCCCCTCTCACCCCCCCAAAACGAAAAACCCTCGCTTTCGCGAGGGCTCTCCAATTCAATAAATACAGCATTCGCTGCACTCTATCACGAACTATTTCTTCCGGCGGAACTTCTTCGACAAACCTGCCAATCCCAATAATCCAAAAACCGCAATCGAACCCGGCTCCGGGACCGTCGATCCAGTGTCGAATTGTGTCAATTTAAAGTTCAAGTTGGCCCCAGTTATACCCTGACTCCACAACCGATTACCACTCTCATGGGTAACAGCAAGATAGTACTGGACGTTATTGCCCAACTTGTACACTCCACCAACACTCGCAACGGCATTCGTCAAAGCAGAATCCTTGAAAATCCCAAACGTACGAGTCCCATGCCCCGGGGTCGCCGCATTCACCGCCGCTAAGTTGTCTTCACTAACCTCTGCTGTGTAAATGTAGTCATAGTCCCTGTCCACGCGATATCGGAAAGGTACCACAAATGCATTGCGTACACTGGAACTTCCCGATGCCGCTAACATTGCAGAATATGTAGTCAAATTCAAGTAACGAGCATCACCCACTTGAAAAGTCGACGAATCAGTACGAACCTTCGCGTTCGGAACCGTTTGACTATTCAACGCATTGTCATACGCAGTCTCATAATTTACCGCATATCCACCAATCGCTGTCGTAGCGAAACTTCCAAATCCAACGCGACTGTCCACCAAGTTGTTGTACATGCTACCTGGCAATATTCCGCTAGGCTGACTAATCGTTCCGTCAGCAATGTGCGAACCCTTCATCGAAGCAGTAAACACCCCAGCGCTCGCCACTCCATTGGCCGCGACCACCATCCCAAGAAATAAACCCAAGAACCTCATGATATCACCTTTCCTCCCAAGTTGAGCAGGCACGGGACGGACGACCCGGGTAACCGCGAACCAACTCAATACACGAAATAGGACATCGACCGTACCACCAATATATCTTCAACGACAATAGCGATTGTGGGGATTTATTACTCAAGCATTATTAATTTCTGCACTTTATTTAAACGCTAGCATTGACAAACAACTTGCTAGGTGCTGCAAATTTACCTAACCGATTCCAAAGCCCCACGCAGACAATGAATCAAAGTCGAAAAATCATTGAATACCAACGGAGGTAATACGGGAACCACATCCCCCAACGGCCTTAGCCATATACCTGATTTCAATAACTCTCTACATACCGCTCCACTACGATTGCACCCCTCCAAAAATCCTCCCATCCCACCACTCAATTCAATACAACCCATCATCCCCAACCTGCGCACATCCTCCACCTGAGGTGCCCCTCGAAGCCCCTCTAGCACAGTCCCGAACTCCTCCCCTCGCGCCGCAATTGCCTCTAAACTTAACCTCCCCTGAAAAATATCCAAAACCGCATTCCCAGCCGCCGCAGCTAACGGATTCCCCCCATAAGTATGACCATGCAAAAACGCTCGACCTCCCTCTCGACTCCCCAAGAAAGACTCCCACACACATCGCGTCGTCAACGTCGCACTCATCGCTAAATAACCTCCAGTCAACCCCTTGCCTAAACACACAAAGTCCGGGGTCATCCTCTCAGTTTCTGTTTCCTCATGCTCAAACGCAAACATCTTCCCCGTTCGCCCCATCCCCACAGCGATCTCGTCGAGGATCAATAACTCACCTCGCTCACGACACAGTCGTTGCAAGCCTCGCAGAAAACCCCTAGGTTGCATCACAAAACCCGCAGCAGCCTGGATGCAACTCTCCGCCACCACCGCCACAATCTCCCCCTCATGCTCATCCATCAACTTCGCATAAGACGAAAGGTAATGTTCACAAACTTGAGATTCCGTCATCCCTTCCGGTCTGCGATTGCGATCCGGACAAGGACCGCGAACCACGTCGAATAACAAAGGTTCAAACATACTCTGAAATCGCGATACCCCCCCCAAACTCACCGTCCCTAACGTATCCCCATGATACGCTTGCCCCAATACCAAGAACTTCGTGCGCTTCGGCTGCGCGACAGGTATCTGCCGCCAATATTGAAAAGCCATCTTCATGGCAACTTCCACCGCAGAAGCCCCATCTCCCGAAAAGAATACGTGCTCTAAGTTGCGACCTGCAAGCTCCACCAATCGTTCCGCAAATCGAATCGTCGTCGGATGACTCATCCCAAGATTCGTCACGTGCGCAACACGCCCCAATTGCTCAATAATCGCCCGATCAATCTCCGGAACGCGATGCCCAAATAAATTACACCACAACGAACTCGCACCATCCAAATATCGCTTGCCCTCCACATCCGTTAACCAACACCCCTCCGCCTCTTCAATGATTAACCCCTCATACTCCGCCATCTGTGAGAAAGCATGCCATACCACCGTTCGATCCAACTCTCGCAACCGCTCTACACGTTCCATCAATACAGTGCTCTCTATATTCAAAACCAAAATCTATTACTCTTCACATACACGTCACCCGTCATACTCCACTTGCTCCACCGTCGACTCCCAAACACCATCAATACCCCTCGTCTGCAAACGTTGCCCCGGACGAACATCACGTACAGAACTTATCAATCGACCACTCTGCACATCCGATGTTAATGTGTAACCCCGCCCCAATGTCTTCAACGGACTTACACCCTCAATCCTCTGCGACAACTTCTCGAAACGATGATGCGCCGCTTCAAATATCCTCGCAAAGGTCTCGTGCACACGGTACTCCATCTCATCGACCCTCTGCACCTTCGTATCCAACAATCGCTCCGCTTGCGCAATCACCGGACGACTCTCTAAACCGTCCAACCTACCCTCCCACTCCCGCACTCGATTCCCCACGCTGCGCATCAGCCGCAAACGAACCTCCCGCAATCCCCCCAAAACCTCCTCCCGATTCGGCACCAAACGCTCCGCCGCCTCCGAAGGAGTCAAAGCACGCACGTCAGCAGCTAAATCACAAAGCGTCACATCTATCTCATGCCCCACCGCTGAAACAACTGGTATGCGACTTCCTACCACAGCCCGTACTACCACTTCCTCGTTAAATGCCCACAAATCCTCAATCGATCCGCCACCCCGCCCAACCACCAGCGCATCCAACAATGGTCGAATTCGATTCGCTAAACCAATCCCCTGCGCAATCTCCTCTCCCGCACCCACGCCCTGAACCTTCGCTGGTATTACCAACACATCCGTATGGGGCCAACGTCGACGCAAAACCTCCAAAAAATCATGAATCGCTGCCCCCTGCGGACTTGTCACAAAACCAATTCTTCTCGGATATCGCGGCAAAGGACGCTTTCGCTCCGCACGAAATAACCCCTCTCCCTCCAATCGCGAAAACAACTTGCGAAACGCGATCTGCAATGGCCCCAAGCCCTGCGGCTCTAAACGCTGAAGTACAACTTGATAACTTCCACGAGGCCCGTAAACATCCAACCTACCCAACCCCAATACACTCATACCCTCCCGCAAATCAAACTTGCACTTCTCCCAAGTAGAACGCCAAAGCACCGCACTTACCTGACTCTCACTGTCCTTAATCGTTAAATACACATGCCCCGCATTCGAAAACGTAACACTTCCTACCTCCCCCACCACCCAAAACCGAGGAATCGCACCCTCGAGCGCCTTCTTAATCCATGCCGTTAACTCACTGACACTCAGCGGACTCTCCTCGGAGTCCCCAGGCCTGCCCTCCCTCGGCCTGGCACCAGAAAAGAACTCCTCCGCTTCATCACCCCAAAGAAATCCAGTCATCCGCCCCTCCCAATCATCCACATACTACTTCTTGTCTATCGTCCGATCCATTGCACCTTCCAATTCCCCACCCCTTAACCCAAAAACACTCCGCAACTCCTCATCGCGTAACTGCGAAGAACTCGGCGGCGAGATCCGTAACAAAAATGCACCCTCCACTCCAGGTACCTCCTCCGCACGAAACAACGACCGCCCATCCACCCCTCGAGGTACCAACCCACGTAACGCCACCCTCATGTCCGATATACTCATCCCACGATCCGTCCGAACTGCTACCACTCGAACCATCGTCCGCCGCTGACCCTCCGTCGTTAATACCCATGTCTTGCGATCCAATGGCACTAACACCAACGAATGATCTTCCATGAACTTCGTTGCAACCTCCAAAAAATTCCTCCCCCGCAATAAAGACAATCCCATCCGATTCGGATGCAACCCATGCGACCAAACCGCCGGCCAGTCAATCATCAACTGCACACCAGAACCCCTCGCAGCACGTTGCAAAATCTCTACGACCGGCCGCTCCTCCAATTGAAACAAATCCAAGGGCATCCTCGTCTGCGCTGCCGCATAAGCCTCATACCAAGCCCAAGGCTCATTGAACTCAAACAACTCCTCACGCACCCTCCCACCACCAAGCTCCAATCCACGCACCGAATCCAAACCCGCCAACACTTGCACCTGCTGAACCGCATTCGTGCTCTCCCCCCACACCAACTTCCCTCCCTCATAACCACACTCATCTACCCCCAACATCCCACAAACAATCGACACAATCTGCGATGCCTTACCCTCAGGTAATCCCTCCGATATGCCACCCAATCCCGTCGAACCATCCGCAGCCAACTTCGCAGTCATTCGCTCCGGCTTGGGACTCAATACGTAAAACCCCTCCCCCAACTCCTCAACCGTCGCACCAACACTCTCGCTGATCTGCCCCAAAACCTCACCCAATGTCCCCCCCTGAAACTGTAACCCAACCGGCCTATCCAAGCCCCCCTCTACTAGACGCATCATCATCCAATCCACACCAACCGCATGCCCCGATAATCGATTAAACCACTCCAACCTCTCCAACATCGGCATCGGCGGTGACTCCACTCTCACCACCCCCCTCGCCATGCGATCCTCAAAACTCGGTAGCAATATCCCCGGCGGATAATACTCGTCCCGAAACACATCCTGAGCATTCTCAAGCGAAATCTCTTGGGCAATCGTTCGATCCCCCTCCTTCCCCAAGTCCGTCCAGCCAGCTTGACTCGATCGATCAAACACCGGCATGAACTCCCTGAAAATCTCCGGCAACCCCTCGGTATCCCCCTGCCCCTCCTCCTGCACTCGCTCCCCCACATCCTGACCCATCAATGCCGCTCTCTCCCCTCCCACTACCTCTTCCCCTTGCGAACCTTCTACCCTCTGAACATCCACAGAACCAACCCGTTTGTCCCCCGGCACAGGCTCAGCCACCCCCGGCACAGGCTCAGCCACCCCCGGCCCAGGCTCAGCCACCCCCGGCACAGGCTCAGCCACCCCCGGCACAGGCTTCGCTACCACAAGCCCAGGCTCAGCCACC
>CAZACJ010000001.1:88616-120877 GCA_964483385.1 uncultured Pirellula sp. | reverse complement strand
GGTTTAACCGCCGTCTTCCCACCCAAAGTCTTGAGAAAAGCCACAAAACCTAAAAAGGCTAACAAACAACCACTCAACCCCACCAATCCCAAAATCAACCACTGCCGTCTCGCCGCCGCCGATGGACTCTGCCATGCCGATGGCGGTATCACCTGCGCGGGAACCTCATACCCACCATCTACAGAACTACCCTCTATCTCCCCCCCAAGCACCTCGCGATCCCGAACCGAATTCTCCAACACAGCCCCCCGCTCCACCCGCTGAGTATCCTGGCTCGCTAAATTCCCCAACGCCCGATCCAATTGATCAATATCCCAATCCCCCGCATCCGCCTTCGTTATCGCCTCGGAATTCACCGTCCCAACATGACGCTCCTGCACCCCACGTTCCATTCCCCCAGCACTAACATTTCCCGGATTCCATGGCACCTCACCCGTCCTGACGACATGAATAGCACTCTTGCACTTCGGACAAGGAACCGTACGCCCCACCAACTCCGCTTGACGCACCACCAACTTGGTTGAACAAGTCGGACATAAAATTCGAAATGGTTCCACGTTACCCCTCTCTCAATCCACTCAATCGCTCGGCCCCTAGTCGTTACAACTCCACTTGCCCAACTCCACTCGCTTACTTCCCCATTCTAGGTGCTCGACCTCCCTAAGTGCAAAGCCATTTCCTCATTCCAAAAGAACTTGCTACCCTATCGGTATGTCTGAGCAATATTCCAAGCCCCCCCAAGGAACAAACGAGAAACTACCACCCTACACCATCGACCTTGTCGTCGTCGGGGGCGGTATCGCTGGCTGTGCAATCGCTTGGGAAGCCATCCGCCGACAACGATCCGTCGCAATGATCGACTTCCACAACCCAAATAGCTCCTCCCGCGTCGCCGCTGGACTTGTCACACCTATCACCGGAAACCGCCTGGCCCCCTCCTGGGAATTCGACTCTTTCTTTCCTCAAGCCGACAACTTGTACCAATTCGCTCAATCTCTAACCGGAAAAAACTTCTGGGAAAAAAAACCCGCTCTGCGAATCTTTCTCAACTCAGAAGAATCAGAACGCTTCAATTCGAAATGGCCCACTGACCAACTCGGTGTAATTCAAGCAACCCGCTTTAGCGCAAATCAGTTCCCCGATCTGCACGCACCCTGGGGCGGATTCTCCATGCAACCCGCAGCACGACTCAATACGCAATGCTATTTACAAGCAACCCAGGATTATCTGCAAAACCACCGCGCACTCTTCTTGCACCAACTGAACCTTCCAAGCGACCTGCAACCCTCTGAGTCAGGATTTCTCATCCCTGGTCTCAAACTCGAAGCAAAATATGTCTGCCTCGCTTTAGGTACCAGCGCTCTTCACCAAAACTGCTTCCCAGCCCTTGATCTACACCCCGCTCGTGGAGACATCCTCAAAATCATCCCGCCACCGACAAGCTGCCTTGCCACTATCGACAGCGTAATCCACAAAGACGCCTGGCTCGTTCCCCTCGCAAACGGTACGGCATTGCTCGGCGCTACCTACGATCGCCACACTGCAGATACCGACCCTGCTTCTCCAATCGGCATTAAAGCCAAAGAACAACTCATCGAACGACTTGCCACCTGGTTCCCACCAACCTCTAGATCACCCTACAAACCTCCCGATATCATCGATCATCGCGCAGCAATTCGTCCCGCAAGCTACGACAGACACCCTCTGATCGGCCCACACCCCAACCACCCAAACCTCATCTGCCTCAACGGACTCGGCTCCAAAGGAAGCCTATTAGCACCTAAACTTGCCTCCACACTTTGGGATTGGCTTGAATCCAAATCCCCAATTCCAAAATCATTACTCTGGAACCGCCGATACTCGAAACCCTAAACCATGTCGCACTCCTGGACCGATACCCACGCACACCTGACCGACCCTGATCTTCTCCCCCAAGTAGACGCTACTCTGGCTCTCGCAAAAAAATTCAATGTTCAGCGCATCCTCTGCGTCAGCGTCGATGCACACTCGATCCCTCCAATGCTTCCTCTTCTCGAACATGCCAATGTCTTCGGCTCTATCGGAATTCACCCAAATTACTCGCACCAAGAATCCAGCTCGGATTGGCTTGAAATCGAAAAACTGTTCGATCACCCCAAAGTCTGCGCACTAGGAGAAACCGGCCTAGATAACTACTGGAAAGACGCACCTTGGGATACCCAACTCGCGAATTTTAAACGTCACCTGAAATCTAGCCGCGAAACCGGCCTGCCCGTTATCATCCACTCTCGAAATTGCGACAGTGAAATGCTCGCCGTACTTAAAAACGAGTTCCAGCATGGACCTATCCGAGGTGTCATGCACTCCTTCTGCGCATCCCTCGAACACGCCCTCGAATACATCAACATGGGGCTCTACATCAGCTTCTCCGGCATGCTCACCTACAAAAAAAACGACCCGCTACGAGATATCGCACGACGACTCCCTGTCGACCGTTTACTCGTCGAAACAGATGCACCCTACCTTTCCCCAGAACCGAAACGCTCCACTCGCCCCAACCAACCTGCCTTCGTCGCTCACACCGGACATGTACTAGCCGAACTGCACGCAATGTCGGATGAACAAATGGCCAATCAAACAACGAATAATGCTCTCCAGTTGTTTCAACGCATGTTCTAAATCAACCACATCGCCCCAATTCACCCCCCTGCCGCTATCAACCCCGCAACGTAGCCACCCTTAAACCCCGCGTCTATGTTGACCACCGTCACGTTCGCTGCACAACTATTCAACATACTCAATAACGCTGCCACTCCTCCCAAATTAGCCCCATAACCAACACTCGTCGGTACCGCAATCACCGGACAAGCCACATGCCCGGCCAAGGCACTCGGCAACGCCGCTTCCATCCCAGCAACACAAATCACCACCTTACACCGCTGCAATAAAGGCACCTTGCTCAATAAACGATAAGGCCCAGCAACCCCAACATCCTGAATCAACTCCGTGGCTATGCCCATCCAAGCCAATGTCTCCATCGCTTCCAACGCTACCGACTCATCTGTCGTTCCCGCAGTAACCACTCCAACCAATGACGTGCTCGTGACATCCTCCGGCGCTCTCGGAACTCTCTCCCGATGCACCCGCAATGTCCTCGCTAAATGATTCCAACGCGTCCAAGCAAATGAATCGGCCAACACGCGAACTTGCTCCGGCAACACGCGAGTCACCAAAATCTCTTCAGCATCGCCCAACAATTTCTCTACCACCCGCTGTATCGAAGCCGTTGACTTACCCTGCCCATACACCACCTCCGGATATCCCGTCCGGCGAACCCGATCCGTGTCAGGCGTTAAATTCCCCTCCGTCTCTATCGCTAACCCCAACAACCTCTGACCCAACTCCAAACCACTACACTCCCCTGCTTCATACCGCTTCCACCACTCCGCCATCCGCGAATCTGTCATCTTACCCCCCACTCCAACCAATGAGAAAAAACGCTTTGCTCCAAGCGGTAAGGCTCTAAGCAATCAAGCCACCACCAACGTAGTCAACACCCTGCTTGCGCAATTCCTGTAGCATCAATACAATCCCCTTCGCCAATTCCAATCGACTCATCCCTCCATGCTCCCGCCCTTCCTCTCGCACTTGCTCAATCGTCAAAGGAAAATGAGCGAATCCAACCCGACAAATCCTCCCGCGCTCCTGATGCCAGTGCTGCGTCAAATAAAAAATCGCATTGCACAAATAAGTCCCCGCATGATACGAAATCGATACCGGTATCGACTCGCGACTTAACACGTCGACCATCGAATCCAAAGGAAACTGACTCTGATAAGCAGCAGGGCCATCATTCTCCAATGGCCCGTACATTCTTCCTGAATTATAAGCTACACCGGCTATGTTGACCGCTAACGCTTCTAAATGAATATCCTGTGCAGAGGGTGACTGCCCCAAATGAAGCACCGCGTCATACCCTACCTCTAAGTCCTTAAACAACCGCTCCCGCATCTTCCCCAAGTCCACAGGATACCTACGAGTCGTCACTCCCGCCGGTACCCCCCAACACTTGAGCATCTCCGATAAAGCCTCCCAGCTCGAATTCGTCGTCCAACGATCATAAGGCTCAAAGGCCGTCACCAAGATTCTCAAGGTCGCATAACCCCCTACCCTATTTCGCTAACGCTCGTAATTTCTTCAATGCACCCTCAACCAAGCTCCGTTGCTCAATCAGATCACTCAAAGCCGCTCGCTCTTTCTCTATAATCTCCGGTGGAGCCTTACCAACAAACGCCTCATTGCCTAACCGAGATTCCTTCCCCTGTATCTGCTTAGACAAATTTTCGAGTTGCTTCTCGTTCCGTGCAATCTCAGCACCCACATCCAAGAACTGTCCCAAATCGACATACACATCCATACCCTCAATCGGAACATGCGCATGGACCTCCGGAATCGCTATCTGCGGCCCCCAAGCCACCCCCTTCGCACCCGCCATGCTCTCCAAAAATGCTGCCATCGGTCGCAAATCCCTCTCCACCCCCTCCGCACAACGTACTGCAAAATCCACTCGCTGCTTGGGTGCAATGTTCTGACGCGATCGAATCTCCCGTATCGCCCCCATCAATGATGCAAACTGCTTGAATTGCTGCTCAACATCGCGACGAACCAACGACGCATCAACCTTTGGCCACTGTGCTTGTATCAACCAACGCGATGACATTGCATCACTGAATAAGTCCCTTTGCATCGTAAACTTACCCAACTCTTGCCATATCGCTTCGGTCACAAATGGCATGATCGGATGCAGCAATCGCAACATCTGATCCAAACAGTGCGCTAACACTCGCTGCACCAATGGCCTCGCTACCGGATCCTGCATCCGAGGCTTGGCCATCTCCACATAATAAGAACAGAAATCATCCCAAGCAAAATCGTATATCACTCGCGCCGCTTCTGCATAACCGTATCGATCAAACTCACGATCCATCGCTTGCGTTACAGTCGCCAAACGAGACAAGATCCATTGATCCTCTAAAGGCAATGCTCCCAAATCCAAATTACCACGCTCAAAACCCTGCAAGTTCATCATCGCAAATCGCGATGCATTCCATAACTTGTTCACGAAGTTTCTAGCAACTTCAAATCGCTCACTGACCACCGGTGCACGTGGCAAAGCCTTGTCCTCTTCCGACTCCGCCCACTGAGTCGAAAACGGCTTTTTGCACTTGTCGCAAACTATGCGATGCTTCGTCCGATTCTCCTTCGTCTGATTGACCAACGCCTGGCAATGCGGACACTCGTACTGAACAGGCATCCGAACATCCTGAGTCTCCGTCGTCAACCAAGCCAAGCCAAACCGCAATGCATCTGCACCAAACTTGTCGATTACGTCAATCGGATCCACCCCATTACCCTTACTCTTCGACATCGTTTCACCAAACGCATCGAGAATCTTGGGGTGGATGTACACCTCCTTGAACGGCACCTCCCCAACATTGTTTAACCCCATCAAAACCATCCGAGCCACCCACAACGTGATAATATCCCGCGAGGTAATCAATGCACTCGTCGGGTAGAAGTACTTCAACTCCTCCGTCGCCTCAGGCCAACCCAACGTCGAGTGCGGCCAAAGTGCAGAAGAGAACCAAGTATCTAACACGTCCTCCTGACGCACAAAACCACCGGATTCGATGTCTCGCTCTAGCCCCGGAGCGTCCTCCCGAATACAGATGTGCACCACCCCTCCCTCTTTCCGACTATCTCCCCCACTTCCTATCTCCAACTCTTCCATAGCAGATTCGTAAGAGACAGAGACTTGACCCTGCCGAACCGCAGACGACTCCCGCCACTGCTCCAAAACGGCCAAAGCCTCTGACTCTTTGGCGAAAGCTCGACTCCATATCGGAATCTGATGCCCCCACCACAACTGTCGCCCAACCGGCCAATCACGCTTTTCACTCAACCAGTCGACATAACCAGTCGCATACCGCTCCGGATAAATCTTCACTCGCCCATCCTGCACCGCATCAATCGCTGACTGCGCTAACCGATCCATCGCCACAAACCACTGATCGGCCAAAAAAGGCTCAATCGGAGTCTTGCTCCGGTCGCTGTGCTTTAACTCAATTCGCCGCTCCTCAACCCGCTCCAAAAATCCGAGCTTGTCCATCGTCGCTACCACGCGCTCACGCCCCTGCGACATCGTTAATCCCACATACTCACTCGCCGCAACTCCCACATTCGTGTTGAGCGTACCATCCATGTTCATAATGCTGATCATGGGTAACCCACAACGCTTCGCTACCTCATAGTCATTCGGATCATGCGCCGGGGTAATCTTCACACACCCAGATCCCAGCTCAGGCTTAGCCCAACTATCACAAACCAAAGGAATCTCACGGTCCGCAATCGGCAATCGCACTCTGCGTCCCTGACTAGCCATCTTTGCCAACGTTTCCAAAAGTGGAAGCACCTCCCGCTGACGCTCCTTAAGTTCGTCTAACTGCTCTACATATTCCTCGCGATCCTTCGCAGATGCCTCCGCAATCTTCTCTTCCAAAACGCGAACCGCTTTCGCAAACGCCGACGCTGGATCCGGATGCACCGCAACTGCAGTGTCCCCCAACATCGTCTCAGGACGCGTCGTCGCTACCACAACGTATGCCGGCTCACCAGCCTGCGGATCGATAATCGGATACCGAAAATGCCAAAAATGACCATCAACCCCCTCCGTCGTCACCTCGTCATCACTGACCGCTGTCTGTAAATACGTATCCCAATTCACCAATCGCTTGCCGCGATAAATCAACCCCTTCGCAAACAAATCGAAAAATGTCGCTCGCACCGCCTTCGCACACATAGGATCCAACGTGAATCTTGTCCGACGCCAATCACATGAACAGCCCATCCTCTTGAGCTGCCCAAGTATTCTCGCTTCATACTGGTCCTTCCACTCCCAAATCCGCTCGACTAACTTCTCTCGCCCCAAATCATGCCGTGTCTTGCCCTCCAACTCTCGCAATCGCCGCTCCACCACCGCTTGCGTTGCTATCCCCGCATGATCCGTCCCAGGCATCCACAACGCAACCTCTCCCATCATGCGATGCTTGCGTATCTGAATGTCCTGCAAAGTGTTGTTCAAGGCATGCCCAAGATGCAATGCACCCGTTACGTTCGGCGGAGGTATCACAATAGTATATGGTCGCTTCGAAGCATCAATGTTGGCATCAAAACACCCTGCCTCTATCCATTGCTGATAAATGCGATCCGAAGCATCCACAAAATCAAACCTGTTCGGGATCTGTGCCGCTCCAACTACCCCCTGATCACCCGCCGATTCTCTTGTCATCGCTGCTTCTCAACCACTTCCTATCCACCAATTGCATCTTCGTGCCTAAAACGTAGATGACATTGTGAAAAAACCGGGTCAGGACGCAAGTCCAACCCGGTTCTCTATGTCGCTGTTTTTAATGGTTGTAGCTGTTTTTGTTCGGGCTCTCCCGCTTTTAACCGAAACAGACTCCCGCAAAAGAAAACATCAAGCCACCCTACGAAAGGCACCCGATGTGTAAAACGACTCAATCCCCTCGACAACCAATTCCTGCTCCACTGCCGTCAACTCAGGATAAACCGGCAAATGCAATATCTCCCGCGCTGCACCCTCCGTGTGAGGTAAACACCCCAAACTGTACCCCAAATCAGAAAAACATTCCTGCATGTGCAACGGCACCGGATAGTAAATCTCACAACCAATCCCACGCTGCTGCAAATGCGATTTAAGCGCGTCTCGACGACCATAAGGAACCCGTATCCCATACTGATTCCAAACGTGCTTCGCCTTCGGATGCTTAATCGGTAACTGCACCGTGTCCGTCAATCGACTCGATTCAAATAACTCCCGATACCGCTGAGCATGCGACTCTCTCGCCTGAACATACGACCCCAAATGCTTAATCTTCACCCCTAAAATCGCCGCCTGGATCGTATCCAAACGACTATTGATACCCAATAACTTGTGATAGTACCTTGGCTGCATTCCGTGTGAGGCAAGCAACCGTAATTTGGAAGCCAATGCGTCGTCATGACACACCAACATCCCTCCATCACCCATCCCACCCAAGTTCTTCGTTGGATAAAAACTTAAACAACCCATCGCCCCCCAAGACCCCGCAGGCCGATCGTCCCAAGCCGCTCCAATCGCTTGCGCTGCATCCTCTATCACCACCAACTCATGACGCTTCGCTATCTCGCAAATGCGATCCATCGCAGCGCACTGGCCAAACAAATGAACCGGAATTATCGCCCGAGTCCTCGAAGTTATGCTCTGCTCGACACTCTCCGGATCCAAATTATATGTCAACGGATCAATATCCACAAAAACCGGCTCAGCACCCAACCGAGATACCGCACTCGCCGTAGCGAAAAAAGTAAAACTCGGAACAATCACCTCGTCACCAGGCTCAATGTCCAAAGCCATCAACGCTAGTAACAGCGCATCACTGCCAGATGCACAGCCTATTGCATGCGCCGTCTGACACTCCTCTCCAACTCGCTGCTCTAACTGCAATACCTCAGGACCATGCAAAAATCGACCACTATCAACCACCCGCTCGATAGCTTCCATCACCTCCCGCTTAAGCGGATTGTTGCCCCGACCAACATCCAACATCGGTACCGATGCCTGTGATGCTACTTGCTGACCCACCGGCATGGATACCTGCCCAGTGGACGACAACCCAGTGGACGACAACCCAGTGGATACCTGAGAAACTTCTACCGATTTTCCTTGTCGCTCCGACATTCCAACCCCCCATCCTTGGTGCTTCGAGACTCCATGAGCTTCCCCCTAAACTACCCAATTCAAGCTAATAACGTCAAGCTCACTGAACAGGATCCCTAAAACGAAACTCGATCATCAAGGGCAACCGTTTTGAACCCGAATTGCCAGCATAACCACCCTCAACCCCCAAAATCAAACGACCATCTCGATAACTCGCTGTCACCCACCCCACCGGGTTACTTCCCTCAACCATCACCCCCAACTCCGTTAGATCAATCCACTCTCTAGGCTTGACGGACCACGGAGGAATCTTCCCCTCATAGACCATCCTCAGTTCAGCCGGATCCATCACCCAAAACCCCTGCCGGTAACCCTCCGCGTGATATCCCTTGTTCGCATTCAAAGTATCCCGATAAACCACCCCCGTCTTCGTATCCTCATGCTCGGGATGCCCATACCATACGTGCCCCACCGATCGACGCGCAGAAAAAATCACAGCACCCGCCCCCTCTCGCTCAATCCAAGCGGCCCCTCGAACCGACGTCACGTTGTCCCACCCCGGCATAGCATGCCGACCAGGGTCATAACTCAAAATCGGTGTTGCTTGCTGCGATTCTCCCGCCGAAATTCCCCGATCAAATGTTACCCCGTACAAACTCGGACCCGCAGATGTTTTCCGCGATCCAGGTGTTCCACACATCCCCACCAAATAATCAACCTTCATCCATGAGGGTGGCCGACAAATATATCCCGCTACCTTGTTGTGATGATACAAGTCCGCAATCCCCGCGACCCCCTTCCCACCCAGCGTATTGCAACCGAACATCTTCCCATCCCGATCTACAAAGGCCTGGCTCGGAAAATCCTCTCCACTAACCGCATAATAAGACTTAAAGGTTAAAAAAATCCCTTTCTCAGTTTCCAAAAAACCATATTGATGGATTCCACTCTTATCAACCACTTTCTCTGGTACCCCAAACTCCCTCCACTCCACCAATTCAGCCCTAGGCACCTCGCGAACATCACGCGTTACGACCGGCTCAGGTACCCGCAACACACCATAAGCCCGATAATCCTTAGGATGACACTTGAGATACACATACTCGCCATCCTCCGATTGCTCATGCGTCCCGAAACTTCCCCAAAATGTATGCGGATTAGCTACCTCGGGTGGCACCCAAACACCGCAATACGCTCTCTGAAAATCGTCCCTACCGAGCACCCTTAAACGTCCACCCGCAACTTCTTTATTGCCGCCCCCCTCAACCTTCTGCTCCACATTGCTGACCTGCCCCCAAACCAATCCACTCCCCAACTGACACGAAAAAGCCCATAAAAGAAACAACACGCGGCGATATTGCTGTAAGTCCACCCTGATATCTCCTTACGTTCATAAATTTCTTCCAGGAAAATGCGATACTGGATCCCCATATGACGTATTATCTTGTACCCACCATCGAAATGCATACCCCAAATCATCCAAGATTCTCAATGTTAAAATAGCCCGAGTGCAGCAATCAGCCACACGGATCGCACCGATTCTCAAAGCCACTGGCCTCTCCCTCAGAAGCACTCCATAAGAATTTATCACCGTCTCCCACTCCGAAAATCAACTCAGGCTGGATCATTGAATTACCTTGGGAATAACCCCATGAACTATCTGACCAATTACCCTCGCCACATTGCAGACTCGCGGCTCTTGTAACAATGTAAAGTGGTTTCCTGGAACAATCTCCACCCTCGGAGCAACCTCCACTATCGACTCCCAACCCAACGCTCCAAAGACAGGTCTCGTCAAACTCTGTGTCCTCGCACGCACAACGGTCATCTTTCCTCGATACTCGCAGATCTCCTTATCCACCTTTCGATACTCCACTGCAGCACGATACTGCTGCCCATATAGTGACTCTCTCGGCGCATTCATGTCATTATCTAACTTCCAAACTCCTCGCCGCATCTTCTTGACCAATTCCAAACGCCATTCCCTCAAACTCATCCCCATTGCATCACTCCATAACCAGAAAGGAAAATTCAATACTCTACGCCACCATCGACTCAGCCAACTTCCCCATCCCAACTCCGGACCGATGTCTCTTAGTACCGTATCGATCAATATGAGGTGAGCGATCAACTTACCGCGCCACTGCAATCGCCGCGCCAATTCATACCCTAGTAATCCACCCCACGAATACCCCACGATTACCAGCGACGAACCTTCCCACTGAGATTTCGATTGCTCCACAGAATCCAAAATCAATTCGGCAAAGCGTCCTACGGTACAATCTTCATCCGGCCCCAAACGTAATCGGCCCGACTCAATAACCGTCAAACCAGTACCCCTCGGTACTAGTCCCCCCCCTTGCAATACTCCAATTAAATCCGAAAACTCCCCAGCATTACCAGCAATCGAAGTCACCAATACCAAATGCGGATGCCCGGCCTCGGGCAACTGTATCACCCTTTGTATCTCATCAAACGACGCTTGCTCAATCGCAGCTACCAATTCTTCAACCGTCCCGCATCTTAAAAAGTCGTCGTAAGGCAACCGCTTCCCAAACTCCTTCGCAACTTCAATCCCCAACTCTAAAAATCGCAAGGAGTCAATCCCTAAACTCTCCACCGTCATGGACGGCTCCAAAACCCTCTTTGTGAACCTCGATAACATCCCGATGATCGAATCCCCACCTCCACGACTCTCTACCTCGCACGCCCGACTCTGTATCCACTCCTGCAACTCCATTCTCAGTGCCATCCGATCCACTTTTCCCGTCCTCGTCCTCGGATAATCGTCCACCAATCGAATCTCCGAAGGTATCGCAACCTTCGGCAACCTACCCTCCAATCCCAGTCGTAAATTACTCGCCTTCTGCCCAAGTCTTGTTTGGACCCAAGCTGCAATCATGGGCTCTCGATCCGAGAACTCCAAATACTGAACTACCGCTCCAATCACACCCGGTAAGTTCTTTAACTCCTCCTCAACCCTATAAAGAGAAACCTTCTGCCCGCGTACCTTCACAACCGAATCACTACGCCCCACAAAAAATAAACACCCTCTACTATCCATATACCCCACATCTGAAGAAATAAACCGTACCCCTTCATCCGAATTTTCAAAACATGTCTCATTCGAAGCTCTCACAGGCCAATACCCCTGAGCTAACCTCCTTGATCGAATTGTGATTCGACCGGTCTGACCCTCCGAAACGAATTGACCATTTTCATCGATCAACTCCACGTACCTTCCAAGCACCGGGTAACCGATGGGTAATGGACTCACCACCTCACCCTCATGACCAATAAAGTACTGCGCATAAGTCCGAGTCTCCGTAGAAGCCATAGCGTTCTGCAACATAGCTCCAGGAAAAGTCCGCTCACGAAACAACGCAACGTCACTCACATGCAACGCCTCACCACCAACACTGAGTACTCGTAACGTCGGCCAACTCCTGCCAATCGGAAACTTCCGCATCACCCCGCGCATCAACGTTGTTGACATGGTTGATATCGTGATGCCAGATCGCACCAACCACTGCGCTAAATCCTCCGGAACTCCAGCGGACAAATCGCGTATCCAACAACTAGCTCCACTACACAACGCTACAAATGTTGGTGCCAAAAATGCACTAAAACTTGGTGAGAACAGCAGGTCCAACCGATCCTCCGGACAAACCCCTAAGTCGTTGATCTGTCGGACAACATCCAACACAATGAAGGAATGCCCCATCATCACTCCCTGCGCTCGACCCGTCGATCCCGAAGTAAAAAACAAAAATGCTGGATAATCCACGTCCGCTAACTCACTACTACTCAGCAACCCCGAATCCACCCCCCCGCGCTCCCTAAACAACTCTTCCATGCCAACCACATCGCAACTACCGCCATGTCCCCGCCAATACTCGTCCCACCCTCCTCGATCGCCCGACGAGAACACCAAAAACAATCGCTCCGCTGGCGCTAACCGCTCGCAAACCTCAACTGGATTCTCCTTGGGGCTAATCAAACAACAAGTCGCACCCAACCGCAAAACCCCAAGAACGGTTGCAATACTACCCCAATCATTCTCCGAGACAATTCCAACGATATCTCGACTTCTCACACCCGCTCTGCTCAACCCCTCCGCAGCCTGCCACGAAGCCCTATGTAATTCGACATAAGTCAACGTTCGCGTACCGACTACCGCTGTTCGATTCGGATGACACTCCACTGTCCTATCAAACAATTGATGCAGTCGACCAGATCTTGAATATAGGTCAAACTCCTCCTGGGTTACTCCTCGAAACGAATCGTCATCTAGCGTCCTCCAACTCGGCACCCCCAACGAACGAGGTATCTCTTCCCGAGAGTACATCTGCACATCTTTCTACAAAACCTAAACTTCAATCAGTACCGTAAACAAGTCATCAAAACGGCTCCCGCCGCCATACCTGGTCCACTCGCAACTCTTCAAACCCACTCGCGATTAAGTTGCGATGACTCTGTCCATCGTATTGAGTCCAAGTAAAAATCGATCTGCAACCTATCGATTTTGCGTGCGCAACCCGCAACTGAATCATGGCTTCATGCAAGCCGCGATTTCGGTACTCCTTCCCCGTAACTCCCGCTGCCAACACCGCAACCCCGTCCGTCAGATATAGCATTCCCAATGCCACCGGCAAACAGACGCTACCCCCATGCGCTTCAAACGCACACCAAGTCAAAAACTCCGGTTGCTCGAACAACCGCATCATGTTTCGCTTGGCACCCTCACGATTACTTCTCGGAGCTTCAAAACCCTCAAGATACAAATCCAATACTCGATCCAATTCCTCCAATTGAGGCTGCCGTATCGCCACCCGAACGTCTCGCTCCCGTAGAAAACCATCCAGCCCATCCCGCGGTAAACACTCCCTCCTACCTCGCTCCATATAAGGTTGCTCGCATTCTAGCGATAATCCCAATCGCACCATCAAATCCCCAGGTCGAAAACCCGCTTCAAGTAACTGATCGCCAACCGACGCAAGCTCAAACCCATGGCGAGCAATCAACTCAATTCCGTAACGGCCCGCTCGCCCCCAACAACGCGAATAACTGTCGAGGATCTCGGGCAACATCGGCACAGATTCAGCACCGAAATCATACACGCGATTGAAATACCCCACATCATTGAAACACAAAGATGTGGCATCACCAAATTTACAGATGCTTCCCCGAGCTCTGTCTCCGATCTCCAGATATCGACCCAACCGCCAACACTCATAACGAAGAATCGACTCCAATGCACATCGCAACGGATCCCACTTAAATCCTTGCTCAGTTTGATTCAATCCGCCAAAGCTCGCAGCTCCACCCCACAAACTGAACACTTCAGACATAATACTCTTCTGACTAAATCTCTGTGAATTAGGCTAATTGTCATCAATCTGCTACACACCCAGCCCTCTTAAAACCAGCCCTCTCACAACCGGCCCTCTTACAACCGACCTGTCAGGCTAAAAACCTCCCAAGAGTATAACGACTTCCATTCAGGCCTGCTTAAAATTTCTCGTCGACACGAAATAAACCGAATCCTCATCACTCAGACTTCGCCTGCCAAGCAAGAAATCGATCAAACCATCCCTGGATCGCAGCTCGCTGCTGCGCCGATGTAGCCAAACTCAACGCAGTGTCTACTTCCTTCCTACCACCCTTCTTATCTCCCGCACCATACAAACAGATCCCCAACACCAAGCGAGCTGTCGGCTGCAACGGATTCATACGCAAAAGCTCCCGACTCTCCGCCTCCGCTTGAAAAAAATCCCCAGCAGACATAAACATCACCATCCGCTTAAGCCGGTAATCCTGACTCGACGGATTAAACGCTACCAAATCACTTAATGCTCCAAAGGCTAACTCCATCCGCCCCGTACTCTCCGCCATAAAAGCCAACATGCTCAATACGTTTTCATCCTTGGGATTCGAACGCATCGCCGATTGCAAAGCTTGAATTGCCCCCGGCCCATTGCCTGCCCCCATCTCCAAACTACTCAACGCTAACCAACCCTCCGTGTCGTCACGCCACTCCTGCAAAGACGACCCAAGCAATTCTCGAGACATCGATACCGTTCGCTCCTTCAACGGTAATGTCGCCGGCATCTTCTCCGCAAACTTCGATAGAGCTATCCCCAAATTCCGCCCTCGCTCCTGGTCACTAAGTAACTCACTCTGGAAATATGGAACCAATACCGATACCTCACCCAACTCATTACTGACCGCCACCGACGCACTCGGATCCCGCAAAATCCTGTGGTCCGTAAGACTCGTATGCGCAATATTCGTATTCGTGTTCGTCGGCATGTGACACCTAATACAGTGATCTTCCTGCTTGGCTCTCACCTCCAAAGTCGCACTGCAACCCTTCTCGCTATGACACGACTTGCAGTCTTGCAAATACTTCTTCTCCGCCTCCGCTGGCGCAAACTTCTGATGCGGGTCGTGACAAGTCGTACACAACAACTTACCCCCGTCAGGCAACCGACAATTCGATTGCAACATCTGATCAAAATGCCCAACAGCCTTGTTCTTGAACTTCGCTTCCGGATGCGCTATGTACGCGTTCAAGAACAATTCTAAAGGCATCCCTGGCCGAAACTCTGACTCCTGACGCCCCTGACGCACCACTCGAGCCTTCCCCGCCAAATGACATTGAGCACAGATCGACATCTGCAAATCGTGCGACAAATACTTCGGATTCACAATGCTCGTGTCCTTCACCTCAAGCCGCTCCGCAACCGTTGCCCCCTTCCCCTCTAACTGCTCCCGCACATGCAACTCCCCCGGCCCATGACAACGCTCACAACCAATCGATAACTGTGATCTGGCCAATGGCAACTGATACCGATTCACCGAATCCTCGACCACCTTGTGATCTTGAATATGGCAATAAAGACAATTCGATATCGTCGGACGCTGCGTCGCTCCACCCAAATCAAACCCCGGCGAAACATCCCACCGACCCTTCGTACTAAACCAACTTACAGGACTCTGCCAGACCGCATCCCCATCAATCACCAAATAAGACCTACCTCGCGTCCCCGATCCAATCGCAATACTCACCGGCATGTCCATCCGAGGCAACCGCTCTCCATCTACCCCCTGCGCACTTAAACTATGCACCATCTGCCCATCCTCTAAGCGCACACTCAACTCATACGGACCAACTTGGCAAGGATTCATCGACTCCGGGCCATACTGCTCCAGGTTATCACTGCCAGCCAATATCGCCGAACGCCCCATCGGATGCTGATGAAATGTCGTGCACAACGACGCATGACAGTCCACACAAGCACTATCTCCTACGTACTTCACCTCAGGACGAACATTCCGATACTCGGTGCGATAAGTTAACCGTGGATCCGAAAACCGAGCTTGCAATGCACCCAACCCCTCCTCCGCAACCTGCACGCCCTCTGCCTCGCCGGTGCCCCGCACTTGAGTCGACGACTCCCGAACTCCATTCGATCCTCCACCGATCCAAAACAGTAGTACACCAACGCAAAGAATGATCGCAACCAATCCGACGGTCTTTTTCATAGTCGTATCTTTGTTAATCCAGCTCAAGGAACCGTCGAACCATACTCCAACATACGACTAGACTCAGCATTCCCCCGTGCCTCATCAAGTGCCCACCATGTCGGCTTCATCGACCGACGTGAATAAAGTGCCGCCGCTTGATCAATGTAATGAGGTGATGTCGGATGCCCAGATTGCCCCCAAGGTGTACAAGTAAAAGACCGTACCCCATTCGAATCGAAAAACATCAATATCATCGCCATCGATCCACTGTTCGCCACCTGCACTCCAGGCCGATCCTTTAACGGAACACTCCGCACATCTAACAAAGTCTCAGAAAAATTCGCTTCCTTGTCCCCCGAATTGTAGTCCGCTCCCGGTGCCGGAAAGTACATCCCCCCCCGACCAACCACGTGAATCTGCCCCCAAGGAACATTCCACTTACCATACCGCTCCTTCATCTCTCCCAACGTCTCCTTGAACAGTACAAGCAACTGCTGGCGAGACTCAATTGACAAAGCCTCTCCCCTACCGAGCGCAGTAAGATCCATTCTTTCACCACACTTCAATCGCCAAAACTTGAATAACGACGAAGCAGTCGCGTCGATGCTGTACTGCCCATCCCAGTCCAATACGCCTCGAACAGCTTCCTGAAACTCCATGTCCTCGGAATACTCCTGCCCATGCATCGCTACCGATTCTCGCAATTCTTTTTGCCACCGCTCCGCAAGCCGATCATAAACATCCAAAACGATGTTCATCGCATCCTCCATCGTTATGGAACGATCTGTATCGAGCAACTCAACCGTCCGCTTTCCACGAGGATTATTCAAATCCCAAGAAACATTGTAAATGTATTCTGGGTACTTCTCCGGCGTTAACTCACATCCGACCATCATGTTCGCCGGACTTATGTTGCAGTTCTGCATGTAACCCTTCACCGGATTCATCACCTGTACCAAATCCGACTGCGGATGAATCCCCTTCCAAGCAGTCTTGCTGGTAGTACCATCCACAGGTCGCTTCCAGTCATACCCCTCCGGACGTATCGGCGTCGCCCCATTGCGCACGTATGAAATGTTCCCCTCTACATCCGCCGCCATCACATTCTGCTCATTGTACTGATGCTTCCCCAAAGCTTCATTGAACTCTCGGACATCCTTCGCATGCGCCATCTCATAAAACTGCTCGTATAGTCCTGTCTGCTCCCAGTAAGGTGACGCGCCCACATATGCAACCCCAGTCTTCATGTCTGGAGCACCAAGCACCGGACCAAGATGGGTATACATCGCTAGCCTCTCCACCGAATCACTGTCCTTCACCCCTATTGTGAATTTCTCAATTCGAATATCTCGCCACTGGCCGTCGTACTCATATTGCGGCTTTGGCTCCCCTCGAAACTTGATCTGATAAACGTCCGAAGTATCCGGACCACCCGTCGTTAACGACCACCCAACTCTTCGATTATGCCCGATCGCTAACATCGGTGAACCAATCAAGTAGAACCCGTTCATGTGCAAGTCCCCACCATGAAACCGAGCCTCATACAAAACCGCTAACCCCTCCCATGTCAAATGTGGATCCGATAATAAAATCGCAGACTTGTCCGCCGACCGCTTCGGTGATACCGCCCACTGATTCGAACCCGCTGCCGGCTTACTACGCTCCGGCGCATTCTTCAAATCGTCCATCACAGTCCCAATCGGCCAACGAAGTATCATCGCTCGCCCCACCGCCAAAGGATGCCACGGTTCAATCGCTATCGAAACCCCCGAAGCCTCCTGCGGATGCTCGGCTATGTAAGCTCGAATACCCGCCGTAAAAGCTTCCAAGTTCCTTCGAACCTGCTCCGGCGCTTTCGCAAAATATGCCTCATGCAACGTGTCGTTATGCGTCAACCGCATCAAATAGTCCTGCTCCAACCCTGATGGACCCTGCACCTCCGATATCCGACCCAATCCAGTGCGGATGGCCATGTAGATGTCTTCCAAGCGATCCTCCGCCTGCGCATATCCCAAAGCATACATCGCCGCAGACTCACTCTCAGATACTACGTGCGGAACTCCCCAAGTATCGCGAATCAACTCGCAACTCTGCCCACAGACTCGCTCAATACCAAGCAACACTATACTCAACAGCCAAATCAATCCCACCCGCATACGCTCGTTCGCAATCATGCTTTTCCTCTGTCGTCGTTACTGCCCCCCCGGAATTCCCCTTCCATCCTAGTCGATTCTCTCTCCCTGTGCCTACTCGGCGATCCACCCATTCCCCGAGATTACTCAAACCACATTACTTTTCCGCAAGTCTTGTGCTAACTCCTCAAGCCTCTTCGCCCGATCCTCCCGAGGAACATAACCCAAATATCGGGCCGCCGCAGAAATGTCAAAGTAATGATCCACCCCCATTTGCAAGGCTACAAATCGGGTCATCGGTGGCTCCGCAAGAATTCCCAACATTCGATATACCCCCTCCAGCACTCCCCCTATTGCATACGCTGCGCGCAACGAAATCGAACCCTTTGGCACCTCTAATCCCGCACTGCGCAATATCGTGCTTATCCACTCCCAACAACACACCGGTTCACCATCGGTTATGAAATACGCCCGGCCCGATGCCTGAACGTCCCGATCAAGCATCCGCTGCAACGCCAAAACGTGCGCATAAGCAGCATTCTCAACGTGAACTGTGTCAATCAAGTTCTTTCCCGTCCCGACCCTTCGCAACCTCCCTCTCTTACAACGCTCAATCACCCTAGGAATCAAATGCGGATCTCCCACTCCCCAAATCAAATGAGGACGTAACGAACACGCAAAGATACTCATTCCATCACTCGCATCCAACACCTTCCGCTCTGCAATCGCCTTCGTTCGCGGATAATCACACAACCATCGCGTCGGCATTGCAACTTCTTCATCAACTCCCGATTGTGGGGTCCCATCAAATGTCACCGACGGAGAACTAGTGTATACAAATGCAGACACCCCCTCTCGTTTCGCACCCTGCAACAGAAGATCCGTCGCGCTGACATTCACCGATTCGTAAACCCGCTTATCTCCCCATACCCCCGCTATGGCCGCAGTGTGAATCACCCCATCCACCCCTCGAATCGCTCGCGCTACAGCAAATGGATCGGCCACTGATCCACGCAAACTCTCAACCCCAAGCCTTGTTAGCTCCGGATATTCCCCCCGTGCCAAACCACGAACCTGATAACCTGCGGCGATCAACTGCCGACATATCGCTATACCTAAAAAACCACCATGACCGGTGACTAAAATTCGTTTGCTCAAAAGTCAATGCCATCACTCAAAGAAGGGTACTATCGACCAAAAACCGATAACAACCATGATAGCGTAGATTTCTCCTGCCGCTTGACCCTCTCAAACCCCTCGTCCGCTCGCTGCAACGCTCGAATCACATCCCGACGCTCCTCTAGCCAAGCCTTAGCGTCCAAATTCGAGTCCACCACAGTACCATCTCCCGCACCCTCTCGAATCGCCCGAGTAATCACGCCCGGATCAATCCAATCACCAGATTCAATTGACCCACTTCCCTGCTCCGACTCGTCAATATCCATCGAAGATTCCTCGCCACGGATCGAATCTACTTGGCCAATCGACGACCGTTCACCCAAGCACCCCCGCAATGCATCGCAAGCCGCCCCCCCGGTCCTCTCCCACAATGTACTCCTCGCCCCGTTGCCTTCCGTCCGATCCTCACGGTGAAGCGGACGCGATAACTGCGCACGCTGGCGAAAACTAACCCGCCGCCGCGGATCTAACATCCGATAGGTCGCTAATGCCACTTCACTGCGACTCCTAACAATCAACTCGCTCGGATTGAAAGGGGCCCGCTCCTGAATCATCCTCGCAATCTTCGAACAAGCGTCCAAAATGACTTGCTCGTCCGTCTCATCCCTCGAAACCCCCAAAAATTGACTGTACACCCGCTGAGCTCGAGCATACTCACGCAATTCCCCCCCCCTGCGCTTGATACTCAACGTTCGAACAGGTTGATTTTGAGATACCCGTCCCCCAATTGCCTGATCCCCCAACGAACCACTTTCGGCCACCGAACTCTTGTCCAACCCTCGCTCACTCGACCTCACTACCGGACGGGAACGCCGCGAAGCGCCGCTTTTCGGTTTAGAAGAAGATTGACGTGACATGACAATTCGCAAATGAAAAATTCAGGAAGGAATACTCGATAAAACTAAATCGGCCTCTCGGGGCCGATGGGATCCGACAAACCACAATCATCGAGCTCGTTTAAGGATACTAATACCGACGTATCGGCTTTGGCAACCGCATTTGAGCACTCACGGTTCACTCGATTTTTTCACTGAACCAACAATAGCCAACCCCCTCGTTTTGCGGGGAGACACACAGCGAAAAAAGCATCCCCTGTCCGATAGGGTTAAGGAGGGGATAGTTCCCCAACAAGTTCGCTACTACCATGAAATAAATTGGAGTTCACAAGGTAAAAATTGCCGAAAAAAATTTCGTACGCCGTCGAATTTCTTCCGCACGACCAGCAACCGCCCTTTGGACATTTAGTCGCAATACCACAGGATCTTCCCCCCAATGGCCCACTTTGATCTACTTGTAATCGGCTCCGGTAAAGGGGGAAAAACCCTCGCCACGCAAATGGCAAACCGAGGGCAAAACGTCGCTCTGATCGAAAAAAAATGGATCGGAGGCTCCTGCATCAATGTCGCTTGCATCCCCACAAAAACCCTCGTGAAGACTGCCAAGGTAGCTCACACGCTCCAAAACCTTGCCCACTACGGAATCGTCCCCAAGCACCCCGCCCACCTTTCCCCCGTACCCCTGGAAATGCAACCCATCTTCGATCGAAAACGGTACGTCGTCGAAACCATGATCGATCGCAACCAACAAACATTCGACTCCTCCGGTGTTCACTTTCTGCCCGGCTCCGCGAGCTTCGTAAATAAAAACCAAGTCTCCATAGATGACGCCAAAACAAAGACACTACACTCCGCAGAACGAATCGTCATCAACTCCGGAGCTCGACCCGCACTACCCAACATCCCCGGCCTTCTCAACGCCAACCCCCTGACCAACGAATCCCTCCTGGAACTGAACTATATCCCCGAACACCTCCTCATCCTCGGTGCCGGTTACATCGGCTGCGAATTCGCTCAAGCCTTCCGCCGCCTCGGCGCTGAAGTCACACTCGTGGATCGAAACTCAAGACTTCTGCCAAAAGAAGATCCAGAAATCAGCCAAGCCATTCACGAACTGCTTCAATCCGAAGGGATCCAAATCATCCTCGGAGCCACGACCAAAAACGTCTCTGGACTCTCCGGAGAAGAGGTTTCTCTACATTTAGAAGACGCCCTCTCGTCTACCACAATCCTCGGTAGCCACCTCCTCGTCGCTCTCGGACGCCTTCCAAACACCGAAGAACTAAACCTGCAAGCCGCTAACGTACGAGTCAGTGAACGCGGTGGAATCGAAGTCAACCACCGGCTGCAAACAACCAATCCAAACATCTGGGCCGTCGGGGATGTCACCGGCGGCCCGCAATTCACCCACGTCTCGTGGGACGACTACCGAGTCCTCCTCGATAACTTCCAAGGAGGAAATCGAACCACCGAAAATCGACTTATCCCCTATACCCTCTTCACCGATCCAGAACTCGGCCGCGTTGGAATCACGGAGGACCAAGCACGCCAACAAGGACGCAACATACGCATCGCAAGACTCGCTGCAAAATCGATCCCTCGTGCCGTTACCTCAGGCGAAATGCTCGGCGTACTCAAGGCCGTTATCGACGCCGATACCGACGAAATCCTCGGTGCTAGTATTCTATGCGCTCAAGCCGGCGAAATACTTGCCACGATCCAAGTCGCAATGCTCTGCAAAATGAAAACAACCGCACTTAGAGATGTCATCTTCTCCCATCCCACCATGGCAGAAGCTATCAACGATTGGTTCTACAAACTTTCGGTGTAACAACCCTCACTATTGATAAGCTCTCTCCCAACGATCAACACATGTTGCTACTGCTATGTCTCCCACAACATTGACCGTCGTGCGAGACATGTCCAACAATCGATCCACTCCCATGATCAAGGCTATACCCTCCGGTGGCACTTGAATCGTCTGCAACACAATCACCACCAATGGCAACGATCCACCCGGAACCCCCGCCGTGCCAACCCCTGCAAGAATACTCAGTAGCACCACTGTGAACTGCTGATACCAATCCAACGGCACCCCAAATACTTGCGCTAAAAACAATACGGTCATCCCTTCATACAATGCCGTCCCATTCTGATTCGCTGTCGATCCAATCGTCAAAACAAAATGCGATACCTTGCGGTCTAACCCCAACTTCTCTTCCACAATCCGTAACGCAGTCGGTAACGTCGCATTCGACGACGAAGTCCCAAAAGCCGTTAACATCACTTCCATGATGTCTCTGAAAAATGCAAACGGTGATCGACCCGCGATGAAAAAGACCGCAAGCGAATACACAATAAACATGTGAATGCTTAACCCAGCAATCACCGCCAACACATACCCCGACAAAGCCACAAAGAATTGCAAACCTAATACCGCCGTGATCGAGAAAATCAACGCGGCAACCCCAATCGGCGCAAATCGCATCGCTGCACCAATAATCACCATCACCGCATCATAAACACCCTGCAATACATCCAACACCGGCCGCGACCTCTCCGCGGAAATCATCGTTAACGCAACCCCAAAACACAAAGCAAAAAACATTACTCCCAACATCCCGCTACCCGGCGAAGACCCATCGAGCGCTCCGACCGCCTCCTGCAACGGATTGCGAGGAATGATCTCGATAATGGTCTTCATCGCGCTCTTCGCTTCCCGCGCCTTCGAGATCTTCTCATTCGCCGCACCGGAAAACCTCTCACGCAAATTCTCCGCCGACTCCTGAGAAATCGCTTGGCCTGGCTTCAAAGTGTTCGCAAGCCCCAACCCAATCAACACCGATGCTGACGAGAAAAGAAGTGTCATCACTAGCGTACGCATGCCAAGCCTTCCTAACTTGCGCACATCGCCAATCTCTGCAACTCCCAACGTCAAAGCGCAAAACACCAAAGGGACAACCACCATGAAAATCAAACGCAGAAAAATCTCCCCCAAAGGATAAGCAATGTTGTCCGCAACATAAAGCAACGCCGGAATCGGCTTTCCATCCCCCCCACGCAAAAAAATGTTGCACACTATCCCCGCGATCGCTCCCAACGCAAGACCTATCAAGATCTTCCAATGCAATCCCAACCCTCGCGGCACTCTGCTTTGCTGCTCACTGTTCATGAAGATTACCGTTCATGGAGATTACCGTTCATGGAAATTACCGAGCACCCGGCGGACAATACTCGCTCAACCAGTCGAAGACTTCCCTATGCCAATGAATACTGTTGTACGACTTTGTCACCCAATGACCCTCATCAGGAAAATTCACAAATCGACTCGGTACCCCTTGCCGCTGCAATGCTTGAAACAATTCATGCCCCTGCCCAATCGGACACCGAAAATCCAAATCGTTGTGGATCACCAACATCGGTGTCTTGTACTCCCCCAACTTCCCTGCACGCGTGTGCGGACTGAACTCCCGATACTTGCCAGGAATCTCCCAAGGCAAACCGCCGTGCTCAAACTCGTCAAACCATAACTCGTCGGTCGTTCCCCACATACTCTCAAAGTTGTACACACTGCAATGCGAAATCAAACATCGAAACTCCTTCGAGATCTCATTGACCGCAAACCAATCCTGCATGTACCCACCAAAACTTGCTCCCGCTGATGCAATCCTCGTCGCATCTACATAAGGCAATGACTTCACCACTGCCAAGCCAGCCACCAAGTCCCGGTAACACTTCCCTCCCCAATCTCCACTGATCTCATCGCAAAACTTCTGACCAAAACCAGTCGAACCCCGCGGGTTCGGCAACACAACCACATAACCCTGCGCCGCCCACAATTGTGGCACCCAACGATAACTCCAACCATCCTCCCAAGCCCCCTGCGGTCCACCATGAATCAAATAAGCCACCGGCCATTTCTTCGATGAATCAAACCCCGGTGGCTTCAATATCCACATCTGCATCGAGACAGAACCTTCCACCGGCACTGCAATACTCTCCGGTATTACCTTCTCTATCTCCTCGCTCAACGACTTGTTCCCCGAAGTCAACTGACGGCCTCGCAATATCCCACTACCCAAGCCTTGCAACTCATAAAGCTCCGACGGAGCATTCATCGTTGCCCTAGCCACTACCATCACTCCATTCGCATAACTCAACCCAGTAATCTGTCCAGATCGCTTATCACCAAAGTCCACCTCCAACCGCCTCGACACCTTACCTCGCTCAGCCAAAAACAATCCAGTCGCTCCCCCCTCCTCCGCTACGTAAACCAACGCCTCAGGCCCCACCCAAACATAATCCCCTACCGATCGATCCAACGAAGCGGTCCAAGCCTCCGGCTTGCCAGTCCACCGACCATCCGATGTACAATCCACAACCATCAATTCCCACTTGTCAGCCTCATAGCCCTCCCGACGCTGCGCACGATAAGCGAACCTCCTACCGTCCGGACTAAAACGAGGCGTGCAATCTGCCGCCCGATTCTCCGAAGTCAAATTCTCCCATTCCGAAGTCGGATTCGCCAAATCAATACGACATAACTCGTAATCCGTCGTCCAAGACTCTCCCTTCGACGGCGCCGCAGTAACAATCAAATAACGACCGTCAGGCGAAAAACAAAAATCATCACCCATACTGAAAGTCATACTCGTAGGGTTCGCATCCCGATCCCCAGGCGTCACATCCCGACAACCCGTCCCGTCCGCGTTGATCACAAATAAATGCTGACGCTTGTCCTCAACATAACTATCCCAATGTCGATAAAACAACTTGGAAAACGTCTTCGCTTTCACCGGACTCGAAGACACCAAATCATCCGCCTCTCGGTTCCTTACATCCGACTCCTCAAAAGCCAATGCACTGAACTCCGGACGCACCGTCGATACAAACGCGACTCGCTTGCCATCTGGTGACCAAACCCCCGTCGATGCCCCCGTCGATATCTTCGTTAACGCACGGGCTTCCGAAAAACCATCTTGCTCCAACATATAAAGCTGACTCGTGCCATCCCGATTCGATTCAAATAACAAACGCTTCCCATCCGGTGACAAACGACCGTGCGTGTCCGACTTCCCTGACCGTGTCACCGCCTCCGCTTGCCCCTGCCCACCTTCCAAATCCAATCGATACAACTGCGTGATCTTCTGGTTCTTCTTGGAATCCAAAAAGCGAGTCGCCTGGAAATACAACGCCCCCCCATCTGCACTTAACGTTGGATCCGCGTAACGCTCAAATCGAAACAAATCCTCTACCTGCATCCCACGCCTCTGCACCGTCTGCGCCATCCCCGCCCCCGCAAAAAAAATCCCCCACAAAATCAACCAACAAATTCCAACCCGTAAGCGCATTCGATTCATGCTCCACTCCAAGAATTTCTCGTCACCAAGCACCCCGCATTTCCGCGCCGCATCATGATAACCAAAACCAAAACCTTTGTATGCTAGCTTTACAAATCGCCCCTACATTTTATCTAGGTAGTACAGAGGGGTAACCGGCAAACGGAAAGGGACACAATTCGTTCCAATGCGGTTTCACGATTCGCCCGCCAAACGTCGAAAACGAGAGAACGGCCCAGAAGTCTCTAGCTCCGATCAGACGCTAGCTTCTGCCGCATTCGAAGGGCTTGTATCGGACTCGCAAGGGGAATCAGGGATGACAAATCGTTCGCCAGGGAGCGTCAGTGGTTGGATCTACGCGCTAGTAGTTGCCTTGGTCTGCATCGGGATGACCCTCTACTGGCAACATACACAATCCAACCAAATCCCAGGGGTGAAATTTCCCGTTCGTACCTCCCTAGTACCCGTCGTCGAATCGCCAACTCCCAAACTGGCTATCCACGCAGAACCCCTCCGCGTCGACTCCAACTCCATCGATCAACTTGTCGATCACGAAACCTGGACAACCTATCGCTCCGAAACCCCTCTCTCCATCGCAATGCTCGAGCCATCCGTAACAGCAAAGCTCCAAGCTCCACTAGCAACCGACCTACCCGACCCTTTCCTTAACCTCTCCAACACTAAACTTGCCCAAAATCAAAAATTGCCCCAGTCCACCACAAATAACCCGCTCGAATCTTATTCGCTAAACCCCAACCCCTACTCGTTCCCCCTGATTGCCCAACAAGTCTCCAACCTCAAAACGATTGAATCCGAATCCGAAAAGCCCGCGGCCTTCGTCCGTCCCCCTACTAACTTGCCCGTAGGACGGTCAAAACTATGGCCTATGGCTAACCAACTCGTAGCCGAAGCGAAGGCTCTCTCAGACTTCGTTGAAAATGAAAAGGACGCGGAAGTCAAAGCAGAACTAAACACCTGGATCTCCAATGTGACATCCCTGTTCGAAAAGCTATCGACCATCGAAATCACCTCGGAAGAATCCGCTGAATTGATCGCCCAAGCCAAACAACTCTCCGGCATCGGTTTCGCATGGGCTGAAGCAAATCTCGAATCCAAGTATCCGTTCGCAATCCGCACCTCTTGGATAGCCCAAAGCCTACAACGTCGCTCCATCGTTTGGGACAAAGTCTACCAATGTATGAGAGCCACTCAATCCGATGGATACATTCCCGTCGCAGCAAAGTCCAACACGCTGGACTTTCAAACCCTATCTGAACATGTTGCAGTCGTTCGCAATGCACTCAGCAAATCCGCTGACCGACAAAGCTGGACCGCTTTTCTTATGCTCGATCGCCTCGATTCACTCGCAAACGGTGAAGTCGATTCCCATGACGAACAAGTCGCGATAGCAAGGGAATTCCTCAATCGAGTCACCTTCAATCGCGTCTCACCAGATCAAAAGGCGGTTCTCGCAAGCGAAGAAATTCGCGCAATCGCCGAGAACATACACCCCCTGACAGTGATCCCAGTGGACTACCGTAAACTCCTCGCAGATCTCGAAACAATCGAACAAACCCCAATCCACCGCGCTTCAATCGATATCGCTGAAACCATCCAGTCCCTTCGATTCTCTGATTCCGATCTCCAATACGCGGTCGCCGATGCACTCAATCAACACTACCGTAACGCAAATGTCCGCTTGAGTGTCTCCGAAGATTTCATCAACCGTCTAATGCCAAAAGACCAAGTCAGCTCGAAACCTGTACAACAAAGAATCCTCGGCGCCGACACGCGAGGTGCAAGCCAAGTCATGACCAATCTACATGTCGACCTACTACCTGACGCAAAAGCATGGAAGTTCTCCTTGCATCTCGACGGAAATATCCACTCCAGTACGAGATCAAGCCGTAGCGGTGCGACATTTTACAATTCAAGCAAGGCAAAAGTTCAATCCAGCCGAGAACTCAGACTCGACCCCAGCACCCTGACAATCAATGGCACCCCGGCAACCGTCGAATCCCAAGAATCTCTTCGTAAATTCTCAACCAAATGGGACCAATTGCCCATCATGGGTGATATGGTCCGATACGTTGCAAAACAAGAATTCAATCAATCCAAACCGGTAGCACGACGGATCACTCAAAATCTAATCGCAAACCAAACGGACTCGGAATTCGACTCGCAACTCCAAGCAAATCTTGATCAAGCCCGAGATCAACTCTCACGCCGACTACTAGGCCCTCTTCAGCAATTGCAACTCCATCCCATGATCGTAGATATGCAAAGCACCGACACTCGACTTGTCGCACGCTACCGTATCGCCGGTAACGATCAAATTGCCGCTAACACCCCTCGACCACTAGCACCCGCCGACTCCTTGATGTCCTTCCAAATGCATCAGTCGTCCATGAACAACCTGGTCGCTCAAGCACTCTTGCCCGACAAGAACTGGTCTATCGCAGATCTCGCTAAACATGTCGCAACCCTACTGCAAATCCCCACCCCAACTCTCCCCGAAGATACCCCTCATGACGTTACCATCCGTTTCATGGACGTTCATCCAATGAGCGTAGAATTTCTCGACGGTAAAATGCTGATCACTTTGCGAATCGCCTCACTGGAACAACCCGGAAAAATCAACCTCAAGAACTTCACTGTCAAATCCTCATTCACCCCCGAAGTCTCAGGCCTTCAAGCCGAACTCGTTCGCGATAGCGTCATCAGCATCGATGGACACCGCATGGGCGCGAAAGATCGGTTCCCCCTTCGTGCCATCTTCGCAAAAGTCCTATCCGACAAAACGAACATTCCACTTGTATCTCAGGAACTGATCAACGATCCTCGAAGCAAAGGATTAAAAATCTCCCAATTGGAAATGGAACAAGGCTGGCTCGCGATCGCTCTAAGCGACATCGAAGCTGCAATCGAAAACCCACCAACAACCAACCCCTCTGACAAACCACTTGTAGCATCGGAAACTAAAGAAAATCCGCTGCGATAAAAAAACTAAATCTCACTGATGACACGCCCCTCCACATCCCACTGCCGCAACCTATGAATGACACCCCCAACAACTGCTTGGTCTTCGTCGGCAATGACCTGATGTTTCAATCTCGCATCGGTGCTGTCGCCAGAAATGCTGGACTGAAACTCATCGCAATACGCGATCCTAACCACATCCCGCAAAAACTTGCCGAGCTGATCGATACGCAATCAACAATTCGATACGTCGTCGTCGACCTCGGCATGCAAGCTCTCGATTTATTGCAGACCGCTAAGTCCGTACTCGACCTCGCACCGACAACCCAACTTATCGGCTACGGTGCTCACGTCCTCAAAGACACTCTCGAACTAGCCGCAAACAGCGGCTTCCATTGCGTCTTCACCAGAGGACAATTCGACCGAGACATGGCGAATATCTTGTCATAAAGCCAATTCAATTGGCCCAACAACCAGCGCCTAGCCCTTGAGGAATCCCCGCTGCTCCAACAAGCTGACCACGGAATCTACACTCTGCTCAAGCGTAAGAACCCCAGAATCCAGCGTCAAATCCGCATCCACAGGCTCTTCATACAAGGCGCTAACGCCCGGAAAGTTTGGCAATGTACCCGATTCCGCTTTTTGGTAATGCCCCTTCGTGTCACGCGCCTTGCGTACCGACTCTTCAGCCGTGACGTGAATCACCAAGAATCGCTCCTTGCCCACCGTCTCACGAACCCGATTGCGCACCGATTCACTCGGAGCCAAAAAAGCTGCTAAACAAATCAGCCCGGCTTCGTTAAGCAATTTCGCCACATGAGCCGAACGACGCAAGTTTTCACTGCGATCCTCCACCGTGTACCCAAGATCCTGATTGACCCCACGCCGCATTCGCTCGCCGTCAACCACCATCACCGCTCGACCACGATCGAACAGTCGCCGCTCGACTCCATGAGCAATCGCCGTCTTTCCGGTTCCGGTCAACCCAGTAAACAACACCGTCACCCCTTGCTGACCATAACGCGCCGACCGCTCTGCCGTCGTCACCTCGGAAACGCCACTCGGCCCCTCCGCTTCCACTTCAATATTCTCCCAAGCAGCCCGTGGCCGCGCAGAATCCCGCTCCGTAATCATCCCTGCACCAACAGTCGCGTTCGTCAATCGGTCAATGATGATAAACGCACCGGTCGAACGATTTCGTTTGTAAGCATCAAAATAAATCGGTTGACTCAACGTCACCGCACATCGACCTATCTCATTGAGATTCAACTCCGGCGATGGTGAACGATGCAACGTATTGACGTCTACACGATACCGCAACGAATCAATCTGCCCCGAAACCGTCTGTGTCGTGTGCTTGAACAAATAAGTCTTACCAGGCAACATCGGATCCGCACTTAGCCATACCACCGTCGCGTCGAAATCATTGCTGACCTTCGGTACGTTTCCAGGTCGAACAATCATGTCCCCTCGCGAACAATCGACCTCATCCTCTAAAACCACCGTGATCGACTGCGGACAAAAAGCCTCCGATAAATCCCCATCTTGCGTCACCAATCGCTTCACGCGACTCGTTCGCTTCGACGGCAAAACCATCACCTGATCACCTTGACGAACAATCCCCGATGCAATCGTTCCACAAAATCCTCGGAAATCCAAATTCGGGCGATTCACATACTGAATCGGCAGTCGGAAATCTTCCAAATTCCTGTCCGAACCGATGTAAACCGTTTCCAAGAAATTCATCAACGTACTTCCACGGTACCAATCCATGTTCGTGCTCGGATCAACCACATTCTCCCCATGCAACGCAGCGATCGGGATAAAATGCAAATCGGGCAGATCCAATCGAGAAGCAAACTCCTTGTAGTCGCTGCAAATCTGATCAAACCTCGCTTGATCATAACCCACCAAATCCATCTTGTTGATCGTCACCACCACGTGACGAATCCCCAACAACGAAACAATAAAACTATGCCTCTTCGTCTGCGTCAACACTCCGTGACGAGCATCAATCAAAATGACCGCTAAATCCGCCGTAGATGCACCCGTGGCCATGTTCCGCGTGTACTGCTCATGCCCCGGAGTGTCCGCAATTATAAACTTGCGCTTCGCTGTCGAAAAATAACGATAAGCTACGTCAATCGTTATCCCCTGCTCTCGCTCCGCTCGCAATCCATCGGTCACCAAAGCCGGGTCAAATCCACCACCCGTCGTGCCGTGTACCTTACTCTCACTCTCCAACTGCGCAAGATGGTCCTCGTAAAGCATCTTGCTGTCGTAAAGCAAACGACCAATCAATGTGCTCTTGCCGTCGTCTACGCTACCGCAAGTGATAAACCTTAACAACTCCTTGCGCTCGTGCTGTTCAAGATACGCAAGAATATCTTCCGCAATCAATTCGCTTTGATGAGACATATTAGAAGTACCCCTGAATCTTCTTTAGTTCCATACCCGCACCGCCCCCATCCTTGTCAATCACTCGCCCCTGTCGCTCAGAGGTCTTCGTCAGCAACATCTCTTGGATGATCTCAGGCAACGTCGTCGCTTGCGACTCAACCGCTCCCGTCAAAGGCCAACAACCCAATGTGCGGAACCGAACCATCTTCGTTTCGATCTTCTCTCCATCCCGAAGTACAAATCGGTCATCGTTCGGATGAATCAATACCCCATTCCGCTCTACAACCGTTCGAGGCTTGGCTAAATATAAATCTGGTAATGGTATGTTCTCGAGATAAATGTACTGCCAAATGTCCAACTCAGTCCAATTGGACAAAGGAAACACACGGATGCTTTCCTGCGGATTAACCTTCGAATTGTACAGATTCCACAACTCCGGCCGCTGATTCTTCGGATCCCATCGGTGAAACTTGTCCCGGAACGAAAACACTCGCTCCTTCGCGCGTGACTTCTCCTCGTCACGACGCGCACCGCCAAAAGCAGCATCGAACCCATAGCGAGTCAATGCCGCCTTGAGCGAATCCGTCTTCATCACCTCAGTGTGCTTCTCACTGTTCTCAAACGGATCAATCCCTAACTTCAATCCCTCCTCGTTGATGTTGACAATCAACTCAATCCCTAACTCGTTCTTAACGTACGAGTCGCGAAACGCAATCATCTCCTTGAACTTCCACGTCGTGTCCACATGCATGAACGGAAACGGAGGACGAGCAGGATAAAATGCCTTCAACGCCAAATGCGTCATTACCGCCGAGTCTTTGCCTATCGAGTAAAGCATCACTGGCTTCTTGAACTCAGAAGCCACCTCCCTGATGATGTGGATACTCTCGGCCTCCAACTGCTTGAGATGGGTAAGATTGTAATTGTTCATTTTTGGTGGTCCGAACTTTGCCCCGCAGCCATCGCTGCATTGTCGCGGTCCCAACTTTTTCCAGACCGCTCAGGATGAAAACCCGCCCGTCTCGCACTGCACTCACCGGCGTCGGAGAACAATTTCCCAGAACGACGCCCAAAATACCCGCAGTTGCAAAATCAAGAAAGCAACTGC
>CAZACJ010000001.1:0-88516 GCA_964483385.1 uncultured Pirellula sp. | reverse complement strand
CATGCCCTCAGACACCGAATCACTAAGCCTTCAAAGCTGCCAATTGCTTCTTACGCTCGGTGATAATGTCGTCCTGCAAACTTCGTGGAACCGGCGAATACCTCGCCAATTCCATCGCAAAAGTCCCTTGACCTTTCGTCATGCTACGCAAGTCCGTCGCATATCCGAAAGTGTTCGCCAAAGGTACTTCCGCCGTGATGTAAGAAACACCATCTCTTGCATCGGTGTTGTTCACCAAACCACGTCGAGAAATGATGTCACCTACAACCGACCCCTGGTCGTTCTCTGGACACTCAATGTCGCACTTCATCACAGGCTCGAGCAACATCGGATTCGACGCTCGCATCGTCTCGCGGAAACAATCGCAAGCCGCAATGTAAAATGCCCGCTCACTCGAGTCGACATCGTGGTAACTTCCGTCGTTCAAGTCAACCTTCACTCCGACAACTGGGAAGTCCGCCAAAGGCCCCTTGGTCATCGAATCGCGGAAACCCTTCTCCACAGGTGGAATGAACTGCTTGGGAATCCGACCACCCGTTACGTGATCTTCAAACTCAAACGTCTTCTCTCCCTCTGGATCCATCGGAGACAATTTCCCAACTATGTGGGCGTACTGTCCAGATCCACCCGTTTGCTTCTTGTGCTTGTAGTTGAACTCTTGTGCATTACCCGGAGTTTCACGGTAACTTACCTTCGGTGCCCCAACCTGCACTTCAACCTTGTACTCACGACGCATACGCTCAACGTAAATGTCCAAGTGCAATTCACCCATCCCGCAAATAATCGTCTCGCTCGTCTCCTCATCGTTGTAGACTTGGAAAGTCGGATCCTCTTTGCGGAATCGATTCAACGCCTTACTCATCTTGTCTGCGTCCGCACGACTCGCAGGAGTCACCGCAACCTTAATCACTGGCTCCGGAACATACATGCTCTCGAGCGTGCAGAAATCTCGATCGTTGCTGTAAGTCTCCCCACTCGCACAATCGATCCCCATGATCGCCACAATGTCACCAGCTTCGGCAATATCGATCTCCTCACGCTTGTCTGCGTGCATTCGAACGATCCGACTAAATCGCTCTTTCTTGCCCGATCGCTGGTTGATGTACATTTCACCCTTGCCGATCTTGCCCTGGTAAATCCGCATGAAAGTCAATTGACCAAACGGATCTTCTACGATCTTGAAAGCCATCCCGACAAAAGGAAGACTTGGGTCAGGCTTCAACTCCATCTTGACAGTCTCATCCCCAACCTTGCGGGCAGACATCTCTCGCTCGAGCGGGCTAGGCAAATAACGCAAAACAGCATCCAGAAGCAATTGAACTCCCTTGTTTTTGTAAGCCGACCCACAGAACACAGGGGTGATCTTTCTCGCTTGGGTCGCATCCTTACATGCCTTGTATATCAAGTCCGAAGGCACCTCTTGCTCGTTGAACAACAACTCCATCAGTTCTTCATTGAAGTCCGACAAACCATCGAGCATCTTTTGACGCATCTCCTTGGCCTTCGCTACGTAGTCTGCAGGAATCTCTTCCTCGCGGACATCTTCCCCATCCTTGCCGTCAAAGAAAAACGCCTTCATCGTAACCAAATCAATTACACCGTCGAAAGTCTCTCCCGCTCCAATCGGGATCTGCATCATGATCGCATTCGCATTGAGCTTGTCACGCACCTGCTGTGCTACGCGGTAAGCATCCGCTCCCGTGCGATCCATCTTGTTCACAAAAGCCAGACGCGGAACCCCATAACGCCGCATCTGACGATCCACCGTCAACGACTGACTCTGCACACCACCCACGGAGCACAAAACCAATACCGCACCATCCAACACCCGAAGAGATCGCTCAACTTCGATCGTGAAATCCACGTGGCCCGGGGTGTCGATCAAATTGATGATGTGGTCTTTCCACTGCAATTGAGTCGCCGCAGAAGTGATCGTGATCCCACGCTCCTTCTCCAACTCCATATAGTCCATCGTCGCCCCATCACCGTCGCCCTTGACCTCTTCAATCTTGTGAATCCGTCCAGCGTAAAACAAAACTCGTTCGCTGAGGGTGGTTTTTCCCGAGTCGATGTGAGCACTAATCCCAATATTGCGTAGTTTGCTAAGATCCATTTTTTCCAATCACCCACAGTTAAGTACAAAGCCGTCAGACTACCGACGAGAGTTTACAAAACTCTTGTGATCCGAAAAGGCCAAAAACTGCCCCCCCATTGGCTAGGTTTTGACCTAAATCCCTACATGTAAACCGTTTGCTACGCTCCAAGCCCTTTTCGACGCGATTCTTCTCCCCCCCATGCCCTATGCTCCTACCGCGAGCGCTCGCTGCAGAACATAATTGCCACCTCGACGCCCCCTCCCTTCCCCAAAAAACCTTGCCGAGGCCTATGGATGTCCCAAGTCGTTGAATGGCTACTTCACGTCGATCGACACCTGCGTGAACTCATGGACGCCGTCGGAGCCCCCTGGCTCTACTCAATTCTTTTCCTCATCGTTTTCTGCGAAACCGGTCTCGTTGTCCTCCCCTTTCTACCCGGCGATTCTCTCCTCTTCGCAGCAGGCTCCCTCTGCGCCCTGGAGGCAAGCCCCATGAACCTCGCCGTTCTGTGGTGCCTCCTGGTACTCGCCGCTATTCTCGGTGATGCCCTGAACTACTCCATCGGCTACCGACTCGGACCCAAAGTCTTCCGCAGCGAATCTTCCAAGTTCTTCCACCGCGAACACCTCCTGCGAGCCCAAGCCTTCTATGAGAAGTACGGCGCTAAAACCATCATCCTAGCCCGCTTCGTCCCAATCGTGCGCACCTTCGCCCCCTTCGTCGCCGGCATCGGAAAGATGAACTTTCTCAAGTTCTGGCTCTTTAATGTCATCGGCGCTGTGACTTGGGTCTCGCTGTTCCTTTTCGCCGGATACCTTCTCGCTAAAGTAGAATGGATCCAGAAAAACTTCTTTATCGTCACCATCGCAATCATCCTCATCAGCGTCCTGCCTATCCTCTGGGAATGGTGGCAAGCCCGACGCGCTACAAAGTCCTCCCCAATTACAAACGGTTCCGAATAAGGCTCTCTCCATGCAAGTCACCCATCACGGCGGTCACCTCGGGGTCACTGGTTCGTGCCACCAAGTCCACCTCAACGCCACCCGCTCTGTCCTCGTCGACTGCGGTTCCTTCCAAGGTCGCGATGCCAAAAAAAGACGCGAATCCCCAGAAATCGATTTCCCTCTCGATGGTATCGATGCCCTCCTGCTTACCCATGTGCACATCGATCACGTCGGTCGCATCCCCTACCTGCTCGAAGCCGGTTTCCACAAACCAATCTATTGCACCCCACCCACCGCCCAATTTCTTCCAATCATGCTCGAAGATGCCATTCGTCTCGGCATCACGAGAAACAAAAAGGTCATCGCAAATGTTCTCAAGTCCGTCCGCGAACTAATCCAACCCATCCCCTACGGGAAATGGCATGGACTCGGCACTCATGCCGAATTCCGCTTCTCTCCCGCAGGACATATCCTCGGCTCCGCAGGAATCGAAATCCGCAACAAGGACCATTGGATCGCCCTCAGCGGCGACATCGGCTCGCGCTGCACCCCCATCCTCAACCCACCCGTCCCACCCGAACGAGCCGACCTGCTCATCCTCGAGAGCACCTACGGCGACCGATTCCACGAAGGCCGGGAAACCCGTGTCGAACGCCTCGAAGCTATCCTGCTCGATACCCTCGAAAACCGCGGCGTTACACTCATCCCCGCCTTCAGCCTCGGTCGCACCCAAGAACTCCTCTTCGAACTAAACCAAGTCATCGAAGGGATCGGTAAAAAACACGGCCACTCCCCACTCGGAGCCTACGACATCATCGTCGACTCCCCAATGGCTATAAAACTCACGGATATCTACGAACAAATGCAACCGTACTGGAGCGAAGAAGCACGCGAAATTCTCACTGTCGATAAACAACCCTTCGTCTTCTCAAACCTCATCGAAATCGATCACGCCGGAGAATCACGCGGCAATATCGAATACCTCAAACGCTCCGGGCGCCCCGCTATCATCATCGCCGGCAGCGGTATGTGCTCAGGAGGCAGAATCATGGACTACTTAAAAGCTTTCCTCCACCAACCCAATACCGATGTCCTCTTCGTCGGCTATCAAGCCGTCGGAACCACCGGTCGCGCAATCCAAGAATGCAACCAAGGCAAATGCTCGGTCCGTATCGATCAACGTGAATACCCAGTCCGCGCTAAAACCCACACCCTCTCCGGTTACTCCGCCCATGCAGATCAATCCGACCTGCTCGCTTACGTCCAATCCATCCCCAATAAACCCAAAGAGATTCGCCTCGTCCACGGCGAAGAATCCGCAAAACAAACACTAAAACAAAAACTCCAATCGCTCGGATACCAAGTCGATTACATCTCCGATGAAGCATCCACCAACGAGCCACCCACCCCCTTCCATGACTGATCTCTCATTACCAGCCCTCGAATCCCCTCTGCCACAATCCTCCTACATCGAAATCCGCGGTGCCTGTACCCATAACCTCAAAGCCGTCGATCTCGACCTGCCTCGCGGAAAACTCATCGTTATCACCGGCGTAAGCGGTAGCGGAAAAAGCTCCCTCGCATTCGATACCCTCTTCGCCGAAAGCCAACGACAATACCTTCAAAGCCTCTCTAGCTACACACGTCAATTTCTCGATCAAATGGAACGCCCTTCCCTGCATTCCATACGTGGACTCCAACCGTGCCTAAGTATCGATCAATCTCAAGGCGTACAAAGCCCTCGCAGCACCGTCGGCACCATCACCGAAATCTACGACTACCTTCGCTTGCTCATGGCCCGCGTTGCAACACCTAACTGCTACCGATGCAACCTCCCAATCGATCGCCAATCCACCGACAGCATCCTTCAAGCTATCTTGAAAATGCCCCATGGTAGCAAACTCACCATCCTCGCTCCTATGGTCCTCGACCGTAAAGGAGCACACGCAGAAGTCTTCGAAAAAATCGAACGAGCAGGACTCGTAAAGGTTCGAGTCGACGGAGAAATGTTCGAAATCGACTCTCTCCCAAAACTCGCCGTCCGAAAAGAACATACCATCGAAGCAGTCGTCGATCGCATCATCTTTCGAGAAGATAGCCACGATCGACTTACCAAGGCCGTTACCGATGCACTAACACTCAGCGCCGGACTGCTCCGCATCCAAACACCCGATATCGAACAACTATACTCCACCCGCTTCGCCTGCATCCACTGCGGAATCTCCCTCCCCGAAATCGAACCGCGATCCTTCAGCTTCAATAGCGCCTACGGCGCATGCAGCACCTGCGAAGGATACGGCAGTATTGGCGACGAACGCGATACAATCTGCCCACAATGCAAAGGTGCACGCCTAAAACCCGAATCCCTCGCGATCCGACTTCAAAATCTCTCAATCGCAGAAATCACCTCCAACTCCATCGATCATCTCTGCCTCTGGATCAAAGAACTAAAGTTCGATCCACAACGCCTGCGTATCGCAAAACCAATCCTTAAAGAAATCGAACCGCGATTGAACTACTTGAAACAAGTAGGTCTCGGTTACCTATCCCTCGATCGCCCAGGGGCAACCCTCAGCGGCGGGGAACTGCAACGCGTCCGCCTCGCAACAAGCGTCGGAACCGGACTGACCGGCGTCTGCTACGTTCTCGATGAACCCTCCATCGGATTGCACGCCCGTGATACACAACGATTGATCGCTATCCTCGAGTCCTTACGCGCACAAGGTAACACCATCATCGTTGTCGAACACGATACGGCCCTCATGCAAGCAGCCGATTGGGTCGTCGATGTAGGACCTGCCGCCGGCACAAAGGGTGGTGCAATCGTCGCCCAAGGCAAATGGAGCGACCTGAAAAAAATCCCAGCATCACTCACCGGAAAATACCTCGATCCCTCCTATCGAATGCACCAAACACCCCGAAGAGAGATCACCCCCAATCATCCCAAACTCACCATCGAAGGTATCCACAAAAACAACCTCAAAAACCTCTCCGTTTCTTTTCCACTCGGCCGCTTCATCGCCATCACCGGCGTAAGCGGGTCCGGCAAAAGCACCCTTATTCACGATACCCTCGTACCCGCCATCCAATCACATCTCGATTCGTCTACCCCTTCCTCCAAACATTGGAACAACCTCGAAGGGGCTCAAGCCATAGAACGTATCATCGAAATCGACCAATCCCCCATCGGTCGCTCTCCCAGATCCACCCCCGCAACATACTGCGGTTTCTGGGACTCTATCCGGAAAATATTCGCCGCAACCCGCGATGCAAAAACCAGAGGCTTCACCCCATCGCGATTCAGCTTCAATGCCGGAAACGGACGCTGCGAAACCTGCTCCGGAGCAGGACGTGTTAAACTCGAAATGAGCTTCCTTGAACAACTCGACGTGCCATGCCCCGACTGCAACGGAAAACGATTCAATCGCACCACCCTGAGCGTAAAATTCAAAGACAAAAACATCCACGAAATCCTCAAACTCTCAATCGATGAAGCCTCCGAATTCTTCGACTCCTTCTCCGATGTCGCAAACTCACTGAGATGCCTGCAATCCGTCGGGCTCGGCTACCTGACCCTCGGTCAACACTCCACCACCCTCAGCGGCGGAGAAGCTCAACGCATCAAACTCGCCTCTGAACTGCAAAAAAAATCCTCCGGATCAACCCTCTACATCCTCGATGAACCCACCACAGGTCTGCACCTCGCAGACGTCGAACGGCTTACCAAACTCCTCCAAGAACTCGTGCTCAAAGGTAACACCGTCCTCGTCGTCGAACACCAACTCGACCTGATATCCTGCTGCGATTGGATCATCGACCTCGGACCCGAAGGCGGACTCGCAGGCGGCCAACTCGTCGGTCAAGGAACACCCGAACAGATCGCAAAACTCCAAACTCCAACCGGCGAATCTCTCCGGGAATTCCTACAATTCCCGACAAACTCAAAAAAATCAAAACCACGCTAGCAATCCTAAACCGATCCAATAAGGTACCGCAGTGACACTCGAAAAGAGCGATGGACTTATCCTGCGATCCGTCGAATGGAGCGAGACGAGCCTCATCGTCACCGTCTTTACTGACTCCTTCGGAAAAATCAGCGCTCTCGCCAAAGGTGCCCGCCGACTCAAAAGCCCCTTCGAATCTGCTCTTGACCTTCTATCCCTCTCCTCCCTAGTGTTCCTGCTGAAATCGGGTGAGTCCCTCGACCTGCTCATGGAAGCCAAACTCCAAAAGCGTTTCCGAGGTGCTCACTCAGGGCTGTTGCCCCTGTACTGCGGCTACCACGCCGGGGAAATTATCAACGCACTGACGGAAAACCATCAACCAATACCAGGCTTGATGCTATCCCTAAGCCAAACGTTGCGACTCCTCGAAAACGGTGCTAGCCCCGCCGAAACAATCCTGCATTTTGAACTAGATACAATCCGACGATTGGGCCATCTGCCAAGCTGGCAATGGTGTGTGGCATGCGGCGAAGCAATAGAAAACGATCGATCGACGATTGCATTCAGCACGGCTGGCGGAGGTGTCGTCTGCCCGTCATGCACCCACACGCAAAAGCTGACCCTGCGAATGCAACAGAAAACTCTCGAGATTCTGATCCAATCCTCCCTGGGCGACGAACTCGTAAGAGAACCTACCCCCTTGCCCCACCCACTCCCGAACATCGTTCGCTCCGAACTTCGATTGGTCATCGAAAGCATTCTGCAATACCACGCAGATCGACGCCTAAAAATGCTCGACTACCTCGAGGACTTGAAACGCTAAAACTTGAGTTCGCCAAAAGCGAACCACAACAGCGAAACAACCAATTCCCACGCTACGCCATTTGGGCTCTACTCCTGTGCTTCTGCAGCGGCTGCGCAAGCCTCACGCCTTGGAAAAAAGAGGATGAATACGCTCGCGCAAAAAATGCTATCGAAGGGTACGAAGACAAAGAAGGCAACTGGGTACGCCCCGAAGGTGCCCGCGCCGATAAACAATTGAACTCCGATGTCCCAAAAATCTTTAGAAAAATCCCGGGCTTAGGCGCTCGCGAAATCAACAAATCTCTCGCTCGCGAAAAACTCCAACAAGCCAACGAAATCTACACGGCTGCAACAGAACTTAACGCTCAAGATGACGCTGAAGCTCGGCAAGAAAAATTTCGTATCGCCGCTAAAACTTACTTAGAAGCCGCAAAAAACTGGGAAAGTAGCTCGCTCGAACAAGACGCTTTTTTTATGGCCGGTGAATCGTATTTCTTCGCAGAAGACTACACCAAAGCAGAAAAATACTACGTCAAACTCATCAAAGAATACCCACGTACTCGCTACCAAGACCGAGTTGACCAACGTCGCTTGGCAATCGGTAACTACTGGCTGCAATTCCCCGACAAATTCTATCACCTAAACTTCACCGACAAAAAACGACCCATCAACGACACCGAAAATCACGGTAAACGAGTCCTGGAAAAACTGCTCCTCGATAGCCCCACCGGTAACCTCGCTGATGATGTCACCATGGATATCGCTAACACCGAATTCAAAAGAGAAAATTGGAACGAAGCTGTCGATCGATACCGAGACCTTATCACCGTCTATACCGATAGCCCCCACCAATTCAACGCTCACTTCCTCGGCGCAAAAGCCTCACTACTCTCCTACCAAGGCTCCCAATACTCCGCAGAACCACTCGATCAAGCCGATAAATTCCTGAATCAGCTCGTTCGCCAATTCCCCAAGGAATCCTCCGAACGACGAGAACAAATCGGCGAAATGATCGCCGAAGTCAAATTCAGAAAAGCAGAACGCCTCTACGAAGAAGCCGTCTACAGAAACAATAAACATGAATACGCCTCCGCTATCCTCTATTGCGAACGTATCCTCGAAAACTACCCAGACACCCCCTTCGCTCAACGCGCAGAAGAAATGATCGATAACGCCGATGGGAAACCCGCTATCCCTACACCATACATGCACTGGATGACCTACGCTTTTCCAACTCGCGATAAAGTCACCCCTCTGCTAAAACCTACCGAACAAGAATCACAAGCCAAACGCGCTCTGATCACACGCCGGGAACCAAAACTCCCAATAAACCCACTACAACCAAACGAGTCAGACTCCCAAGTTCGTACCGCCAGCAGTGAAGAGTCGGTAAACCGAAAATGATGGAGTCGCAACCCTCAACACTAAATCACATAGTGAATCCTCTTCCTGCCGCTCAGATCCAAATGCGGCCCCCAATCCATCGACTCTGGACCTGTTGCCTACTCATCGTATCCGCATCGCTACTCTCCCTTTCTGGTTGCTTCGGCTATCGTATCGGCACACGGAGCCTATACCGCAACGATGTGCGAACCATCAATGTTCCCGTCGTGCGCAGCGATAGCTTCAGACCAGAACTCGGCGTACAACTGACCGAAGCCGTCCAGAAAGAAATCGAACGCCGCACCCCGTACAAACTCGCCGATGCGGCTCTCGCCGATTCTATCATGGAAATCCGATTGACCAACGATTCGAAACGCGTAATCGGTGAGACCAATACCGATGAGCCTCGAGTCCTCGAAAATGTTGTCACGATCGAACTAAAATGGACCGACCGACGCGGAATGGACCTTGTCTCGACTCGCTTCGCTCCACCCGGCGAAACAACGCACTACTTCGCAGAACGAAATGACTTCGTCCCCGAAGCAGGCCAATCCGTCGCAACCTCCTTCCAACGACTCGCAGAACGACTCGCTAACCATATCGTCGACCAAATGGAAACCCGATGGTAATCCACACCATCAAGCTCGCATGACCCCAGCTACCTTCGCTCAACGCGCACTACTCTTCGTTTCCCTAACTAGCCTGGGAACCACAGCAGACCTTTGGTCGAAACAATTCGTCTTCGACACCAAAGGACTCCCCGGTGAACAACCTCCCTCCTGGTGGATCGAAAATATGGCTGGTTGCTACGTCGGAATCGAAACCGCCATCAACCAAGGCGCACTATTCGGCCTCGGCCAAGGCTTCGGCTGGCTCTTCGCGATCGTCTCGCTCCTTGCCATCAGCGGCATCGCAATCTGGCTTTTTGCCGCCAAAGCCTGCACATCGCTACCGATGACAATCATCATGGGCCTTATCGCAGGCGGCATCCTAGGTAACCTCTACGATCGCCTCAACCTACACAACCTACCCGGTCCATTCGCCGGTGGTGTTCGTGACTGGGTCCTTCTACGCTACAAATCCACAACCGCAGAATACACCTGGCCCAACTTCAATATCGCCGATAGCCTTCTCGTCGTCGGTGCCATCCTACTGGGAATCTACTCGATCCTGCTGCCAGAAGATCCCTCAAAGTCAACATCACCCCAGCCACATTCCAACACCGACGACAACACTAATAAATGATCCCCGCGATCTCAACCTTCATTCACTATGGTTGAATGATCCTCTGCTTTCCAAACTCGCACACGAACCTCCGCTCCCGCCGGAACATAAACCACTAACGGTAACTTGCTGTTGTATCGCATTAAACTCGGATCCCCACCCAGCCCCACAAACCGCTTTACCTTCGGTGCATTGGGATCGACTCCTATGCGAGTCCCCGCCATCGGCCCCAATTCCTTGACCACATACCTCGGGAATCCCCACCCTTCGATCGTCTCCTCCTCTAACTTGCCACCAAAAAAGTGTCGGTTCGCTCCATCAACCTCCACTGTTTTACCCACCTGAACCTCCACCCGGTAATCCTCTTCATTCGGCTTCTCCGCCAAATAAACCACAAATCGCTTCATCCCCTCACCCGCTGCCGGGTATGCCTTCATGTTCTCTCTCGCTTGCTGCGCCATCAGTACCACACTCCCCTGCATCGTAAAAACCATTGCAAGTAAACACCTCGCAAACACCGCACACTTGCCGACCACTATGCTATCGCGATTACTCATCACTGAACTCCCTTGCGTTAAATCAACTCGATTACCAACTATGGATCCTGGTCGAGACACCACCGTGTCCTCCTGCAGTATAAACCCTAAGGTTTTTCCCGACCACTAGACAAGTAAATCACTCCACCTACCCCAGCTATCAAAATCAATATCACTCGGTACATCGTCGCCATCACTAACCCTGAATACTCGCTCGACACACCGGGTAACTGACGAAATAACCCGTCGATCCACAATTCCTGCATCCCCAATCCTCCCGGTGTCAACGGTAGCGTCGCTGCTGCTAACGCCGGCGGAATCGCTTGAAGGTGCTCAAGTACCGTCGGAACAACCTCCGATGCACTCAGAACATACAACCCCCTCGAGACAAACCAACAAGCTACCGTCGCTAAGATATGCACCAACAACGAAGATGCGACCATCGTCACTGCTAACCCCCGATGATCCTGGAATATCAAACAAGACTCCAAGACCCTTTTCAATAAACTTCCAACCATGGGAACCTTCGCAACCCAAGCCGTCGGTAAGCTCCGCCCAAAAAAACAAATCGCTGTTAACCCCCCAAGCCCAATCAAACCCAATACCCAAGCCCCCGTTCGGATCCCTATCATCTGCGGAGACAAATTCGAGGAAATGCTCAGCGCAATCGCAGCTACCAACACCAATCCCAATAATCCAATCGCCCGATCCACCAAAACACTGGTAACCACCTCCGTCTTGCGGTCGCGACTGCGATTCGCTGCCGCTAACGCCTTAAACACATCTCCCCCCACACTTCCAACACTTACCAAACTCAACGCGACCCCCAAAAATCCAATCCGTATCACCTCCCAAATCGAAAATCGAACCTCCAATGCATCCAACAACTGCTTCCAACGCCAAAACGTTACAACGTTCGATACAAAAACTAAACAAAACGCACCCAGCAAATACCCATAGTGCTTCGGCTGACTAATCAGAATGTCCCAATCCCGCTGCGGAACGCGATACGCAATCCAAAACAAAATCCCTACCAACAAAATCCATTTACAGACTTCCCAACCAATGCGCATCACGCGCCGTCCTGGTCGCTGTGTTTCTATGGAGGAAGCCATGCTCTGTAAATCACTTCCCAAAGAAGAACCACCAATGTGCAATAACAACAAACCTACAAACAAAAACCTCGGCTCTCAAAAAAGCCGAGGTCAGTTGTTTTTAGGAAACCTAAATTCAATCGCGTCTAACCGCGTACCGCCTTCGCCAAGTCTCCAGCGCGATCGGTATTCTCCCAAGTGAACTCAGGTTCGTTGCGTCCAAAGTGACCGCCCGAAGACGTCTTCACATAAATCGGTCGCAAGAGATCCAAGTAACGAATGATGCCGCTTGGGGTCAAGTCAAAGAACTCTTGAACTACCTTGCAGATCTTCTCGTCATCGACCTTGCCCGACTCCTGGGTGTCCACGCGAACACTAACCGGCTTGCTAACCCCAATCGCATACGCTAACTGCACTTCGCAACGATCAGCCAAACCGGCTGCCACAATGTTCTTTGCAACGTGACGCGCCATGTATGCCGCCGAACGATCCACCTTCGTCGGATCCTTGCCCGAAAAAGCTCCACCGCCGTGTCGCCCCCAACCACCGTAAGTGTCAACGATAATCTTTCGACCCGTCAAACCACTATCCCCGTGCGGTCCACCAACAACAAAGTTTCCAGTTGGGTTGATATGGTACTCGATGTCCGAAGTATTCATCGCCGACGGCAAACAAGGAGCAATAATCGACTCCTTCACAAACTTGGAAATCTCCGCATGAGTCACATCCGGGGAATGCTGAGTCGATACAACCACGTTGTGGATGCCAACGGGCTTGTACCCCTCATACTTAACCGAAACTTGACTCTTCGAATCAGGACGCAACCAAGAAACTTCTTTCTTAAATCGCGCTTCAGTCAAACGATTTGTTATCCGGTGCGCCAAAGCGATCGGCAATGGCATCAATTCCGGCGTGTCGTTACAAGCATATCCGAACATCAAACCTTGGTCACCCGCACCAATGTCCTTGCCCTTCTCGCTGTTGTCGTCAACACCCATCGCAATGTCTGGGCTCTGACGATCCAATGCAACCATCACGTTGCACGTCCGACCACTGATGCCCCATTCATCGTCCGTGTAGCCAACAGCCACTATCGCGTCACGTACGACGTCAGCGTAGTTCACCACGGCCTTCGTGGTGATTTCGCCAACTATCAACGCCAAACCGGTGGTCACGACCGTCTCGCAAGCCACACGGCTCTTCGGGTCTTGTGCCAAGAGAGCATCAAGCACGCTGTCGGAAATCCGATCCGCAAGCTTGTCAGGATGTCCCATCGAAACGGATTCACTTGTAAATACATACTTGCCAGAAGCCACCGAACTATCTCCTCGCACAAATGCTGCTAACTATGACTGAGAAATCATTCTCCGAAAGCGTCAAAGTGTACAAAGAATCATCGCCTCCGAAAGTATCCCAGCCCGCCAAACAGTTAAGATACAGCCGGTTTTTGTTCCCGCACTTTTAACCTTCCCCAACAATTCTATCCATTTAAGCAGAAATCTTCCCATGCGACTCCTCTACACCGTCCTCGTGTCCCTCCTTTGCCTTACCCTAATCGACTCAACCACCCGAAAGCCACAAACACCAACCGCCTCCCCCCTCGCCACTGAACTCCATCACATCCTCAATGTGCAAAAAAATGCCTGGAACCAAGGCGATATCGATAAGTTCATGCAGGCCTATTGGAATTCAGACCTCCTTACTTTCTCCTCCGGCGGAAAAACCACCAGAGGTTGGCAAGCAACCCGCGACCGCTACCGAACCCGCTATCCCGACAAGTCTTCCATGGGACTTCTCGAATTCTCCTCACTCGAAACCTACCAACTCGGCCAAGCCGCCGCATTGACCCTCGGAAAATGGCGACTGGAAAAAGTGAAACCCACCGAAGGGAATTTCTCGTTGGTATGGCAAAAACTCGATGGGCAGTGGAAAATCATCCACGACCATAGCTCCGCCCTACCAACCGACGAATGATCCCAAAAGATTAAGCCGGAATCCAACTACGCGATCGCACAATGCCTCAGATTACACTCGATGACCTGTCCGTCGGATTCCGCGGACCTCTCTTACTAAATCACGTCTCTGCACGGATCAATCGAGGAGATAAAATTGGCCTCCTCGGTCGCAATGGTGCAGGAAAAACCACCCTGATGCGCTTGCTACTCGGCCTCGAACGACCCGAAACCGGTTCCATCGAAATCGAATCGGGAACCAAAATCGCGTTTGTTCCCCAAGACGTCCCGCCGGATACTAATGGAAACGTCTTGCAAATCCTCGAATCCGGTCTCCCTCCAGAACTCGAACTCCCCGAAAACCACTGGAAAAAAACCCAAGCGATCGAACGAGTCGAAGCACAACTGCAACTCAACCTGCAATCCGATTTCGCACCCCTCTCCATCGGAATGAAACGCAGAGTCCTGCTCGGAAAAGCAATCGTTGCGAACCCCGATGTACTGCTCCTCGATGAACCGACCAACCACCTCGATATCGACTCGATCACCTGGCTCGAAACCTTCCTCAGCGGGTTCCCCGCCACACTCATCTTCGTAACCCACGACCGCGCCTTCCTCACCAAAATCGCCTCGCGCATCTTCGAAATCGATCGCGGAAAACTCTTCGACTGGGAATGCGACTACCCAACCTTCCTCGACCGAAAAGAACAACAACTCATCGCCCAAGAAAAACAAGACGCACTCTTCGACAAAAAACTCGCGCAAGAAGAAGTCTGGATACGCACCGGCATCAAAGCCCGACGCACACGAAACGAAGGTCGCGTGCGACGACTCGAAGCCATGCGACTCGAACGCGCATCGCGACCCAAAAAAGTTGGCTCAATCCAACTCAATATCGACGAAGGTGAACGAAGCGGAATGCTCGTCTGCGAACTAAAACAAGCCGCTTTCGGCTACAACGATAAAGTCATCGTGCCTCCCGTCGACCTGACCATCATGCGCGGCGATAAAATCGGTATCCTCGGTCGAAATGGTGCCGGTAAATCAACGCTCCTCAAAGGACTCCTCGGGGAATTGCAACCCATGAAGTCCGAAACTCTTCCACACGGCTCCCTTCGACATGGCACCAAACTGCAAATCGCTTATTTCGATCAAAACCGAGATGTCCTCGACCCCACAAAAACCGCTGAAGAAAATGTCGGTGTCGGACGTACAAGCGTCACCGTCCAAGGACGCACAAAACACGTTATCGGCTATCTCCAAGAGTTCCTATTTACACCCGAAGAAGCTCGCTCAAAAATACAGTACTTCTCAGGTGGACAACGCAATCGACTCCTCCTCGCAAAACTCTTCGCGCAACCCGCAAACCTCTTGGTCATGGACGAACCAACCAATGACCTCGACGCCGAATCCCTCGAACTCCTCGAAGAAAGACTCGTCGACTACGACGGAACCCTTATCGTCGTCAGCCACGACCGCGCGTTCCTAAATAACGTTGTCACCAGCCTTATTGTCTTCGAACCAAACGGCATCAAAGAAGTCGTCGGTGGATACGATGACTGGATCCGGCAACGCAAAAACCAAGCCGCAGAAGACGCAAAACATACGCCCACCAAGCCCCCCGCGAAATCACTACCTAACACCCAAACAACTACGTCAAATGCCAACGCAAAACCAAAACTCTCCTACAAAGAAAAACAAGAACTAGATCGCCTCCCATCACAAATCGATTCCATCGAATCTCAACAAGCCGAACTGCACCAAAAAATGGCGGACCCCGATTACTTCAAGGCTCCCGCCAGCACCCTCGCTGCCGACGCAAAAAAAATGGAACAACTCGACGCCGAACTCCTCGCTGCCTATGCACGCCTCGAAGAACTTGAAACAAGACTCTAACAAATCCACTCGAAACTCCCCCAAGCAATCCGACCCTCCCCACTTGCCAATTCCTGCACCCAACCACGAGCGTGTGCTATAATTGCAAGACACAGACTGTTGCTGATAACCTGCGTCGGTTGACCAAACTTAATCCCACCCCTTTACCGTCACGACCAACCTCCGGTAACTCCCTACCAACCGCCCGCCACCCTTCACCGCGGCTCCCCACCTTCCAACCCCGTGGAACTACCATGCGTCCTGCACGCCGGAATACACGAATCCTAAAGTGGCTGTCACTCAAGTTGCTGTCCTTCACGACTTTGCTGTCGCTCACTCTCTCTTGTTGCACCTTGCAACCGCCCCCCGCTCAAGCTCAACAATCCGATCCCACATCGCCACCATCTACTCCCTCAGATCAACAACTCGAGTTCTTCGAATCTAAAGTCCGCCCTCTGCTCATCGAACATTGCTACGAATGCCATAGCGGTGCAGAGCGACAAGGAGGACTTCGCTTGGACTACCGCCAAGCACTGCAACAAGGTGGAGATAGCGGACTCGCTATCGATCCCAAAAAACTTGAACAGAGCCGTCTCCTGACGGCCATCCAATACAACAACCCCGATCTGCAAATGCCACCAAAAGGCAAACTGCAACAAAACGAAATCTCCATCCTCACAAATTGGGTCTTGCAAGGTGCCCCCGACCCACGTTCCGAAATCCCAGATGCTCCCGACAATCCAACTTCCCAAGATTCCGATGCCAATAAAGCTCTCGGAATGAGTATCGAAAACGGACGCCGCTTCTGGTCCATGCAAAATCTCTCAAAACCCCAAGTCCCCATCTCAGCCCATCACGAACCCAACAGCGAACACCCACAAAACCCCATCGATGCCTTCATCGCCGAAAAACTCCACGCCAATCAACTTGTAGCCGCCCCCGCTGCCCCCAGACGTCAACTGCTCAAACGACTCAGCATGAACTTGATCGGCTTACCACCAACCGCCGACGAATACATCGCGTTCGAACAAGACACTGCACCGGAGGCAATCGAACGACAAATCGATCGATTGCTAAACTCTCCTCAATATGGCGTACGCTACGCACGTCACTGGCTAGATGTAGCCCGCTACGCAGATTCAAACGGATTGGACGAAAACATCGCCTACGGAAACGCTTGGCGCTACCGAGACTATGTCGTCGATGCCATGAATCAAGACAAACCTTTTAACAGATTCATCGAAGAACAAATCGCCGGCGATCTTTTGCCCGATTCCAACCGAGAGTCAATCACCGCTACCGGCTATCTCGTCCTGGGCGCAAAAGTCCTCGCGGAACCAGACCGAGAAAAACTAACCATGGATACCATCGATGAACAAATCGATGCTCTCGGAAAAACATTCCTAGGGATGACCCTCGGATGTGTCCGTTGCCATGATCACAAATTCGATCCGATCAAACAAAAAGATTACTACGCGCTCGCGGCAATTTTCAAAGGAACAAAAACGTTTGGCGATAGCAACTTCGGAGCGATCAAACACTGGAACGAAGTCTCCTTCGCCTCCCCCGATGAGAAACAACATCTCAAAACTATCGACGCGCAAGTCGCCGAAAAGAACGCAGCTTGGAACAAACTCAAAAATGAAGCGGTCCAAAAACTCCGAGAACAAGTCCGAGCCGATGCCGCTGAGTACTTAGCCGTCGCTGCTACTCTATCGACCGAAGCAACGCTGAACGATTGGGCGCAGGCCGGAGCGAAAACCGACTTGCGACCCCATCCACTTCATCCTCGTGTCCTCGCAAACGCACGCCGCTTTCTTGAAGCTCAAACGGACAATCCACTCTTTGCGACATGGCGCGAAAAAGCCGCAAACTCCGACTCAGAAGCGATCCGCGAATACTATCGGCAACTCTTCGCACAAACTGACCAAGAGTGGCAAAAAGCCAAAGCTGCAGATGCAAACGTCAAGCATCTGACCGATCCTACACTCGAAGCGGCTCGCAACGCGCTCTCCGACCCGGCAGGCTTTCTCGCCATACCCGCAAAAATGGAACACGCCCTCGATCCTGACACCGTTGCTATCATCCACAAAGCTGCCGAAGAAGCGAGACTCTTTGAAAGCTCTGCTCCCGATGAAACAACGGTCATGGCTGTTGCCGACAAAGCCGTCGTTGACGGAATCCCAATCCACATCCGAGGTAGCTACCGAAATCTAGGACCCATCGTCGAACGCGGATTCCCCGAAGTCATGCTACCCGAAGGATCCACCCCAATCTTCCCAACAAACAGCAGCGGTCGACTCGAACTCGCCAAATGGATCGCTAGCCCCAACCACCCACTGACTGCACGAGTCATCGTCAACCGCATCTGGCGATGGCACTTCGGCACCGGACTCGTCGATACCACCGAAAACTTCGGCGCTCTTGGTTCCCCACCCTCCCATCCAGAACTTCTTGACTACCTGGCTCGATGGTTCATCGAATCCGGATGGTCCATCAAAGCCCTCCACCGCTTGATCCTCACCTCCTCCACCTACCAAATGAGCTCCCATCATCCCGATTTCCTCCGCGCTCAAGAAGTTGATGCAGCAAATAGACTCCTTTGGCACTTCCCCATACAACGCCTCGATGCAGAACAAATCCGCGACACAATCCTATTCGCATCCGGAAACCTTGACATGAAAATCGGCGGCAAAAGCGTGCCCTTACGCAACCGCCAATTCGTCTTCGATCACACATCCATCGATCACACCAAATACGACAGCCAGCGACGCACAATCTTTCTCCCGGTCATCCGAAACCACCTCTTCTCACTCTTCGAACAATTCGACTTCCCTGATCCCACAATGCCCGTCGGCGACCGCCAAGCGACAATTGTCGCCCCCCAAATGCTTATGCTGATGAATGCCCCTTGGGTGCTCCAATCCGCGGAAAAAATTGCCCAACAAAGCGGTGCAAACGCCAGCGATCCTACATCCCGTGTTCAATGGATCGTAAAAGAAGTTCTCGGGAGACAAGCTACAAACACCGAATTACAACGCATCCTAGAATTCATTTCACAACCAAACATCAACTCGGAGTTGCAGTGGGAACTGGTCTGTCAAAACCTACTTATTTGCAGCGAGGCTATGTATGTCCCATAAAAAAATGCAATCAACCGATAACGTGAACTACCTACTCGCGAGAAGACGCATACTGCAATCCTCCGCACTCGGATTCGGTGGACTCGCACTCAATACCCTCCTCGCCGCAGAATCCCCCTCGAACCAATCGTCCGATCCACTCGCGCCCAAAAAACCCCACTTCCCTCCCCGCGCCAAACGAATCGTCTTCCTGTTCATGAAAGGAGGACCATCTCATATCGATACCTTCGATCCAAAACCCTCCCTGACTCGCGACGATGGTAAACCACCTCCCTTCGATTTGCCTCGCGTTGTATTCGCACAACAAGGGAACTTGCTCAAGTCTCCGTGGAAGTTCTCCCAGCACGGTCAATCCGGACTCCCCGTCAGCGACCTCTTTCCCCACGTCGCCAAACACATTGATAAACTCTGTATCCTGCGAAGCCTCCACGGAAGCAATCCCGCACACGGTGGAGCACTCCTGAAAATCCACACCGGTAGCGATCAATTCGTGCGCCCAAGCATGGGAGCTTGGATTACCTACGGACTCGGTACGGAAAACCAAGACCTACCTGCCTTCGTCACCATCTGCCCAACCCTCGCTCACGGTGGTGTAAACAACTGGGGCGCCGCATTCCTCCCCACCTATTGCCAAGGCACACCTATTGGGAACGCGAGCCAAAGTGTTGCAAAAGCAACCGTTCAACATATCTCCCCCCAAAAAATCGATCGAGCACAACAACGAAACCAACTCGATCTGCTCAGCAAATTCAACGAAGATTTCGCAAAACAAAACCCCAGCGAAAACGAACTAGCCGGCCGACTCGGCGCTTTTGAACTCGCTTTCCGAATGCAATCGAGTATCCCAGAAGTCCAAGACCTTCAAAGCGAATCCGAAGCTACCCTTAGACAATATGGTATCGATGACCCCATCACCGAAAACTTCGGAAGACAATGCCTGATGGCTCGAAGATTCCTCGAACGCGGTGTTCGCTTCGTCCAAGTCACACACAGCGATAGCGAAGTCCAATGGGACCAACACTCGGACTTGTACCAAGGCCACACCAAAAACGCTGCTGAAGTCGATAAGCCTATCGCTGGATTCCTAGCGGACCTGCAACAACGAGGACTCCTCGATGACACACTCGTCCTCTGGGGCGGCGAATTCGGACGCACTCCTACATCACAAGGCAATGGTCGAGACCATAACCCTCACGGTTTCTGCATGTGGATGGCAGGTGGCGGCGTCAAAGGTGGCCACGCTTACGGCGCTACTGACGAATATGGATACTACGCCGTAGAAAATAAGATGCATGTCAACGACCTACATGCAACTATTCTTCACATTCTAGGACTAGACCACGAACGACTCACATATCCCTACGCCGGACGCGAATTCCGTCTGACCGACGTAGCTGGTAAAGTCGCCACAGAAATTCTCTCCTAACACCCCACAGACACTCTAAGGTTGAAGTAAAACAACACCCGAAGCCGTCGCAGCCGCTTGAACTTTCAATGCTGTCGGATCATAAGGTGCCCGCTGACGAACTCCCGGTGCACAAGTCCCAGGACGGAAATGCCCAGCGTTCGACACATCCTCATATGGATGCTGCAAAGTCATCAGGTAAGGTGTAAAGAAAATCCCCGTAAAGAACCGCCCGCCAGAGAGCAACGGCTGCAACGGCGGACAACGCTCGTGCCCGTGATACTCCAACATCACATCGTCATAATAAGTCGGGTAATGACAAAATGTTGGCGCTACCCAATTCTTCGTCGATACACTCCATCCAGGCTGACGATCCGGTCCATAAGGCAATGCCATCGCTGCAGGTAAACGCCCCTGCGTGGCATCCTCAGGTGTCGTCCCCGTACCAATCCCTGAGATAGATGTGTTCGGGGTCTGCAATGGCTTGACCCGCAAAGGCTCCGTACTGCGAGTGGCCGAAGTATTAGCGCCCGATGCCTCCAGTCCCCCAGGAATATCTTCCTGCGGTAGAACCACCGGCGAACCCTCGCCAACCGAGGCCTTGAGCGACCCGACCTCCGCCGCTATCTCCTGGGAATAACACTCAACCGAAAATCCCATCACCCCAAATGTCAGTACTAACCTCGCCGCGCGATTCGATGTACACATCGAAACTAAACGAAGAGCCTGCGGTCTTATACCTTGCATCAGTTTGGACTCCCCACAACGCGGATCATTGATTCAAAAAAGTCGGTCCTAGGGGTTGCCCTGGCTCTCCGCATCCCAAAAGAATACCTCAATCCAAGGGGACCGACTGCCGTTCTTTTCGGCATAGTCACTACCATCCCTGCAAACAGCCTCAACGTTTTCTAGACCCATTCCCCAAAGCCCGCGTTTCAATCTTCCTAACTCCTACCAATTAACATTTCAACCAGCCACCTGCGCATTAAAAAAGCGTGGTCAATGCCACGCTCTTTTCCTCAGCCAACCAGCGAAATTCAATTCGCACTCTTCCCCTTAGGCTCGGTAGAGTTCGGTTGGGACTTCTTCCAGTACGGATCCGCACTGCGAATCTCTCGCAAATGCAACCAATGACCGTGGGTCTTCGATGTGCTCGATACCATCGTCTCGGGGGCAATCTCCCCCTTCTGTATCCGCCTTACAAAATCGGACTCAGCAATCGGACCTACCGTCTTCGATCCTCCAAAAAAACCCTTCTTCATGAAGTACCAGTCAGCAGACATCAGGTATCTCCTCCCAATTAAAGGTCCAAGCAAACAATCAATCAAAAATGATTGCAATCGACTCGGAGGCCCTACCTAGATTGTCTCTGCTTCTGCTAACACCCCATTATACGAGTTGTTTCGGAAACTCAAATAAAAGAATCTCTAATTCAACAAGCGGAAATGAAAAATATTCTCCCGCCTTAAGAAGCGTTTTCATGCGTTGCAAATTGGGCAAGCTGCCCGGTATCGCGGGTCACTGTGATTGTCAAAACATCCAAATCTAAACAATTTGCCGCCGTTCCAAACGGATCCTCAATCTCAACACTCGTCTCCTCAATCCCAAACATCCCCAAAGACAGCACAGCCATGAGAATCGGAGACCACCACCCAAAACGCTCACAAATCACCAGCGGAAGCGTCGCTAAATAAACCAATATCAACAATTTAATCAAGGACACGTAAGCAAACGGCAAAGGTGTCTTTTGTATTTTTTCACATCCCCCCTGAGCATTGACCAACTCCGCAATCTGGGCCTCCAAATGCCTCGTAATCTCTAGCGGCAATTCCCCACTGAGCATGTGACGATGCACCCACGAACTCATCGCCGCCGCAACCGCCGTCGGCTGATTTCCAAATCTCTGCGCTGTCTCCACTACGCTCTGCGGCAAAAACGGAGCCGCTTCCGCTAAATCCCGCAACCCACGTAGCGATAACTTCAAACTGATCGCAAACCCAGCCACAAGATCCGCTAAACTCCCACCATCACGCGTATACAAAGCACCCACCCGAACAATGTTGCGACTCGCATTGATGATCGTCCCCCAATGTGAACGCCCTTCCCAATATCGTGCGTTCGAAGCATTCATCCGAAACACCAATAAAAAGCCAATCAACGATCCTAACACAACATGTCCAAAGGAATCGAGCTCCTTATCTAATACGCTTGGAGTCTCGGTCGCTTGCAATTTCCCTAAACTGTAAATCGATTCGATCAAAACTGCATAGCCAACCGCTAACATAATACGGCCGTAACACATCGGCAAAGCGGTACCTGCCCAAGCAAAAGCGCTCTTGAGCCAATTGCGCGTTACCCTAGGATCCGGTCGATTAGTCATCTGCTCTTCCTTTCACCCCAACTGTCGCAATCTCTTCTTTGCTATCTCCCACAAAACGATACCCAGCATCACGTATCGTAAGAAAATGCTTCGGATGCGCGGGGTCCACCTCAAATAACTTTCTAAGTCGAAGCAAGAACTGATCCACACTCCGGGTTTGCATCTCGCCAGACATGTCCCATACCTCGGCAAGCAACTCCTGACGACTGATCACTCGCCCCTCGTTCTCAACAAAATACCGCAGCAGCTGCAATTCTTTATGAGTCAACTTCACTTCCTGACCGTCGATGTAGACTTCATACGTTTCAAAATTGATATGAGCCCTACCAAATCGAACTTCAATCACCTTCGACGAAAAAACCTTGCTCGATGCCTCCACCTCCTGCCTAGGATGCAAACGCAATAGATTCCGAACTCTCGCTAGCAACTCATCGAGATCAAAGGGCTTGTTCAAGTACTGGTTTGCACCCACATCAAAACCTCGCGCTCGATCCTCCGCTAAACTTCGAGCCGAGAGAATCAATACGGGAACCTTTGAATTCAACTCCCTTAATCGTGTACAGACCGAGTAACCACTCATCCCAGGCAACATCAAATCCAACAAGATCAAATCAAACGAATAAGGATCCGACTCAAGCAACTTCGTTGCCGTGGCTCCATTGTCCACCAACGAAACTCGGTATCCTTCAGCCTCGAGATTGTATTTCAATCCCTGCGCTAAATGCGTCTCGTCCTCTACAACCAAAATACGCGGTTTCATCGCAGTAACCCCTCGGAACTCATGGCTCTTGCCCTCCCGCTAAACCATGCTCCAACTCCCAGCCTCGACGATACTCCACAGGCACGTCAGGTTGCTGCCACGAATTCATACCCCCATCGATATACACAGTCTGGCCATGCATGTGCGTCGCCAAATCACTGACCAAAAAAGCCGCAATCGGACCACACACTTCCGCTCCAGGAACTTGCCCACTCGGCGTGTGCAACCGCATCCAATCCAATCCTACTGCATCGACCGACAATACCTGATTCGTCAATGGAGTTCTCACCAATCCAGGTGCAATCGCATTCACTCGAATACCCTTCGGTGCTAACTCGACCGCCAATGATCGAACCAGCGCACTGACCGCTCCCTTCGAAGCGTCATAAACACTGTGATTCGGCTCGGATAACAACCCGTTGATCGACCCAGTAAACAATATCCGACCCTCCCTCCCACTCTGAACCCAATGCTGACTTATCATCTGCGAAAGAAAATATCCAACCTTGACGTTCAAATGCATCGTTCGATCAAATCCGCTCTCACTGACTTCTAAAAACGATGGATCAATGTAGATCCCAGCATTGCAAACCAGAATTGAAATATCGCTATGCTCCGCAAGCAAAGGACGAACCCACTGAGTTCGCAACTCCTCGATCGAACAAGCCAAATCGAAACAAGATAACTGCGATCCGGAACTCCACTGCCGACATCGAGCCAGTGTGTCTTGAGCCAGAGAGTCTTCTCGCAACCCGTGTAAAACTACAGTCGCACCCGCCTCCGCCAATGCAGTCGCAATCGCTGCACCAACACCCTGTGTGCTCCCAGTAACCAATGCCTTCCTGCCATGAAGATCAATCTTCATCGCAACAACCTAGGAAGTAACAGAATCGGAAATGCTACCATCCGCGACCACTCCCCCCTTCGCCTTCCGCCCACCACGTCGCTCAATCGCAGCTTCTACAAACCGCGCAAATAACGGATGCGCCTTCGTCGGCTTACTCTTGAACTCCGGATGAAATTGCACGGCCAAGAAAAACGGATGCGACGGCAACTCCATGATCTCCACCAAACCACCGTCAGGACTTAATCCCGAAAAACGCATCCCATGGGCTTCATACTGACTTCGATAAACGTTGTTGAATTCATAGCGATGCCGATGACGCTCGTGAATCAACTCCTGAGTATGATAAGCTTTCTGGGCAATCGAATCGGATTGCAATCGACAAGGTTGCGATCCGAGTCGCATCGTTCCACCCAACTGCGTAACATTCCGCTGCTCATCCAATAAACAAATCACAGGGTGCGGAGTGTCCTTATCAAACTCCGTCGAATGGGCTTGCCCCAATCCAACCACGTTGCGACCAAACTCTATCGCCGCACACTGCATCCCCAAACAGATCCCAAAAAATGGAATCCCCTTCTCGCGCGCATACCGAATCGCTTGAACCTTCCCCTCAACGCCACGCTCCCCAAACCCACCCGGGATCAAAATCCCATCGTATCCAGATAACAACCGCTCCGGCCCCTCTTCCTCTATGTCCCCACTCTGAATCCTCGCAATGCGAATATTCGCCTGATGAGTAATTCCAGCATGATCAATCGATTCATAAATCGACTTGTATGCGTCCTTGTGCTCAGCATACTTGCCAACCACCGCAATGCTAACCTCGTGCTTCGGATTCCTCAATGAATACATCAACTGGTCCCAAGCATCCAAACGCAATGGCTGCGCATTTAAACCAAACCGCTTGATGATAAACTCGTCGAGCCGGTGATCCTTCAACGACAAAGGTACCTCGTAGATCGAAAAATCCTTGTCCTTCTCTTCTATCACCGCCTGCAAATCTACATTGCAAAACAATGCGATCTTTTCACGCTCCTCCCTCGAGATACTCTGCTCGCAACGACAAATAAGCACGTCAGGCTGAATCCCAATCTGACGCAATTGCCCCACAGAATGCTGCGTCGGCTTGGTCTTAATCTCCGCGGCAGCCTTCAAATAAGGCACCAACGTCAAATGAATGAAAAGACAATTCTCCCGCCCTACATCCTGCGGAAATTGACGAATCGCCTCGAGAAACGGCAAACTCTCAATGTCACCGACCGTCCCACCAATCTCCGTTATCACAATGTCCGTGTTCGAATCCGCTAAACGTAACACCGCTTCCTTAATCTCGTTGGTAACGTGCGGAATCACCTGCACCGTTTTTCCCAAAAACTGCCCACGACGCTCTTTCTCAATCACCCGAAGGTATATCTGACCCGTCGTGTAATTCGAGTCCCGCGTCAATTGCCCACTGGTAAATCGCTCGTAATGCCCCAAATCCAAGTCCGTCTCGCTGCCATCGTCCAACACATACACCTCGCCGTGTTGGTACGGACTCATCGTGCCAGGATCCACGTTGATGTACGGATCAAGCTTCTGCATCCGCACCCGCAATCCCCTGGCCTCCAACAACATCCCTATCGACGCACTCGTCAACCCCTTGCCTATCGAGCTGACCACCCCACCAGTTACAAATATGTGCTTGGTCATGACGTCCTTTCAACAACCTCCAAGTGCGCGGCTTCCCCAGGAAACCGGTATCGTAACGATTTTGGTGTGGGTCGACAAATGCCCTATGACACATTTACTCCTTTCCTCCCCCATCTATCCCCCCAAGACGCTTGCAAGATGAAGGTTTTCCCATAAGCTTACGATGCGTGGAGTGCTCCGCGACGCACCCAGCAGGGCTTTCCCTGTGACTAAAATCCCCGCGGCCTGCCTGTTGGCAATGAACATCCAAGTTCCCACCAAAGCATCGTCGCTAAAATCAAACTTTCGTCGCCCAATAGGGCGTCCATTCAAGGTGACCTGAAATGCAGTTTCGAAAACAAGCCGATGCCAATGCCAACGCGGCCTTTCATTGGAACTCTACCCAAGTTTTGATGATTTGCGGACTTCTTGGACTCCTCACGCTCGCTCTCCGCTTCGCACCGCTACCAGAAAACTTCTCGGCTTTCGGCGCTCTGGCAATCTTCTGCGGGATCTTCGCTCCGAACGCAACCCGCTGGTGGATCCCCGTATGCATTCTCTTTATCGCTGACTGCATCGGCCACTTCGCACATATCCCAGGAATGGGCTTCTACGACCCACTCGCCATGGCACTCAACTACGTCGGCTTCGCAAGCATGACTCTCGTTGCCAGTGCCTTCCGCTCGCAATTGACGAAATCTTCCTCCAAACTATTCACGGGACTCCCACTGGCAACCCTCGCAGGATCGTTCGCTTTCTTCCTCATCAGCAACTTCGGAGCTTGGCTCGATCCGCGTATGCAGTACGCAAAGTCTCTGAATGGATTGCTCGACTGCTACCTCGCTGCAATCCCCTTCTGGAGGTCGACGCTCACCAGCGACCTAATATTCACCCTCGCCTTCACCGCCCTGGCCTGGCTTGTCGTCCCGTCTATGGCCCGCGCTGCCGCGACCGCAAACAACTCGTCCCAAAAGTAACCACCCGCAACTACAACCTCTAGCTTGCGTTTCACGCAACCGGAAACGCAAACCTGAGAATCCCCACCAATGGCTGCTCTATCTCTTGAGGCCTCAGAAGCTATCGATCCCAAATGGGATCGATAGGCACGCGATTCTCTCACCAGCCTCTACTCGGTAACTTCCACCGATAGAATCTCAATGACCTCGACCGGAACGTCAGAATGGCCACTGCGCCGAGTCGTATCCACACCTTCAATCGCATTCACAACTTCCATTCCCGCCGTGACTTTGCCGAACACACAATACCCCACACCATCCTGAGACTGCGCCTTGTCCAAAAATCGATTGTCCGAAACGTTGATGAAAAACTGACTCGTCGCACTGTCAGGTACCGACGTTCGCGCCATGGCAATCGTGTACTTTAAATTACTCAATCCATTCGAAGACTCATTCTTAATCGGCGCCTTGGTCTTCTTCTGAACCATCCCATCGGAAAAACCACCTCCCTGAATCATGAATCCAGGGATTACCCGATGAAAGATGGTGCCGTCGTAATGCCCCGATTTGGCGTAATCCAGAAAATTCGCTACCGTTAGCGGTGCCGACTTCTCGTCGAGCTCAATGGTAATGTCCCCTTGATTGGTCTTTAATACGACTGCCATGGCAATTGCTGCTTTCTTGCGTAAACAAAGTTCCCCAAACGCGCCACTTTGAGCCCAAATCGGACGCTACGGCAAACGTTTGACTAATTCCAAACCGGGATTGTACCAAATCCCTCAGAAACCGGACTCCCCCCAGAAATCTACCCCACGCCCGAAATCTTAATCTTGAGTGTGCAATCCACACTCAGTCTTCCCAGTACCACTCCAACGCCCCGCTCGCTCGTCCTCGCCAAAACTCACCGCACGCGTGCACGGCCAACATCCAATACTCGTGTAACCCTGATCGTGCAAAGGGTTATATGGTATCCCCTTGGAGGTAATCCTCTCCCACACCTTCTTCTTCGTCCAATTCGCCAACGGCGATATCTTGACCAAATGAAATTTACTGTCCCAACCTACGATCGGTGCTCGCAATCGATCCGGACTCTGATCCCGACGAATGGCACTAGCCCAAGCATATTTACCCAAAGCAGCCCTACGCAACACAGCGATCTTGCGGTCATTGCAGCAACGATTCGGATCCGACTTGTAAACAGGCCCGCCATTCGATAACTCGTACACCTCAACACTCTGCTCAGGACGCATCAATTCGACTTCGATACCGTACAACTCCGCTACGCGATCTCGCAAGGCAAGCGTCTCGGGAAACTGATACCCAGTGTCCAAATTAAACACATGCGCCTTAGGCGCAACCCTCGATAACATCTCGAGAATCACCATACCCTCGGGCCCAAACGCCGTTGCCATCGTGAACCGATCCGAATAACGATCCAAAGCCCACTTCAAAATCTCCTCAGGCTCCGACTCTTCAAACCCTAAACTCACCGATCGCAACTCTTCAAGCACTTCCGGCGTCGGTATCAACGGAGGATCGGCACCTAAAGATCCGATCAAGGGTTCGTATTCCATTTGCTAGATCACTCGCCGTCGGCGATCCAAAGTCGTGGATAAAAAATCGACTCGCTCCCGCCAAAGGGACAAGGTAAAACTTGAACAAGCATAGCCTTTCCAACCCCCCGGTCAAGAATCCCAAGGTACCCCCAGCCAATGCCAGTGTACGAATTCTACTGCGGCAACTGCCATACTATTTTTAACTTTCTTGCCCGTAAAATGCAGGTGCCTAACCAAGTTCTCTGCCCAAAATGTGGCAGAAACGACATGGAGAAAAAAGTATCTCGTTTCGCTATATCAAAAGGATTGATCGAACCCCAGAACCAAGCGGATCCACAAGACCCATTCGCCCACTTGGACGATTCCAAAATGGAACAACTGATGAGCGAATTCGCACCCAGTCTAAGTAATTCCGATGAATCCGAAGACCCCCGACAAATGGCAAAACTAATGAACCGCATGTTCGAACTCGCCGGAGCAGAACCCTCCGGAGCAATGCTCGAAGCAATGCGCAGAATGGAAGCAGGCGAAGACCCTGACTCCATCGACGAACATATCGGAGACGAAATCGAATCACAAACGGACCCGTTCGCAAAGAGCGAACCTCATCACTCCCAAAAAATAAAAAACACCCTTCGAAAACTTCTCGAAGCCCCCAACGTCGACCCCGAACTCTACGAACTACCCTAACCAATCCAATCTTCCCCCCCTCCAAACAAAAAAGCCCGTGCTACCGCAGAATCGCAGCAGCACGGGCCGTTACCGTCACTTTAGCCTGTAAGGGTGAAATGGTGATTCATTTCATTCACAAGCTGGGGTTGGAGCTGCTTGTCTTATGCAGCCCGCCGGCATGCTTAAGACGCCCCACCCCTTTGGCTAGTAGAACAAGAATTCACTAATCACCTCCTTTCGAAACGAGCCAGGCAATCAAAACTCCCAGGTTGCCTAGAATCGGAAGCCGATTGCACGGATACGCAAGCCGCGATGCGTTTCGCAGCACCGTCCCCATTGTACCGATCCACACAACGAAAAATCAACTAAGTTTCCAGAAAGTTAACGGACATACTGAAACTCTGGCAACATCACCAAACTCCAAATCAAATCCTCAACGTCCTGATTCTCCAGTCTCTCTCCAACCGCTTCATAAATTGCAGATAACTCCAATTCAGTAGGATGTCGACTCAATGCATGCAGATACAAAGGCTCAATCAACTCCCTTCGCCAGTACTCTCTGCCTCGCTCCGCTCCGCTCTGCTCACCGTCGAACTCCCCTCGCATCGCCAAGGACGCTATCCATCGCTTCGCCCCAAACCGCAACCACTCCGCAAGTGTCTCCCCATTAGATAAATCCATCGCCTCCAAAGTAGTTAACTCCGTCGGCCTGACCGTGACAATCTGATCCCGATTCGGCCGGCCCAAACTCCTCATCAAAAAGTCCGCCTTCACTAACGAGGCCCTGACCATCTTCAACTCCCCTTCTAACCCTTCGATCATCTTGCGAGATATCTCATCCCGCAACCTATCCCCCCAAGGCCCAGTGGCTCGCACTGCAGACTCCCATAAAATCGAACTGCGATCTGTACCCTCAGGTGCTATCCCACCACCGGTGAAACATTGCCATTCCGTAGAAGAAACGATTCGCAAAATCGAACTTCGTTGTTTATCTGGCTTTGAGAACTGCTCACCCTTTGGATCGAAGCCCGCCAAGATCCACTCAAAATACAGCGCCGCAGGATTCGGTCCGCTTCCACCGTTTTTCCCTTCCACCAGTATCTCGTTCTGACCAGGCCGAAGAAATTCCAACCCAGAAAACACTTCGACTCCCTCCCAATTCCCATCTTCGAGAACCAACTGTCCATTCACCCAAAGTCGATAACTGTTGTCGCAAGTAATCGTGCCCGATGCCCGCTCAACTTCAAATGGGAGCTCAAACGTTTTGCGAAACCAAACCGTCTCATTCGCCGCAGGACCAGGAGCACCCTTTGCACTAGAACCCCAAATCCACTCCCCTTCCACTTCCCGCGCTCCTCGCGCCGCTTGCACCACCCCAGCACTCGTATCTTCCCCATCCAACACACTCTCCCCCGAAAACTCTTTCTTCGGCGGACCGACTCGAACCACCCCCGCGTCAAATTTGCTCGGCGAAGCCCCCGTAAGCTGCCATACCGCATCGACAAACTGCTCGGCTGTCAATCGCTTACCCCGCGTCCCCGCATAACGGTAAGCCACAATTCCTTCATCACCCACAAGCCTCTCCGCAGGACTTTGATAAGCCTTTGAAGTTGCTATCGTCTCAATCAACTTGCGCAAATCATACCCACTGGCCACAAACTCATTGGACAACATGTCCAACAAATCTTCATTCCACGGTTGCGTCTCCATCGCATCCGTGGGATGCACAATCCCTCGCCCCATCATCCGGTGCCAAATCCGATTCACAATCGTTCTCGCAAATCGACCATTCTCCCGATGAGTCATCAAATCGGCGAGTTGCTTGAGCCGCTGAGGTTGCGATGCATTCGAATCCACTTGCCCTAACTCAGGATACAACCACCCCGCCGTAGCCTGCTCTCCCGTCGATTTGTCGCAACGATGAATCACCAACGGCTGATTCGCGTAAACCGCCGCAATACCGTACGCATCCTTCAACCTCCAACGATCAATGAAACTATCATGACAAGATGCACACTTTAGATTGATACCCAAAAAAGCTTGCCCTACACTCTGTGCAAACTGAATCTCCACCGTCTGCCCCGCACTAACTTCACCTCGCCACTTAATCCCTCCAGAAAAACCCGCACTCTCTGCACTAGGCGGCGCAATCAACTCGCGGACCATCTGATCGTACGGCTTGTTCGTCACCAAAGCCTCATACAACCACTTCGTGATCTGTGTTCTCCCACCCGTGATAAATCCCGTTCCCGTGTAGTCATTCCGCAATAAGTCATTCCAAAATGTCAACCAATGCTCCGCAACCTCGATGTCACGTCCCAATAACTCGCGAACCAACTCCTCACGCTTACGAACATTCTCACTGCTTACAAACCCCTCCGTCTGCTCCGGGGTCGGCAACAAACCAATCAAATCCAAATACGCTCGCCGCACAAAAGTGCGATCATCCACGACCGGCAAAATTTCTCCCCCACTATCCACTCGCACAGCATCCAAGATTCGGTCGATCGGATGCATACGATCCGGTGAATTTCCCGGTGGTAATTCAACCGCTCTAGGACGCAAAGGTGGTTCGTAACTCCGCTCGCCAAAAGTAAACCCTGGCTCCCAATCCATCCCCTGCGAAACCCAAGCTACCAATACTCTTTTCTCGGCCTCCGTCAGCCCCGGCCCATCTGGGGGCATCCTTAAATCTCTGTCTTGCGTCTCGATCCGCTCCCGTAACCCTTGCGCAACAGCACGCAACATCTCTGCCGCAGAACTATCCCCATTCAAGCCTACCCCAGAAATCGACTCTCCTCCACGCAACAAATCCTCACGCGTGTTGATCGAAAAACCACCCTTCTTCTCATTGCCCGCATGACACTCAATGCAGTGCTTCTTGATAATGGGCACCACCGTATGCGCAAAATCATCTGGCTTGCTAGCGCCCTCCACGCCCCCCTCTTGAGCTTCAATCGGTACCGCCGTAAAAACTCCACACACCAACACTCCAGAAATCCACTTACCCAAACCGCCCCATGCCAAGCCCCCACACACCTCGATTCGCTTCGCGGAAGTTCTTCGTTCAGGAAACAACATGTCTAGACCTTTGCAATGGAGGGAATGCGGTAGACTAACAGTGTATGAATAATCTCCGCGTACGTTACGTAGAACTCCATTGTAAGTCGAATTTCTCCTTCCTCGAAGGGGCTTCGCACGCCCACGAACTGACGGCAACGGCCAAAGAACTCAATTACGCAGGAATTGCCATCACCGATCGCGATACACTCGCAGGTATCGTCCGCGCTCACACCGCCGCAAAAGATTCTGAGATTCCCTTCTATGTCGGCTGCGAAATCAACCCGATCGACGGCCCCCCGCTGGTGCTTTGGCCAAAAAACCGACAAGGCTACGCGGACCTCTGCAAGTTACTCAGCATTGGAAGACTGCGAGCCGCCAAAGGATTCTCCACCATCTCCTGGCACGATATTGCTGATCACACCTGCGAATGTATCGCCGGACTTATCCCCTCTCTCCCCGCAGGACGCCCCTCCTCAGTCCTCGGCTGGGAACCACCCGACCAAGACGACTATACCACCCAAGAATCACAACCCACAGAAGATCGGTATCAACCGGACTGCATCTCGCTAAAACCTATCCCTCTGGAACCCTGGTGCCCCGCCGGTCATCGCTTCGACCCCTACGATGAACTTCCTTGGCTACAGTGGCTCGCCGCATTTCGCGAACTACTCCCAAATCGCGCCTACCTTCTCGCACACCTTCACCTCGGCCCACACGACGCACAACGACTCGATATCCTTAATCGATGGAGCACCCTCAGCAACGTTCCACTCGTCGCCGCCGGCGGGACGCTCTATCACCATCACCATCGTATGGTCCTGCACGATTGCCTCCAAGCCATCGCAACTGGTAGCACCATCGATCAAGTCGCCTCGTTCAGACCCGCCAACGCTCAATACGCTCTGCGCTCCCTCGAACAAATCGCTAGCCTCTATCGCTCTATCCCAGAAGCAATCCAACGCACCGAACAAATAGCGTCTGAACTCACCTTTCGACTCGATTCTCTTCGCTACGAATACCCAACCGAATGGGCTCCCGATGGCATGTCTGCCATCGAATACCTCAAACAACTCACCTGGCAAGGTGCAAAATCGCGATACCCAAACGGTGTCCCCATGCGCATCGTAGAGATGCTTCGACACGAAATCCACCTGATCGAAGAACTACACTACGAAGCCTACTTCTTAACCGTCTGGGATATCGTCCGATTCGCCCGCTCTCGAAATATCCTCTGCCAAGGCCGCGGTTCTGCCGCCAACTCCGCAGTCTGCTTCTGCTTGGGAATAACCAGCGTCGACCCTAGCTGCTACGACCTACTCTTCGAACGCTTCATCAGCCGCGAACGAAACGAAGCCCCCGACATCGATGTCGACTTCGAACACCAACGCCGCGAGGAAGTCATCCAATACGTCTACGCTAAGTATGGTCGCGAACGAGCTGGAATGACCGCCGCTGTGACAACCTATAGAACCCGTTCCGCCGCCAGAGAATGCGCAAAAGCCCTTGGATGGTCAAACGACCATATCGATAGCCTCGCAAAAGTCATCGACGGTCGTTCAAGCAAAGAATCACTCTCAGAAAACCTCTCTGTTCGACTCCAACAAATAGGAATCGATCCAACAACCCCCTCCGCAATACGCTTCCTATACCTCGTCGAATCCATCCTCGGTTTCCCACGTCACCTCTCCCAACATACCGGCGGCATGGTCATGACCAACGGAAAACTCTGGGAACTTTGCCCCATCGAAAACGCGTCCATGCAAGAGCGTACCATCATCCAATGGGACAAAGACGATCTCGATGAACTCGGTATCCTCAAAGTCGATTGCCTCGCCTTAGGAATGCTCTCCGCTTTGCATCGAGCCATGGATTTGATCGGTAACCACTTTCAACGTCCACTCACCCTCGCGTCCATCCCCCCAGACGATTCCCAAGTCTACGACATGATCTGCTCAGCCGATACCGTCGGCGTCTTTCAAATCGAAAGCCGCGCACAGATGAGCATGCTCCCCAGACTGAGACCACGCTGCTTCTACGATCTAGTGATCGAAGTCGCAATCGTGCGACCAGGCCCCATCCAAGGCAATATGGTTCACCCCTACCTCACCGCACGACAAACCGGTATCCACCCCCCATATCCCACAGAAGCCATCGCTCAAGTCCTCCGAAAAACCATGGGAGTACCCATCTTCCAAGAACAAGCGATGCGACTGGCCGTCGCCGCCGCAGATTTCACACCCGGTGAAGCTGACCAACTACGCCGCGCTATGGCCGCTTGGAGACGCCCCGGCGTCATCGATCAATTCAAACGAAAACTTGTCGACGGTATGCGCAAGAAAGGTCTCTCCGAAGAATTTGCACAAACCGTTTTCCACCAAATTCGCGGATTCGGTGAATACGGATTCCCCGAATCCCACGCCGCTAGCTTCGCCCTACTCGTCTACGCAAGCTGCTGGATCAAATACCACTACCCACAAGCTTTCTGCTGCGCACTCCTCAATAGCCAACCACTCGGATTCTACTCCCCTGCCCAACTGATAGCCGATGCCCAAAGACATGCAGTCGCTATCGCTCCCGTCGATGTCAATACAAGCCACTGGGAGTCCACCCTCGAACCCTCCCAAGTAACAACTACCTCACCTCAAACACTCCGTATTCGCCTAGGACTTCAACTAATCCGCGGACTGCATCAATCAGATGCACAAATCCTCGTAGAAGAACGCAATCGCAACGGAAAATTTAGCGACCAAAGCGAGCTCGTTAGGCGATGCCGATTCTCTCAAGCCACGCTGACAATACTCGCCGATAGTGGTGCTCTCGCTAGCCTCTCAGGTAATCGACGCGCCGCATACTGGCAAGCACTAGGACAAGACAAAACACACACGTCACTGCCGCTCCTAGAAGCCGCCGGTGCAGATGTCGATGACCCCATCCCAGATTCCCTCGCACCCATGAACCCCATGGAAGAAGTTGCAACCGATTACGCTACTCTCGGCCTCTCTCTCCAAGGCCACCCCATGCAGTTCTACCGCAATCAACTACGAAACCTACGCGTGCGCACCGCAAGCGAATTAGCCTCCCTAAACCACGGACAATTCGTTCGCGTCGCCGGCCTTATCGTTCTGCGACAACGCCCCGGTACCGCCAAAGGCATCACCTTCGTCACCATGGAAGATGAAACCGGTAGCATCAATCTCGTCATCCACCCGAGAACCTGGGAAGCCCACTACCTTATCTGCAAACAATCCAATGCTTGGCTCGTTCACGGTACCTTAGAAAACCGAAAAGGGGTCATCCACGTCGTCGCAGGACGCCTCGAAGATCTCTCCAACTCTTTAGGACCCATCGATTGGCGCTCCCGCGACTTTCGGTAACCCACTCCCCCCCACCATCCCTACAAGTCCACAGCAAAAGCAGCAAAAATCGTGCTGTTCGCTGGCTCAAAGTCATTATCAAAACAGACCATCAACAACCGACGTCCATCCGATAACTTAGGTCCCCAAGCCAATCCCTCCGGCTTCTCCGGTGCATTGCCCCCATGAAATCCATATCGCGGATCGAGCAAATCAATCAATAGTCGCTTGGTAACCGCAGAAGACCCAGCGGGTAACCCCGACTTCAACGATTCCACCGAAGAAACATCAGCAGCCTTCGAACCATCCGCTAAATAAATTCGCTTGAACTTGGCCTCCTCACCCAACAAACTATCTCGCTCCAATACCAAGTACCTATCCTCATCTATCGCCAAAACCTCACTGACCCCCGTCGATTCATCCTCAAGCGGATACGCCCACTGCAACGTCGCGCCACTCTGCGCATCGATCACCAACCAACGCGTCCAAGTCCCATAGCACTTGCCATTCTCAAGCCGACCGTCCTGCACCAACGGACCCTGCATCGCTCCCACCATCCGCTTAAAACTAGGACTCACCGCCAACCCCTCTAACCCACGGTTGGTAAACGCGCCAACCTGAAATGGTTCGGGCCGCCGCTCACTGAGACCAAACGATTCGGGAATCACTACCGATCGAAGCATCCTACCGCCCAAAGAAAAAAAATCGATGTTCGGACCATACTCATCGCTTATCACTACCATGGATTCGTTATCTGCCGTTTTCAAAAGCCGAATCCCCTCGGGATCGTAACTCGGACACCTCCCCTCTTCCTTCCAATTCTTGAGCTGCATCAAACTACCCGTCAATGCCCGCCCCTGTAAGTCCTTGACGAGCGTTGTTGCGAGCAAACGAAAATCCAAACGACGCTGACGCTCATCGTAAGCCAACTCTACCGTGTGAAATCGACAAGGAAAACTTGCAGCACCATCCCCAGCACCCCGATCAGATAAAACGTAATAACGGTTCTCCTGCCCCGTATACTCAATCGCCGAAAGCCCACCAAATGCATTCACGGGTGTGTTCGTCTCCAACATACCACTCAACCCACTTCGATCTCGATACTCTCCCGAAACCCTCGCTACCGCCAATAGCTCAGGCTTCCTTCCACCCGCGACATCCTGCCCGAAACTCTGCGCGACACCCAAAAAAAGAACTTGCGTTAACAACGCTAACACGAAGCGGTCTGCAAGCGGACATTTGCGCTTCTTGGTAACAACGGTCTGTATCATCGATAGCTCTTTCATGGCTCTCTAGTGCTCTTCATCTTATGCGTGCCGATTATCACGCGGGACTTTTAACCAACGAATATCTCTCTCACGACGACTGACTTCATGCAACCGCCCCCAAAAACAGAGCCTGCATGGGTGTACCCACGCAGGCTCCATTTGAATTTCATACGCAGTAAGCTAATCAGTACTAGTCAGGCACCGAAGCGATGTCACCCTGCTCACGGGTACACAATGCCACAAATACCGATCCAGTCACACTCTGTGCAATAAACTGTACAGAACCATCACACATGACAAAGTGTGCTCCACTTCCGTGGAATGCATAAAACTCAGAGTCATTCGTGCAGTTCAAGAAGCATGATCCAACAACGTTCGTCGCACCGGAACTTGATGTGCTGTTCTGATTTCCCAAAGCATCGGAACCGTCAACGCTAAACCCACCATTAATGTCCGCCCATCCCCAACCGTCCGCAACCACTGGAGTACCAAACGCAATGTTCCCTTGTCGAGGATTTGTCGTCTTCTTACCACTGACATACATCGATGGCCGACCTGCACCTTCACCCAAACAGAAAGTATTCGAAAGCCCGTCACGAATCATCGCCAACTTGACCCCCTCAGGCCCACGTCCCATCGCGGCCATCACTTCCCGTGTTCCAATACTTGGCAACCCCGCTGCAACAAACGCGGCATTCCGCACTGCATTAATAGAACCGTAATCCGAATAACCCCAAATCGGACGGTCCGTTCGTACGTTGTTCGAAATCGCCGTGTACAAGTTTTGTGGAGGCAACTCACGAGGAGATGGACTCGATGGACAAATCATTACCGGAATCTGTGTCGTCGTCACAACGTCATTAATCGGCTCATACCAAGGTCGATTAAAGTTGTAACTCGCGAAACTTGGCCCCTGCTCGATCATCGGCAAAATCATCGCAGGCCACGACACCTGAAAAACAGGATTGTTAATCGAGATTCGACTCGGAGGCAATCTTTTATAGGCACTCTCGTAATTCATCAACGCCAATCCCAACTGCCTCGCATTGCTACTGCAAGACATCCGCCTGGCTGCCTCACGCGCTGCTTGCACAGCCGGCAACAACAACCCAACCAAAATCCCGATGATCGCAATGACCACCAAAAGCTCTACTAGCGTAAACCCGCCACGTCGATCTCCGATATACTTCTTCATCAGCCTCTATTCCCTGTGTGATGTGCAAGGCGACGGGCTTCCCCCCGGACCATCCGTCCATCAGAAACCTTCGCAGTTGGTACCCACCATCCACCTTGGATGGGATTTTCAGGCACCCCCCGAGTGCTGCCTTTATGTTGCAACTACTCTAGGGAGTAATGCTCGCATTTCGATGAAGCAAGTGTTATGCTTGCGTTAAGAAACCATGAAGACTATCGCTACGTGTAAGGATTGCGTTAACACACCATGAATTATCCGCAATTTTTCTGTCGCTTGAAAAGATAGTTCTTGCGATTTCCTATCGCACTGCATGCACTTCGTAATCCCCCCCCTCCCTACTCCGCGACGATTTTCGATGAACCGCTCAATCCCACCTTTAACGCTCTGCATCTGCGTTGCCAGCCTCGCTTCACTCGGTAGCTTCGCAACACCTAACTGCTCCGCTCAAAACCCTAGCGATCCCAACGAACAATTCTTCGAGTCTCGCATTCGCCCACTTCTGATCGAACACTGTTACGAATGCCATAGCGGTACCAGCACCAAAGGTGGACTGACCCTAGAATCTCGAGAAGGATGGCAACAAGGCGGTGACTCCGGTCCGTCTATCTTCCCCGGAAAAGCAAAAGAATCCTTGCTCATCCAAGCCGTCCAGTATGAAGACTCTGCTCTGCAAATGCCCCCTAAAGGGAAACTCCCTGACGAAGCCATCGAGGCACTAACACAGTGGATTGATAATGGTGCATTCGATCCACGAAAAGCCGAAACAAAAATCGCCGGAATGAACGCCGAAACGGCAAAAAAGTGGTGGGCCTTCCAACCCCTTCCTTCACCAACTCAATCCAACTCAAACCCAACCCAACAGATCGATGAACAAATCGATCAACAACTGCAAAGCATGGGCCTTACCCCCGCACCAGAAGCAGAACCAAAAGATTTGCTCCGACGCATTCATTACGACCTTCTCGGACTCCCACCGACCACTCAACAAGTCAACGCCTTCGTAACGCAGTGGAAACAATGCTCCAACGAAACACAACACAACGAAGTCCTTACGCGATGGATTGATGAACTTCTCGAATCACCTCAATACGGCGTTCATTGGGGACGACACTGGCTCGATGTCGTTCGCTATGCCGATACAGCCGGCGAAAATACAGACCGCCCACTCGTTCACGCTTGGAGATACCGCAATTGGGTCATGGATGCATTCAACAAAGACCTACCGTTTTCTGATTTCGTTCGCTACCAAATCGCTGGTGATCTACTCCTGAATGACGCTACCGCACAACAACGCCGCGATGGGATTATCGCAACAGGTTATCTCGCAATCGCCCGCAGATTCGGCCACGACATCGATAAAGATATGCACTTAACCTACGAAGATGTCATCGACAACCTGGGACGCGCTTTTATGGGACTCTCCATCGGTTGCGCTAGATGCCATGACCACAAATACGATCCCGTCACCGCAGAAGATTACTACGCACTCTACGGAATCTTCGATAGCTGTCGCTTCTCATTCCCAGGTTGCGAACCCAAAGGTCAGCCAAAAGACATGGTACCGCTCCTCGCTCAATCGGAAATCGATCAGCTTCTTGCCCCCTACATGGAAAAAAAACAACGACTCGAACAAGCCACCGAAGAACAACGTTTAGCCACCGAATCACACCGAAAACAATTCGCTCAATTAGCCGCCAAGAACCCCGTGGTTGTCGCTGAAGCTAACGTCTCAGAAGGTGCAAGCGCACCCTTCGCAGCAAAGCTCTCGATGCGAAAAGGAGAAGTTCTCCTACTATCGGTTTCACCCAACGGAAACTACGGTGCAGATACCACCAAAGTCGAATGGGCAATCTCCGAACTAACCTCAGGTACTCCCCACGCAACCAATCAAGACAATCCCAAGTCCTGGAACGTTAACGAACTGCTCGAGGATTTGCTCTTGTCCAACCCAAGACCAACGACACACCAAGCCCACTGGTGCTTGCTAGATACCACTGCAAACGCTTTCTTAGTCGACCGAAAACCCAAAGTCCAAGGAAACGATGCTCTCGCAGCTTGGGAAGCTCAATCCCCACCCTCCGTCCTCGTAAATACATCCGACCAACCAGTTCACGTCTGGACGAACCTGCCCCCAAAATCCGTTTTTATCCACCCAGGCCCAAGCCAATGCGTCGGCATCGCTTGGACGTGCCCAATCAATGCAGAAATCGAAATCTCCGGTACCATCGCCGATGCGCACCCAAGCGGCGGGGATGGAGTCTCCTTTAGCTTCACTCACCTCCCTTCTCCTGAGATTTCGGACGCCTTGTTGAGATTGGGCCAAGCCTCTCAACCACTCGAAAAACTTGAACCAATGCCCCCTCAGCCCGTTGCTTACGCTGTCGCAGAAGCAAGTGCGAAGAACGCGAAACTACACCTAAGAGGTGATCCCGAACAACTCGGAAAAGAAATCCCCCGACGCTGGCTCGGCATCTTTGGCGGACAGACCGTCGTCGAGAATGGTGCAAGCGGAAGAAAAGAACTCGCAGATTGGATCGCAACTTCTCCCCTGACCGCTCGCGTCATCGTCAATCGTGTCTGGCATTGGCATTTCGGTAAAGGGTTCGTCCCATCTGCTAACGACTTCGGCGCAAGAGGTGACTCTCCATCTCACCCACAACTCCTCGATCAACTCACGACGGAATTCGTCCGCAACGGCTATAGCCTAAAGACCCTCCATCGCTGGATTCTGCTTTCCAAGACTTACCGCCGCGCAAGCCAGATCCCGAACGATTCAGATCCAGAAAACCGATGGCTAAGTCACTTTTCACGCCGACGACTCTCCGCAGAGGAAATGCGAGACAGCTTACTCGTCGCCTCCCAATCGATCGCTCTGAACTTTCCGGAACAACACCCCTTCCCACCAGAATCTTCGTGGACGTTCACACAGCACGATCCATTCAACGCAGTCTACGACTCCAATCACCGCACAGCGTTTCAGATGGTTCAACGCCAAAGACGACACCCATTTCTTGCTACCTTCGATGGCGCAGACCCAAACGGCTCGACCCCCTCTAGACAATCCACCACCGTGCCAACACAAGCCCTTTACTTCATGAACGATCCATTCTTTCACGCACAAGCAAACTTGATCGCGGCTCGATTGGTCACTTCCCATTCCTCAACGCAAGAACGACTTAATGAACTTTACCACAACCTGTTTCAACGCGACCCAACAGTTGATGAAACGCAACGCATCTCAGAATTCCTAACGAAATACCCTGGCCCCGAATCGAATCAATGGGCCGCCATCACCCGCGTACTACTCGCTAGCAACGAATTTCTACACATCGACTAAACCAATACCATTCCCTATGAAACCCTCAGCACACCTACCGTCGCAACATCGGCGCACTTGGCTGCAGTCTGCTTTCGCAAACTCCATAATTTTGCCCGCTGTGATGCAGCAACTGCTCGCAGATAGCGGCGACCCACTTGCACCAAAATCCTCACACTTCCCCGCAAAAGCCAAAAATGTCATCTTCCTCTTTATGACCGGGGGCGTCTCTCACGTCGATACTTGGGACCCCAAACCCGATTTGATCAACGGCCATGGAAAAGAAATCAAAGCCGATCACCCAGAAATCAAGGATCGACCGGGCTACGAGAGAATCTTTCTCAAACGGCCGCAATGGGATTTTCAAAAACATGGTGAATGTGGCACCGAAGTAAGTGCTCTATTCCCTCACATGGCATCCTGCGTCGATGAGATAGCACTCATCCGCTCCATGCATACCTCACACTCAAACCATTACAACGCAACCCTGGGCATGCACACCGGCTCCTTTGCCCAGTCTCGCCCTAGTATCGGCTCCTGGGTAACCTACGGGCTCGGTACCCTTAATAAAAACCTACCCGGTTTTGTCGTGATCGCACCGCGGCAAACCTACGCGGGGACCCAAGTCTACGCCAATGACTTCCTACCAGGTACCTACCAAGGCACTCTCGTCATCCCCGGCGCGGATCCGGTAGCCAATATCGCCCCACGACTCCCCTCAGATCTACAACGCCTCGAACTTGATCTACTCGAACAACAGAATCATAACCACCTCAACCTTCGACAAAACGATCCGATCCTTCAAGCACGATTGCAAACCTTTCAAACCGCCTTCGGTATGCAAATGGAAGTCCCAGAAGCTTTCGATTTTCGAAATGAATCCGATGCGACGTTGCAAAGCTACGGCTTACTACGCAATCAAACATCCGGATTCGGCTGGCAATGCCTCGCCGCAAGAAGACTCATACAACGCGGTGTTCGCTTCGTCGAACTCATCGATACCGGCTCCTCCGGAAACTGGGATGCCCACGGAGATATGATGACTCATGAACCCCTCGCCAAAAATGTTGATCAACCTATCGCAGCTCTAATCAAAGACCTGAAACAACGCGGTATGCTCGAAGATACTCTCGTCGTCTGGACAACGGAATTCGGGCGAACTCCATTCAATAACACCGCCGACGCAAAAGGACGCGAACACCATCCCTGGGCTTTCAGCTCCTGGCTCGCAGGCGCAGGGGTGCGAAAGGGTATCGTCCACGGTTCTACCGACGAAATCGGCCTTCGCGCGGCTGATCAACCCGTACACGTCCGCGATTTCCACGCCACCATCCTGCACCTCCTGGGTTTCGACCACCAACGCCTCACTTTTCAACACGGTGGTCTCGACCAACGACTAACCGGAGTTGAAGAAGCCCATGTCGTCAAGAATGTTCTCGCCTAACGCGCCAATAACAAATCCAATTCAAAAACGAACGTTGCGAAATTCCGTCGATCACAGCTTTCCGCACCCCCAAACTCATTCCACACAATAGCAGTGAAACCAACCCGAAGGATCGAATGGGTTGCCACCTATGCCGAGTTGAGAAAGACTCAATTCCACTCCTGCCGATTCCATAACCTCCAAGCCCATAGACAAATCGGGATACTCCAAAGGACGGTACTCCGGAATACTGATTGCCCTCGCTGACATCCAAAATCGCAGTTGCTTACCCGTTCGAATCACCTGAGAAAATACATCTGGCGAAGCCCCCTTATCCAACGCGCGAGAATTTCTCGCTTGCCCCCGTGAAATCGACTCTCCTAACTGCGTTGATTCCATCAATCCGCCAGGTAACTCCACTGGATACATAAAGCGATACGCGACGCAGTATTGATCCCATTCTCGCAACTCTCTGCGATGCCGCGACTGGATCCTCCACTCACAACGAATACAAGCGTTCCCGCTAAGAACCGTCCCGACGGGCCCCTCCAAACAACCTGCCAAAAACAACCCTTGCTCATTCCAAGCTATCTGCAACTTGCTCGACGTAACGTTGCGTGAATTCAATACGTCGATCGCAGCAATTTGATATCGGTCTGACATCCCCCATGTGTCAGGAGATTGCATGTCAACAACCTCACCCAATCGATAAATAGGAACCGCAATCTCAAAGAACGAGGCAGAATTGATCCGTTTGTAATTCAGCACACCAATCACCCCCCTGACTTTCCCAAAAGCTTGCCGTCAACTTGACCGCTTGCCGTCAAACTACCTCGCAAATGTCCGCTCAGTCCAATTCCACAACAGCAATAAAATCGCATCGTAAAGGCTGTGCGCCACAACACAAGCCAACAGATCCCGCGTGTACCAGTAGAAGAACCCCAAAAAGAGACCGATCAGTGCTGCTACCGCCACGTAAGTCTTCGTCAACGGATGAGCCAACCCAAACAAAATGGACGCCACCAAAATCCCCGGTGCTGCTTGGTAAATGTTCGTCGTTTCAAAAAATGAGTGAAACCAGTTTTGAATCAAGCCACGAAACAACAACTCCTCGCCAACCCCGGCCGTCAACGACAGGACAAGCATCTGTGCAACGGTCATTGTACCGAGCATGGTCTTCAATTGGTTCTGCGCAAGCTTTTCCAGCTTCCTGATCCCCGACAGAGGCAACTTGCCAATCAGCTGAATCATCAAAAACAAAACGATCGCAATGACACTACCAACCAATACACTTCGACCAAGACTTGGCCAAGGCACCTCAAAAATACTCTCCACTAGAGGTAAATCCTCTCTAGGATCCACACCTAATATTGCCCCAAGCACAAGCGCGACGGCCCCCAAGGACAATTCCACCCCACCGGCAACCACAAATGCGCGCTCGGACTCGACGCTAGCCATCGACCCCTCCTACATCCGAACCCACAGAACCCAAGGCTTTTACGCTACACAAAAGCCAAAGTCCCAAAGAAATCCAGCAATCAAAACAAAAAACCGGGAGGTATGTAAGCCGGGTTCTGTCACGCAGTGAACGAACACCACGCCGGCAATCATTCATCTAGGCCCAAAATTACTCTTGGGCTCAAGCGATCTACCCGAGTGTTAACATCACGAGCCGGATGCGACCTCTCTCGAAATCTCACTCTGTTGGATCTTGCTCCAGATGGGGTTTACCGAAGTGGACGGTCACCCGCCACTTGGTGGGATCTTACCCCCACCGTTTCACCCTTACCCACGCAGCCAAAGGCCTCGCGGGCGGTTTGCTTTCTGTTGCACTTTCCCTAACCTTTCGGCCGGTCGACGTTATCGACCATCTCGCTCGTTGGAGCCCGGACTTTCCTCCCCACACATAGAATTCAAAAAGTCTCCCCTTCGAATCCAACTGCGCAAAGCGATTGCCCTACCTCCCGGTCCGCAAAGATTGTATCTCACTGCCCCCGAAAAGGAACAAGCGAAACAGCCGGCAATCAAATACAAATCAACCTAGGAAACGTCTGAAGCCCCTTTGTGGTACTCGGCCCCCGGTCGTCGCCCACGTCGCTTCTGCGTCGAACTAGGCAACATGCTTAAATCCACCCGCTGCAACAATCGTGTAATACACAACTTGTTCATGCTAACCTTCAAATCATTGGATTCCTTGCACAAACTGTCATGCAAGCTCTTCGGAATCCGCACAGTAATCATCCGTTGCGGTTCGCTCGGATCGCAATCCGGAAGATCCCGAGAACGCAACACCGTGAGCATCTCCAACAATTTACCATGAGTCTCGCTCGCCTCATACTTGCGATACTCCGAAGCCTCCGGAAATACCTGGTGCGCCACCCCGTCTACACCCAGCGTCTCCCGAAAAAATGCAGTCCAAGTCGGCGCAACTCCAAACAACTCCGCCGCGACCTGCTGAACCCAATGACAACGATCCTCAAAAACCTTCGAAACACAATGCTTGCCTCGCAACTCATCGGCAACCCCCTGAAATACCCTCATCTCCGAAGCCATCCGCTCACCCGCACCCTTCACCACCCCCTCCGACTCCGCACCCCTCTCCGCACTCATCCCATGCATCGCTTCCATCCCAGTTACCAACGCTCCATCCATATTGATTGTCATCGCTTATGCACCTTCCTGTGTCCCAAACCTCAGAGACCCCTTCACTCGAAGAAATACCCGAGAATCCCAAAACGGTCGTCTTACAAAATTCGGCTGTTCCCCTCCGGCAACCTTTCAGAGGCAACCCGTCCACCTTGACGAGCCCTAAGCGTCGCACCATGCGACCTGCCCAAGACTCCCTCCGGCGGACTTCGCGTTTATACTGAACCACCAGTCAACCCCTTCGACACAAACCTAATGCTTGCAATGACTTATGGCTAGCAAACCCAACTGCACAGAAAACAAGCAACGCCCCCAAAGAGGGGATCTTTCAGCAGTGCCTAAAAAACCAACACCCGCTGCCTCATCAAAAACCAAGTGTCCAACCGGATGTGTTGTGCGGATTTTTCGGAAGATTCCGGCAAGAGCGAACCCCTTCGGCTAGCCAATCCTCGCAAACACCGGAACACGCTCCTATCTTCCCGCCCCCCAAAACAACAGCTGCCGCCAAGGAGCAATCGGCTATACAGCACCTCAACGAATGCGTCACTATGCTCTCCCTCTCCCCTCCGAGAGATTCGCTTATACTCCTCCGCAACCCCCACCCCAAACCCTCACACGAAACCCTCACACGAAACCCTCAGAGCAACGCCACAAGAAACCAAATGCAACAAGCCACCCCAAAAACTCTCCCTGAACTTCAGTCCGAAATCGATCAATGGATCCGCTCCGTCGGCGTCCGATACTTCTCGGAAATGACAAACCTCGCAGTACTCATGGAAGAAGTCGGAGAACTCGCAAGAATTTTTGCCAGAACTTACGGAGAACAGAGCTTTAAAAAATCCGACCACGCCTACAATCTCGCCGACGAAATGGCCGACGTCCTTTTTGTACTGATCTGCCTCGCGAACCAAACAGGCATCAATCTCGACGAAGCCATCCAAGCAAACCTGGAAAAGAAAACTAAACGCGACGCAAAGCGTCATGCAGAAAATCCAAAACTGCAGTAACAGCCCCAAACCCCTTACAGAAACCAAGACAAAAATGGCTCTGACCATCATGCGGCGGATCAAGTTCTGCGCCGGACACCGACTCTATCAACACGGTGGCAAATGCGAGAACTTCCACGGCCACAACTACGTCTGCGACTTTTTTGTCACCAGCGACACCCAAGACACCGTCGGTCGCGTCATGGATTTTGCCGACCTCAAAGCCCGCTGCAAAGGCTGGATCGATGAACACTGGGACCACAGCTTTCTCGTCTGCCACGCGGACACAAACGCCATCGATGCACTCAAGATGGTCACCCCCTGCCGCCTGTTCATCCTGCCATACAACCCAACCGCCGAAAACATGGCGAAATACCTTCTCGAAGAAGTCTGCCCGAACCTCCTCGCCGGTTCCGGAGCTGTTGCTACACGGGTTCGAATCTGGGAAACGGACGAGTCGTACGCAGAAGCTTCCACGCTCCCAGCCTAACAAAATCCCAGCCTAACAAAAGCCAAGCATCCATTGCAATCTACTGCAATCTGCTTCCCATAATCGTGGACATAGCTCCCGCAATCCAAGGGAGCCCCTACCCCAAAGGACATACTGAGCCAACAACAACTAACGCGCGACAACCGAGCGGTCCAACGACAACATCCCTCGCAAACGATCAAGAAACTCACTTCTGTCGCTCGCTCCCAACGGCAACTCTACCGCCACCTGACTCCTCAAATCCTTGATCTGAACCACCCCCTGCGAAAACTCTCGAGCACCGGCGATCAACGCAAGCCGACAACCGCGGCCGTCCGCGTACTTCAATTGCGCCCCGAGCTTCTTCGGCTCAGGGTACACCTCTGCTGAAAACCCGGCCGAGCGAACCAAAGCTGCTAACGCAAAATAATCATTGATTCGATCAGGATCAAACAACGGAATGAATATGTCCGCACCCTGCACACCCCGCGGCAACATCTCTAGCTTTTCAAGCGCCGCGAGCAATCGATCCAACCCAAGAGATGCACCGATCCCAGGAAGCGACTGCTTGGTGAACAAACCGGCCAAGTTATCATACCGACCACCACTACAAACACTTCCAATCTGCGGCAGATCCAACAGAGTCGTCTCAAAGATAATCCCTGTGTAGTAGTCCAACCCCCGAGCGATCGAAACATCGATCTCGAATCGCTCACAGGAAACCCCTGCGGCCAATAAAGCTCCGCATACGACTTGCAATCGCTCAATACCCTGCAACGCCAAATCGCTCTCAGCGAGCAAACCCTTCAGTCGCCCAAGCACTTGCTCGTGCCCCCCACGAATCGTCGCAAACTCAAACAACTTTGCGGCCGACTGCTCGTCCACTCCAACGGACGCCAACTCCCTGCCCACTCCTTCGATACCGATCTTCTCAAGCTTGTCCAACGCCCGAAGAACCACCGTGCTTCGATCCACCAAGCCCAACGTGTCGAGCAAACCCGTCAATATCTGCCGATTGTTGATCCGTATACGAAACCTTTCGATCCCGATGGCGCTCATCAACTCATGAATCACCAACGCAGTCTCAATGTCAGAAACAACCCCTGTGGTTCCGATCGTATCGAAATCACATTGAACGAATTCGCGGAACCGCCCCTCCTGCGGACTCTCGCCCCGCCATACCGGCGCTATGTGATACCGCTTGAAAGGAACCCCCAACTCACCGAAATGCTGCGCTGCATACCTTGCTAACGGAACAGTCAAATCAAAACGCATCCCAACCGCTCGACCGCCATTGTCCTTGAAATGGTACATCTGGCGATCAGTCTCCTCAGACCCCTTGCCAGTCAACACCTCCAAATATTCCAACGCCGGAGTATCGATCGGCACAAATCCAAATCGCCGATATACACCTCTGGCTATCTCCATCAAACGCTCACGCTGCTGCATAACCGCCGGCAGAAAATCCCTAAACCCCTTAAGCGTTCTCGGCTCAATCATCTCCCAACCCCCACCAGCGCCCGTCCGGCACTCGCACAAACCAAAAAGAAATAAAGTCACAACAAGCCAACCGACCCGCAGACCTCGCAGCCCCGGGCCCGACAAACAACACCTATTCGCTCACCAAATCCGATAAACGACGACGCTCCGACGAGGACTCGCTAGCATAGTGAAAGTCCAGAATGTCCGACTGATCCATCTGCCAAGAATAAAAAGCAGCCTGATCCCCCAAAACAGTCGGGAAGTCTACCAATCCATCGTGGGCCGACCGAAGAATCACCCCAAGCCGCTCTAACTCTTCCACGTACGCTTCCAAGTTGGCCGTCTGAGCCTTCAACTCCTCCTGAACTTCAGCTATTTCCTGATCGTACACCTGAAACTTCGATTTGCCCTGATGCCCTCGCAACATCTTGCGCAATATCGAGCGCCGCTCAGTTAACTCCCGGTGCGATAACGAAATGTCCGCAACGATGAGCCTAAGCAACGGTAACATCGACCGGGCTTGCTCCAGCGAAAAACAGGTATGCGTCGAAAAACTCAACCGGAAACTCCTTCTAAAGCGAGCAGTAATATAACGTGACGATACACCCGCCCCCCCCTTTCGAAAAGTTCAAATCGCCTCGGCAGATCCCTCAATAATTCAAAGCACCTCCTTGAAACAGCGAAGCTGAACAACATTTTCAAATTTCCGAAAAAATCCCAAATTCATCGTTTGCTAGCAAACCCAAGGAAAAAATGGCTAAAAACTCCTCCACGACAGAAAAATTACCTCATTCCAGACCTTTTTTCGCCGAAACAACGTGAACGGTTTGACACGAGTCCAAGCAGTAGCTACCATAGAGGTGTCTGTGCTAACGACCAGGGCATTCCCGGTTGGGTTGCATGAAAAGGGAATGACTGAGTTAACGATTTTTGGAATCTGATTCCGGGGGAATTGATTATGGTACGAATTTTTGGTTTGTTAATTGCACTTGTTGCTTCAGTGCAAACTGCGAACGCCGCCCTGTTGGCTTCGTGGAACTTCAATACGGACGCAAGCGGCTCCGTATCTTCAGGTGTCAACGCTTCAGCGACGAATATGTCTAACTTCGGTCCATCTACAAGCGTCGGTGGCATCGTTTACGGCAACAATGGATCCCGAAACGCGGGAAATTTCTGGCGTACTTCGCTGTTCAATGTCCAAGGCGCAGATAACGTTCTCGCCGCCCGTGGCTCTAGCTTGACGTTTACCAACAACGATGCACGGAATCCGATTCAGCTTTCTTCTTTGTCGTTTAACGCGAAGAATCAAAACGGTACCACCCAACGCGGCGTTCGCGTGAGTGTATCGTTGAACGGCGGTGCCGAGCAAGCAATTGGCGATTACGTTCGTACCGCTGCGACTTTCTCGAACTCGACTGGTTCGCTTGACGGATTGACCCTTCGTCAAGGTGACACCCTGACGGTTTTCTTCCGATTCTTCAAGGACGAAGCGAACACGACCAGCCGCCAGCTTGATATCGATGACATCCAGATCAACGGAGAAGTTGTGCCTGAGCCAGCCTCTTTGGCGGTCTTCGGACTCGTGGGTGCCGGTGTCGCTTTCGCCCGCCGTCGCAAGAAGTAATTGTTTGACGATAACAGACTCAATGAAGAAGGGGGGGATTCAATCCCCCCCTTTTTTATTTTTCATCCCGACGTTACTGCTATTCCACCCAAAAATACCATGCCGGAAAAGCATGCATCTATTCAAGCTAAAACGATAGCGGTCGTCGGGCTTGGCTACGTCGGACTCCCCCTGAGCCTACAATTCGCCAAGTCGGAAATACACGTCATCGGGCTCGATGTAGACCCGTCCAAAGTTGCCCAACTAAACCAAGGCTCTAGCTACATACACCATATCCCATCCGAAAGAGTATCACATGCTCTACAGGCGGGTAAGTTCAGGGCAAGCACCGAGTTTTCTGAAATAAAGAACTGCGATGCAGTTGTCATTTGCGTGCCAACTCCTTTGAGCAAGAATAGAGATCCAGATCTCTCCTTCGTGCTTGACACCGGAAGAGCAATCGCACCGCACCTAAACCACGGAACCCTTGTCGTCCTGGAATCTACCACCTACCCCGGAACTACCGACGAAGATCTGCGAGAGGTACTGGAGAGCCACTCCGGGCTCCAAGCCGGGATCGATTTTCATCTCGCTTACTCCCCTGAACGCGAAGACCCCGGCAACCCCAATAGCCACGTAGAAAAAATCCCCAAAATCGTCGGTGGGCTTACCCCAAACTGCCTCAAACGAGCCACAGAACTTTACTCGCAAGCATTAAACCACGTGGTACCGGTCTCAAGCTGCCGGGTTGCGGAAGCCACCAAACTACTGGAGAACATTTTTCGAGGCGTGAATATCGCCTTGGTAAACGAACTGAAGGTCGTCTACCAAGCCATGGGAATCGACGTCTGGGAAGTTATAGAAGCAGCGAAGACCAAGCCGTTTGGGTACATGCCGTTTTATCCAGGACCCGGGCTCGGAGGACACTGCATTCCGATCGATCCGTTTTACCTCACCTGGAAAGCCAGAGAATTCGGAATGTCAACGCGGTTCATCGAGTTAGCCGGCGAAGTCAATACATCCATGCCCGAATACGTCATCCACAAACTGGAGTCGGCCCTGAGCGACGAAGGAAAACCCCTTCGCGGTAGTCGAATTTTGATGATCGGCCTGGCATACAAAGCCAATGTAGATGACGATCGCGAATCTCCAGGGTATGTTTTCCTCGAACGCCTAAAATCAAGAGGATGCGACGTTTCCTATTACGACCCCTACATCCCTACTATCCGCCCCAGTCGAGAACACAGCCATTGGGCTGGCGTTCAAAGTGCGGTTTGGCAGGAAGAGACAATCTCCCAATCCGATGCGGTTCTGATCGTCACAGCACATCGCAACGTAAACTACATCGAACTAGGATTGTGGTCAAAACTCATTATCGACACGAGAAACGCGATGCACGGAATTCCAGTCAGCGGAAAACTGGTCAAAGCGTAAGGCTTCCGCTACTACAAGCGGCATTTCAACCGATTGGACAATTAATAGTTTTCGACTTTCCAGAACGTTGCCAGCCTGTACACTCTTGATGCAGAGTCCAACGCGTCGCTTGAGGTCGTTTAGGGGCCAACCCATGTGTTGGACCGCGTTTTTATGGTAGAAAGTCTTCAGAAAAAAGCGATCACTGGCTTGGCATGGAGTACGCTTGAAAGGCTCTGCCAACAACTTCTACAATTTGCACTTGCCGTCCTTCTTGCAAGACTTCTTGAACCAAGCGAGTTCGGTTTAATCGCGCTGGTCGGGTTTTTCATCGCCGTCTCGCAGAGCTTTATTGACAGCGGATTTGGATCCGCTCTGGTACAGAAACAGAACGTCACCCGCCTCGACGAATGCTCTGTTTTTTTCTTCAATATCGCCATGGGTTGCTTCGCCACGGCACTCCTGTTTACCGTCGCACCCCTGATCGCAACTTTCTATTCGCAGCCCTCTCTGAAGCCCGTGATCCGTAGTCTTTCATTCCTTCTCCTAATCAATTCCTTCGGAGTAATCCAACACCGAATTCTCGTCAAGCAGATGAACTTTAAGACTCTCTTTAGCGTGAATGCGATTTCATTTCCTATCGCAGGATCTCTCGGCGTGAGCCTCGCTTATTTTGGGTTTGGAATTTGGAGCCTTGTGGCGCAACAACTTTGCTACAGCTCACTGCATGCGATACTCCTCTGGTGTTTCGTCGGCTGGCGTCCAAGCTGGATGTTCAGCTTTCAATCCCTTAAGTCTCTGTTTAGCTTTGGTTCAAAAATGCTCGCCACTGGAATGCTCGAAACGACTTTCCAGAACATGTACGAACTTGTTATAGGCAAGGCCTATACCCCGGACTTACTAGGGTTTTACTCCAGAGCGAGGGTGACTCAGCAACTACTCGCTTCAAACCTATATTTCTCAATTGGTCGCGTCACCTTTCCTGTTTTTTCAAGCATCCAGAACGACTTGGTTCAACTGCGTTCCGGTGTGCGCAGAGGACTTTGTTACCTCGGCATGATAAATTTTCCGCTTATGGTAGGTTTGGCAGTGGTCGCTGAACCTTTAGTTCAAGTGGTGTATACATCAAAATGGTTGCCCTCTGTTCCCTACCTTCAACTACTTTGCATCGTCGGATTGCTACACCCGTTAAGTGCAATCAATTCGAGTGTTCTTTCAGCACTTGGACGCTCAGACCTCATTCTTCGCTTGGAACTCATCAAGAAGGGGTTCGCCGTTCTGCTTCTGGCTGGTACTTGGAAATTCGGAATTGTCCCAATGATAATCGGACAAGTGGTCGTTGCGATCTTTGGGTACTTCATCAACTGCTCGTACACCTCCAACATGATCGGCTACTCGATGAAACGACAGTTCTGGGACTTACTTCCCGTACTTTCCCTCTCGTTGACGATGGGGGCCATAGTGACGGCGGTAGGCTGGTACGATTACCCGAATCCTCACGTTCAGTTACTTACACAAATAGTCGCTGGAGTTCTCTCGTTTGCGCTGCTTTGCCGCCTATCAAAAATGGAATCCTATCAATCGATCGAGCAGTTGGTCCTAACGAAATTAGGCGGATTTCGAACGGCGCCAACACTTAAAAGTCAATAAAGAAAGTCATCCAAGGCGGAGACAGTAAATGCTTGTCCAAATAGTCCTATTTTTCTACTTCGCGTTTTGTCTAGTCTGCCTATGGCTGTTGGATTACCGAAAACGCTCATCGCGTTGGGTTGCACTTGCAGTCATTGGCATTGGACTAGGCGTTCTGGCCATCGTCGCACAAAGAACGCGAGGAGAAAACCTCGTTCAGTCCTTACTGTTTGGATGGTACGCAGAGGGACGCGTCGGCTTCTTCACCCGTATAGCCGCTCTGGGGATCGGTGCCTTCAGTGCCACGAGCCTATTTGCCAGTCAGTATAGCAAACAGTACCTGCGATGGTTGCAACTGGCTTTCTTAGCGATCGGGGTTGGCTCAATCAGCCTTCTACTCTTCCGAGATACCTTGAGCGGACTGATATCCGATCCAGATGCATCCGTCACCTCCGGACTCATTCAAGTCTCATCTGCAAAAGGGGTGCGAGTCCAACGAATCGAACTTCCCTTTTACCCAACGAGCGTGGTAACCGGAGCCAATGCCGATGAAGTCTTCGTAGCCGGATACATTGGTGCCTACTTACAAGGTGGCGCAGTGTACCGCTATGACTTCAGTAAAAAAGATGTTCCCAGTAAACGCGTGGCAGAGGGATTCACTCGCCCGCATGGTTTGGGCTATCACGACGGCGATCTGTTCGTCTCGAGAGCGGGGCAATTCAGCCGCGCCGAAGCCGGTCGCATGATTCAAGAACGCACCGGAGCAGTAACAAGAATTAAGGATCTGGACCAAGATGGTGTATTCGATCATTACGAAGATATCGTCAAGTCACTTCCGGGTGCACAACTGCCCGATGGACTTCACCAAAACAACGGAATCGAGATCGTGGGGGAAAAACTCTACATCACCGTCGGTGTCTCGACAGATCACACTCCTGCAGTCCTCGACACCGAAGGAACCATCCTCCGATGCAACCTCGATGGAACAGACATCGAAACCTTTGCACAAGGCCTACGTAATCCCTACGGAATCACTTTGGGCCCCCTCGAAAAAATTTATGTTACGGATAACGATCCTAACTTCGCGGAACTCGGCGATAAATTGTGCCTGGTGGAACAAGGCTCGAACCTCAGATTCCCCTACGACTCCGTTGACGGCGTTACCGTGGAAGGGGGAACGCCTCCCTTAAAACGTTTCTCAAGTGCCCAAGGCATCAGTTACGTCCCGAAGAACGAAAAAAACCAGTGGGCAGACCGAATCCTCATGGCCTCCTACGGAGACAACGCATTGAGCGCCATACGAATCACCCCCAAGGATGCTGAAAACTACGAAGTCAAATCAGAATTCGTAGCAAAAATTAACCAAATCGTGGACACGCACTATGCAGGAAAAAACGTAGCATACGCATGCAGCTACGCGGAAAAGGCACTCTACCGCATCGAATTTGACCCGGCGCCCTAAGTTAATTCGGTCTAAACGTCGCCACAACTACTTGCTCACCCCGAAGGATTACCCAAGAGATGCTAATCAAGTTATCTGCAATCGCTTGCTTCCTCCTAGGCTTGGTCCTAATCGGAGAATGGAACTACTCCTCGAAACTACCCAATGTCCGTCTTTCTGAAGGCAAGGAAGGTTTTGAGAAGTATTGCTTGAAATGCCATAGTCTTGAAGCAGGAGAAAATGGGTTTGGCCCAAGCTTACACGGGATCGCAAACGTGGCAGCAACCAGAAAACCTGGTCTCTCTGCGCAAGAGTACTTGTGGGAGTCTGTCGTCGACCCAGCTGCGTTTAAGGCAACCGAAGGACTTATGCCCGCAGGATTAGCCTCAAACATCGGACGTGAAAATCTCTTCCAAATCGTCGCTTATCTAATGTCTGTCGATAACAACAATGACTTCGCTCCACTCTGGAGTGCCGCTAAAGACTGGCAGGCTCCAGTAAAAGCAGACCAAACCGCCGCAAATTGGTCCCTAGAAAAACTCAATCGAGGTAAAGCCATTTTCCACGGCAAAGGAAAATGCGGCGAGTGCCACATCTTAAACCCCGTCAACGCCGCCGACCACCTACTTGCCCCCAATCTCTCCGGCGTTGGCATCAATGACGAAACCTACCTTGCTGAATCCATGAAATGCCCCTCCTGCTACCTATCTCGCGGATTCCGCTTCGGCAAAGCTATGCTCGACGACGAGCTGGTCTCCGGCAGATTGTTTGAGCAAGAAAACGCAGTGATCTTGGTAAATCGATCCCAAAGTGGATACGCCCTTACGCAATTCTCGAAAAACGACGACATCGAATGGAGTGAAACCAAGACATCTTTGATGCCGGCTTACTCCGATGGCGCATTGAGCCCAGAAGAAACCGAAGATCTGATTTTATTTTTGAAATCCCTCCGGTAAACTAGTATGGGCAGATCACTGCTCCAAATTGTTTGGAACCATCCTTGTTGCTGATTACACCGCTGTAACATACAGGAAATCACCTAATGGCCGCGATTGTTGTCTGGGCACTCCTAGCCCTGGCGCTCCTCTTAAGTGTTTTTCGCCCCTGGATGGGGGTCGTAGGCTACTACGGATTCCTATATTTACAACCAAAGTGGAATTGGGCTTATTCCATTCCGCGAGAGGCAGCGTTCGAACGCTACATCATCATTGCAGTGCTTGTCGGTGCCCTATTGCGTTGTAGGAAAATCCCATACATCCACCCAATCGAAAAATTTGCGATGTTTGGTCTACTCGTCTGGATTAGCGTCGCTTTTATGGGTACTTACTATGCCGTTGACCCTCAATTGGCGAATTTTCTTTTCGGCTCTCTTTGGAAAATCGCTCTAGTCGCCGGCTTTAGTTGCGTTGCATTCATTGAACCCACCCGGATGCTTGCTCTATTGCGAGTCTCTACGGTCGCTTCGCTCTACAGCGTCTACAGACTGACCAAAGAATACTTGGAACTCGGTTACTGCCGATACGTCTATGATGGCTGGGGATGGAACATCGGTAGCAACCAAGCTGCAATGATCTTCACAGCGCTCGCTATGCTTTCCCTGTGCCTTATGCTTTACGATCGCAAACTCCATTGGCGCGGTATTGCATTCATCGCCTTCACCCTGCAAATGCACGCAATCATGCTTCTGCAGTCCAGATCATGTATGATCGGTGCAGTTGCTGCGATCGGCGTGATTTGCATTTTCGCCCCAAAAACACAACTTAACTTTTCTATCCTTGTTCTAGGACTAATCGCAGGATCCGTCCTGGCTGGACCAAGCGTTGTCGAAGAATTTAGCTCGGTTTTTACCGGCTCAGATGACCTGGACATCTCAGCACGAAGCCGCTTCGATACTTGGCAAGGTGGTATTTCCGCATTCCAAACAAGCCCACTATTCGGACATGGTCCAAATATGAGCGGCTACGAGGTCATCAAATACATTCCGGAAATTTATTTGGACGGCGGCGAACGCCGAATGAAAAATCCGCATAACACCCCGATCGAAGTCCTGGCAGACTACGGGATCGTAGGGTTTACTGGCTACTATTGCTTTTTTCTACTCAATATGCTCTTGGCGTTCCTTTACCTACGCCGAAACGACACGACCAATGAAGAACGACTAGCGCTCCTTGCGGGCCTCTCAGGCATGATCGCCGTGTCGCTCGCGTCCATCTTCTCAAGCTCACTTCTGGTGGAAATCTACTACATGTGCGGAGGTCTCGTCGCAGGTGCAGTCAATTATCGCTACGGATTGAACCGAACCCTAGATCTTCAACCCATCGAAGGAGAAATACTTGAGGACGAACAAGCGGTAGATGCGGAATACTGGGAAAGCGACCTTGTACCCGTCCCGAGCTGATCTCCACGAAATAAACATAAAGCCCATCCGCAATCAAGAGTTGGCACCGCCCCCTTCTCCAATCACCCCACGGTGAACGAATTTTGCAAATCCTAAGTATTGGAGAATTTCAAGCAGCATGAATCAGAATGAAGACCTGCGCCCCATGTTCGTACTTGGTTGCCCAAGGTCCGGAACGACACTGATCGGAGGCTTCTTGCTCCCTAGCGATTGGGGAAATGCCGTCGAAACCCACTTTATTACAAAATACGCATCTGTCGCCCTCCAAAGCGATCTAGCAAACCCGAAAGTCTTTAAGAGCATCGCAGGAAGAATCATTCGAGAACGACCCATAATGCAATGGGAAATACCTTGGGATCTCGACGATTTATATCAAGCTACAGAACCGAAGTCCTATTCAGAACTGGTGAATCAAATCTGCTTGGCTCGCTCCCGAAAACTCGGCTTTCCACGCTGGGCAGACAAGACTCCAAGCTTTAGCTTTCACGTCCCCTTACTCGCGGATCTATTCCCAAACGCTAAGTTCATCTTTATTTATCGCGATGGCCGTGATGTAGCCAATTCTCTCCTCGAACGAAAATGGGGCCCCAATAACATTTGGGCCGCCGCTGAGTACTGGAGAACCTGTTGTAACGCCCTTTTGGAATCGGAAAAGAGAATCCCCGAAAACCAACTCCTCAGCATCCGATACGAAAAACTTCTCGAAGACCCCGAACCCATTCTCCGGCGCTTGCTCGCATTCTTGGAATATCAAGCTTCCGATGAACAAATTGAACAGATGGCAAGTCGCGTTCGCGGGAACAACTCGAACAAATGGAAAACTAACCTATCCCAAAAATCCATCCAAATCTTTGAACGCACCGCTGGCGCAATGCTCAGGAAACTTGGCTACGAAACCTCTACCGAGCTTCCACCCATCAATGTGCTAGAACATACCTTCTACGCCGCCCACGATTCGCTCGTTTGGGCAACACACATGTTCGACCAAAATGTCCTCGATGCAATTCGAATTAAGTATTTTGGCAAGCAACCCTTCAACGAATAATCCGAACGCTTGCCCGAGGGATCCCAAATATGAAACCGGTTATTTGCCACGTTCTACACACCCTCAATACCGGTGGCGCAGAAGTCCTCGCCTGCGAGTTTGGACGGCAGCAACGCGATGCCTTCGAAGTAATCTACGTTTGCTTAGACGAAGCCGGAAACATGGCCTCCGTAATGCAGCAAGAAGGATTCAAAGTTACCGTATTGAATCGAAAGCCCGGCTTCGACTACGGCTTGACCAAAAGACTCCACAAACTGTTCATTGAAGAAAAAGTAGCCATCGTACATGCCCATCAGTACGCCCCGTTTTTCTACTCATCCGCCTCCCGAGGTCTCCTGGCAAATAAGCCCGCTATCCTATTCACCGAACATGGACGCGCATTCCCGGATATGCGGCGACCAAAACGTTGCCTAGCAAATCGATTCCTACTGAAACGCTGCGATCGCGTTGTCGCAGTTGGAAAACAAGTCAAACAAGCCCTCATCGACTTCGAAGAAATCCCCGAAAACCGAATCGAGGTGATCTACAACGGTGTTGCTTCGGAACGCTACTCCACTCCTATAACCACCGAACAAAGAGTCGCGGTGCGACACTCTCTCGATACCAACCCCAATGCCCCCGTCGTTATCCAAGTCGCACGACTTCATCCACTCAAAGACCATATCACCGCAATCCAAACTTTCGCTAAAACCGTCGCTCAACTCCCAGACGCTAAGCTTTGGATCGTAGGCGAAGGAGAAGAACACGACAAAATCGTCCAAGAGATCCAAAGACTCGCGATCAACCACCATGTCCGCCTCCTCGGGAATCGGACAGATGTTGAAGTACTGATACACGCCGCAGATGCATTTCTACTTACAAGCATTTCCGAAGGTATCCCACTGACGGTAATCGAAGCCATGTTTGCTGGTATCCCATGCGTCTGCTCAAATGTCGGTGGACTTCCCGAAATTATCGAACACCAACGAAATGGACTACTAGCACCCGCAAGAGATCCTGAAGCTCTAAGTGTGCTACTGACCGAAGTCTTAGCTAACCAAAATCGAGCTAAGCTGCTCGGGCAAGCCGGAAAAATAGACGCCCAACTCCGATTCTCCGACCGTGCTATGCAAGACGCATATCGCAAGGTCTATCACCAAATGCTCTCAAAGAAACGGTAAATCATGTGTGGAATCAGCGGAGCATTTTGGTGGAACGCTAACGGATTCATCCAAGAATCCGTCTTCGATTCAATGACCGACGCGATGTCGCATCGCGGGCCCGATGGAAGAGGAATCCATCGACAAATCCACAACTCAAATCACGGAGTGACACTCGGACACCGACGCCTCTCCATCATCGATGTCGAAGGTGGTGGACAACCCCAACACAACGAAACCAAAGACGTATGGATCGTATTCAATGGCGAAATCTATAACTACGTAGAACTCTACGAAGACCTGCTGCGAAAAGGACATCGATTCGAAACTCGATCGGATACAGAAGTAATCGTTCACCTCTACGAAGAGTACGGCGAGCATTGCTTAAAACATCTCCGAGGTATGTTCGCCTTCGCCATCTGGGATGATCGCAAAAAACGACTCTTCTTCGCCCGAGATCGCTTAGGCCAAAAACCATTCATCTATCACAGCACTCCCCACGGTTTCTATTTCGGTAGCGAAATCAAAGTCCTTCTGCAACTTCCCTTCTTCGCCAAACGACTACGCCAAGAGGCTATCACCGAATACCTACTCTATGGATACATTCCCCATCCCTATACCGCATTCGAAGGCCTAGAAAAACTGCCACCCGGCTACTTCGGTCTGATCGAAAATAATCAGCTAAAACTCTCGCAGTACTGGTCCCCAAACCTCGCTCCAGATCCATCCCTAAGACTCGAAGAGTGCCAAGAGATGATCCGCGCTCGCCTCAAAGATTCCGTCAGGACTCAACTCAGAAGCGACGTTCCCCTCGGGTGCTTTCTCTCCGGCGGTATCGATAGCACGGTCATCACAGGAGCGATCCAAGAACAACTCAATGCACCACTGAATACTTTCACTATCGGCTTCGGTGTCCAAGAATACGACGAATCGAAATACGCGCAAACAGCAGCCAATCACCTGCACACAAACCACAGATGCCTACAAGTCGAACCAGAATCGATGGATATTCTCGATCAACTCGTTTGGCTCTTCGATGAACCATTCGCTGACAGCAGCGCCATCCCTACCTACTTCCTCTCCAGAGAAACCCGAAAGTACGTCAAAGTCGCACTCACCGGCGACGGAGGAGACGAAGCCTTCGCGGGATACCCTCGACATCGCACTGTCGAATCCCTGTCCCGTTTCGATGCACTCCCTGGCTGGATTCGAAAGTCCCTCACCGGAAACTGGGTCAATGCACTACCACGCACGAACCAATCTTCCAAACTCGGCAAACTCAAGAATCGCTTGACCGTCCTACGCGAACCATTCTGCAATCGCTATGTGGATTGGATAAGCCCATTCACCAGAGAGCACGTTCGCAAACTAATCGCGGCTGGACCACTCCAACCCTCAGAGCCAAATTCTGCCGCTTTCCTCTCAAATATCATTCGCTCTCTACCCAACATGGGAGATGGCCTCAAAGCCATGCGCACGGACATGCTCAGCTACCTTCCAGGTGACCTACTCGCAAAAGTCGACATCGTCAGCATGGCTCACGGATTGGAATGCCGAAGCCCCTTCCTCGACCATCTACTAATCGAAGATGCCCTGAAAATCCCATTCCAATATCTCGTCGACAGCACCTACGTCAAACCCATGCTCAGCAATACCTTCAAACAATGGATCCCTCAAGAACTGCGAACACGACCCAAAATGGGTTTCAGAATCCCACTTAGCTACTGGATGCGAGGACACGAAAACAAAGGAATCCAACAACTATCTGACCCAAACTCATTCTGTAGCCAATTCCTTAACACCGCCGCTATCTCCGAAATTATCGCAAAAAATCAATCAGGAAACTGGGACTTCGGCGACCGCCTCTGGGCTCTTCTGTTCCTGGAACGTTGGGGACGATCCCACTTCTAAAGTCCACCCCAAACTCGCCCCCACTCCTTTTTTCCTCAGGCAATTACGGATCGAATTGTGAAGGTTGAAACCTGCCAAAATCCTCAACAAGCTTACGACCTGCTGGGACCGTCCTGGGACTGGTCAAGTGTCCACCCATCTATGCAGTGGTGGGAAGCCCTTCCCAGAGGCCTGAAACACCAGCCCTTCTTCCTCGTCGCGCAGTCAAATTGCGGAGCCAAAGGCTGCCTGCCGTTGATGCTCGTCCAAAGCCTTCTCTTCGGAAAGTTCTTGGTTTCCCTCCCCTATCTCAACTCAGGGGGACTACTGCTGCAATCATCACAGATCCCCAATTCCATAATCCCCTCACAAGCAACAGAACTGCAACCCGCCCTGCGCGAACTCGGAATCTCGTTGATCAACCGCGCAGTCGAACTCGCCGATACCCTCGACGTCAAACACCTAGAACTGCGACACGAGTCCCCCTTCCCGCATCCCGCTTTCAACGCCGAACGAAGCGACAAAGTCCACATGCGACTCCCACTTCCAAACGATGCCTCAACCCTCATGGCTAGCTTTAAAAGCAAACTTCGGAGCCAAATAAAGAAAGCGAACGAAAACAACTTCGAAATCCGTTTTGGCACCACAGAACTCCTCCAAGATTTCTACGGAGTTTTTGCCGAAAACATGCGAGACCTAGGCACTCCTGTTTATAGCAAGAGTCTCTTTCGCGAAATACTGAAAGCTTTTCCCCCTAAAAACTCCCCCCACACGTCTCCAGCTCACACCCCAACCCCAAATCCAACACACAGCGGACAAGCCGAACTCGGCGTGGTATACCTCAACGCTTACCCCACCGCCGCAGCCCTCCTGATTCATCATCAAGGAAAAACGGAAGTCCCGAGCGCGAGCTCCCTGCGACGCTTCAACGCAACAGGGGTAAATATGTGGATGTACTCAAAACTCCTGGATCGTGCCATCGAACGCAAATCACAATGTTTCGATTTCGGTAGAAGCTCCGTCGGCAGCGGAACGTACAAATTCAAGGAACAGTGGGGAGCGAAACCACACCAAGCTACCTGGCAATTCTACGTTCGAAAAGGTAACCCAACCGACATGCGCCCCGACTCACCAAATAAACAAAAACTCATCCGACTGTGGCAAAAATTACCGGTTACGATAACCCGGTGGATTGGGCCGCCAATCGTTCGAGGAATCCCCTAGTCCAATCACACTACCCCAACGAATTTCCACGTGGTTTCGCTGGAATTAACCGAATTAAAGCGCTCGGCCAGTTGACCTTCTAGTTCATTCGCTTATGCTTTGTGCATGTCTGAAAAGCATTATCTAAGGGGGTACGGATCATGAGCAGTCGACGTAGACGTTCCGGGGGTCCCCCCGCAATTTCATTGGATCCATCCGTAAGAGGATCGGATCCGTTACAGCTCACAAGACGTAGAAGATCCGCAGATCTTGTTGAAGATGGTGGCTCAGTCCAGGAAAAACTGCTGCTAGCTAGCGGTAAAGTCGACCCAGCTACCCTCCGCTACCCCTGGGTCGCCAATAAATTCGCTTGGGCCGGCCTGGTGGCTTGCGCCCTAGTGTTACTCTGGTCATTCCTCCCCTCCTGGACGAACCTCGTCCAAGCCTGGGAACGCGAACCAGATTACTCACACGGTTGGTTCGTTATTCCAATCGTTGCATACCTGATGTGGTCCTTCCGCGATTCCATGCCCCCACTTCGAGCAGGATTCCATCCCGGTGGCTTGATTCTGTTGCTCGCCGTGCTAGGTGTACGCCTGTTCTCCCGCTGGGCATATCTCGATTTTGCCGACGGTTGGATGATCCCCTTGACCGTTATGGCCCTCAGTTGGGTTCTCGGCGGTTGGGCTTTCGCCGTGTGGGCGTTTCCGATGCTCATATTCCTCTTTTTTATGATTCCGCTTCCCTTCCGAATCGAAAACGAACTCAGCCGCCCCCTCCAATGGGTCGCTACCCATGGAAGCGCAGGAGTGCTACAACTCCTGGGCCAACCTGCAATCTCCCAAGGCACGACTATATTGCTCGGAGAAAACGTGCTAGAAGTCGAACGCGCATGCTCCGGCCTGCGAATCTTCTTCGGCGTATTCGCACTCGCCTACGTTTACGCAATGCTTGCCCGCCGAACCTGGTGGGAAGGTGGCTTGATCATCCTCGCGGCAATCCCCATCGCTTTGATAGCAAACATCTCTCGAATTGTCGTCACTGGCCTATGTTACCAATGGCTAAGCGGCGAAGCGGCAAAGAAGTTCTCTCACGACATAGCTGGATATTTTATGATCTTGCTAGCAGGGGCGCTTTTCGGTGCCTTCGTGATGTATCTGCGATGGTTGATTCAAGACGCTCAGACGATGGATCAAGTCGCTCTGCGAAGAGCCTAAGTAAGACCTCACACGCTTGTTTTTGTTTGGATGGAGTAAGTCCCAATGGCAGATAATCCTGGTAAGCTGGCTCGAGTTTCAGCGGTCTCCGTGGCCGGTGGCGCAACACCGACCTCCGTTGCACGACGAACCTCGAACTTCGGGATCCCAACACTCGATGCGGCGTTCTTCTGGAGCTTGTTCCGTAAAAATTGGGCTTGGATGATTCCAGCCATGCTCCTTTGCATCGCAATCGCCTCCGCCGCTGTACTCGCTTTCTTCAGACCTTCTTACCAAGCTAGATTCCGTCTTGAAGTCGACCCGAGCACGTTCGTGGTGTTCAAAGATGGTTCGGTTCGCCCCTCCTCTGAATTTGTTGATCTGCAAAAAGCAATCCTTCTGGGAAATAGCGTTCTCGAAAAGGCTGTCGCTGACCGCGTCATAGCCTCTGTTCCCGCAGTGGCACAAGCCAAAGACCCGGTAGCCTTCCTGCGAGAAGAAGTCCGAGTCACCAGCTCTGCTGGGTTCCGACTCATGGACGTGCGATTCGAAGACCCAGACCCAACGGCCGCCGCAAACGTCGTAAATACCCTCGTGGATGAATACCTACGTACCCGTCGCGCCATGGACGAAATTCGCACCTCCACCCAAGAACGAAACGTTCTCGCCGCCCTCTCCAAAGCAGAGGCGGAAGTCGAAGCAGCAAAGGCTCGCGTGCGAGACCTTAGCGTACAAGCTGTCAAAAGCGACAGCCTCGTCGGCGAATCGGCTAGCGGCAAAATCGACACCACGTACCTCGACGGTATCCGTATGCAACGGATGGAACTGACCAGCGAATTGGCTATCCTCGAACTCAATCTCGCCGAAGTAGAAGCCGCATACAAACGTGATCAACAAATTAAAGAAGATGGTGGTGAAGAACCAAAACCCGTTGAAATCACTCCTGAATTACTCGACCGAGACGTTGTCGTCGGTGCCGTAATTCAACAAGTCGAAAACGCCAAGGCGGCTTTGCGCGATCTAGAAACAGCCACAAACGTCGGTGTGAAAAATCCAATCTACATCCAAGCCCAACGACGCGTGGAGTTCTTGGAAAAAGAACTCGAACGCGTGAAGGAAAGCAGAAAAGCGGAACTGTCAAATCGAGGTGTTCTCGCTTCAGCAGATGCACGCAGAGATCGTATCACTGCACTCCGAGACAAAGTGTCCGAAATGAAGACCAAACGGGATGTTCTCGAAAACCAAGTCAAGGAATACCTCACTTCATTGAAACAATCGAGCGCTACCAGTGTCGATCTGCAGTTCGCTGAAGCAGACCTCGAAGAATGGAATAATATTCGAGCGACAGTGCACAACCGACGTATCCAACTGCAAACCGAACGCGACGCTATGGACTCAGTGAGAGAACTGGAACGAGCTATCGCACCACGCTTGCCTATAGAAGAACTTCCATACAAGCAATTAGCTCTCGGCGGAATGCTCGCCGCTACCTTCCCCTTCCTCATCGCGCTGCTACTCGAAATCCGAACTCGCAGAGTAGACGATGCAGCACAACTCGAATCAAAAACCCGTCTGTCCGTACTCGGGGAAATCTCAACAATTCCCGTCGCTACGAACGGTAAACTTTCCAAACGAAAACGTTCGCACGCCCGCGAACTTCGACTGTTCGAAGAAAGTGTCGATTCTCTCTCGACAACCCTAATCCTCAGAGAAGATCTCAAAGGCTCTCAAGTATTCACGGTAACAAGTGCGCTCTCAGGCGAAGGAAAAACGAGCGTCTCATGCCAACTCGTAGTTAGTATGGCTCGAGCGACCGGTAAAAAAGTCTTGCTCGTAGACGGTGACCTTCGCGCACCTGACGTTCACCACGTTTTCGGTCGCCAAATGTCCCCAGGGCTAGTAGGCTACCTATCCGGTGACGGTGACTGGCGCGAATACGTGGACCGCGACTGGAACGAATCGATTCACATCCTCTCTGCGGGGTATCTAAAAGGAAGCCCCCACCGGTTAATGAGTTCAGGTCGATTCGAAAAAATGATCGCTGAAGCTAGGGAAGAATACGGATTCATCGTCGTAGATACCCCACCTGTGTTGCCAGCGAGCGAAGCCCTACTTTTTGCAACCGCAGCTGATGCAGTTCTGATTTGTGCCTTGAGAGATAAAAGCCGCATCGAACAAATGGTTCAGGCATTTGCAAGAATGGAATCGGCAGGCGCTCGTGTTGCCGGGTCCGTACTCTCGGGTGTGCCCGTCAAGGAATACGCTAGTTATTACGGCGATTACTACGAATCCAAAGCTTAACGCACATGTCTTTAACTACATTCTCTGGCGTAACGTCAGATTGAATCCAACACAAACGCCCTCAATGCGCACCTCCAACCAGGTGCGCATTTTTCCATAATTGCTCTCGATCTAGCCACAGATGAAAATCCATAAACGCTCTACCCCAGAGACCCGCCAACGGCTTGTTCTTAATTGGAAGCTGGCCGTAGGATCGCTGGTCATGCTGATAGTGCTTGGGTTGTCCGGAGTGATCGTTCGGAATGTCCAAGTCGAACGCGTGAGAAACGCGCTAGATGGACGTGCAGTGGAATTAACAGAGCAAGGTAGCTGGCGCGAAGCCTCCGGAGTACTGGAAAGCCTACTTCAACTCGACCCAACGAATCCGGAATACAAAGTCCGGTATGCAGAAGCGGTCGACAAGGCCGCAAAAACCTTCCCCGAATACTCACTTGCCGTTTCCCTCTACGCAGCGGCCGTGGGGGGCTGCGAAGCCAACCCCGACTTTAAAGATCGAGTTCCAGCGCTGAGAACTCGAATGATGGAACGACTCTTCGATCTTGGACGCTATGAAGACGCGATGGAGCAAATTCCGAGATTGTCCTCCCCAACTATGGATCCACTTCTACTAAAGTGGCTCGCTCGATGCCGATTCAAACTTGCACTAGATAAACGCTCACACTCATTCTCAAGCGCATCGCAGTCGCTTATGTACGAATGGCTGGTCACTGCATCTGCGATGCACTCTGTCGATCTACTGCTCAAAGCACTCATCGAAAACCCCGGCGATAAAGATATTAGCTACGCAATCGCTATCGCTTGCCTAGAAGACGAAACTTTCTTGCGAAACTCACAACTCGGAAATGAAAGCCCCAAAGCTCTAAAGGATAGAGCTTTGACCGTCGTCGACCGCATGCTATCGACCCATAGAGAAGACCCCGAAGCTTGGTTGATCCACTACAGAATTACTTCACAAATCGACAGAATTGCCGCAGAATCCGACATCGTACAAGCTCTAGCGCTTGCCCCAGAAGATCCAGAGATCGTTCTGGAAGCGGGAATGCACTACCTGAACCGTGCTAAAAACGCATACGGTGTCTCAGAACTCGAAAAGAAAGACGAATGGCTGGAGAAAGCCGAAACCTATTTCCGCGTCTGCCTAGAGAAAAACCTTAGACGCGACGTACAAACCTACCTAGGCCTAGGGGATACACTCTCGGAACGCTCTCGAAAGGACGAAGCCCTTGCGGTGTGGGAGAATGGAATCCGTATCGCCGCCGCTCCAACGTCCTTGCTCTATTTCAAAATCGCTGATTACTGGCTCCGCGAAGGTGATCTGGAAAAAAGCCAACTCATCCTCCAGGAGATGGATCGTGTACTTCGCGATCAGAGTACGCTCGTGAGCAACCGCTTCCAAGGCTACCTCGAACGACTCGGCAAACAAGCTTGGGCTAGCTACTACGTGACCAAGCGTGATTACCTCTCGGCCACCAATCTGCTCGAACAAGTCGTTGCAAGTAACTTGGAAATGGACTCCCGCAATCGCTCGGAATTGTTCGCGTTCCTAGCAGGTTGCTACATGCGTTCTGGACAGTACGACCGCGCTGCGGCTTACTACGAAACTGCAGCGAGCCTAACTCCAAACGAAGACGAAAGGTATCGCGGAGCAGCGGAAGCTTGGGCTGCAACTGGTCGATACCGTGAAGCGATCACGCAATTGCAACGCGTGTCACTCAAGTCCGGGAAAGACCACATCCGGCTCTGCGAATACATCCTCGAAACGCAAGCCAGAGGTCGCCAAAACTTTAGAGACTGGTTCATCTTCGATGAATCTCTTGAAGAAGCCTCCGCACTTCAATCCTCAGATCCATATCTAGTGGAAAAACCTTGGCTTGTAGACACCGTCGGCCTCGACTCCAAAGTACTGCGGGCCGACCCAAATGACCTAGATCTGATCAAGTCTGCTGCCGCCGAAAAACTTATAGAACTCAACGCAATTTACCCAACCGATATCCAACTACAACGCTTCTCCGTCGAAAGACTCAGCGACTGGGGCTTCGAACAGCAGTCCCGGGATATGCTAACGAAACTCGAAGAAAAAGCCCCCAAAGACATCGGCGTCTTTCTAGCCAAAATCGATCGTATGCTCCGTGATGGATTTCAAGAACAAGCAGCCCAGCTCGTCGACGCAAGAATGAAGGAAGATCCAGATAACGAACAACTTCAACAAGCCCTTGTGAGAGTTAACTCAAAAAACACGAAAGTTGGCGAAGTCTTCAACCAAAACGACTTCCTAACAAAAAACCTCGCAGCTCTTAAGGAAGCCGGCAGGCTCGTTCTCGTTCGACCAATCCAAATCGAAGAGGAAAACGATGACGATAAAAAAAAGGCAGCGATCGAAGCATGGTGTAAATCCATCCAGGAAATCGAAGAACGCTTGCGAGAAATCGAAGGAAAAGAAGGAACCGAATGGCGATATCTTCGAGCAAGAAGGCTGCTGGCCAAAAATCTAATCGACGGCTTCGATGACTCCAATGAACTCAGAGAACTTGCAAATTACCTAGATCGACAACGGCCTCTCTGGTCTGCTACCCACCTCGTAGCTGCCATGGTTGAAGACACCTCTAGAAACTACACAAAAGCCGTCAAGGATTATGCGCGTGCTATCTCGCTCGGAGATGACGACATCCATACCTTCGAACGATTGGCGGAACTCTACATGACCCAGGGAATGATCGCAGAGGCCAACTCTCTGATCGATCGCCTCGGTGAAAGATCAAACCGCTCCCAAAGACTCTCATCCCTAGCTATCGGCCTGGCAGGTAGAGATGAATCGGAAATGCTAGAGACTGCAAGAGCAGGAACCCTCGCTCGACCCAAAGACGCCATGGCTTGGGTCTGGTATGGACAAATCCTTGAACTCTCCTCCAGAGCCCTTCCAGATGACCAAAGACCCAACGAGATAACCAAAGCCGAAGAAGCAATATTGCGTGGATTAGAACTTGCCGAAGAAAAATCCGTAGCTGTTTTCAACGCAGCTTTCGGTTTTTATTATCTTACGAAAAACCCAGCAAAAGTCGAAGAAATCATCGATCGAATCAAAGTGAGCAACGTTGAGGCAACCGAAAAATGGGTAGCCGTTGCTCAGGTCTATCAAGTCCTCGGAAGAATGGCAGAAGCCACTGAAGCTCTCCAAGAAGCCAAAAAGACTGCTAAAGACAAAATCGACATCGAACTCAAACTCGCCGGCTTACTCATCACTCAAGGCAAACAAGACGAAGCAATTGATGCTTACGAACGCATCTGGAAATCAGCCCCAGAGAATGCCGATGCTCGACGCGCCTTCGTCACCCTCCTCGCTTCACGCGGTCAAGACAAAGACTGGGAAATGATCGAATCGATCTACCAATCCAACTCTGCTGCTGATACCCCAGATGACAGACGACTTCGCGCAGAGCTCTTTGCGCAACGCGGCACATCCAGAGACCTCGCACAAGCCCAGTTCTTACTCGAAGGACTCGTAGAAGACCCCTTGAATAGAACCCAAGAAGACCGCTTCCGCTTAGCCTCTGTTTACATGCGCAACGCAAAACTCATCGCTGCCCAAGTCCCCGATGATCCCCAAATCGAAAAGTTATCAATCGCCGCCGAACGAAACCTGAAAGCAGCTTGCCAAGGAGCTGACACCCCGCCGGAATACCTCTACGGATACGCAGACTTCCTAATCGAACGAGAAAAAATCGGCGAAGCCAACATCCAAGCTGACCGCATGGAACTCGTAGCCCCAGACGGATTCTCCACCGTACTGCTACGAAGCAGACTCCTGAAACTTTCCGGAAAGTCTGAATTGGCTATCCAAAAAGTAGTCACTTGGAAAGATAACCAACTCAGCCAATCTACCGTCAAAGGCGATAGCTCCCAAACCGCTAAAATCCTCGTACAGGCAGGTCAAGCTCTCAATGAACTCGGAGCCAGCCAAGAGTCAGAGAGCATCTTACGCCAAGCCTTCGAACTCGATCTCCGCGCTGGTATAGACTACGTCCGAGCCTTGGCTCGCTCAGATGATCCAGTCGCAAGACAAAACGCTATCCGATTCCTCATGGAGCGTGTCAAACGAGACCAATCTCCTCAGGTAGCTAGACTCCTCGCCGGAATCCTCTCTGTAGGAAAGCACTCCCTCGAACTAGTGCAAGAAGCCGGTGATATCCTCGAAAGCGTAGAATCCACAAACTCCACAGACAGCGAACTGCTCCTTGCAATGGCAGATATGTGGCTCGCTCAAAACAAATCCGATAAAGCAGTACAAGTTTATCGACGTATCGTCGAACTCCGTCCCAATGATGTCGTCGCCCTAAACAATCTTGCAAATCTCCTCGCAGAACAAACCGGACAAACAGAGGAAGCCCTTAATTACATCGAACAGGCGATTCGGATCGCTGGTAGACAACCACTGCTCCTCGACACCAAAGGGGTGATCCTCCTGCTCGCCAATAGACCCACCGAAGCCATTCCAATCCTCGAAATTGCTGCGTCAGGGTCGCAAGACCCTCGGTTGACGTTCCACCTCTACATCGCCCTTCGCCGCGCCGGAAGAGAACAAGAAGCCTCACGATTACGCGAAAAAATAGACGCAAGCCAACTTCGCAAGACCCTTCTGACCCCAGAAGATCAACGTGAACTTGAAATTTTCGAAAGCGAAGCCCAAAATCAATAAGCCTGTTTCCAAAAGCCTTCATTGCGAGGACCCATGCCATGGCACCCAACGATCTGCAAACAACAAGCGAAAAACAAATGGATAATCCAGGTTCCGCCGGCAACCTCGACGGTCGCTTCGACAATTCGCAGCCTTTGGAACACCCTGAGTCTCCACGTATGACGAAGTTCGAAATCGTTCCCGATGCAACTCCAGATGCCGATCTGAAAAAGGAGTCAAATAGCAATCGGGGCCCTCAAGCTGGCCCCAAAGAAATGAAAGGCTGGTGGGTAGGACTCGGAGTTGCTGTCGGACTTATTTTCCTCGGCGGCGTGCTCCACGGACAATGGTCCAATCGATGGGGTGTCAAACCAGATGTCATCGCACTGGGAGAAAAACTCAAGACTATCCCAATGAGCATCGGCGAATGGACCTGCCAAGAAGAATCATCCCTCGACAAAAGCGTTGAACAACTCCTCGAAGTCGACGAAACCAAAGCATACATCAGCCGTGTCTATATCCATCAATCGACAGGTGAAGCCGTGAACGTCTTCGTCATCTTCGGACCAAAAGGTCCCGTTGCTGTGCACACTCCCGAAGTATGCTACAGCGGGAAAGATGTACGACAGATCTCTAATCGAGATGCCGTTGGAATGGATATCGACGGCGTTCCAGGCGAACTCTGGAAACTAGGCTTCGAAACCAATGGCTTCGACAAACGTAAAATGGCCGTTTACTACGGATGGTCCGACGGTGGCGCTTGGACCGCTGCCGTTAACCCACGCTTCTGGCGAACCGACTACCTTTACAAAATCCAAACTGCGTGCATGGCTAGCGGAAACAAAGAAGACTCAACCGACGAATTTTTCAAAGTCTTCCTCCCCGAACTGCGAAAACAAATGCGATCCAAGGGCTAGGGACTCCCCCCCACCTCGATCGAACATGTGCTCCAAATTGCTATAGATTCAGCACGCAACTTCTGCGACTATCTTCAGTAGTGCCTGGACGTCCAAGCACTACGCAGCCCATAGGCACGCTACCCTATGGCTTGCATCTGATGAAGGCCCATCTTTGGGCCATCCTGCCTCGCCGTTCAATGTTGTGTTGTTAGCTCAGTGAGCACACTATGAGAGCCCTTGTCTTTGAACCTCAATTCGTTGGGCATAACCTCGCCTACGCAAGACATGTTCTCGCTGCTCTGATCGGTCAAGGTATCGAAACTACTCTGCTGACGAGCCATCAAGCATCGGAATCTGACGAATTCCAATCCCACCTCGGCTCCCTCTCCCCGAATTTCAATCTCGCAGTCTCACACGCATTTGAAACGAAGAAATCTACTCGTGGAGTTAGAGTCCAAGGCCCCAGCGGACTCTTCGCTACCATGCGCTCGCTCCTCGACGGCCTGAAATCCTACCAACCAAATCATGTAATCGTCCCTTTCGCAAATCCACTCGCACACGCATTAGGGGTCCCGAATCCTATATCTGCTTACTTGCGAAAAAAGAACATCGAAATCGAAGGTATCCTCCTCTTCGGTCGTTACGCTTATCCCCACACCGACCTTGCTTCCAAGTGCAAACAACATATCGCCCTTAAGATGCTCGATCGCGGCCCCTGGTCACGCCTACACCACATACTTCCCTACGCCGTTCGCATGATGGAAAGCCACTCACCGCATCTGCGAGACATCGTTTCATTTCTCCCCGACCCTATCGAATCACCTATTCACTTTTCACGCAATGCCGCTTGCGAAAAACTTGGACTCAACCCCAGCAGTCGCTACGTATCGCTCGTCGGTCTGATTGAAAAACGCAAAGGAGTATTCGATCTTCTCAACGCCGTACGGGCGCTTGATGATTCTCTCCCAGATTCTACGAAGTTCCTGCTCGCAGGACGCTGCACAGAGGATGTTCGTTCCGCACTCCAAGATCAATTCCATCCACTCATCCAAAAACAACGAGTCGTCGTTCTCGACAAACACCTAGCCCAAGACGAACTATGGGCCGCTTGTTTCGCATCATCACTTATGACGCTCCCTTACCCCGAACACCAATACTCCGCAAGCTTGCTAATCCGAGCCGCTGCCGCTGGCGTACCCGTTCTATGCAACTCCATCGGATGGATGCACGAAACCACCCAGCAATATGGACTGGGATGGACATGCGATACTCGCAACCTCAAGTCCTTCGTTACAACCCTCCGAAACTGCCTTCCAATCTGCAAGAATTACTCGACAAATCCTCTGGCAATTCAATTCATCCAAGAACATGCCTTGGAAAACTTCCAAGCAAAAATAGTGCAACGTATCCGATTCCGGCTCAATGCTCAACGCTTTGCATTCCGCTGATCAAATCTGGCTCTATGACACGTTTGTGCCGCCAACCACCTTGTATATATCTCCCGGTGAATATTACAGCTAATACAACCACCCAAATGCTTATCACCCCCCACCAATAATACAGACCGTCCCACCCAAATAGCCAATGCCCCAACACCGCCAAGCCAACAGTTCCAAATCCCGCGACAGCATGCCCAAGCAACACCATCAGGGTATCTCCCGCTCCCTTCAACACCCCCGCGAAAATCACTTGGAACGCATCGAAAACGCAATACGCAGCAATAAAATATAACAACGGTCGCAACTGAGGTCGTATAGCCTCAAACCTCACGGGATCGTTCCCTATCGAATAAATCTGCATGACAAAATCAGGGAACAACCCATAGAGAACCGCAAACACACTGCTGTAACCAACGCCTATCATCAGCGCCGCGTGAATCACCCTCTGCGCTTTGTCCAACTGCGACTGCACAAGGTACTTGCCAACTAAAACCCCTACCGCAATCCCTAAACCAATCAACGGGATAAATGCCAGTACATTCACCCCCAACGCCAAAGTAGTCGCTGCTGCCGCTTGCTCTCCAAGATTCCCCACAATCATCATGATGATCGCGAAACTCCAAGCCTCCGCTACAACAGACACACCTGCCGGCCAGCCAAAAACCATCAATCGAACCATCAACGGCCTGTCAAAGGTCAACACAGATCGAAACCAAACCGCTTCACTACGCCCATACTCAACTTCAGATGGCCAAGCTCCGAAGTCGCCACGCCGAATCATCACATAAGCAAACCAAACCAACAACAAACACTTCAACGCTAAAGAAATACTCGAAGCTATCGCGGCCCCCTTGACCCCTAACTCTGGAAATCCAAAATTCCCGAAGATCAAAACATAGTCCAACACAATGTTGGTTGCAGTCGCAATCGCGTCGCAGTAAAGCAAGACAACAGGCCGACCACCACCCGCAAACAACCCCACCAATGCAGATCCCAAAATGGTGGCACAAGCTCCAGGAACCAACCCCAAGAAGAACTCGTATTCAAACTGTGATAATTGTTCCGAGTGGCCAAAAAATCGAAAAAGTCTATACGAGTACGCCCCCAACAATATCAACAATGGCACCAACGCAATCGCAATCAAACAACCCTGCCAGACTACATGCAAAGCTCGATCCAACCGCTTGATCCCCAAATACTGAGCAACAAACGTACTCGTATACCCACAGATACCCGCAGGTAGACACGTCACCGACCAAAATAATGTTCCCGCTGACATAGCTGCCGCCGCGGCAGCATCTGAATACTGGAACAAAAATAAGCGATCAACAAACAAGGTGATCGAAAAAAGCCCCGTCGATAACATCAACGGCCATGCAGTTCTCAATAACTCCGCACAGTCTCTAAATCGACTTTTATCGAACACGGTTCCACCTTTCGCATACGTTGATTGACACAGACTAACTCAAGACTAAACACTTCCTATCCAATAAGAAGGGTCAATCAAACCGCTGTATAGGCCTTCCCTGTCTTCGCGAAAAAGACATCCTCTAACCCCGGACGACCAATCCTAACACTACGGCATCGTACTACTAAGGACTGCTGCAAAGCCCAAAATCGATCGTTGCGCTCCCTGACCACGTACCTCAGCCGATTCCCCACCATCACGCCATGCTCCCCCAACTCGTCAAATATCCAATTCCCAATCGATTCAAGATCCTCCCCCTCCAACTCCAAAACACACTCTCCCGTCTCACTACGCAAAAACTCCGGGGAATCCCAAGCAACCAATCGGCCTTGATCCATAATCGCAATCCGATCGCACTTCTCCGCCTCATCGAGCAAATGTGTCGTCAACAATACCGTTGTACCACGCTCTACACGCAACTTCTCAAGACATTGCCAAAATTCTAACCGCGACACCGGATCCAATCCTGTGCTCGGCTCGTCGAGCAACAACACATCCGGCTCATGCATCAACCCTTTGACCAACTCAACCCGACGCTTCAAACCTCCAGATAGCTTCTCAGTACGCTCAGACAAATGATCCTGAATCCGAAACCAACTCGACAACTGCTCAATCCTAGACGACAACTCCCTCCGCCCAAGCCCCATCAACTCCCCCTGAAACGCAATGTTCTCGTATGCCGTGAGCTTGCGATCCAAACTCGGTGACTGAAAAACCACCCCCAACAACCCACGTACCTCGTCCATCTGATCTCGCACATCCCGATCCAAGATCCGAACCGTTCCCTCTTGAACCGGTACCAACGTCGACAACAAGCGAAACAACGTCGACTTGCCACTTCCATTCGGCCCCAAAAATCCAACAACTCCACCCACCGAAATGTTCAATGTTAAATCCTGAATCGCAACACGTTCACCGTATCGATGCCACAACCCTGCAATCGTTACAGCTGCTGTCATCTAAAAACATCCCCAACGCAATACGACCAACAAGAAAATGGCCGGCAAGAAAACAAGCGAAGCCCTCAACAGCCGTTTCGCATTCACATTGTCACGACAACGCAGAAATTCAATCGCTACACTACCTTGATGACTGGCCAGTAATACCCCCAACACCCCCGCAATCCAACTCAATACAGTATCTGGTTGCAGAACGTACAACACCAATGGAATCAAAGCTAATCCCGGAATAACCGCATGCCAACCCGCAGCTATGCCCGTTGGCTCCTCCCGCGTTAACATCCGAAACCCAGCCTGCGAATACTGATCCTTGTACAACCAAGCAATCGCCATAAAGTGCGGGAATTGCCAAAGCACCACAATACCCGTCAACGCCCAAGCCTCCCAAGAATCGAGCCGCCCACCTGCAGCCGTCCAACCGATCATCACCGGCAACGCACCCGGCAACGTACCAACTGCCGTGTTCCACCACGACCAAACCTTCATCGGTGTGTATACCCAGCAGTAAACAAACCATGTCAATAAACTCACCGCCGCCGCGGTTGCGTTCGTTCCAAAATACAATATCGAAAACCCAATGAAGACCAAAGCCCAACCAAAAATACTCGCCTCCGTACTCGTCAACCGACCGCTCGGTAACGGACGTTTCTGCGTGCGAGCCATACGTGAATCTCGGTCCCGCTCAAACCACTGATTCAAAACACTCGCACTCGCCGCCACCATGCTCGTTCCAACCATCGCGCTGATCCAAACCAGCGGCGGTACCGAAACGGATAACAATCGACTCGCAAAAACTATCGCAACCGCTACCGTCAATAATATCATCACGGTAATGCGAGGCTTCGCCAGAACAAAATAATCCCGCCAAACCGATCGCTCCCACAAAACGCCAGTACGAGGCGAAGCCGTCTCTGCTGAAGTCAAAATATCGCCTCGTTGAATGTTGGTAAACTAATTGCAACAAATGGAAACCAGTTAGGTACGGAAAACATCCTGAAAATCTATCCACTCACACGACTTCGAACTTCCCCACTACCACCCCCTAACCCCGCATTCATCCCACTTCCCACCATGGTAGGCGAACCATCCATTTGAGCAAGCGGAACCACGCGACAACCAACACGGCAAACCAACCAAACCGACATACTGATCAACAACGATCCCGTTGCCTGATGCCCTGTGACGATCATCGATTCCCAATACCCCTTCGCCGCAATCACATAACGCGCAAGCCACGGAAAAATCTCACTCCAAGGCAACGCATAATTTACAAACCAAGTCCCTATTCCCAAAAAAATCTGAATGAACAATAGAAACAACAACCAATTTGCTGGCTGCCGCACCCCAGTAAATAATCGCTTATCCCCAAGTTCCCTGCTACGTACGGCTATCGAAACCCACAAAATCAACACCGAAACCACTACCGCAAACGTCAAATGCAAATGAACCATCGCCATAAATGTCACCGGCCGCGTGTCCGGTAACGCATGACGCAACTGCGCCCCTAAAACCAACTGTACTACCGTCGCTACCAGCAAACACCACGACAATCGCCACAACCCTTTACCAACCCCGCCAGATGCAGCTCCCGAATCTACCTGTTGCTTCCAGTCCGCAGAAGCCGCAGTCGCCATGAATGTGGCATAAGCGAATACCAGTGGTCCACCACATCCATGCAACATCGCAATCGTCCTCTCATCGAAGACAACTCGAAATCCGCCTAACAACCCTTGCGCAATTACCGCTAACAATAACCCAACACTTGCCCATCGATACCATCGCCGCGACTCATAAATCCAAGCCGCAACGCACAGTCCAATCGCTAAAAAACCAACCCAAGACCCTAACAGGCGATGACCGTGCTCGATCAACAAATCGAACGGACCATACAACCAAGTCGCTAATGGGTACAAGAAGAGATTGTAACCGTATGTCCCTGGCCAATCCGGAACCGCCATACCCGCATCATGCGTTGTCACCAATCCTCCCACCCAGATCAAAGGGAAGATAAACAGCATCGACAAAAAAGCCAACCAACTAACTGCCTTGCTACCAAGGACCTCTTGTCCCAACCCACTGTTCTTCGTCATCACTCCCCTCCCCCAACCGACTTCGAGGAACGCTCGCGGCCTAAGTGCATCACGTAGCCCACCAAACTCCATATCTCATCATCGGTTAACCCTGGATTTCCATTCATCGCACGCGCTACCGGCGGCATGGGCGTCCCCTCTATCCCCAAAACAATCCTTCGAAAAATCGAGTTAGGATCCCCACCTCCATGAAAAGCCCCCCACTGTAGATTCCTCGACTTCACCAAAACAGGCTTCAAGGCACCAAAGGGCTTCATTACTTTCCAAGCCCCACGCTCACGCGGATCAATCCCCGCCAAAATCGTCCAGTCCTTTGTCCATTCGTCGAAGTCTTGGGAACTCCCATCCCCCAGCCCCTCCAATCCATGACACTTCGAACAAGCCGTCAACTCGCTCCCAAACAACTCCCTACCTCGTGCAACTGCCAATTCGCGTGCTTGAACATCCCCACCGCTTTGCATCCAACTAGGCTGCTCTGGAACCTCTAACTCCAACCCATCCGCTTCACGCCACTTCTGCAATACCAACCCTAAGACTTCCTTCGGCCACTGAGCATCCTTATCAAGCTTCTCACCATCACGCAAAATCTTCGTCAACATCCGCCTCTCCACCTCCCCCCGAATCGAAAGAAAACGGATGTATTCAACGAGATCCTCCACATCCTCAGAGAACTCTTCCGATTCTTCTAACGCACGATAAGAAGGCATCGCGGTTCCCGGAATCCCCTCACGCAAAGTACGTACCAAATCCCCACGTGTCGGTTTCCCCCCGACAGGTGTTGATTTGTATTTGAATGTTCCCCGTCGAAAGTCTCGAGGATAAGGCTCCAAAAACATCGCCGATTGACCCTTCCCGTCGCCAGAAAGCCCATGGCAAACCACACAATGTTTTCGATAAATCCCACGTTCGATCTTGTCCTCCCTCCTACCCACAGGTCCCGAGCACCGCTCTACCGCTTCCATGTCAAACACCCCAATCGCCATCTCTACATCCGGTAACCTCGGCGAGTCTAACGTCCCAAACATCCCTTCCAAATACTCGGCCACCTCGCGGGAGACCTCTAAAGCTGCAGCCAGATCTGCTTGAGCGTCCCGCGCAAGACTCGAAGCATGCAATCCATTCGGTGTATAGGAATATCCATGCGGCTTCTCCTCCGATGGACTACAACCCAAAAAGAAAACCATTGCAACCAATGACAATACAGATATTCGAATCAATCGCATGATTGGATGCTGATCTGACTTTCCGTTGCGTGACTATTTACGACTTCGTAACTCGATCCCCACACCTATCCAACCGCAATCCCAATACCGATTTTCGCCCAAAACAATAAAAAAACGAAGCGCCAAAATGCCGCACAACAAGAAGGACCGGGGATCCACCAAAGACCTCCGTGTCCCACCCACTATCTCTTAACCAACGTGACAAACAACCAACCGCGAACCCCAGCAAACAAATCACTCGATAAGATCATCTTCTCGTAAAGCGTCCCGATATAATACAAAACTGGATTGAATGCCAAATAAGCGGGATGTTGACCGAGATACTCAAACTCCTCAATCTCGAAACCCGTGTCGCTACACAACTTACGAATCTGCGACTTGCTATTGCAACCATACACCGTCGGAAAAGTATCTTCCTCCGGACGCCCCTGAGCGTAATTAACAATCTTCCCGTGAAAACGATTCGGGATCACTCGCGAAATCACCGACACGTAATCCCACATATTCGGAGTCAGGAAAACACAAACCCCGCCTGGTTTTAAAACCCGGTAAGACTCTCGAAACGCTAAATCAGGCCGTTCAACGTGCTCCATCACACTTCGTGAATACACCAAATCAAACTTTTCATCTTCAAAAGGAAGCGATGCAATGTCCCCGTTTACAAGGTGCAACGAAGGATGCTCCCCACGAAACTCCACAAGGTCTACTCCATAAAGATCAGCCCCCTTGTCCAACATCCTACTCAGGATAGGTGCTGTCCTGCCACAACCTTGCTCCAACACCGCCATCCCCGGCTTGACCATGGAAGAAATCTTATCATTGAACATGTGGAACGGGTGCTGGTGCTTCTTCCAATGACGGTCAAATATCTTCCGAGTCAAACCCTTCATTGAACACCTATCCCGATTTACCTCAAAAAGCCGAAAGAATGCTGGCCGCAAGACGCAGGGCAGGCCATCTCCCCGAACAGATCGATCTAGACTCTAACAGTGTCGGTTATTTTGTCAACTAAATCGCAAATTCCTAACCCTTTGTTGCATAATTATCCCAATGCATAGCCTTGCAATTCATCCCCTATGAACCATATTGTCCTGCAATCTGACGTCTCGCCCCCCCATCTGCAAACCCTACTCCCGGATGAAACTTAAAAGCTCCCCTGAAGACTTCCGGGTCGAAGAAATCACAGATGTAAAACCCGCCTCCGGTCCACATGCCCTCTACAGGTTGGACAAACAAGGTCTCGGCACCCCAGAAGCCATCGCCGAAGTCCTCAGCCGCTGGAACATCGCCCGACACCAAATCAGCTACGGCGGACTAAAGGATCGACACGCTTCGACCACCCAGTACTTCACCATTTTCCATGGCCCTAAGACAGGCTTCCAGGATCGGTCGATGCAGGTGGATTACCTTGGCCAAACGCGCCACCCATTTCACGCAAAAGATATCGCTGCAAACCGCTTCGAAATCAAGCTTCGTAAAATCGATTCCTCCCTACGCCCCCTCCTCGATCAACGTGCCGCTTGGCTTCAGTCCTTCGGCGCAATCAACTACTTCGACGATCAGCGTTTCGGCTCCCTTGGACTCTCCGGAGAATGGATCGGTTTGCATTGGTGCAAAGCCAACTACGAACGCGCTCTGTATCTCGCTCTCGCCGAACAAAACCCCCACGATCGCCCTCGCGAAAAAGAACAAAAGGAAATACTGCGAACTTATTGGAACCAATGGGAGAAATGCAAAGCTATCCTCGATCGCTCCCACCGTCGTAGCGTTGTAACCTATCTCGTCGATCACCCAACCGATTTCAAACGCGCATTGGCTCTAGTCCGGCAAGACCTTCGCGGTATCTATATCGCAGCATTCCAAAGCGGAATCTGGAACCGCTGGCTTAGCACCCTTGTTGACGCTTTCAACGAACAAAAGACTCGAGTCTACCTCGATTCAAAGTGCGGCCCCCTCGCTCTACCGAACCTCTCCGATAACGCGAACCAACTGCGATGGCGAAACGCAATCCCCGAATCCCTACCGCTTCCCTCCGCTCGACAACACGATTGGCCCGAAAACACCCTCCCGGCTCTTGAAGCTGTCCTAGCCCCACTGGACATCACTGTTCGAGAACTGCGTTTAAAATATCCCCGTGACACGTTTTTCTCCCGCGGGCAACGCGCAATTTGCCTATCCATCCCCCACTTCGAACACACTTGGCTACCCTCCCAAACCCCCTCTCAACTCGACTGGTCTCTGAGATTTCAACTCCCACGAGGTAGCTACGCCACAATGGTCATCCGACAACTCTTCACCGCCCTCGACGACGAACCTCTCGACCTCTCGGCTCTCGATGAACCGGCCAATGAGGAGCAAAATGAAAAGCCCAATGAAGAATCCCAAGCAAGTGAATCCACATCCCCCCCTTCCCCGGACCAAAACGAAAATCACTAGCCTCTTCTTTGCATCAAGGACTCTCACTTATGACTAAATTCGACGGCGTCATCTTCGATCTCGATGGCACACTTCTAGACTCCCTCGAAGATATCGCAAATGCAGCCAATGCCACCCTCGCGAAACTGAACCTTCCTACCTGGCCCGTCGAAAACTACAAACATTACGTAGGTGATGGCGTACGCATTCTCTTCGAACGCGCTCTTGCACCCTCCAACCCACAATCCTCATGTACTTCCAATACCGAACATCTCGACGCTTGCCTCGAAATCTATCAAACACAATACGATCGCAACTGGGATCGCTGCAGCAAACCCTACCCCGGCATCCTCGAAATGCTGCACACACTCCACAAGGCAGGTCTAAAGCTTGCCGTTCTCTCCAATAAACCAGAACCTTTCACCCTCCTTTGTATCAATCGATTCTTCCCAGATATCCCGTTCGATCTAACCCTAGGGGCTAGCGACCGATTCCCCAAAAAACCCGATCCAACCAGCGCGAAGTGGATCGCTTCTCAATTCTCATCCAACCCACAACGCATCGCCTACGTCGGCGATACCAACACTGACATGAAAACGGCCGTCGGTGCAAACCTCTTTCCTATCGGTGTCTCTTGGGGATTCCGCTCGGAACAAGAAATCCTCGCCGCCGGAGCAAAAATGATGTGCCACTCCAGCGAAGACCTTCAGCAAGCACTCCTGTCATGACATTTACGGCAGTGCGCAAGCACTCCGTTCGGCGCAATGGTATCTTCCGCGGTCCATTGTTTGAACCGCTCGCATTAAATGAATGACGCTTGGTGGATCGTATGTGCCGGATGATGGTTCAGGTTCGGACCGCTGCACATACCCTACGAGGCGAGAAAGTTGAAAGGAGAATGTGGTGAGTAGAGAAAGTAGGGCCACGCGCTCTGCGTATTTACCTATTTGCGTGAGACATGTGTTATTCGAAGCAAACAACAACTATGACCGCGTAGTGCAGATCCAGCACCGGATCACCCAGGTCGCTCCATCTGAAACAAATCTCTACTTCTACACCAATGATCTCCACCTAACCGCGCAACCGCTTGCAATTTTCTCGGGTCCACCTTGCCATCCTCTCCCAAAATCGACGGATCCAAGTGAAGCATCAATACCTCACCAATCACTAAATTCGCCGATATCGGCCCCTGACCGATCGGCACTATTTGTATCAACCGACACTCCATCGCAAACGAACTTCCCACCAATCTCGGAACCCCAACGCGAACTCCAGGCAATGTCTTCAATCCCAATAACTCCACTTCACTCTTGTCCCTCGCAATCGTCGCACTCGATGCGTTGACATCCTCCACATCCCTCTCCGTCGCTGCATGAATCACAAACTCCTTGCTCTGCTCAATGTTCAACAACGTATCTTTCTTACCACCCGTCCGCGTCAACGTCGGTGAAAATACCACCACCGGAGGATTCGCACCAAAAGTGTTATAAAAACTAAAAGGTGCCAGATTTACTATCCCCTCGGGGGAAACGCTCGTAACCCAAGCGATCGGACGAGGAGTGACTAACGAAACCATCCACTGGTAAGTCTCTTGTACCGATATCTTCTCGATGTCAATCTGCATTCTCATTTCCATCCTTCTCAAGTCAACTTCGCTGCCACACCGAAACCATCATGCTGCTTGATGGTATTCTCTAGCGCAACTACAGCCAGGAAGCCGGGTAACCTGGATCATCAAAGTCCAAACCATTGCTCATCACTTTTAGTGGCCGAAAAGTATCGATCATCACCGCTAACTCATCGGTACGCTCGACATTTCGACTGGCTTGAATCGTACCAGGATGTGGCCCGTGCGGTATCCCATGCGGATGCAAGGTCATCGAATCTATCTCAATACCCCGTCGACTCCCAAAATTACCAGCAACATAATACAACAACTCGTCAGACTCCACGTTGCTGTGCGCGTAAGGTACCTTCACCGCCTGCGGGTGCGTATCGAGCATCCGCGGCGCAAAAGTACATACAACAAACCCATCGGTCTGAAATGTCTGATGAATCGGTGGTGGTTGATGGACCGTACCGGTGATCGGTTCAAAGTCCATGGCATTAAACGCAAAAGGATAAACACAGCCATCCCAACCCACGACATCGAATGGATGATGCGCTAAAACATAAGTCCCCCAACGCTCTCGATCTCGCAAAATCATCTTGCATTCTCCCTCGAGATCCAATGGCTCCATCCACTGAGGACCGCGCAAGTCCCTCTCGCAAAACGGTGCCCCCAACCGAAACTGACCATCCGGATTCAAATACCGGTTCGGAAAACCAATCGTCCCCCTAGATTCCACTACCAACAAATCTACCTCGTCTATCGCATCGAACTCCAACCGGTAAGTCGTACACCTTGGGATCACCAAATAGTCAAGCTCCCGAAACGGCAACTGACCAAACATACTCAACAACCGACCTGCCCCACGCCTTACGAAAATCATCTCGTCATCCGCCGCGTTGCGATACAACGTGGCCTGCTGCTGCGACGGGCGACATCGCGAAATCCGCACATCAGCGTTCTCAAATAAACCCATCCTCCCGAAGATCACATCCGATACTCTCGGCATGGCTGCTGTTTTCAAATGCACCGGGCGCGGTATCCGATGTGCTTCGTTCGAATCGACCCCATAAGCCAGTCGCTCATCAATGCCCTCTATCCTCACGATCCGCGTAGGTGGGCGCAAATGATAGGCAATACTATAAGCCCGATGAAATCCTTCGGTGGTAATCACTTCCTCGTAATAGATTCCCTCCCCCACATAGCCCCCAGGGAGTCCCTGCCCCTCCACTCGAAACTCGATGTGCCGTTTCCGAGGAATCCTACCTAACTGCAAATATCGCGGCATCGCCTCCCCCCTAAAATTCGCCAACCAAGTTCTCTAACTCACCCAACCGCTCTACGCTCAATCTCACGCGGTCTCCCGCCTTGAGCCACCCACCTACTGCTTCAGGGGTTAATTCTAAAATACAACCCGTCCCAACCGTCCCGGAACCCAAAACATCACCAGGATATAAACGCACGTCACGGCTCGCATGCGCAATCAACTGCGGCCAGCTCCAATACATGCTCGCAGAATTACCCTGAGATACACACTTACCATTGATCGATGCCTGCATCTCTAAATGAAATCGCCCATCGCGATAAGTATCCATTACCTCTGCCAATGGTACCCACCTTGGACCAAACGCATTCGCAAAGTCCTTCCCCTTGGCAGGTCCCAAACCCACTACCATCTCTTCTCTCTGCAAATCTCTCGCCGACCAATCGTTGTAGATCGTTATCCCAGAAATGAACTCCATCGCCCTGTCATCAGCCGGCACGTCGCTACACTCCTTGCCAACCATCAAAGCGATCTCTAACTCAAAATCCAATTCCTTGGTCCTGCGCGGTGGAACCACAACATCGCCATGACCAATCACTGAATTTGGATTGGTAAAGTAGAATACAGGGATCTCGTACCACTGCGGCACCATTGCCAATCCTCGGTGCGATCGACAAGTTCTAACGTGTTGCTCAAACGCATAAAAATCACGAATCGTCCGAATCGGTGCCATCGCTCTAGACCCTAACGTTTCATCACAAAGTCATCGAAACACATAAGCATGCTCGCTAAGACACTCCAAGCGGCCAAATCAACCTGCTCGAATTCACCCCTGACCTGCGTCTCTCCCAAACTCAAATACTCTTTCGCCCCCTGAGGATGCTGCTCAAAGTAAGCCCGTTGCTCCTGATAACTAGAACGTAGGATGTCCTTCTCGGACGAGGCTAGCGGACGATTCAAGATCCGCAGCGCCATCAATTGCAATCGATCCTCCACAACTTGAGCCCCGATCACTTCTTTCTTCTCCCCCGAATTCGCCTCCCTAGCGGTCGTCTCAAGTACCCCTACCGCTACCTGCCGGGCTGCTTCTAAATACTGCGGATCATTGAGCAACACCAAAGCTTGCAACGGGGTCGTTGTCGTCTCGCGGCGGGCTGTACAAGTCTCGCGACTCGTTGCATCAAACGCCAACATACTCGGCGGGGGAGCTGTCCGCCGCCAAAATGTATACATACTCCTGCGATACAACCCCTCACCCTTGGCCTGCGAATACGATTTCCCCGTACCCGCCTCTTCCCACACCCCAGCAGGCTGATAAGGCATCACAGAAGGACCACCAACTTTGCGAACCAATAACCCCGAGACCGCCAAAGCTGCATCTCGCACCTGCTCAGCACTCAAGCGATGTCTTGGCCCATGAAATAGCAACCGATTCTCCGGATCCTTTATCTCCCACTGCGACACACCACCTTGTGCATCTCGCGGAGTGGACGACTGCCCGTAAGTCTCCGACAACACAATCGACTTGCACAATCGCCTTAAGTCCCAACCATGATCCACAAAATCTCTCGCCAACCAGTCCAACAGTTCTGGATGTGTAGGAACAGCACCTTGGGAACCAAAATCCTCCAGTGTCGCAACGATTCCTCGCCCAAAAAAGATCGACCACCAACGATTCACCGCCACCCTCGCGGTCAGTGGATTGCTATCCGCCAGCATCCAACGCGCCAAGTCCAAGCGACCCTGCCCTTGGCCTAATAACTCCGTTACCGCCGAAACGTCATCCCCCTGTAGCTTGGTCAATGGACTCGGGGAAACTACCTCGCGTGGTGCATCATACGCACCGCGTTCCAGAATATGCATATTCCGCTTCACCAATGCAGGTGACATCGTCATCACATATTGCAACGAAGCATCAAAATCAGCCTCAGCCTTCCGTTTGGTCTCCAATTCTTTTAACAATCCTCGCAACTCCATTGTTTCCAAAGAATCCCCGCCCATGTAGCGACTTGGATGCAAATCGGCTAAAGCCGCTTCCATCCTTTCTCGCTTCTGCAACTCCACATCTCCCTTGGCCATCTGCAGATACACCAAGGCAACTTCCCAACCTGACAACTCGTAGTCGTAGATCTTAAACTCGTCCATCAAACCATCGCGAAATCCAACATCCCGAAACCGAGCGCCGAGCGACAATTGCACCGAGCCCGCATTCGAATCACCCCATTCCCCTCGATATCGACAATCACGAGTCAACTGATCTCGCTGTGTCTCGGTCGCTACTTGCTTTCCATTAACAAAAACCCGAACCCCATGCGCTCGTCCCGATCCGTCGTAACAGATAGTCAAATGAGTCCATTCTTTCACCGCGATCGCTTCAAGTGCCTCGACACGTATCGCATCACCAGGCCAAAAGTGAATTAACGAAAACTGCGGTTTGCCTTGATCGAGCACCAACTGCATTCCCCGAAAAGCTGCATCTTCCGCAGCCACCGACTGATGCAACACCACCTCTCGATCGGCGTAATGGTCCGGCTTGACCCACAACGAAATACTTAACGGACTCTCACGACCAAACTGCTTCTGAACCGTCTTCCCTTCCTCCGTAGGATGAGGCTGATTCAATGCAAAACTAACAGCATCATCTCCATTAAATACTGTTCCTTGCCCGACGATCCCTTCGACATTTCCTTCCAACGGGAACTCCCAAGTCCCCTTCGGAGGCGTAATCGCCACCAATCGCTCCTTCGTCAACGCGGGTTGTTTTGCATACCACTGAGTCAATGTTTCTTCGGCAACGACGCGTGCAGCACGAAGCTCCTCACGTTTGGCCTGCTGTTCCGCAGTTAACAAGGGCATGGCAGGAGTTGGAACGGCCCGCGTGAAGTGCGCGTACAAACCATGTTCATCGATATCTGCAAAGTAAGCCGCAAGCGAATAAAATTCCTTTTGCGAGATCGGATCATACTTGTGATCGTGACACCGGGAGCACTCTAAGGTCAACCCAAGGAACGCCGTTCCTGCCGTTACCGTTCGATCCGCTACATAGACCTGACGAAACTCTTCCTCAATGCTCCCACCCTCGTTCGTCTGACGATGCAAGCGATTAAACGCTGTGGCCAAACGTTGGTCCTGGGTGGCATTGGGAAGCAAATCACCGGCGATCTGCCAAGTGACAAACTGATCGTAGGGAAGATTCTGGCGGAAGGCCCGAATGACCCAATCACGCCAAGGCCAAATGTCCATGTTCACATCGGCTTGATAGCCGAAGGTATCTGCATACCGCGCGACATCGAGCCAAAGGTTTGCCATACGCTCAGCGTAGGAATCGGAATCGAGCAACGCATCGATAATGCGTCCTTTATTCTCCTCCGAAGCGTCATTCTGCAATGATGTTATCATCTCTGGAGTAGGGGGCAGTCCGGTCAAATCAAAACTAACGCGCCGCAGCCAAGTCAATGGGTCGGCCGGGGGGGCAGGCAACACGTCATGATCTAGCATTTTACGAAGGACAAATGCATCGATCGGAGAGCGTCTCCAACGCCCGATTTCATCACTTGAAAGATTCTCCGCAGCACTAGGCAGCAGATCCAATTGCGGCACGGAGACTTGTTTCGCAACGGGCACAAAAGCCCAATGAGGTTGGTATTCAGCTCCTTGGTTAATCCAACGAGTCAAAAGTTCGCGTTGTTCGCGAGTAATCGTCTTGCCGGTTTTTGGAGGAGGCATGACCAATTCTGGGTCGGTCGCAACAATTCGTTCCAATATCGAACTGGAAGCGGCATCGTTTGGAACAATCGCATTGCTGTCGATCGCTGATTGCCGATCATCGAGCCGCAAATCGGCTTGGCGAGCATTCTTATCCGGGCCGTGACATGCAAAACAGGCATCGGAGAGAATAGGGCGAATATCCCTATTGAATTCGATTTCCGCCGCCGCGAAACCCGCTTCTGGATTGCTCTTTGGAGAAACGACAGCAAACGTCTGTGCTTCAGCAGAAAATTGCGAAACAGTGAAAAAAACTACGGCAACCTGAATGGGGAGCAGTTGAATTTCCCGAAGAAACCTGGAATGCGAAAGCATAAATTCGGATACAGATGCGAGGAATCGAGCGAAAGCCAAGGTACTCCTGGACAACAGGAGCCTTAAGACCTGCTTATTTTAGCCGTTTTTTCATCCATGAGGCCAGCAGCGCGAACCGGAAAGAGAGGATTGGGTCTTAGAAGGAGACGAAAGTGCCCTAGCGAGAAAAATCGGGATCGGGTAAAAACTACGTCCGTACGGGGTGTAGCGCAGTCTGGCTAGCGCATCTGGTTTGGGACCAGAGGGTCGAAGGTTCGAATCCTTTCACCCCGATTTTTCACAAGGTGTCCAGTCGCCCATGGCGTCTGGACACCTTGTGAAAAATAGAGAGTTGATGGGAGAAAGTCGAAAGTAGATTTCTCAAAATCCATCAATCCTTCTATTGAATTAACGACGCCGACTGACCTCCCTACCTTCTCCCGGCAACTCGGTCTACTTTCAACTTTCTCCTCTCTATCCCGGGTCTGACTGTTTGCCTCTTCTTACGTCTGGTGCCTAAACTCAATGCATGTCTTTTGCATTTGAGAAATTGATCGTCTACCAAAAGTCTGTCGACTTTGCCGATGCGGTTTGTTCTACAACCGACCAGTTCCAGAGAGGCTACGGGTTCCTCGTAGACCAACTCAACCGTGCTGCACTATCGATCGCATCCAACATCGCTGAAGGAAACGGAAGATTTACAAAAGCCGACCGAAAG